>JBKAGF010000025.1:0-49590 GCA_046290265.1 Roseovarius sp. | reverse complement strand
GACCAGTCCAACAGCGAAGGCGCGCTGGTCGACAGCATCCATGCCGCGCGCGGCACCCATGACGGGCTGATCCTCAATGCCGGCGCCTACACCCATACCTCCATCGCGCTGATGGACGCGATCTCGTCCACGCAGATCCCGACGATCGAACTGCACCTCAGCAACGTCCACGCCCGCGAGGAATTTCGCCACGTTTCCTATATCGCCCGCGTCGCCATCGGCGTGATCTGCGGTTTCGGCGCAGAGGGCTACACGCTGGCGCTGCAGGCCATGACGCGACATCTCGAGGCACGACCATGATCGATCCCGTCCGCCTCAACGCGCTTCTGAATGCGCCCAGCATCGAGGAACTGTGGGACACCCATGTCGCGCAGATGGCCGAATACGGGTTCGACCGTCTGATCTACGGCTTTACCCGCTACCGTACCTCCACGTCGCTGGGCGACCCGGATGATTTCGTCCTGCTCAGCAACCAGTCTCCGGCCTACATGGATGTCTTCATCGGCGAAGGCCTCTATCATCACGCCCCGATGGTCCGCTGGGCGCTCGACAACGAAGGCGCCTGTTCCTGGAGCGTCATGGCCGACATGCTGGCGACCGAGACGCTGACCGCGCAGGAACGCAAGGTCGTCGCCTTCAACACGTCCATGGGCGTCACCTGCGGCTATTCGATCAGCTTCAAGTCCATGTCGCCGCGCACCAAGGGCGCCATCGCGCTGACCGCACGGCCGGGAATGGACCAGGCCGCCTGCGACGCGCTCTGGCAGACCCACGGCGAAGAGATCGTCTTGCTCAACAACATCGTGCACCTGCGCATTCTCACCCTGCCCTACGACGCGCCCGGCCGCTCCCTGACCCGGCGCCAGAAAGAGGTGCTGGGCTGGGTCGGCGATGGCAAGACGGTACAGGACATCGCGCTGCTGATGGAACTGACCCCGGCGACGGTGGAAAAACATCTGCGCCTCGCGCGCGAGGCGCTCAGCGTCGAAACCACGGCCCAGGCGGTGCTCAAGGCGGCCTTCCAGAACCAGATTTTCGTACTCGACAGCTGATCGTCCAGGCAGCATTCGTCAGGATTCAGGAAACGGTCCCTTATTTAGTTGCGAAATGTTTCACGAATTCGCAAGATTTTACCGCTTGGTAAGGATTCCCCTACTTCCCCGAATTGACGTTACGTCGCACAATGGCGGTGTTCCGTGAGTGGTGGCTTTTAGCCTTGGAACATGGGGCGCGACCCCCTGCGATTTCAGGGGCGACCGTCCTGCCGGTTCTGCCGGATCCCGGTCGGTTGGCCTATTCTTCGGTCGACCGGCCGGCCTCAGCCTGCCCCGTCTCATCCCATGTTCGGTCGCAGCGACATCGGTGCCGTCCGCCCGGGCGGCACCGGTTTTTCCGCCCGCCTCCCTGCCTGCCCCGCACGCTCTTGGCAGCCGGCGCCCGGGCACGTCCCGGCGACAAGAGCCGCCCGGTCCAGCGCAAGAAAAAAGCGCGCCCCGAACTCCCGGAACGCGCCTGCTTTTCTTCTTGCCGTAAATATCCCAGGGGGATCGTCGAAACAGGGTTTCGACGTGGGGGACTGGTCCCCCGCTGCGTCCGTCAAATCGGCGTCAGCCCTGTGCCGCCTTGGCGACTTCCTCGGCAAAGTTCTCTTCCTTCTTCTCGATCCCCTCGCCCACTTCCACGCGGACGAACCCGGTGATCTCGGCGCCCGCATCCGCGGCCGCGGCGCCGACGGTCACGTCGGGGTTGATGACGAAGGACTGGTTCACCAGCGTGATCTCGGACATGTATTTCTTCATGCGGCCTTCGATCATCTTCTCGATCACCTGCTCGGGCTTGCCGGATTCGCGGGCGATGTCGATCTGCACCTGGCGTTCCTTGTCGACCACGGCCTGGTCCAGTTCCGCCTCGTTCAGCGCGGCGGGGTTCGTGGCGGCGATATGCATCGCGACCTGGCGGCCGAACGCCTCGTCACCACCTTTCATGGCGACCAGCACGCCGATCTTGCCCATGCCGTCGGTGGCGGCGTTGTGGATATAGCTCACCACGGTCTCGCCCTCGATCTTCTCCATGCGGCGCAGCCCCATGTTCTCGCCGATCGTGGCGATCTTGTCGGTGATGATCTCGGACACCGGCTTGCCGCCGATCTCGGCCGATTGCAGCGCCTCGAGATTGGCCACGCCCACGGCGGCGCCGGCGATGTCGCCCACCATCTTCTGGAATTCGGCGTTCTTGGCGACAAAGTCGGTCTCGGCGTTCACCTCGACGGCCACGCCCGTGCCGCCGGTCACGCTGACGGCCACAAGGCCCTCTGCGGCGGTGCGGCCCGATTTCTTGGCGGCCTTCGCCAGGCCCTTGGTGCGCAGCCAGTCAACGGCCGCTTCCATGTCACCATCGGTTTCGGTCAGCGCTTTCTTCGCGTCCATCATGCCCGCGCCGGTCTTGTCGCGCAGCTCTTTCACACTTGCAGCTGTGATCGCCATCTTGGCTCTCCTCGAATATTGGGGCTGTCATGGGCGCGGCCTGTCCCGCGCCCACTTTCCATAAGCAAAGTATAGGTTTCGTGACAGGCTCAGCTGTCAGCGGCCTCTTTCTTGACCTCTTCGGCGGACTCGATGTCCAGCGGCGCATCCTTCGACATGGCGTCGTCATGCATCGCCTCGTCGCTCGGCGCCGCGGTCGCGTCCGATGCCGGGGTCTCGGCCACGGCCTCTTCCTCGGGGGCCTGCTCCATCGCGCCAAGGTCGACGCCCGCCGCGCCCAGCTGCGCCGACATGCCGTCAAGCGCCGCGCGGGACACCAGGTCACAGTAAAGCGAGATCGCGCGGGCCGCGTCGTCGTTGCCGGGGATGATGTAATCCACGCCATCGGGCGAGCAGTTGGTGTCGACCACGGCCACGACCGGGATGCCCAGCTTGTTGGCCTCGGCCACGGCCAGCGCCTCTTTCTTGACGTCGATCACGAACAGCATGTCCGGAACGCCGCCCATCTGGCGGATGCCGCCCAGCGACGCGTGCAGCTTCTCCTGGTCGCGTTCCAGGCCCAGGCGTTCCTTCTTGGTCAGGCCCTCGGCGCCGCCTTCCATGATCTCGTCGATCTCGTTCAGGCGCTTGATCGACTGGCTCACGGTCTGCCAGTTGGTCAGCGTGCCGCCCAGCCAGCGGTGGTTCATGTAATATTGCGCGCATTTCTCGGCGGCTTCCGCCACCGGGGCGCTGGCCTGCCGCTTGGTGCCCACGAACAGAACCCGTCCGCCCTTGGCGACGGTCTCGCGAATCGCGTTCAGCGCCGCGTCGAGCATCGGCACGGTCTGCGTCAGGTCCATGATATGGATGCCGTTGCGCGCGCCATAGATGAACTCGCCCATGCGGGGGTTCCAACGCTGCGTCTGGTGGCCGAAGTGAACGCCAGCTTCAAGCAGCTGACGCATGGAGAACTCTGGAAGAGCCATGGTCTTTTTCCTTTCCGGTTTGCGCCTCGGCACGGGGTGAGAAGCGGATGCTTCAACCGGTGGACCGCTCGGGGATGTCTCCCCCGAAGGCCCGCCCATGCCTGCGGGATTAGTGGCGCGCGTATAGCCGCCCCCGCCACGCGACGCAAGCCCCCTTGTGCAAACCGTGCTATACTCGGTCCGACAGCGCAAACAGCGGTAACCGACCGCTCCCCGGAGGCCCATGCCCCGCCGCACCGAAGAAGAACAGCGTGCCTACCTCGGACGGATCATGCCGATGACCGCCGCGATCCTGTCGCTGGCCACCTTCTTCATCCTCCGCGCCGCCGGTCATCCCGCCGACACGGCGCTCCTGGTGGCCGGCATCATGCTGGGCTTTGTCCTGCTGAACTGGCTGATGCGCGTCCTGATGGGGCCCAGGGGCTATATCGTCGCCATCGCGGCCCTGGCCCTGCTGGGCTGGCGCCTGCAACGCTCCGGCCTGCTCTGACGCGCCCCGCGCCCCGTCGCAGGCACCGCCGTCCCGCCGCGCCGCCTCCGCCAGCTCCGGCGCCGCCTGCCCCAGCATTGCATTCAGGGCGTCGGTTCCGACCGGCGCGAAGAACCACGCCTCCGCGTCCCAGACCACCAGCCACCGCGCGCACCAGCCCATCGGCGCGCCCTCGGGCGACAGGTCCTTCGTCCCGCTGGCCGCCAGCCCCCAGCGCCAGCCGCCCGCAATCCCGTGCCCCGCGAATGCCGGCGCCGTGACGTCGAAATCCGAAATGTCGAAAGGATGCGCATAATCGGGGTCCAGCACCGCGTCCCGCATCCAGTCCGCCGGCATGTCGATCCGCGCGGCATAGGCCGCCAGCATCCCCGGCAGCACATGCGCCCTCCGGTCCCGGCGCACCCGCGCCTCCTGCCCCGACAGCGCCGCCACGGTTTCCAGGAAATCGAACGCGCCCGCGCCCGGATCCGCCGTCAGGGTCGCAAAGCCCGAGAACACTTCGGCCCGTCGCGCATCCTCTTCCGCACCGCCGCCGCCAGGGAACCACGACGCGGGCAGGTTCACCGCCACCGCCGCCACGACAAAGAGCGCCAGAACGGGGATCAGCGGAAGACGAAAGCGGCGGGGTGCGTCCATGCCGCCACCTTACGCCGCGCCAGCCCGCCCCGCAAACCGCTTGCCCTCGGCCCGCCGCCCGGTGCAAATGCCGCCATGACGCGTCAGCCCGATATCCTCTGCATCGGCTCGGTCCTCTGGGACATCATCGGCCATGCGCCCCGGACCATGCGCCACGGTGCGGACGTGCCCGGACGCATCTCCCGCGGGCCCGGCGGCGTGGCGCTCAACATCGCGCTCACCCTGCGGCGGTTCGGCATGCGGCCCGCGCTTCTCAGCGCGGTCGGGCGCGACGCGGCCGGCGACGAACTGCTGGCGCTCTGCGCCGCGCGCGGGCTCGACACATCCCATGTCTGGCGGGCGCCCGACCTGCCCACCGATCAATACATGGCGATCGAGGACGCAGGCGGCCTTGTCGCCGCCATCGCCGACGCCCATTCGCTCGAGGCCGCCCAGGACAGGATTCTCGCCCCCCTTCATGACGGCACGCTGGGAAGTGTCGCGTCGCCCCATGCCGGACCCGTCGCGCTCGACGGCAACCTCACCACGGCCTTGCTTGCGCAGATCGCGCAGGATCCGGCCTTCTCCGCCGCCGACCTGCGCATCGCGCCCGCCTCGCCGGGCAAGGCAGAACGCCTGTCGCCCTTCCTTCAGACCGGCCGCGGCATCCTTTACGTCAATCTCGAAGAGGCCGGCATTCTCTGCGGCCGCAGCTTTGCCGCCGCGCCCGACGCCGCGCAGGCCCTTCTTGACCGCGGCGCCGCCCGCGCCATCGTTACCAATGGTGCCGCGACGGCCGCGGACGCCCGGCGCGACGGCTGCCTGACCGGCCAGCCGCCGCAGGTGCGGATCACCCGCGTCACCGGCGCGGGCGACACCTTCATGGCCGCCCATATCGCCGCCGAAACCCGTGGCGACCCCCGCGCCGCAGCACTCGGCCACGCGCTTCGCGCCGCCGCCACCCACATTTCCGGAAAGACCGCCACATGACCCCCCTGCCCCTGCATCTCTCGCCCGAAGTCTCCGCCGCATCCCGCGAGGGCCGGCCCCTCGTGGCGCTGGAAAGCACCATCATCACCCACGGCATGCCCTATCCCCAAAACCTCGAAACCGCGTGGAAGGTCGAGGACACGGTGCGCGGCGCCGGCGCCACGCCCGCCACCATCGCGGTGCTGGATGGCAGACTCCATATCGGTCTCGACGAAGGCCAGCTTGAAACCCTTGCCAGTGCCCGCGACGTGGCCAAGCTCAGCCGCGCCGATCTCGCTCTCTGCATGGCCCGGGGCGGCACCGGCGCCACCACCGTTTCCGCCACGATGATCGCCGCGCACGCCGCCGGCATCGCCACGTTCGCCACTGGCGGCATCGGCGGCGTGCATCGCGGCGCCGAACTCAGCCTCGATATCTCCGCCGACCTGCAGGAACTGGCCCAGACCCCCGTGACAGTGGTCTGCGCCGGGGCCAAGGCGATCCTGGATCTGCCCAGGACGCTCGAGGTCTTGGAAACCCTTGGCGTGCCCGTCATCGCCTACGGGCAGGACAGCCTGCCCGCCTTCTGGTCGGCCCGGTCCGACCTGCCCGCGCCCCAGCGGCTGGACGATCCCGCCGCCATCGCCCGCGCGCATCTCACCCGCGCGGCGCTCGGCATTCCCGGTGGCCAGCTTGTCGCCAACCCGATCCCCGCCGGGGCCGAAATCCCGCTGGCCGAAATCATGCCCATCATCGAACAGGCCACCCGGGACGCCGCCGCGCAGGGGATCACCGGCAAGGCCGTCACGCCCTTCCTGCTCGACCGGATATTCTCGCTCACGGACGGGCGCTCGCTCGAGGCCAATATCGCGCTGGTTCTGAACAATGCACGGCTTGCCGCGAAAATCGCCATTTGCCTCGCCGACGACGCCCGCGCGCGGTGAATCGGCGCGAACCGGGCCGAAACCCGTTGTAGGCCCCGGGCGAAGCGCTTAGGTATCGCAGGAGATTTTCCGCGCAGGCCCGCATGAACACCCCTTTCGACGAAGACCCACCCCCGCCGCCCAAGAAACCCGGGCGGTTTTCGGGGATGCGGGCCAGTTTCCTGACGGGCATCGTCGTGATCGCGCCCGTGGGCCTCACCGTCTGGCTGATCTGGACGCTGATCGGCTGGGTCGATGCGGTGGTGCTGCCCTTCGTGCCGGATGTCTACCAGCCCGAATACCTGATCAACCGCCTGATCCTGGGCAATACCCGCCCAGACGAGGCCGACTGGGTGCGCATCAACATCCGCGGCGTCGGTGTGATCGTCTTCCTTCTGTTCACCCTCTTCGTCGGCTGGGTCGCCAAGGGGCTGATCGGCCGGTCGCTCATCCGCTACGGCGAAAGCGTGGTCGACCGGATGCCCGTGGTCCGCTCGATCTATTCCGGCGTCAAGCAGATCGCCGAGACGGTCTTCGCCCAGTCCGAGCGCAGCTTCGAAAAGGCCTGCCTCATCCAGTACCCGCGCAAGGGCATCTGGGCCATCGGCTTCATCTCGACCCAGGCCAAGGGCGAGGTCGCCGACAAGGCCGAGATGTCGGGCGACCTGCTCAGCATTTTCGTGCCCACCACGCCGAACCCGACCTCGGGCTTCCTGCTGTTCTTCCCGCGTTCGGACGTCATCGAACTCGACATGACGATCGAGGACGCGGCCAAGCTGGTGATCTCCGCCGGGCTGGTCTACCCGGGCCAGAACGGCAAGCCGGTCGTGCAGGACAGTGAAGACTGAAAAGCTTTCCAGTGTCTGAACCCGGCGCGCTGCGTGTTCACCCGGCCGGATCGTGAAAATCCTGCCGCCGCAATACCGACGCGATACCGACGTTCCGATTTTCGGTCTCCCCGGCGCATTAACCGCCGATTCGGCCGCTCAGCCGAACATCTCCTCCAGGTCCACCGTGTCGCGCGTGCCGATATCGTCGAAATGCGCTTCCAGGAACCCCTCTGCCGCCGCCCGCCCGGCCCGTTTCAGCCGATCCAGAACCAGCGGTGTCGGCACCAGTTTCGTGGCCACCGACAGCTCGCGCATCAGCACATCGTCCGAGATCATGTGCACCCGCACCCGCTTCATCGCCCCCTCTGCGATCGTGCCGTCCCCGATCAGTTTCTGCACGAACCGGATCGCCCGCAACTCCCGCAATAGCGCCGCGTTGAAGCTGATCTCGTTGATCCGGTTCTGGATCTCATGGGGCGATTTCGGCACCTCTTCGCGGATCAGCGGGTTGATGTTCACCACGATCACATCATCCGGTAACGCATTGCGGAACAAGGGGAAAAGCGGCGGGTTGCCGCTGTACCCGCCATCCCAGTAATAGGCGCCGTCGATCTCGACGGCCTGGAACATCGTCGGCAGACAGGCCGACGCCAGCAGGCTGTCGGTGGTGATCTCCTCCCCCTCGAAGACCCGCACCTTGCCGGTATGCACATTGGTGGCTCCGACGAACAGTTCGGGCGCGCAGATCCGGCAGACCCTGTCATAGGCAAACGTCTCGACGACCCGCCGCAGCGGATTGCTGTAAAGCGGGCCGTAGATATACGGCGACACCGCCCGGCTCATGGCGTCGGCCCAGGCATAGGCCGGCGACAGTTCCAGCGCATGGCTGATCGAACCCGCGCCGGGCAGCGCCCCGGCCATCCAGCCCGGCAGGCGCAAATCCTCGATCGCGCCCATCCGGCCCCACAGCCGGTCCAGCATCGCCCTGGCACCGTCACGGCCCCCGCCAAGCAATCCGGATTTCAGCGCGGCCGCGTTCAGCGCCCCGGCGGATGTCCCGGAAATGCCAGATATTTCAATGCTTTCCTCTTCCAGAAGCCGGTCCAGCACCCCCCAGGTGAACGCCCCGTGAGCGCCCCCGCCCTGCAGTGCCAGGTTGACCCGTTTCACCGCCATGCCGGTCTCTTCTTCTTGCCGGAAATATCCCGGGAGCCGAGGTGATTACCATTGGCCGCCGGGTCACAATGCCGTCCAGCCGCCGTCGATGCTGATCGTGGTGCCGGTGATCTGCTCGGCGGCCGGGGAACACAGAAAGATCGTCGTGCCGCCCATTTGCTCCACCGTCGCCATCTGCTTGGACGGCTGACGCTCCAGGATCACCTCGCGGATCACCTCCTCGCGGCCCATGCCGTATTTCTCCATCGTGTCCGGGATCTGCTTTTCCACCAGCGGCGTCATCACGTAGCCGGGGCAGATCGCGTTGCAGGTGATCGGCTCCTCCGCGGTTTCCAGTGCGGTGACCTTGGTCAGGCCGACGATGCCGTGCTTGGCCGCCACATAGGCCGACTTGAACGGGCTCGCCGTCAGTCCGTGGGCGCTGGCGATGTTGATCACCCGGCCCCAGCCCCGTTCGCGCATCACCGGCAGGGCGGCGGCGGTGGTGTGAAAGGCCGAACTGAGATTGATCGCGATGATCTGGTCCCACTTCTCCGCCGGGAAATCCGGAATGCCCGCCACATGCTGCACGCCGGCATTGTTGACCAGGATATCGCAGCCCCCGGCCTCGTCGATCAGCCCGCGGCATGCCGCCGGATCGGACATGTCGGCGGCGATGAACGTGACCTCCGCACCGGTGTCTTTACCAATTCTTTCCGCTATCTCGTAATTCTCGTCCCGTGCCGCGCGGCCGTTCAGGATCACGCGGGCGCCGGCCTCTGCAAGGGACGTGGCGATTCCCAGCCCGATTCCCGAGGTCGATCCGGTAACGATGGCGGTTTTTCCGGTCAGGGACATGATGCAGCACCTTTCGTTGTCTTACCCGCCCGACCTAGCGCGTTTCCGACGCGATTGGAAACCTGTCTTGCAGGGGATTCGCGCCTGTGCGACACGCAGGCGGAGAGATGCTTGAAATCGGTCGCCCGGGCCAAAAAAAACGCCGGCGCGAGGCCGGCGTTAAGTTATTGAGGCAGGTTTCATACAGGCAAGAAACCTATCGAGCAGTGCCCCCTTTATAAGCAATTCGGCGTGATGATCCAAGCTAAAAGTTTGAAAAGACGTAAATCCGCCTGTATCTCGTTGCTCAGACAAATAAGGCCTGAGCAGGATTGTTGCCCAAATGGGACCAGATTTTTTCCGGTGCGCATTGCGCGCGAGTGCGATTCTTGCTGCGGTTCTGACCGCTCCGGCAGCAATGTCAGAGTCCGCGCATGGCATAGCTATGTACGGCGACCCCGCCCTGCCCCCAGATTTCGTGTCCCTGCCCTATGCCAATCCCGACGCGCCCAAGGGGGGGCGGCTGGTCAGCGGCAACGTGGGCAGCTTCGACAGCCTCAATCCGTTCGTCCAGAAAGGCGAGCCGCCCTGGCAGCTGCGCCACCTGACGCACGAATCGCTGATGGGCCGGTCCTATGACGAGCCCTTCACCCTTTACGGCCTTCTGGCCGAATCGGTCGAAACGGGCCCGGACCGGGGCTGGGTCGAATTCACCCTGCGCGATGAGGCCGCGTTCTCCGATGGCACCCCCGTCACGGTCGAAGACGTGATCTGGTCGTACGAGATCATCGGCACCGAAGGTCATGGCCGCTATCGCGGCTTCTGGCAGAAGGTCGACAGGATCGAGGCCACGGGCCCGCGCAGCGTCCGGCTGACCTTCAACACCGAAGACCGTGAACTGGCCCTCATCGCCGGCTTGCGACCGATCCTGAAAAAGGCCCAGTGGGAGGGCAAGGATTTTGCCGAGGCCGCGCTTGACGACGTTCCCATCGGCTCAGCCCCCTATGTGGTCGCGAACTACGAGGTCGGCCGGCATGTCACGCTGAAACGCAATCCCGATTATTGGGGCAAGGATCTGGCCTTTCGTCGCGGAACCAGCAATTTCGACGAGATCCGCATCGAGTTCTACGGCGACGAAGCTGTCATGAAAGAGGCGTTCAAGGCGCAGGCCATCTCCTACGTGCGGGAACTCAACGCCGAAAAATGGGCCTCGCAATACGACTTCCCCGCCGTGCGCTCGGGCGAGATCACCCTGTCGGAAATTCCGCAGGGCACGCCCTCTGGCATGACCGGCTTTGTCTTCAATACCCGCCGCGCGCCGCTCAATGACTGGCGCGTGCGCGAAGCGCTGATCCTTGCGTTCAACTTCGAATTCATAAACGACACACTGACGGGCGGCCGACAGCCCCGTATCAGCTCTTATTTCTCGGGGTCCGAACTGGGAATGCAGAAAGGCCCGGCACAGGGCCGCGTGCGCGAGCTTCTGACGCCGTTCGAAGACACTCTGCCGCCCGGCGCGCTGGAAGGCTACGCGCTGCCCGAAAGCGATGGCACCAAGCGCAATCGCGGCAATATCCGCAAGGCGATGAACCTTCTGAACGAGGCGGGCTGGACCGTGGACCGGGGCGTTCTGCGCAATGCCGAAGGCAAGCCGCTGAACCTGACCGTGCTGCTGCGTCAGGACGGTCTGCTTCAACAGGCCACGACCTATATGGAGATCTATGCGCAGGCGCTCGAACGGCTGGGCATCGACCTTCGGGTCGAATCAATCGACCCCGCGCAGTACAACGAACGGGAGCAGAACTTCAATTTCGACATCACCTTCTTTCGCCGTGCCTTCTCGCTCAGCCCCGGGAACGAACAGATCTATTACTGGGGGTCCGAATATGCCGATATTCCCGGCAGCCGGAACGTGATGGGCATGAAATCCCCCGCGGCAGAGGCGATGATCGGCGAAATGCTCAGCGCGACCAGCCGCGAGGACTTCGTGGCCGCAGTACGGGCGCTGGACAGAGTGTTGATTTCAGGTCGCTATGTGATCCCGATTCATGACTATTCCATCGGCAGGATTGCGCATCAATCGCACCTGAAATATCCTGCTGACCGGCTTCCGGTCTACGGTGACGGCATATGGTTCCTTCCCGAGGTCTGGTGGTCAGAGGCAAGTGAAAAATAAAAACGACAATCGAATCGAGCAGGTATCATGAGGAAAATCGCTGTTTTCGCGCTGATCGCCGCGGCCCTGTCGGGCTGCGCCACGATCGAAGGTGTCGGCCGGGATATTTCCGGCGCGTCGCGCGGCGTTCAAAGCTGGTTCTGAGACCGGCCTGACGCCATCAGCCAAGGTGTTCATGCCGCCTTCCCCTTGGAAGGCGGATTTATTGGTGTGCCCTGCCCGGGGCCGTCCGACCCTGCCGAAAGAAAAGGCCGACGCCTGCGCGCCGGCCTCTTTCCGTCATCGTCTCCAGCCGGTGGCTCAGCCGGCCTTGATGTCCATCCGGCTTTCGCGCAGCGTGGACAGTTCCTCTGCCACAAGGAATGCCAGTTCCAGCGCCTGCGAGGCATTCAACCGCGGATCGCAGGCCGTGTGATACCGGTCTGACAGGTCCTCTTCGGTAACGGCTCGTACGCCGCCGGTGCATTCGGTGACATCCTGTCCCGTCATCTCGAAATGCACCCCACCCGGGATCGTGCCTTCGGACCGGTGCACCGCGAAGAAGTCCTGCACCTCGCGCAGCACGCTCTCGAACGGTCGCGTCTTGTAGCCCGAAGCCGACTTGATCGTATTGCCATGCATCGGGTCGCAGACCCAGGTCACATTGGCGCCTTCCTCGCGTACGGTCTTGATTAGGCGCGGCAGATGCTCTCCTGCCTTGCCGGCGCCGAACCGCGCGATCAGCGTCAGGCGTCCGGCCTCGTTTCCGGGGTTCAGCGTTGCCATCAGCTTTTTCAGGTCGTCCTCCTGCATCGTCGGGCCGCATTTCAGGCCGATCGGGTTCAGCACCCCGCGCAGGAATTCTACATGGGCGCCGTCCGGCTGCCGCGTGCGGTCGCCGATCCACAGCATGTGTCCGGACCCCGCCAGCCAGTTGCCAGAGGTGGAATCCACCCGGGCCAGCGCCTCTTCGTATTCCAGCAGCAGGCTTTCATGCGAGGTGTAGAAATCCACCGAATGCAGCGTCGGCGCGCTCGCGCTGTCAACGCCCGCCGCGCGCATGAAATCCAGCGTATCGGAAATGCGCGTGGCCATCTCGCGGTACCGTTCCGCCTTTTCACCTTCGGTAAAGCTCAGCGTCCAGGCGTGCACCTGGTTCACGTCGGCGTAGCCGCCCGTCGAAAAGGCCCGCAGCAGGTTCAGCGTGGCCGCCGCCTGGGTATAGGCCTGCAGCATCTTGTTCGGGTCGGGTATGCGCGCCTCGGGCGTGAACGCCAACTCGTTGATGATGTCCCCGCGGTAGCTGGGCAATTCGACGCCACCGACCACCTCGGTCGGGGCCGAACGCGGCTTGGCGAACTGGCCGGCCATCCGCCCGACCTTGATCACCGGCACCTTGGCGCCATAGGTCAGCACCATCGCCATCTGCAGCATCACCTTGAACGTGTCGCGGATCGCGTCAGCCGAGAACTGGTCGAATGCCTCGGCACAGTCGCCGCCCTGCAACAGGAACGCTTCGCCGCGCGAGGCCGCACCAAGCTGCTTCTTCAAGCGCCTGGCTTCTCCTGCAAACACCAGCGGCGGGTACTTGGACAGCTTCGACTCGACCGTTTGCAGGGCCTCTGCATCGGTATAGTCGGGCATCTGGATCCGCGGCTTGCTGCGCCAGTCAGACTTCTGCCAATCGCTCATCGTTCTTCTCCGCTCATCGAATTTCGAGACCCGTCTATACTAAAGCGCGGCGACCGACACCATACGGGTTCGACGGATTATGTCGTAAATCGACCGCGGCTCCCCTTGCCAACCTCCGGGTTTTCGTGGAAGACCTGACCGATACGCCACTGCGCAGGGAGTAGGTGATATGCGCGCGGAAGCGAAGAATGCAAGCGGAGGCGCCACGTCGGGCCCGAAACGTTTTGTTTTCGTATTGCTTGATAATTTCACGTTGCTCAGCTTTGCCTCGGCGCTGGATTGTTTGCGTATTGCCAACCGGATGTCCGGGGAAACCCTGTATGAATGGGTGATGTCGGGCGAAGCAGATGCCGAAGGCACGGTTTCATGTTCGGCCGGCTCGCGGTTCAAGGTGGATATCGACCTGGACGAGTTGCGCCGCGAGGATGTCGTCCTGCTGTGCGGTGGCGCCGATATCCAGAAGGCGGCGACCAAGAAGATGCTGAACTGGCTGCGCCGCGAGGCGCGTCGCGGGCCGCGGATCGGCGGGCTTTGCACCGCGTCCTACGTCATGGCCAAGGCCGGGTTGCTGGACGGCAAGCGCGCGACAATACACTGGGAAAACCACGACAGCTTTACCGAGGAGTTCGACGAGGTCGAACTGACCAAGTCGGTTTTCGTGGTGGACGGCAACCGCATGTCGACAGCGGGCGGCACCTCGTCCATCGACCTGATGCTGAAGCTCATCGCCGACGACCACGGCGAACAGTTGGCCAACGCGGTCGCTGACCAGATGATCTATTCCTCGATCCGCACCGACCAGGACACGCAGCGCCTGTCAGTGCCCACGCGGATCGGTGTCCGGCATCCCAAGCTGAGCCAGGTCATCCAGATGATGGAAAGCAATATCGAGGAACCGATCAGCCCCGCCATCCTGGCCAAGGAAGTTGCGATGTCCACGCGGCAACTGGAACGGCTGTTCCGGCGCTACCTTAATCGTTCGCCCAAGCGCTATTACATGGAATTGCGCCTGCAGAAGGCCCGCAACCTGCTGATGCAGACCGACATGACGGTGATCAACGTGGCACTGGCCTGTGGCTTTGCCTCGCCGTCGCATTTTTCGAAATGCTACCGGTCGCATTACAACACAACCCCTTACCGCGAGCGCGGCAGCCAGGCCGCACGCCTGTCGGTCTGACCGAAGTCCCTCTGCAAAGATCGGGGGGCGAACTGTCCTGACGGCCCTGCCCCGCCTGAACATCGGGTTGGTGCCGGGCTTTCGCCCGGTCGGTCGGGTTGCGAGGTCGGCACGGAAGATGGCTTGCCGGCAGGAGCCGACACCGCTGAATTTTACGAGGATCGATTCGGAATTGAGGCATTCCGGTGGCATTCGCCTCGTTGCGTCTGGTGTAAATGTTTCTGCCTCCTAAACACTCTGGCGCCAGGGTACGCATTGATCGGGCTCCGGAACAAAACGTCCTTTCAATTTGACGAAATTTAGCCGAAAAACCCCGCTTCCGCGCCATTTGCCACATTTCAGCCACTTTTCACGCAGATCTTGACCCTCGTTGCCGCGATCCGGTTTTGCTCTTGTGTCGCAGCATCATCGAAGGACCGTAGAACGACAAAGGCAAACAAGGACATGCAACCCCACCTGCGCAGCTTTCTGAGCGATGACTCCGGCGTTGTGAGCGTGGATTGGATCGTGCTGTGTTTCAGCGTGATCTGCCTTGGCTGCCTGACGATCGGGACCGCCCGTGACGGCACGTTCGGGCTGGCTGACACGATCGGTACCTCGGTCGAAACAACAAAGGTGGACGGGAGCGATCCCTGACATCGGCCCTCGCCGGCACGCCCATCGCGCTGTCTGAGGCAAAGTATTGAATTAAAACAGGAAAGTATCTGCCATGCTTGCCGCATTGAAAGAATTTGCCACGCGCCAGGACGGCGCCGTCACCGTCGACTGGATCGTCGTCTGCGCCGCGGTCACCATGTTGTGCCTCACCGCGATCGACAAGGCCCATGGCAGTGTCGGAAACCTGGCTGCCGGACTGGAACAGGGCATTTCGAGAAAGGCCGTCGAAGACAATTAAGAACGACCCGCAAGAGATTGCAAGATAATCAAAAATTACCTATGCGCGCTTGCCGGAGATCTGCCCGACCCCCAGAACATCCAGCACCCTGGCCTCGATCTGGGCCGCGTTCAGACCTGCCACGGTATACATGTCGCCGGGCTTGCCTGATCGATGAACGTGTCGGGCAGCACCATCGAGCGGAACCTGAAGCCGGAATCGAACACGCCGTTTTCCGCAAGATGCTGTGCGACATGGCTGCCGAAGCCGCCGATGCAGCCCTCCTCGATGGTGATCAGCGCCTCGTGATCCGATACCAGCCGGTCGATCAGGTCCGTGTCCAGTGGCTTGGCAAAGCGGGCGTCCGCGACCGTGGGCGTGATCCCCTTGGCGCCCAATCCCTCGCAGGCCTTCAGAACCTCGCCCAGGCGGGTGCCGAAGGACAGGATTGCGACGCGCGCGCCCTCGCGGACGATGCGGCCCTTGCCGATTTCCAGCACCTCGCCACGCTCGGGCATCTCGACGCCCTCGCCCTCGCCCCGCGGATAGCGGAACGCGATCGGGCCGCTGTCATGCGCGGCCGCGGTTGCGACCATGTGCACCAGTTCCGCCTCGTCGGCGGCGGCCATGACGGTAAAGCCGGGCAAGGCCGACAGGTAGGCCACGTCGAAACTGCCCGCATGGGTGGCGCCGTCCGCCCCCACCAGCCCGGCGCGGTCGATGGCGAAACGCACGGGCAGACGCTGGATGGCGACGTCGTGCACCACCTGATCGTATCCGCGTTGCAGGAAGGTCGAATAGATCGCGCAGAACGGCCGCATCCCGCCCGCCGCAAGTCCGGCGGAAAAGGTCACGGCATGCTGTTCGGCGATGCCCACATCGAAGCAGCGCGAGGGATAGCGTTTCTCGAAGAGATCCAGCCCGGTGCCGTCGGGCATGGCCGCGGTCACCCCGCAGATGCGGTCGTCTTCGGCGGCGTGTTTCAGCAATGCATCGGCAAAGACGCGTGTATAGCTGGGCGCGTTCGACGGCGCCTTCTTCTGCTCGCCGGTGACGATGTCGAATTTCGCGGTCGCATGGCCGCCGTCGCGGCGGGATTCGGCAGGGGCATACCCCTTGCCCTTCTTGGTGATCATGTGGATCAGGATCGGCCCCGTGGCGCGTGCCCTGACCGTGCGCAGGACCGGCAGAAGCTGATCCATGTCATGCCCGTCGATGGGCCCCAGATAGCTGAATCCCAGCTGTTCGAAGAGCGTGCCGCCAACGGCCATGCCCTTGAGCATTTCCTTGGCCCGGCGCGCGCCCATCTGGAACGGCTCGGGCAGAAGGGACACGGCCCCCTTCGCGGCGGCCTTGAACTCCTGAAACGGCTCGCCGGCATAAAGCCGCGACAGATAGGACGAAAGCGCGCCAACCGGTGGTGCGATGGACATCTCGTTGTCGTTCAGGATGACGATCAGGCGCTTGCCGAGATGGCCCGCGTGGTTCATCGCCTCGAACGCCATGCCCGCCGACATCGCGCCGTCGCCTATGACCGCGATGGCGTCGCCATGGCCGGTCTCGCTGGCGCCGCCGAGGTCACGCGCCACGGCAAAGCCGAGCGCGGCGGAGATCGAGGTGGAGCTGTGCGCGGCCCCGAACGGGTCATAGGGGCTTTCGGACCGCTTGGTAAAGCCACTGAGCCCGCCGGCCTGCCGGATGGTGCGGATCCGGTCCCGGCGGCCCGTCAGGATCTTGTGCGGGTAACACTGGTGGCTGACGTCCCAGATGATCTTGTCGCGCGGCGCGTCGAACACGTGGTGCAGCGCGACAGTCAGTTCCACCACCCCAAGACCCGCGCCGAGGTGACCGCCGGTTTCCGATACCGACGACACCGTTTCGCTGCGCAGCTCGTCAGCCAGCTGTCGCAGCTCGGCATCGGAGAACCGCTTGAGGTCGGCGGGGCTGGAAACCGTGTCCAGCAAGGGGGTCTGGGGGCGTGTCACGCGTCGCCGCTCCTTGAATTTGGCTGCCGGCCGAGGCCGGTGCGGGCCGGGCGGCTTAGCTCTGCCGCGAGATAACGAAGCGGGCCAGGTCGCGCAAGCGGTCGGCTCGCTTACCATATGCAGATAAGCTGTCACAGGCAGTGTCAACAAGGGCCGAGGCGCGGCGTTTGGCCTCTTCCAGCCCCAGGAGCGACACGAAGGTGGCCTTTCCGGCCGCCGCATCCTTGCCCACGGCCTTGCCCACACTGGCGGCATCGCCGGTTTCGTCGATGATGTCATCCTGGATCTGGAACGCCAGCCCCAGCGCCCTGGCATAGCTGCGCAGGGGCGTCGTGTCGGCCCCGGCCATGACGGCCCCGGCGGTGGCGGCCCAGCCGAAGAGCGCGCCGGTCTTGCCGTCCTGCAACGCGGTGATCTGTTCCAGCGTCAGCGGCTCGCGCGAGGTTTCGGCCGCGATATCAAGCGCCTGGCCCAGAACCATGCCGTCCTTTCCGGCGGCACGCGCCAGGGTCAGGGCCAGGTCCGCGCGGGCGTCGGGCGTGGCGGCGCCGTCGCGATGCGCGGCCATTTCGAAGGCCAGCGACTGCAACGCGTCCCCGACGAGTACGGCGGTACCCTCGTCCCATTTCACGTGCACGGTGGGCTGGCCCCGGCGCAGGTCGTCGTCATCCATGCAGGGCAGGTCGTCATGCACGAGGCTGTAGGCGTGCATCGCCTCGATCCCGGACGCGGGAAAGATGGCACGGGAGGGGTTAACATCGTGCAAACGCGCCGTTTCCATCACCAGGAACCCGCGCAGCGCCTTGCCGCCGAACAATGCGTGGCGCATGGCGGCATGCAGGGGCAGTTCTCCCCGGATCTGCCGTTCAAGGCAGGTCCGGATGGCGGCCGCATCCGCGGCCAGCGCGGCCTGCAGCATCAGAGCCCCTCGACCGGTGTCGTGCCCTTGGGGGTTCCGTCGCCGTCAAGGGTGATTGCCGCCACCTTCTCCTCGGCTTCCTTCAGCTTGGTTTCACAGCGTTTTTTCAGCTTGGCCCCCTGCTCGTACAGGGCGATGGAATCGTCCAGCGGCACGTCGCCCCGCTCCAGACGGGTGACAACGTCCTCCAGCGCCTTCATGGCTTCTTCAAAGGACATTCCGTTGATCGCGTCGTCATCCATCTGGGGCCTCTTGCACGGTAAATTTGCAGGCACCATAACGCCGCGGGGCGCGGGCTTCAATTCGGTTGACGCCCCTCGGGGCATGGGGAAGGATAGCTGCCATGACGACGACGCCCGCAGCCGGTGACATGACCGAAACGGAGAGGGAGACACTGGAAACCGCGTTGCGCCGGATGAACGGCGCGATCGCGGAAGATGGCACGTTTTCAACGGCTAACCTGACGGAGTTGATCCGCCATGTCCCCGGAAAGAGGACCGTTCTGCGCGGACAGGTCAGGGATATGGAGGCCGTGTTTCGCATCTATCTCGACCCGGTGGAGGATTGCGCGCGGGACTGGACCGAGCTGCAGCGGATCTGGCCGCAGATGAAGGCGGGCGACCTGCGTGTCTGCACGCCGCTGGCCTGCGCGCCCGAGGCCGGGGTGATGGCCGTGGCGCTGGCGCCGGGAACGCCCTTGCTGCAATGGATCTACAAGACCGACGAGGCGGACCGCGCGCGGTATCTGGCGCCGGCGGCGCGGTGGCTGAGGGCCTATACCGAATGCACCGAGACCGACGCAAAGGCGCAGCCCCAGGGATGGGCCAAGCGGGCCGAGCGGGCGGCGAAGACCCAGGCCTTCACCCGGCTGAAACGGGTCGAGAAGCCGATCCTGCGGGAGATTCAGAGGCTGGTGCCGCTGTTCGAAGACAGCCAGTGGCGGTATGCGGTGTCGCATGGAGATTTCCATCCCAACAACCTGATCGTGAAGGAAAATCTCGTCACGGGGATCGATTGCGGCGGCTCTCGACCGGCGCCGGTCTACAAGGATATGGCACGGTTCCTGATGCATATGGGGCGGCGCGGCGTCATCCCCTCGGGAGAGATGTTCCTGGGGGTGGACAAGCAGGGCTTCATCGCTTTCGCGGATGCGTTCCGCCTGTCGGCGGAGGAGCGTGAATTGACGCTGCCGTTCTTCATCGCCGTCGAGGCGCTGTTGCGGGTTGAAAACCGCAGCCTGTCGCAAAGCCGGGTGCGACGGGCCAGGAATATGTCCGAGGCTTTGCTGGAAGACCTGGAGGGGATCGGACGCTAGGGCGAACCGATGGTTAACGCTGTCTGGAATCCGGAAATCGGCACGTCGGTATTATGTCGGTATCACGTCGGCATCGCGACGGTGCGATTTACCCGTATTCCGGGGGTTAACGGGGCGTGCGCCACATGGGTTGAGACAAGGTTAACGAAGGCCAGGCGTGGTGTGGTCCCGGATGTGGCCCCGGAGGTCTCGCTGTGGGAGATCCTCGGGTCAAGCCCGAGGATGACGTGTGGTTGCGGTGGGAGATCCTCGGGTCGAGCCCGAGGATGACGTGCGGTTGCGGTGGAAGATCCTCGGGTCGAGCCCGAGGATGACGTCGAGTTGCGGTGGGAGATCCTCGGGTCGAGCCCGCGGATGGCGTCGAGTTGCGGTGGGAGATCCTCGGGTCGAGCCCGAGGATGGCGTCGGGGAAAGTGCCGCCCCCCCTGCCCGCGTCAGCGGCCCTTGAAGAGCCCGCCGAGGATGCCGCGCACGATGCGGCGGCCGGTGGTGCCTTTCAGTTCCTTGACCACGGCCCCCAGCACCGCGTCGCCGATGCCGTCGCTTTTCCTGCGGCTGCGCGAGGACGAGCGATCGACGCGGGAGCCGGAGTAGCGGCGGCCGGCGTTGAACTCGCGTTCGGCGGCGGATTTCTCCTCGGCGTCGGCCTCGGCCTCTTCGGCGCCCTGCGCGGCCGCCTCGGCACGTTCGGCGAGGATTTCGTAGGCGGATTTGCGGTCCATGACCTTTTCGTATTTGCCCGCCACCGGCGAGGCCGCGATGACGCCGGCGCGCGCCGCGTCGTCAATGGGGCCAAGGCGCGAGGATGGCGGACGGATGAGCGTGCGCTCGACGATGCCGGGCACGCCCTTGTCCTGAAGCATCGAGGTGACCGCCTCGCCGGTGCCGACATCACGGATGGCATCGGCGGTGTCGAAGCGGTCGTTGGGGCGATAGGTCTCGGCGGCGCGTTCCAGCGCCTTGCGGTCGCGGGCGGTGAAGGCGCGCAGGGCGTGCTGCACCCGGTTTCCGAGCTGGCCCAGGATATCCTCGGGCACGTCATCGGGATTCTGGGTGATGAAATAGACGCCGACCCCCTTGGAACGGATCAGGCGGGCGACCTGCTCGACCTTGTCGATCAGTGCCTTGGGGGCGTCCTCGAACAGCAGGTGCGCCTCGTCGAAGAAGAAGACCAGCTTGGGCTTGTCGGGGTCGCCCACCTCGGGGAGTGTCTCGAAAAGCTCGCTGAGCAGCCACAAAAGGAAGGTGGCGTAGAGGCGCGGCGCGCCCATCAGCTTGTCGGCGGCCAGGATGTTGACCTGCCCGCGCCCGTCGGGAGCGGTGGTCATAAGGTCCGAAAGCTCCAGCGCCGGTTCGGCGAAGAACTGCGCCCCGCCCTGGTTTTCCAGCACCAGGAGCGAGCGCTGGATCGCGCCCACGGACTGGCGTGAGACGTTGCCGTAGCGCAGGCTGAGGTCGCCGGAGTTCTCGCCGACCCAGACCAGCAGCGCCTGAAGGTCCTTGAGGTCCAAGAGCGGCAGGCCCTGTTCGTCGGCCACGCGGAAGGCGATGTTCATCACGCCTTCCTGCGCCTCGGTCAGTTGCATCAGGCGTGAAAGCAGCAGCGGCCCCATCTCGGCCACGGTGGCGCGGACGGGATGGCCCTGTTCGCCGAAGAGATCCCAGAAGGTGACCGGGAAGCTGGCATAGGTGTAGTCGTCAAAGCCTATGGTTTCGGCGCGGCTGGTGAAGGCCTCGTGCAGCTTGAAATCGGCCGAACCGGCGGCGGCGAGACCGGAAAGGTCGCCCTTCACATCCGACAGGAAGACCGGCACGCCGGCGGCGGAAAACCCCTCGGCCAGGATCTGGAGCGTGACTGTCTTGCCGGTGCCGGTGGCCCCGGCAATAAGGCCGTGGCGGTTTGCGTATTTCAGGGAAAGCCCCTGCTTCTCGGCGTAATCGACGCCGCCGCCCCCCAGGAATACCTTGTTTTCCAAGCCGTTGCCCCCGCATCCAAATTTTTTCACGATGTGAACATACTAACTTAACGATTGTCTGCCAGTCTTTATCTTGCTTCGGGCCTCATGTCCTCTTGGCCCGGGGCGACTTCCTCCCTGTCAGACTGGCCGCGCCTTTTGGTGCGGCCTTTTTTTCAGCGCAAACGGGTGTTGCGGGGCGCTTGCAACCATAGCGTGCTACATGCTTGTAATGGCTCGATAACTTTTTTTGATCATTGCCTGTTGACGGGTCGCCGGAACTGTCCTAGCGTCAGATCAATTGATAAGTCGGCCAGTCCGGCAGGGAGAATTGGGAAAGAGACCGGAACCGGTCTCTTTTCCTTTTTGGGGGTGCGACTTACGCGCTGTTCCGCCCGTCCGGGGACCGGAGTTCGGCCCGCGGCAGAGGCAAAAATCCGCCTTGCACCCACAGGCGGCATACGGTTTTATCCTGACACGCAGACGCACCCATGTTAGAGCGCACGCAGCTTGATTTCATAGAAGAAAACGGGGTCCACATGACCAAGATTTTGCACAGCCTTCCCTTTGCCCTGATGCTGGGACTGGGAACGGCACTGAGCGCACAGGAAGCGGCCACCACCGAGGAACCGGCCGCCGAGACCGAAGCGACCGAGGCGCAGTCGGACACGGCCGAGACCGGACAGGAGCCCGCGGAGGGCACGACCGGAGAGACTGCGGAAGATACCGGCGCTGCGCAACAGGGCGATCCGGCCAGCCAGCTTGACCTGGGCCGCGAGGAAGATCAGCAGCCGTCCTATATCAAGGAAACCTACGGCGACTGGCAATTGCAGTGCTTCCGCACCGAGGCGGGCGAAGACCCCTGCCAGATGTACCAGCTGCTGCGCGAGGAAGGCGGCAACCCGGTGGCGGAATTCAGCATCTTCAAGCTGCCCAGCGATGGCCAGGCCGTGGCCGGCGCGACGATTGCGGTGCCCCTGGGCACGCTGTTGCCGCAGGGCCTGAAGATCTCGGTCGATGGCGGGAAGGCCAAGAGCTATAACTACTCGTTCTGCTCGATGGGCGGCTGTTTTGCCCGCATCGGATTTACCCAGGCCGACATCAACGCGTTTCAGGCCGGGGCCAAGGCGCGCATGACGCTGGTGCCGGCGCAGGCCCCCGACCAGGTGGTCGAGATCGAGGCATCGCTGTCGGGCTTTACCGCGGCCTATAACGAGGCGTCGGTGCTGGAGGAGTAACTTCCCCGGTCACACCTGAGTTCGAGATGCGCCGCCCCCGACCTGGGGCGGCGTTTTTCGTTTCTGCCTTTGGAGGCCCGAGGATGACGATGGGCAAGCGCGACGCCCAGTGTCGGCCTTGAGCCCATGATTGCCACACTCACGAAGCGCTCGCGCGGAACAAGGGCGAAGGCCGCCGCGCATCTCCGGGTCAAGGCCCGTCGCCTCATCGTCGGAACATTAGGGCAGCAAAGTCCCGCAAGGCTGAGCCCGAAGGCCAACCGTAACCGTCAGGCGAACCGCTTGAGCGCCAGCACGGCGTTGAGGCCGCCGAAGGCGAAGGCGTTCGACAGCGCCACGTCGACCTTCGCCTCGCGCGCTTCGTTCGGGACCACGTCCAGCGCGCATTCGGGATCGGGCTCTTCGTAGTTGATGGTGGGGGCGATGATTCCGTCGCGCAGGGCCATGATGCAGGCCAGAAGCTCGACCGCGCCGGTGCCGCCGATGAGATGGCCGTGCATCGATTTCGTCGACGAGATCATCAGCCGGTCGGCATGGGCGCCGAAGACATCCGCCACCGCGGCGCTTTCGGTCTTGTCATTGGCCGCCGTTCCCGTGCCGTGCGCGTTGATATAACCCACGTCCGTCGGGTTGATCCGGGCATCGCGCATCGCACCCGCGATGGCGCGGGAGGCGCCGTTCTTGGAGGGCATGACGATGTCGGCGGCGTCCGAGGACATGGCGAAGCCCGCCACCTCGGCGTGGATCTCGGCGCCGCGCGCCTTGGCGTGTTCCAGTTCCTCGAAGACGAAGATGCCCGCGCCCTCGCCCTGGACCATGCCGTTGCGGTTGGCCGAAAACGGGCGGCAGCCGTCCTTGGACATGACGCGCAGCCCTTCCCAGGCCTTGACCCCGCCGAAGCACAGCATGGATTCAGACCCGCCCGCGATCATCACCGGTGTCAGGCCGCCATGGACCATCTGGAAGGCCTGCGCCATGGCGTGGTTCGACGAGGCACAGGCGGTCGAGACGGTGAAGGACGGCCCCTTGAGGTTGAATTCCATCGACACGTGGCTGGCCGCGGCGTTGTTCATCAGCTTCGGGACCACGAAGGGGTGAACGCGGTTCTTGCCCTCCTCGTAGACCGAGCGGTAGTTTTCATCGAGCGTGGTCATGCCGCCGCCCGAATTGCCCAGCACCACGCCGGCGCGCGCGGCAAGCTCGCCGTCGAATTTCAGGCCCGACTGCGCGATGGCCTCGCGGGCGGCCACGAGGGTGAACTGGGTGAAGCGATCGTAAAGCGCAAGCTGCTGGCGGTTGAAGCGTTCCTCGGGCTCGTAGCCCTTGACCTGTCCGCCGATCTTGATGGCGAGGCGGTCGACATCGCGGATGTCGAGCTCGGAAATGCCCGACCGGCCCTCGCGCATGGCCTCCAGCGTTTCGGGCACGCTGGCCCCGAGCGCGTTGATCGTGCCGGCGCCGGTTATGACGACCCGCTTCACGCTTTCTGTTCCGCCACCAGCTTTTCGATACCCGCCACGATAGAGGCCACGGACGAGATGTCGAAATCGCTTTCCTGGGGCGCGTTGGCATTGAAGGGAACGGAGATATCGAAGGCTTCCTCGATGGCGAAAATGCTTTCGACGAGGCCGAGACTGTCGATTCCCAGTTCCTCGAGCGTGCTGTCCATCGTGACGTCAGATGGTTCCAGCACCGCCTGCTCGGCGATGATGTCGATGACCTTGTCCTTGGTATCCATGCTGCACCCCGTTCTTTCCGCGAACCGCTTTAGTCACTCTGATCCGGTTTTGAAACAGCTTTCTTGAGGTCAGCCACGTCGGCAAAGAGCCGCTTGATCCGGCGCAGGTATTTGTAGACCTCCATCTGGGCGTCCATCTTCATCGCCGGATAGCCCAGCATGACGCGGCCCGCCGGCACGTTCGACAAAAGCTTGGTGCCGCCGCCGGCGATGACGTTGTCGCCGATGAAGATATTGTCGGCGACACCCACCTGCCCCGCCAGCACGACGTTGTTGCCGACCCGGACCGATCCGGCCAGACCCACCAGCCCGCAAAGCAGGCAATCATTCCCGATGACGCAGTTGTGGCCGACCTGCACGAGGTTGTCGATCTTTGTGCGGTCGCCCACGACGGTGTCGCGGATGGTGCCGCGGTCGACGGCGGAATGCGCACCGACCTCGACATCGTCACCGATGCGCACGGCGCCCAGGCTGTGGATACGGACATAGGATTGCGACGCGATATCGCCCTGATCACCCAGGGACTGGCGCGCCCGTTCGACCCCGGATACATCCGGCGTGACATAGGAAAACCCGTCGGCGCCCACCACCGCGTTGGGCTGGGCGATGAAGCGGTCTCCGATCACCACGCGCGCGCAGATACGCGCGCCTTCGCGCAGGAACGCCCTTTCGCCAAGCACCGCGTCCGTGCCGACAAAGCTTTGCGGGCCGATCACGCTGTGCGCGCCGATACGCGCGCCGGCACAGATGACCG
This sequence comes from Roseovarius sp., assembly GCA_046290265.1. GTDB lineage: Bacteria > Pseudomonadota > Alphaproteobacteria > Rhodobacterales > Rhodobacteraceae > Roseovarius. The sequence continues at coordinate 24,518 of JBKAGF010000025.1, read as the reverse complement.
CCAGAGGGCCGACCGATACGCCTTCGCCAAGCTGCGCCGTCTCGTGGATGACGGCGGAGGGGTGAATGCCCTCGTCCCAGCCCTGGCCGGGATCGAAGAGCGTGGTCAGCCCGGACATGACATAGCGCGGGCGCGGTGCGACGATCGCCGCCTCGAGCCCCAGCGCCTGCCAGTCGGCCCCGTCCCAGACGAGGGCGGCGCGGGCGCGCCCGGTCGAGAGGGTCTGGGCATAATCCGGTTTCATTGCCAGCGCGAGATGGGTCGGTCCGGCCTCGGCGGGTTCGGACACGCCGTCGATGGCTATGTCGGTCGCGCCCATGGCATCGGCCCCGAGGGCGCGGGCGATCTGGTCAATCGTGTAGGACATGTGGCAACCCCTTCGTTCGGGGCCGGTTTATCCCTGAACGCCGGGCAGCGAAACCCCTGCCCGCTCCAGCGCGGACCAAATCTGCGCGTCGCGGCCATAGACGTCCGGACGGTAATTGGTCTGCCCCTTGGGCGAGGTGATGGCGGTACGGTAGATGATGTGCACCGGCACGTGGGTTTCCAGATTCACCTTGGTTTCGCGGCCGGTATCCAGGATCCGGTGGAAGGCCGCTTTCGGATCGGCCTCTTGCCGTGCCAGCAGGGTATAGGCGAAATCGAAGGGCTGATGCAGGCGGATGCAGCCATGGCTGAAGGCCCGCGATTCACGGTCGAACAGTTGCTTCTGCGGCGTGTCGTGAAGATAGATGTTGTACTTGTTGGGGAACATGAACTTCACCAGGCCAAGCGCGTTGCGGCTGGACGGCGGCTGCTTGATGGCGAAGGGGAAGTTGCGCGCGTTGTAGGCGCCGAAATTGATGCTGGAGCGGTTCACGACGCGGCCGCGGCTGTCGACCAGGCGAAGGTGCCCGGCGGCGTTGCGGTTGCGCTTCATCTGCGGCAGGTATTCCTTGACCGCGATCGAGCGCGGCACGTGCCAGGTCGGGTTGATGACCATATGCTCCATCTCGTCCGAGAATTCGGGGCTTTGCCGGTCGGCGGCGGTGGCGCCGATCACCGCGCGGGTGCGGAAGGTCTCGATATCGTCATCCATGATGCGGGCGGTGAAATCGGTCAGGTTCACCAGGATGTGGCGCTTGCCCCGGCCCTGCGGCAGGTTCAGCCAGCGTTCGCGCTCCATCGCGACGATCACGGATTTCAGCCGCATCTCGGCGGTGGCGTTGATCTCGCGCAGGGTGCTTTCGCCGGCAACGCCGTCGGGTTCCAGGCCGTGGTCGCGCTGAAAGGCCATGACCGCCTGCTGAAGCGGTGCGTCATAGCTTTGCGTGGCGGTGCGCCCGAGATAGCCCTTGGCCATCAGCCGGTTGCGCAGGGCCACCACGGGGGCGCCGGTGGCGCCCGGTTCCAGCTTGGTGGCGGGCACGGTCGGACCCCAGCCACCGCTGGCGATGAGCCCCTCGAGGCGCATCTTTTCCTTCATCAGGCGCTTGTATTCGTTCGTGGAGGGGGCCAGCTGGCGGATGAACTGGCGCGGCTCGCGGCTGGCGGCAAAGGCGGTCAGCGTGCGGGTCCGGTCGTAATCGTGCAATTCGCGCTTGATCGCGGGGACCACGCGGCGCGGATCGAGCACGCCGGTGCGCATGTCGTCGGCAAGGTTCAGGAACGCCTTGCTGAGCGCCACCTCGGCGAACCCGATGTCACGCGGGGTGCGTGCGGCGCGCAGGGTGCGTTCCAGCGCGTCTATGTCATACCGTTCCTCCGGCAGGCCATGGGCCGAGACGGTCTGCAATGCAAGAAACAGCGCCTGCCGGCGGGGGCGATGCGCGTCCTCGTCCGTCCAGATTCCGGTAAAGCCGGTGCTGCGGTAGAAGGCGGCAAGGTCTCGGTCGTCCGATGCGGCCTCTGCGACCGCCTGCTTGAAGGCGGTAACCTGCGCCGCCGCAGGCTGGACCGAGGCCAGCCACAATCCGGTCGCGGCCATGATCGCCACGACCCCTGAAACGAAGGCCTCCACGACAGTTTTCGGTGAACGCTTATCCAAAAACGCGCTTTGCATGGCCAACTCCGTCATCTTTACATACCCCGAATTTGCAAAACGAACGCATGGGATCATTAGTTCCGTGTGCCTTGGCCGCTGTCCAATCACAATTGGTTTTAAACGCTAAATCCACGGAATGTTGCAGCAAGGTCGCAGAAGTCCGCCGGACGCCCTGCCCCGGTTCGGGCGCAATTTGCGCAAATTCTTGCCGATAATGCAGATGTCATGGAACCCTGGGAACTTCACCCCTTGGTAACAAAAACACGATATGCCATAACGTCAGTACATCTGGGGATGAGATGAACAGGCCGCTAACAATCGCGGCACAGGCAAGCGACGGGACAGGCGCTAACGACATGACAGATCAAAGCTCTATGAGCGTGACGCGGCGCGCGTTACTGGGTGCATTTGCGGCAACGACAGTGGTCGCAGCTCCGACATTCTCCAAGGCGGCAGGGTTCCTGCGCGGTGCAGGCGATATCCGCAGGCTGACGATGGCCTCCCCCCGGACCGGTGAAAAGATCGACACGATCTACTGGATCGAGGGCGAATATATCCGCGATGCGGTGCAGGAAATCAACCTGTTCATGCGCGACTGGCGGACCAACGACGTTCACAATATCGACATGCGCACGATGGACATCATGGCCGCCGCGCACAACCTGATGGACGTCAACGAACCCTACCTGCTGCTCTCGGGCTATCGCAGCCCCAAGACCAACGCCATGCTGCGCTCGCGGTCCAGCGGTGTCGCCAAGAATTCGCGCCACCTGCGCGGCCAGGCGGCGGATCTGCGGATGAACTCGCGGTCGGTCAGCCAGATGTTCCGCGCGGCCTCGGCCTGTCGCGGCGGCGGCGTCGGGCGCTACTCGGGCTCGAACTTCGTGCACATGGATTGCGGCCCGGTCCGCAGTTGGGGCCGCTGAGGCCCCGCCACCCGATCAAAGATTTCCGTTAGCACCGGCCCGTCGAGGTCGGTGTTCTTGTTTTCCGAAGGGAGATCCCGGATCAGGTCCGGGATAGGCTGGCGCTGGTTTCGTCCGGCACGACTCTCACGCGGACGTCATCCCGGACCTGATCCGGGATCTCTTGCCGTTCTCGACGGGCCGCGAGGCCCCCTACCCCAGCCGCGCCATCCGCGCATCGCGCAGGCGGGCGAAATCGTCGCCGGCGTGGTAGGACGAGCGGGTCAGCGGCGTGGCAGAGACCATAAGGAACCCCTTGCCATAGGCCGCCTTCTCATAGGCTGCGAACTCGTCGGGATGCACGAAGCGGTCGACCGCGTGGTGCTTTGGCGTCGGCTGAAGATACTGGCCGATGGTCAGGAAATCCACGTCGGCGGCGCGCATGTCGTCCATCACCTGGTGCACCGCCTGACGCTCCTCGCCCAGGCCGACCATGATGCCGGACTTGGTGAAAATGCCCGGATCCAGTTCCTTGACCCGTTGCAGCAGCCGCAGGGAATGGAAATACCGCGCCCCGGCGCGCACCTCGGGGTAGAGCCCCGGCACGGTTTCCAGGTTGTGGTTGAAGACATCCGGTTTCGCCGCGACCACGGTTTCCAGGACGGACGGGTCGCAATGCAGGAAATCGGGCGTCAGGATCTCGATCGTGGTGCCGGGCGCGCGGTGACGGATCGCGCGGATCGTCTGGGCGAAATGCTCGGCCCCGCCATCGGTGATGTCGTCGCGGTCCACGGAGGTGACGACCACGTGGTTGAGCCCCAATTTCTGCACCGCGTCGGCGACGCGCCCCGGCTCGAACGGGTCGAGCTGTTCGGGCGGCTTGCCGGTGGCGATGTTGCAGAAGGAACAGGCGCGGGTGCAGACCTCGCCCATGATCATCATGGTGGCGTGCCCCTGATTCCAGCATTCGCCGGCATTGGGACAGCCCGCTTCCTCGCAGACCGTGACCAGCTTGTGCTCGCGCATGATGCGGCGGGTTTCGAGATATCCCTTGCCCACGGGCGCCTTGACGCGAATCCAGTCAGGCTTTTTCGGCTGGGCATTGTCCGGGCGATGCGCCTTTTCAGGGTGCCGCTGGTCCGGGATCTTGAGATCGCGCACGAATGTCCCTCCGCAAATCCTTTGTTAAGACATGATATTTATAAGTGATCGCGGTGGGAAGTTCCAGTGATGCAAACCGGCCATGCACGTGGCGGGTGCGCAATTAACGAGTGGCCCACCGCCCCATCTCCGCAGGGTCCGCGCAAAAGGAGCGTTGCGCCGGGTCACAGCGCGGTTGCGCGCAGCGCCGTCGGCTATATGGTGGCGCCGCGCAGACGCAGGGCCGGGGCAGACCGGCGGCGAACCGGGGGCAGAACATGGATTGGCAGCGACACCGGCGCGAGGCGCATCGCCTCAGCCAGACGCAGGAATTCCTGAAACAGATCGTCTATGGCGGCAATGACGGGATCGTCACCACCTTTGCCATCGTGGCCGGGTTCGCCGGCGCGCAGGCCGAGGGCGTGGCCCAGATCGGCGGCGTGGCGGTGCTGGTGTTCGGCCTGGCCAACCTTTTCGCGGACGCGATCAGCATGGGGCTGGGCGAATACCTGTCGCTGCGGTCCCAGCACGACCTTTACCGGGCACGGCGCACGAGCGAGCTGCGCGAGATCGCGGAAGATCCCGACCACGAGCGGATGGAGCTGTTCGAGATCCTGCGCCAGCGCGGCCTGCCCGCCGGAGAGGCGGACACCACAGCCACGATCATGTCGAAACACCCCGCCGTGATGGCGGACCTGATGATGACCTACGAATTCGGGATGATGGATCCCGACGAGGACAGCCCGGTGGCCAGCGGGCTGTTCACCTTCGGTTCGTTCATCGTGTTCGGGGCGGTGCCGTTGCTGCCCTATTTCCTGCTGCCGCCGACACAGGCGACCTTTCTGCTGTCGGTCTGCGCCACGGCGGCGGCGCTGGCGGCGCTGGGGCTGTTGCGGTGGAACGCCACCGGCGAGCGCATGGCCCGATGCGTGGGAGAGACCTTGCTGGTCGGCGCGATCTGCGCCGCGGCGGCCTTTGGCGTGGGGTGGCTGGTGGGAGGCTGAAGCGGCAGGCAGCCGCCCCTCCCGGCGGTCAGCCCATCCGGCGCTGTCGCCAAGCGCCGCGTAATGCCGGCGCAGCCGTTGCAGGGCGATGCGCAGAACGATCTTGCCCGACCGCGCCGACCAGCACAGCCGTTTCTCGACCGTTTCCAGCCCTTCCAGAAAGCAGCAGCAGCGCAAGGTCACGTCGGCCAGCCCCGGTCCAAGCTCGTGCAGGGCGTCCAGTACGCGTTGCCGGGCGGCATGCGCGGTGGTGCCGGCCGGACCGATGCCGGCGGGACTGGACGCGCCGGTCAGGATGCCGGGCCAGTCGGCGGCCGCGACCTCGTTCAGGCGGGCCATCTCGAAATCCTCGCGCAGCCGTTCCCCGGCGCGCACGAGCTCGACCGGCAGAAAACGGCTCCCGTCGCGGTTGCGCCGCCGCGCCAACAGGATCAGCGGAGATTCCGCGACGCCATAGCGGGCGCGCTTGCGTGACTGCCCCTCGTCCCCGGCCTCGTCAGTCGTGTCGCGGCCCAGGAATTCCGCCTGGGTTTCGGCAAAGCCCTGCGCGCTGTTCTCGGACCGGGCCATCAGCTGGCCAAGCGCGGTGCGTCCCGCCGGCGTGATCGTATAGCGCGAGACGCGGCCCGGCGTGGCGCAGGCGATCCAGGTCTTGAGCGCGAGCGCCTCGGCTATGTCCCGGTCGACCACGGCGGTACGGTTCTGGCCGACCTCGGTCTCGCGGACGACGACGGCCTTGTCCATCTCGGCGGCCACGGCCAGCACGGCGCCGGTCTCGCACATCCTGCGCAGGATGCGCAGCGCTTCGCGGTTGAGGCGTGTTTCGGTCAATGTCGGTTCGGTTTCCCGGGGGTCCGGCAGCGCGGTCATGCAGCTCTCCTTGGTGCAGGAACCGGCGTCGGGTCGCGCGACGACCCGGGACCCAAGGCGGCGCAGGGCCTCGTCGACGAGGTGGTCGTCGCGCAGGGCTTCGAAGGCCCTGACCTGTCGGGAAACGGTCGAGGCATGACATCCCAATCGTCGGGCCAATGCCCGGATCGAGGTGCCGCCCTCGGTGTGGGCGAGATAGTTCAGGGCCGCTGTCGGCACCCATGACAGGTCTCGAGTGGCGGTTGCGCCCGCCAGTAATACATCGCTCATCCGTTTCCCTCCTTGGCCTGATCTCTTGAACGGGATCAGTTGTCCCCAAAGTGCCCACAGAGTTCTCCACAAGCGAGGTTCAACCTATGGGTTACTTGGTTACCAGTTCGTTAATTTTGCTTCGATCCAGCAACAATGGTTTCCGAAGTGTCAACAATTGGGAAGAGCGGCGTGCGCAACACCGGCGATTCGCGCAACGCCCCCGGGGGTCATGCAAGGGATGGGGTTCCCGAACCAAGGAGACGGAACATGACCGACATCATTGCCACGCTCGACGGGCTTCAGCGTCCGCGTCTTCTGATCCGCGCGGCGCGCCATGGCGCGGCGGCCTACCGGCGCGAGATGCACCTGGCCCGGCACCTGGATCCGGGAAGCTTGCCGGACGCCGAGACGGCCCTGCGGCACCTGGTCGAAATCGAAGCCGAAATGGAAGTTGCGCGCACCGGTCGCCACGCGCATTACGCCGTGGCCCGGCACCTGGACGTGCTGATCGCAATCATGGGAGAGGCGCGGCTGCTGCGGGCGTCCATGGCCCCAGCAACGCGCGAGCCGGCGCAGGGCCCCTGCCCCGCGCCGGTGTCCTGACGGATCAGGCGAAGGCGTCGGGCATGGACGCCTTGCGTTCGGCCACGTAAGCGTCCAGCGCTTCCAGAACGCCGGGATCCATTGGCGGCTGCTGGTAGTTGGCCAGCTGTTTTTCGACCCGGGTGGCGGCCAGTGCCATGGTGTCTTGCGCACCTTCGTCGGCCCATTGCTCGAACGGTTTGTAGTCGAGCATTTCCGAGCGCCAGAAAGCGGATTTGAAGTTCGCCTGCGTGTGGGCGCAGCCCAGGTAGTGCCCGCCCGGTCCGACCTCGCGGATGGCGTCCATCGCCTGGCCGTTCTCGTCGGTGTAGATGCCCTGAGCCAGGTGGTGGTAGACGCCCAGCTGGTCGGCATCCATGACGAATTTCTCGAAGGACGACACGAGCCCGCCTTCGAGCCAGCCGCAGGAGTGCAGCATGAAGTTCACGCCCGCCAGAAGCCCCATGTTGAGGCTGTTCGCAGTCTCGTAGGCGGCCTGCGCGTCGGGCAGCTTGGAGCCGTTGAAGGACCCGGCCGAACGGTAGGGCAGACCCAGACGCCGGGCCAGCTGCCCCGCGCCATAGGTGATGTGCGCGGCCTCGGGCGTGCCGAAGGTGGGCGCGCCAGAGTTCATGTCGATCGAGGTCACGAAGGCGCCCATGATGACGGGCGCGCCGGGATTGCACAGCTGGTTGAACGCCACGCCGCCAGTGATTCGGCCAGCACCTGCGTCAGCGTGCCCGCCACGGTCACCGGCGCCATGGCGCCGCCGACGATGAAGGGAGAGACGATGCAGGCCTGGTTGTTCTTGGCGTAAACCTCCATCGCGCCCATCATCACGTCGTCGAAGGTGAGCGGCGAGTTGATGTTGATGAGCGAGGTCATCACGGTGTTCTGCTGCACGAAATCCTCGCCGAAGAGGATCTTGCACATGTCCACGCTGTCCTGCGCGCGGGAGGGTTCGGTGACCGAGCCCATGAAGGGCTTGTCCGACAGCACCATGTGGGCGCGCAGCATGTCGAGGTGACGCTTGTTCACGGGGATGTCGGTGGGTTCGCACACCGTGCCGCCCGAATGGTGCAGCCACTTGGACATGTAGCCCAGCTTCACGAATTTCTCGAAATCGGCCATCGTGGCATAGCGGCGGCCGCCGGCATTGTCGCGCACGAAGGGCGGGCCGTAGACCGGCGCGAAGACCAGGTTGTTGCCGCCCACCACGACATTGCGTTCCGGGTTGCGGGCGTGCTGGGTATATTGTGACGGTGCGGTCTTGATCAGTTCGCGCGCGAGGCCGCGGGGAATATGCACCCGCTCGCCCTGCACGTCGGCGCCGGCGTCCTTCCACATTTCCAGAGCACGCGGATTCTCGACGAAGTTGACGCCGATCTCTTCCAGAACGGTTTCGGCGTTATGCTCGATCATCTCGAGCGCCTCGTCGTTGAGGACCTCGTAATTCGGGATGTTGCGCTCGATATATTTGGCGGTTTCGACGCTGACGGCGGTGCGCTCGGCCCGGCGGGCTGCGCCTCCTCCGCCCCGGCCCCGTCTGCGGGCTGCTGCTTCGGCCATATTCTGGTTCCCCAACGTGGACTTGCACCCAATACAGAGTGCGACTGTGCCCTTGAATATCCGTTAACGAAACCGAGTCGCGGGAGATTTGCGCCGTTTCACGGTCTATAACGACATTCGGTGAGGACGATGGGAGCGATCGGCAGGGGCGCGTGGGCTCTCGCCCACCCTACGGGATGTGGCGGCGCGTCATCCCGGACGTGATCCGGGATCTCTAGGGGCAAGGGATCTTCGGGTCGGGCCCGAGGATGACGGTACCAAAGGCGCCCGCGCACGGCACGCTCAAACCTGTTGCATCGCGCACGGGCTTTTCATATGGCCTTTGCATGATCGAACATGACCGCCTCCTTATCATCGACTTCGGCAGCCAGGTGACGCAGCTGATCGCGCGCCGCCTCCGCGAGCTGAGCGTCTATTGCGAAATTCATCCCTTTCAGAAGGTCACGGACGACTTTCTGAAGGAGTTTGCACCGAAGGCCGTGATCTTTTCCGGCGGGCCGGACAGTGTGACGCGCGAAGGCTCGCCCCGGCCGCCGCAATCGGTCTATGACCTGGGCGTTCCGATCCTGGGGATCTGCTATGGCCAGCAGGTGATGATGCAGGATCTGGGCGGCCGCGTCGAAGGCGGCAAGATTTCCGGCGGCGGCGGCACGGCGGAGTTCGGCCGCGCCTGGGTCTCGCCCAGCGAAGAGCGGATCGAGCTTCTGGCGGGCTGGTTCCTGGACGCGCGCGAGCAGGTCTGGATGAGCCATGGCGACCACGTGGCCGAGCTGGCGCCCGGGTTCGCGGTCTACGGCACCTCGCCGCACGCGCCCTTTGCCATCACCGCCGACCTTGAGCGGGATTTCTACGCGGTGCAGTTCCATCCGGAAGTGCATCACACGCCCAACGGCAAGACGCTCTACGAGAATTTCGTCAAGCGCGCCGGGTTCAAGGGCGACTGGACCATGGCCGCCTATCGCGAGGAGATGGTCGAGGCGATCCGCGAGAAGGTGGGCGATGCGAAAGTGATCTGCGCGCTGTCGGGCGGCGTGGACAGTTCGGTGGCCGCCGCGCTGATTCACGAGGCGATCGGCGAGAACCTGACCTGCGTCTTCGTCGATCATGGCCTCTTGCGCCTGAACGAGGGCGAGGAGGTCGTCGGCATGTTCCGCGATCACATGAACCTGCGGGTCATCCACGCGCAGGAGCAGGACCTGTTTTTGGGCGAACTGGACGGCGTGTCGGACCCCGAGACCAAGCGCAAGATCATCGGCAAGCTCTTTATCGACGTGTTCCAGAAATACGCCGATGAGATCGAGGGCGCGGCGTTCCTTGCGCAAGGCACGCTCTACCCGGATGTCATTGAATCGGTCAGCTTTTCCGGCGGGCCGAGCGTGACTATCAAGAGCCACCACAATGTGGGCGGCCTGCCCGAGAAGATGGGGCTGAAGCTGGTCGAGCCGCTGCGCGAGCTTTTCAAGGACGAGGTGCGCGCGCTTGGCCGCGAGCTGGGCCTGCCCGACAGTTTCATCGGTCGCCACCCCTTCCCCGGCCCCGGCCTTGCCATCCGCTGCCCCGGCGAGATCACCCGCGACAAGCTGGAGATCCTGCGCAAGGCCGATGCCGTCTATATCGACCAGATCCGCAAGCACGGGCTGTATGACGAGATCTGGCAGGCCTTCGTCGCGATCCTGCCGGTGCGCACCGTGGGCGTGATGGGCGACGGGCGGACCTATGATTACGCCTGCGCGCTGCGGGCGGTCACGAGCGTGGACGGCATGACCGCCGATTACTTCCCGTTCAGCCACGATTTCCTGGGCGAGACCGCGACGCGGATAATCAACGAGGTCGAGGGCATCAACCGGGTAACCTATGACATCACCAGCAAACCGCCGGGCACCATCGAATGGGAATGACCGAGACGGCGGAGGCCCCGCCGCAGGTCCTGCGCGCAGGGCTCTACATGCTGGGGGCGGTGGCGTCCTTCACCCTGATGGCGGTGGCCGGGCGGCAGGTGAGCTTTGAGCTGGACACCTTTGAAATCATGATGTTCCGCAGCTTTGTCGGGCTGGCGGTCGTGATGGCCTTCGTGCTTGCGCAGGGCCGCCTGCACGAATTGGCGACGCAGAAGACCGGCATGCACCTTCTGCGCAACATCTTTCATTTCACCGGGCAGAACCTGTGGTTCTTCGCAATCACCATGATCCCGCTGGCGCAGGTCTTCGCGCTGGAATTCACCGCGCCGTTGTGGGTGCTGGTGCTGTCGCCGCTGATGCTGGGCGAGCGGATGACGCGCATCCGGGCGCTTGCGGGGGTGCTGGGCTTTGTCGGCATCCTGATCGTGGCGCGGCCCAGCCCCGAGACGCTGAACATCGGCACGCTGGCCGCCGCGGCCTGCGCCATCTGCTTTGCCGGGACCTATATCTTTGCCAAGCGCCTGACCCGGACCGAGTCGCTGGCCTGCATCCTGTTTTACATGACCGTGATGCAGGCGGTGTTCGGGCTGATCTGCGCAGGCTTCGACGGCGACATCGCCCTGCCCTCGGCCGTCAGCCTGCCCTGGCTGATCGCCATCGGCATGGGGGGTCTGACGGCGCATTTCTGCATCACCTCGGCCCTGGCGCTGGCCCCGGCGACACTGGTCAGCCCGATCGATTTCATGCGGCTGCCGGTGATCGCGATCGTCGGCCTGCTGGTCTATGACGAGGCGGTGAGCGTGTATGTCTTCATCGGCGCCGTGCTGATTTTCGGGGCCAACTATCTGAACTTGTGGGCGGAAACCCGAAAAAGGTGAACCGTTCGGTTTGGAACTACCCGGGCCTGTGACATTCTTGCACGGTCTGTGTGGCCTCCGTACATCGTGACGTCGCGTAAAAATTGACCGGTTTTTACACGTAACAGTAGTGTGATGTCATGTTCTGGAGGAGAAGAACTCATGAAACGTATTGCACTGGCCGCCACCACTCTCGGCCTCGCGACAGGCGCCGCGCACGCGGGCGGTCTTGACCGGACCTATACCGCCATCGACCCGCTGTTCGAGCAGGGAAACTATGCCGAACTGTCCTTCGGCTACACCATGCCGGACGTGACCGGCTCGGATCTGGGTGTGCCGCCGGGTGTCGGCGCGCCGAACGCCACCGGCAATGTCGCCGGGGATTATTCCACCGCAGGTTTCGCATTCAAGGTCGACTTCAACGAAAAGCTGTCGATGGCGATGATCTATGACCAGCCCTATGGTGCCGACACGTTCTATGGCGGCAACCCCGCGGCCACCCTGCTGGGCGGGACCAGCGCCGATGCCGAGACCCATGCGCTGACGGCGCTGGTGCGCTACAAGTTCACCGACCGCATCTCGGCCTATATCGGCCCGCGTTTCGTGAACGCAGAGGGCGACATCACCATTGCCGGCCTGGCCTATGGTCCGGCCAATGGCGCGAACTTCCGGTTCGGGAACACCAGCGGCACGGGCTATGTCGTGGGCGCGGCCTATGAGGTGCCCGAGATCGCCCTGCGCGCCTCGCTGACCTATCACTCGCCGGTCGACCTGAGCTTCCGCACCACGGAAACCATTCCCGGCGCCGGCACGTTCTCGACCATCACCAACTCGGAAACCCCGGAAAGCTGGGAGCTTTCGGTCCAGTCGGGGATCAACCAGAGCACGCTGGTCTTCGGCTCGATCCGGCATTCGATGTGGTCGGACTTTACCCTGACGCCCACGGTCTTTGGCAACAACCTGGCCAGCTTTGACGACATCACGACCTATGAGATCGGCGTCGGCAAGCGCTTTACCGACCGTTTTTCGGGCAGCATCACCATCAGCTATGAGGACACCAGCGGAGACGACCTGGTGTCGCCGCTGGGCCCGACGAACGGCCAGACCGGCATCACCGTCGGCGGCAAGTACAAGCTTACCGACGCGCTCGATATCTCGGCGGGTGTGCGCTATACGATGCTGGGCGACGGTGTGCCCCAGACGGGCGGCGTGCCGCGCGGCAGCTTCGACAACAACGACGCGATCAGCGTTGGCGTGAAGATGGGCTACCACTTCTAGGGCGTCACGACAGCGCGACATGGAAAACCCCGCCGTCCCGTTCGGCGGGGTTTTTCTTTGGCCGCACCGCATTGAGGTTTGACGCCCCGTGTGACGCTGGCTACCAAGGCGGCTCAGAGGAGAGCCGTGAGAATGATCTACGAGACCGCGCAGGACTGGCGGGATGCGCCGCACAAACGGGTGCTGTTCTACGGCATGTCGGGGCTGGGCAAGACCCACCTGTCGACCCTGCTGCGCGATGCGGGATCGTGGTTTCACTATTCCATCGATTACCGGATCGGCACCCGCTACATGGGCGAGCTGATCGCCGACAACGCCAAGGCGCACGCGATGAAGGTGCCCTTTCTGCGCGACCTTCTGAAGACGGATTCGATCTATATCGGCTCGAACATCACCTTTGCCAACCTGTCGCCGGTCTCGACCTATCTGGGCAAGCCGGGCGACCCCGACAAGGGCGGCCTGCCGATCGACGAGTACCGCATTCGGCAGGAACAGTTCCGCCGTGCGGAAGTGAATGCGCTGATGGATACCGGCCATTTCATCGAACGCGCGGGGCGGCTTTACGGCTATCCGCATTTCGTCTGCGATACCGGCGGGTCGATCTGCGAATGGGTCGATGGCGACGATCCGGACGATCCGATCCTGACGGAGCTGGCGTCTCACTGTCTTTTGATCGGCCTGAAAGGCGACGAGGCGCACCGGCAGGAGCTGATCCGGCGGTTCGACCGCGCGCCCAAGCCGATGTGCTATCAACCTGCCTTCCTGGACGCGGCCTGGGCCGAATATCTGAGCGAAAACAACGTCGAGGAAGGCGATGTCGAACCCGATCACTTCATCCGCTGGACCTATGCCCGCGCGCTGGCGCACCGCGCGCCGCGCTATGACGCGATGGAAAAATGGGGCATCACGCTCAGCGCCGACGAGGTGTCGCAGGTAACGACCGCAGACGGGTTCGAGGCGCTGGTGGCCCAGGCCCTTGAGCGCCGCGCCCGAACCCCTATCTAAGCAGACCTTCCGAAAAAGGTTCCCTCATGCCGATCAAGATCCCCGCAAACCTGCCCGCCTTTGACGTCCTCACCCGCGAGGGCGTGATGGTGATGGACGAGGATCAGGCATCGCGGCAGGACATCCGGCCCCTGCGGATCGGGCTTCTGAACCTGATGCCCAAGAAGATCCAGACCGAGAACCAGTTCGCCCGCCTGATCGGCGCGACGCCGCTGCAGATCGACCTGAGCCTGATCCGCATGTCCGAGCATCGCACCAAGAACACCGCCGCGGACCACATGGAGAGCTTTTACCGCCCCTTCACCGAGGTCGAGGCGACGGGCGAGAAATTCGACGGGCTGATCATCACCGGCGCCCCGATCGAGCACCTGGCATTTTCGGACGTCACCTATTGGGACGAGTTGGTGCGCGTCTTCGAATGGACGACGACCCATGTGCATTCCACCTTCGGCGTCTGCTGGGGCGGGATGGCGATGATCAACCATTTCCACGGGGTGAAGAAGCACCTGCTGGACGCCAAGGCCTTCGGCTGTTTCCGGCATAGCAACGTTGTGCCGACCTCGCCTTTCCTGCGCGGGTTTTCGGATGACTGCGTGATCCCGGTCAGCCGCTGGACGGAAATGCGCCGGGACGAGATCGAGGCCGCCCCCGGCCTCGAGATCCTGCTGGACAGCGACGAGGTGGGCCCCTGCCTGGTTGAGCATCGCGAGAGCCGGTCGCTCTATATCTTCAACCACCTGGAATATGACAGCGACACCCTGAAACAGGAATACGACCGTGATATTGCCGAGGGCACACCGATCAACGTGCCCTGCAACTATTATCCCGAGAATGACCCCGCCCGCCCGCCGCAGAACCGCTGGCGCAGCCATGCGCACCTGCTTTACGGCAACTGGATCAACGAGATTTACCAGACCACGCCCTTTGACATGGACCGGATCGGGCTAGGTCACTCCCGGTAAGGGGTGAAACGGGTCGGGACCGACGGGATCATGAAACGCAAGCTAGTTGTTGCCGCCCTTGGCGTGGTCGCGCTGCTGTCCAGCTGCGCCGGACTGGCCGGAGTGAAAGAGCGCAGCGCCGAAGAGACCCATCCGCCGCTGGGCCGCATCGTGGAGGTCGACGGCACCCGCGTGCATGTCTGGATCAAAGGGTCCGGACCCGACGTGGTGCTGATCCACGGCGCGGGCGGCAACCTGCGGGATTTCACCTTCGACCTGGCGAAACGGCTGACGCCGCGCTACCGCGTCATCGCCTTCGACCGGCCCGGCCTGGGCTATACCGACCGCCTGCCGGGCTATGGCGGCCTGGGCAGCACCCGCGGAGAATCCCCGCGCGAACAGGCGGCGCTTCTGCAAAAGGCCGCGCGCCAGGTCGGCGTGCGGCGGCCCGTGGTGGTGGGCCACAGTTTCGGCGGCGCGGTGGCGCTGGCCTGGGGGCTGAACGCGCCGCAGGACACGTCGGCGCTGGTCTTGCTGGCGGGCGTGTCGAACCCCTGGCCCGGCGAGCTTGGCACCTTCTACAACCTCACCGGCACCGCGCTGGGGGGTGCGGCGGCGGTGCCGCTGATCACCGCGCTGGCGTCGGAAGAGCGGGTGGCGCGCAGCGTCGAGGGCATTTTTGCCCCGCAGACGGCGCCCAGGGGGTATTCCGACTATCTCGGCCCCGGCCTGACCCTGCGGCGCGAGACCCTGCGCGCCAACGGCCAGCAGGTGCTGGGCCTGCGCCCGCATGTGGTGGCGATGTCACGGCAATATCGCGACACGCTGCGGATGCCGGTCGAGATCCTGCATGGCGACGCGGACGATACCGTGCCGCTGGACGTGCACGCGATCCCGCTGTCGAAACAATTGCGGAACGGCAACCTTACGGTGCTGGAGGGCGTGGGCCACATGCCGCATCATGCAAGGCCCAGGGAGACTGTCGCGGCAATCGACCGCGCGGCCGCCCGCGCCGGATTGCGTTAATCCACTTAACATTCCATAGTCGCCCCGAAATCAAGGGAGTGGCCCATGAAGCTGCCTTTCGACGGCGCGATCAGCACCTATTTTCAAGAAGACGCCCCCGAGGATGTGCGCAACGCCATCCGCCGGGCCGAAAAAGGCGATATCCTGTCGCCGGATTACCCGCATTCCGACCGGATGCCGCGCAAGGCCTACGAGCAGGATCTGCACCGGCTACAGATCGAGCTGGTCAAGCTGCAGGCCTGGGTCAAGGAAAGCGGCGCGCGCGTCGTCTGTGTCTTCGAGGGCCGCGATGCCGCCGGCAAGGGCGGCACGATCAAGCGGTTCCGCGAAAACCTCAACCCTCGCGGCGCGCGGGTCGTGGCCCTGCCCAAGCCGACCGAGACGGAAAGTTCGCAATGGTATTTCCAGCGCTATGTCGACCACCTGCCGGCGGGCGGCGAAATGGTGTTCTTCGACCGCTCCTGGTACAATCGCGGCGTGGTGGAAAAGGTCTTCGGGTTCTGCACCGACGACCAGCGCGCGCATTTCTTTCACCAGGTCGGCGATTTCGAGAAGATGCTGGTGGACGAGGGGATTCACCTCTTCAAGTTCTGGCTGAACGTGGGGCGCGCCGAACAGCTGCGCCGCTTCATGAAGCGCGAGAGCGATCCGCTCAAGCAATGGAAGCTGAGCTGGATCGACGTGGAAGGCCTGAAGAAATGGGACGCCTATTCCGAGGCGATCTCCGAGACGCTGGCCCGCTCGCACAGCGCCCACGCGCCCTGGACGGTGGTGCGCTCGGACGACAAGCGGCGCGCGCGGACCGAGGCGATCCGGCACGTCCTGCTGAACATCGATTACGACCGCAAGCTGACCAGGGCCGTGGGCAGCCCCGACCCGTCGGTCTGCGGTGGCCCCGGGATCTGGGATGCCTAAGCGCGGGTATCACCACGGCAACCTGCGCCAGGCGCTGGTCGATGCCGCGCTGACGCTGATCGAGGAAAAGGGCCCCACCGGTTTCACCCTGTCCGAGGCCGCCAAGCAGGCGGGCGTGACCCCGGCGGCGGTCTATCGCCATTTCGGCGGGCGCGAGGACCTGATTGCCGAGGCCGCGCGCCAGGGCTACGAGATCTTCGCCGACGTGATCGAATACGCCTATGGCACCGGCCAGACGGCGCTCAGCGCGTTTTCGGCCACGGGCCGCGCCTACCTCGCGTTCGCCAACCGCTATCCGGGCCATTACATCGCGATGTTCGAAAGCGGAATCTCGGTCAATCGCAACGCCGATCTGGCCGCCGTGTCGGGCCGCGCCCGCGCCGTGCTGGAACGCGCGGCCGAGGGCCTCAGCACGCATATCGCGCCCGACAAGCGCCCGCCCACCGCGATGGTCTCGGCCCATGTCTGGGCGCTCAGCCACGGGGTCGTCGAACTCTTCGCCCGCAACTCGCCCGGTACCCAAAGCCCCTTCCCGCCCGAGGACCTGCTGGAATCCGGCATCGGCATCTACCTGCGCGGCCTGGGCCTGTTGCCGCCGGACAACTGACCCCTTTTCTTCTTGCCGGAAATATCCCGGGGGGGGGCCCCAATCGCCCTGTTTGGGGGCTGGCCCCAATGGACCCTGTGTTTGGGGGCTGGCCCCAATCCCCTGTGTTTGGGGGCTGGCCCCCAATCGACCCCGTGTTTGGAGGCTGGCCCCGCGCGCCGGTCATCCTCGGGCTTGACCCGAGGATCTCTCTGGCGCCGAGATCCCGGATCAGGTCCGGGATGGCGTGCGCGCCTGCCGGTAAAGAAAAGGGCCGCCCCACGGGACGGCCCTTTCCGAAATTCTGAACCCAAGGCTTAACGCTTCGAGAACTGGAAGCTCTTGCGGGCCTTGGCGCGGCCGTATTTCTTGCGCTCGACCACGCGGCTGTCGCGGGTGAGGAAGCCTGCCGCCTTCAGCGCGCCGCGCAGGGACGGATCGTAAAGCTGCAGCGCCTTCGAGATGCCGTGCTTGACCGCACCGGCTTGGCCCGACAGACCGCCGCCCTTGACGGTGGCCTGCACGTCGAACTGGTCCTCGACACCGGCCACCGCGAACGGTTGGCGCAGGATCATCTGCAGCACCGGACGGGCGAAGTACTTGTTCATTTCCTTGCCGTTCACCGACACCTTGCCGGAGCCCGGCTTGATCCAGACGCGGGCGACCGCATCCTTGCGCTTGCCGGTGGCATAGGAGCGGCCCAGGTCGTCGCGGACGGGCTCGCGCGGTGCTTCCTCGGGCGTGCCCTGGACACCGCCGATATCGTCGGTGACGGCCGCTTCGAGACCTTCGAGTGTTTTGATTTCGTCAGCCATGTCTCTTACACCCGCGTGTTTTTCTTGTTCATGGATTTCACATCCAGCACTTCGGGGCTTTGCGCCTCGTGCGGATGCTCGGTGCCGGCATAGACGCGCAGATTGGTCATCTGGCGGCGTGCAAGGCGGTTCGACGGCAGCATGCGCTTGACGGCCTGCGTCACCACGCGTTCGGGATGTGCGCCTTCCAGGATTTCCGCCGTGGTGCGCGACTTGATCCCGCCCGGGTGGCCGGTGTGCCAGTAGTTCGGCTTCTCGCGCTTGTTGCCGGTCAGCTGCACCTTGTCGGCATTGATGACGATGACGTTGTCACCCATGTCCTGGCTCGGTGTGAAGCTGGGCTTGTGCTTGCCACGCAGGCGCGTGGCGATGATCGAGGCAAGGCGGCCCAGAACGATGCCGTCGGCATCGATCACGATCCACTTCTTGTCGATATCTGCCGGTGTTGCAGAAAAGGTTTTCATGGTCTTGTCCCAATTCGTCAGAGGGTCATAATTCGGATTGCGGGGTTATATCGGCTCCGGTGCACAGTTCAAGCGGGAAATGATCGTTATTTCCATGTCAAAACAGACACTTAAGATTTAGGTATCATTTTACCCCACATGGAAGGCCTGATTCACTCCCCCGGTCCGCCGCTGGCCGCCCTGCTGCTTCTGGCGCTCGCCACGATGCTTGGCATGGCCCAGGTGGCGCGGATCATCAAGGTCTACGAGGCCAGGCACGAGCTGAAGCATGGTTCGGCGGGGTTCATCCGGTCTGTCTCGGGCTGGTCGCTGGTGGTGTTCTGGGCCATGGCGGTGTGGTTCGTGGCCACGGTGATCGGCGACTGGTGGGCGACCGAGGACCTGGCCGGCGCCGTGGACCGCGCCTGGCTGCGCCTGCGCATCCTGCTGGAGATCGCGGCGGCGCTCGGGGACAGCGACTGATGGCGGGCCCGGTGCCCGGCGCGGTGGCGATCCAGCGCGCGCTGCAATGTCCCGATTGTGCCGGCCAGTGCCGCTATGGCCCCGGTGCCGAGGGGCTGGTCTGCGACAGCTGCGGCGCGGTGCGGCGGCTGGAGACGCCCGACGACCATCTTGCACGGACCGAGTTCGGCTATGACCCGGACCAGCCCGCCGAAGAGCCGCAAAGCCGTCCCGACCAGATGGAGCATGGCTGCGAGACCTGCGGCGGGCGGGTGATCTTTACCGGCCCGGCCCTGTCGGAGCGTTGCCCCTATTGCGACGGGCCGGTGGTGCTGGCAGAGCCCGCACGGGGCTTCGACACCATGGCGCTGATTCCGTTCCGCGTGGCGCAAGACGACGCCCGCGACCGGATGCGCGACTGGGTGAAGGCACGCATTGCCGCGCCGTCGGACCTGTGGGCGCATGTGGAGGCGGGCCATGTCAGCGGGCTTTATGCGCCGTTCTGGACCTTCGACAGCAAGGAGGCTCTGCAATACTGGGCCAAATACGTCACCGGCTCTGGCAAGCACCGGCGCACCCATTCCACCAGCGGATCCATGACCATCGAGTTCGACGACCTGCTGGTGCCCGCTTCGGGCCATGTCACGCCCCTGATCCGCGACGGCATCCTGCATGATTTCTACCCCCTGCGGCTGCGCCCCTACCGCGCGGCCTATCTGGCCGGGTTCGCGGCCGAGCGGCATCACCAGACCGTCGCAGAGGGGCTGGAGGCCAACGCGGGGGACAAGCGCCTGCTGATCCGCAACCGGATCAAGCGGCATATCGACAAGCGCGGCGTGCATGACATCACCTATCGCACCGACACCACGGGCATCCATTACCGGCGGATCCTGCTGCCGGTGTGGATCCTGCATTACGTGTATGACGGCAAGGCGCGGAAGGTCGTGGTGTCGGGCATCGACGGGCGGACCTTCGGCGAGCGGCCCCTGTCGCGGTTAAAGCTGATGGGCTATGCCGCGGCCCTCAGCGCGCTGGTGATCGGGTTCGGCCTGGCCTGGGGCGCGGCCGGGCTGCTCTAGGCTCAGACCCCGATGCCTTCGGGCGGGTTGTCCAGAAGCCGGCGCAGGCGCAGCATCGCGGCCTCGAAACTGTCAAGGCTGACGCCCGCGTTCACCGCCATCCGGACCGCATGCGGCGACAGCCCGTCGCGGCTGGCGAAATCCTCGGCCGAGCGGACCTGAACCCCCTGCTCTGCCGCCGCCTGGCAAAACGCCGAGGTGCGCCATCCCGGCGGCAGGGTCAGCCACAGGAACGGCACGTCGCGGCGCCATTTCACGTCATGCGTGCCCAGCACGTTCAGCGCGCATTGCACGTATTCCCCCGATTTCTCCCGCACGGCATCCATCAATCCACCGGTTGCCTCATGGGTCAGCAGCACCGCCACAAGGTCGGCGATGGGCGTGGCCAGCCCGAAGAACGACGATTCCGCCGCGCGCCGCAACGCCATCGTCTGGCCTTCGGGCGCGAGCGCGAAGCCGACCCGCAGGGCGGGCGTCAGCGATTTCGACAGTGACGCCACGTACCAGCCGCGTTCGGGGGCCATCATGCGGTAGGTTTCGGCCTGCGAAGGTCCGATCCGGTAACAGTCGTCCTCGAGGATCTGAAGATCGCAGCGGCGGGCGACCTCGACCAGCTCGGCGCGACGGTCCGCCGGGGTGAAAATGCAGGTCGGGTTGTGCACCTCGGCCGAGGTGAAGAGCATCTGCGCCTGGTGCTTGCGTGCCGCGGCCTCCAGCGCATCGGGGCGCAGGCCGTGGCCATCCATCGCCACCGGGATCACCTCGGCGCGCATCAGGTCGGCGGCGCGGCGCACGCCGGGATAGCACAGCTCCTCGACCAGGATCGTCGGGCGGCGGCCGCAGAGGATCGTCTGCATGATCAGCACGATCGCGTTCTGCCCGCCATGGGTCAGGACGATGTCGTCCTCGGTGAACCGCCCCAGCGGGACGCAGGAGAGGAACCGCGTCGCCGCCACGCGGGCGGGCTGCATGTTGCGGCGGCTGGGATAGTGCATCACGCCCGAGGGCGGGTCCTGGGCGATATCCGCCATCAGCTGGCGGATCAGGCGCGCCTGCCCGACGCTGGGCAGGTGTGGCGAGATCATGTTGACGGCAAAGCCGTCGCCGCCGGAATTGTGCTCGACGCTGTCTTCCTCGATGGCGAAGGGGTGATCGTCGGCAACCGGTTTCGGCCGGGCCACGAAGGTGCCGCGCCCGACCTCGGCCACCAGCGTGCCGTCATCCGTCAGCCCGGAATAGGCCCGCGCCACGGTGCCCGGCGTAATGCCCAGCCGCCAGGCCAGATCGCGCACGGGGGGCAGCTTGTCGCCCGGCGCAAGGCTCTGGTCGCCGATTCCCGTGCGGATCGCCTGCATTAGCGCCTTGTACTTGGGCGCGTTTTCGTCGGCCAGCTCGGGCTGCCAATTTGTACCCATGACAATATTTCCGTGGATTCGGACAATTCTCCAATGTATCCATTAATTGTGGCAATGGCACGCAATTGTGTCAATACAATTTATCAGGAAAGGATACGCCATGACCAGCTTCACCCGCACCGACCGCACGGCACTCGAGGGCCTTTCGGCCCGCACCACCCTGCCCGCCCTGTCGATGATCGCGGTACGGCTGGCCTGGGCCTATGTCCTGTGGTCGCAGCGACGCATCAGCCGCAAACATCTTGCGCGGCTGGACGACCACATGCTGCGCGATATCGGCCTGAGCCCGCGCGAGGCCGATATCGAGATGCGCAAACCCTTTTGGAGGCCGTAATCGTCCCCGATACGGATCTCTTCCCACTGGGCCGGGTACAATCCCGGCCCTTTTTTCATGGCTTGGGCGGAATCGAGTAGGTCAGGCTGGCGCGCGCCACGGGCGTGTCCATCCCGTCGGAGTAGATCAGCACGTCGCCCACGGCCAGCACGCGGCCAAGTTTCAGCAGCCGGCACTCGGCGATGAGGTCGGTATTGGCGGCGGGCTTGCGCATGAAGTCGATGGAACAGCTGGTGGTGACCGCCAGTGCCTCGCGCCCCGTCATGCTGAGCACCGCCATGTAGACGGCCACATCCGCCAGCGCAAAGATCGACGGGCCCGACACCGTGCCGCCGGGGCGCAGGTGGCGGTCGTCGACGTTCAGGCGCACGCGCAGCGCCATCTCTTCCAGACTGTCGATGGTGAAATCCCCCTTCACCTGCGGGAAGACCTCGTCGATATAGTCCATCAGATCGGTTGCATTCAGTTTCAGGGGCATGCTTTCCTCCGTGCGCGTGCCGGCGCAGGAAGGCACAAGCCCGGAGGAGGATCAAGATGACAATCCTGGAACGCCAAGATGACGGGCCCATCGCCCGCCTGACGATGAACCAGCCCGACAAACTGAACGCGCTGAGCGACGCGATGCTGGACGCGCTGCAGACCACATTCGACGATATCGCCAGGGACAGCCGCATCCGGGTCGTCACGCTGGCCGGCAAGGGCAAGGCGTTCTGCGCGGGCCACGACCTGAAGGAAATGACCCAGGGACGGCAGGCCGAGGATGGCGGCAAGGCCTATTTCGCCGATCTCTTCGCGCGTTGCGGCACCGTCATGCGCACCATCCGCGACCTGCCCCAGCCGGTCATCGCCCTGCCCCACGGCATCGCCACCGCCGCCGGTTGCCAGCTGGTGGCGACCTGCGACCTGGCGGTGGCGGCCACCGGCACGCGCTTCGGCGTCAACGGCGTGAATATCGGGCTGTTCTGTTCCACGCCGATGGTGGCGCTCAGCCGGAACATCCCGCGCAAGCAGGCCTTCGAGATGCTGACCACGGGCGAATTCATCGAAACCGACCGCGCGATCGAGCTGGGCCTGATCAACCGCGCGGTGCCGCAGGATGCCTTGCAGGCCGCGGGTGACGACCTGGCCCATACCATCGCGGCCAAGCTGGGTGCGGCGGTGAAGATCGGAAAGCAGGCCTTCTATCGCCAGCTGGAGATGGGGCTGGACGATGCCTATGACTTTACCGGCGCGGTGATGGTGGAAAACATGCTGTGGCGCGACACCGAAGAAGGCATCAGCGCCTTTCTTGAAAAACGCCCGCCGAAGTGGTCGCAGGACTGAGCGCCACTTTATCCAAGGCATTCAACAGCTTGCATCATTGTCGCCGAAACGCGCCCGGACTGTTCCCGGACGGGTGGTTTATCCCTTGCGCAATTTGGTCAATATCGAGACGGGATCGGTGCGTTACACGGTTTGGCCGACTGGCCGATATTTTGCATCCTGAACGAGTTTTTAACGTACCGATCCCACGAACCACCGGACATCACGGACCTTCACAAACGCAGGTTTGATGCGCGAATGTTTCCGATCGCGTGCCACAGTATTTCCACATTTGCCATTTTGCGGCTGCATGTCCTCGGCTACACCCGTTGCGGGGGCATCGTGTTTGGGGAAGCACGGCGCAATGTTTGCAGCGACATGACATCACGGATGGCGGCTCTTGGCCTCTGGTCCTTTCTGGCCAGCCTCTGTCTGGCGGCGTCTTCGGGGGCTGCGGACCTGCCGGCCCCGGCCAGCCGGACGCAATTTCCCACGCCCGGCGCCACCTCTGTCCTTCTGGGGCGCGACCTGTTCTTCGATCCGATCCTGTCGGGCAACCGCAACATTGCCTGCGCCACCTGCCACCATCCCGAAACGGGCAGCGGCGACGGCGTCTCGCTCGGCCTGGGCGAAGGCGGGCGCGGGCTTGGCCCCGCGCGCAGGCGCGCCGGGGTAAACCCGCCGGAACGCCTGGCACGCAATGCACCGCCGCTTTACAACCTGGCGGCGGAAGAATTCACCAGCCTGACCCATGACGGCCGCGTGCAACGCATCAAGTCCGCCCGCTACGGCATTGAAATGCCGAGAGGTTACCTGTTGGAACGGCCCGTCTCCCTGCTGGCGGCGCATGCGCTTCTGCCGCTGGCCACGCCGGATCACATGGCCGGACATGCCGGCGAAAACGTCATCGCCGACGCCGTCGCGCAGGGGCGCATCGCGGGCTATGACGGCGCATGGCAGAAGATTGTCGAACGCGTGGCGGACGTGCCCGACTATCGCCGCCGCTTCGGCTGGCTGATCGGCCCCGACGAACCGCTGCATATTGCCCACATCGCCGCCAGCCTCGCCGATTTCATGGCCTACGAGTTTCGCGCCACCGACAGCCCCTTCGATACGTTCCTGTCCGGAGAGGACGACGCCTTGAGCAACGCGCAGCTGCGCGGCATGGCGCTGTTCTATGGCAAGGCGGGCTGTGGCGTCTGCCATTCCGGCACCTTCCAGACCGATCACGGCTTTCACGCCATCGGCCTGCCCCAGATCGGGCCGGGCCTGGGGCACGGGCGGCGTGACAACACCGATATCGGCCGGGGCGCGATCACCGGCGAGGCGGCGGATGCCTACCGCTTCCGCACGCCGTCGCTGCGCAATGTCGCGCTGACCGCGCCTTACGGCCATAACGGGGCCTATCGGGATCTGGCCGCGATGATCCGCCATCACACCGATCCCGGCGCAGGCATTGCGCAATATCCGGGGCTGGTCGCGGCCTTCTTGCCCGATCGTGGCCCGGAGGAGACCGGGCTGGAGAACGCTATGCAGGACGAGGACGAGGTTCTCAACCTCTACGCCGCTGTAACATTGCCCCGCAACCCATTGACCGAAGGCGAAATAACCGCGCTTGTCGACTTTCTTGACGCGCTGACCGATCCGGTGTCGCGCAAAGGCCGTCTGGGCGTGCCCGAAACCGTGCCCTCGGGGTTGCCGGTTGCGGGGCTGCCCGGCGACAGCTGACCCTTTCCAAACGGCGCGCAACACCTTAAATGCGGCCCCATGGCAGAGACACTTCACATCGTGGGCGGCGGCATGGCCGGGTCCGAGGC
>JBKAGF010000024.1:0-56077 GCA_046290265.1 Roseovarius sp. | reverse complement strand
GACGGCGCATCGCCCGATGTTACGTCGCGGCGCCTGCAGATCAGGTCCCGCGCGCATCCGCCCCCCGGTGCCAATGTTGCCCTCTGCCGGGCCAGGCGGCGCGCATTCGCCGACGCCGCCATTTGCCGCAATCGCACCTTGTTCCCCGTCGGAATGCTTCTATGTGGATAGAAACAGGGTGCCGCCACCCCGCCCGTCACGAACCGAACGAGGTCCGCATGACCCGCTTTATCGCACTCTCCACGACAGCTGCCCTGCTGGCCGGCGCGGCGGTGGCCGGTAACGGCGCACTCGAACGTTCCTATGCCGATGCAACCCCCGACTTGCCGGAGACCCTCGCCCAGGCCGCTTCCGCCGATGAAATCCCCCTAAACGAATCCGGTTTCCTGTTCGACTTCGACGATGACGACGAAGACGGAGACGAAGACGCCGTCAATGACGACGAAGACAACCGCCGGGACGACGACAAGGGTGAGCGGGATCGCGACAATGGCTCCGCGTCCGGGGAAGAGAACGGGGAGCGGGATGAAAACGGCCGCAGAAAGCAGGATGACGACAGGGACGAGGGCAAGTAGGCCACGCTCCCTCCTGCCGCCCCGGCATGGGTTCAGTCGGCCTCGCCCATCTCGAACCCCAGATGGCGCGCCACGGTGAAGATATCCTTGTCGCCCCGCCCGCACATGTTCATGCACAGGATGTGATCCTTGGGCAGGTCGGGCGCGATCTTCATCACGTGCGCCAACGCATGGCACGGCTCAAGCGCGGGGATGATCCCTTCCGCCTCGCAGCACAGCTTGAACGCTTCCAGCGCTTCCTTGTCCGTGATCGACACGTATTTCGCGCGCCCGATCTCGTGCAGCCACGAATGCTCGGGTCCGATGCCCGGATAATCCAGCCCCGCGGAAATCGAATAGCCTTCCAGGATCTGCCCGTCATCGTCCTGCAGCAGGTAGGTCCGGTTGCCATGCAGCACCCCGGGCCGCCCGCCGGTCAGCGACGCGCAATGCTCCATCTTCTCGTTCACGCCCTTGCCGCCGGCCTCGACGCCGATGATGTTCACCTCCTTGTCGTCGAGGAACGGAAAGAACAGCCCCATCGCGTTCGACCCGCCGCCGATGGCCGCGATGATCGTGTCGGGCAGACGGCCCTCGGCCTCCTGCAACTGTTCCTTGGCTTCCTTGCCGATGATCGACTGGAAATCGCGCACCATCGCCGGATAGGGGTGCGGCCCGGCCACCGTGCCGATGCAGTAGAACGTGTCGCGCACGTTGGTGACCCAGTCGCGCAGCGCGTCGTTCATCGCGTCCTTCAGCGTGCCACGCCCGCTGGTCACCGGGATCACCTCTGCGCCCAAGAGCTTCATGCGGAACACGTTGGGCCGCTGACGTTCGACGTCATGCGCGCCCATGTAGACCACGCATTTCAACCCGAACTTGGCACAGACCGTCGCCGTCGCCACGCCGTGCTGCCCCGCGCCGGTCTCGGCGATGATCCGGCTTTTGCCCATGCGCCGCGCCAGCAGGATCTGCCCCAGCACGTTGTTGATCTTGTGCGCGCCGGTGTGGTTCAGCTCGTCGCGCTTCATGTAGATCTTGGCGCCGCCCAGCCGCTCGGTCAGGCCCTCGGCATGGTACATCGGGCTTGGCCGGCCCACGTAATGCTTCCACAGGAAATCCATCTCGTCCCAGAAGCTCTGGTCGGTCTTGGCGTTCTCGTACTGCTCTTCCAGTTCCAGGATCAGCGGCATCAGCGTCTCGGACACGAAACGCCCGCCGAATTCTCCGAAACGCCCCTTCTCGTCGGGGCCGGTCATGAAGGAGTTGAAGAGATCGTTCATGGTCATCATCCCTGTTTGCTCAAGCGTCTCAATAGGGCACAGGCCCGCCGTTTTCCAGCGCATTCCTGTGCGACACGCCGCCCCGAGAATATTCGTACGAATATTCTCGGGGCCTCACCTCAGCCGCACGACATAGCCCGTGCTCAGCAATTCCGGCTCGGCCAGCAGGAAGGGCCGGAAGGGTGGCGTGGTATGGATCACCTCCCACGTGCCCGACGCCGCGAGCTTGTCCAGAACCGGCGGAAACCCCTGGTCCTCGAAGGTCGCGTCCAGCAGGTTGAAGACCCCAATGCCACCGGGCCGTGTCACCCGCGCCAGGTGTTCCAGCGTGACCGGCGGCGCGTGGCCCGGCCCGAACGCCCCGACACAGACGAACCCGCCAAAGGCATCGTCGTCGAACGGCAGCCCGACACTGGTATCGGCCTCTTCCAGCCGCACATAGGCGCCGGTGGCGCGTGCAAGGGCCAGCATCTCGGGCGACAGGTCGCAGCCGGTAACCTGCCCGTATCCCATCAACCGCAGCGTCTCGCCCACCAGCCCCGTACCGCAGCACGCGTCAAGTATCGGCACATCCGCTGCACCCAGGTAGCGCCCCAGCAGCGCGGCGCCCAGCCCGGGCAGGCGAAACCCCATGCTCAGGCAATCGGCGTCATAGCTGGTCGACCACTTGTCGTAGATCGCCCGCGACTCGGTGGGGGATTTTGCGCCGTAAACGTCGTCCAGATCTTGGGTCTTCATGCAATCCTCCCTTACGCCAGCGTGGGGCAACCGGACCGCAGCGTCAATCCAGCGTCATCTTGAACCCGGTATGCGACGGAACAAAACCGATCCGCTCGTAGAACCGGTTCGCTTCGCGGCGGCTGGCATTCATCGTCAGTTGCAGCAGCGTGCACCCCGCCGCCCGAGCCCGTCTCTTGACGTCCTCGAACATCGCCTCGCCCACACCCTGCCCGCGCAGGTGACTGGCCACGCGCACGCTTTCCACCTGCGCCCGTCGCGCGGCCCGCAATGACAGCCCGCTGATAAAGGTCAGCTGACAGGTGGCGACGATCCGGCCTTCGTCGTCCTCACCCACGATCAGGTGGTTGGCGCCCTCGTCGCGCATCCGGGCAAAGGCGGCCTCGTAGAGCGCGGGATCGGCCCCTTCCCGCCCCTGCCCCAGCACGTCATCGGCCAGAAGCGCCACAATGGCGGCAACATCCGCCTCTTCCGCCTCGCGGAACCGGATCACCGGCGCACCGCCGCCGCAAAGGCACGCATCCGGCCGTGGTCCTTCACCCCCGGCGCGCTTTCCAGCGCCGACGACAGGTCCAGCTGCCGTGCGCCGGTCACCCGGATCGCCTCGGCCACGTTCTCCTCCGTCAGCCCTCCGGCCAGCATCCACGGAACGGACCACTCGCGTCCCGCGATCAGGCTCCAGTCAAAGCTCTCGGCATTGCCGCCCGGGCGGGTCGCGTCCTTCGGCGGCTTGGCATCCAGCAGGATTTGATCGGCCACCCCGGCATAGCGGTCGATGGCCGCAAGGTCGCCGGCCTCGCGCACGCCCACGGCCTTCATCACCGGCAGGCCATAGCGCGCCTTGATCTCGGCCACCCGCTCGGGGCTTTCGGACCCGTGCAACTGCAAGATGTCCAGCGGCACCCGGTCGGTCAGCGCGTCCAGCAGCGCATCGTCCGCGTCCACCACCAGCGCCACCTTGGCCACGCCCGGCGGCACCGCCAGCGCCATATCGTGCGCCTGTTCAGGCGTCACGTAGCGTGGCGATTTCGGGAAGAAAACGAAACCGACATAGGCCGCGCCCGCCGCCACGGCGGCCGGGATATCCTCGGGCCGTGTCAGCCCGCACATCTTGATCCGAATGTCCTGCGCCATGGCGCAACCGGTTAGCTGGCCTCGTCCAGAAGCGCAAGAACCTCGTCCTGGTCCTTGTGCCTTTCGCCCTTCAGACGCCGCACCTCGGCCCGCAGGTGGGCCATTTCCCGTGCCTGCCGCGCTGCGGCCGCGCGCTCCTTGGCCTCGCGGATCCACTCCCAGATGAACCCGATCACCAGCCCCGCCAGAATGCCGCCGAACATCACGAGAAACAGCGGCAGTTCATAGGACGGGTTGACCGCCGCCATGCCGCCCAGTTCTTCGGGCAGGATCTGCACCTCTACGAATTGCCGGTTTGCCAGGGCGATCAGGATAAGCGCCAGTCCGAAGATGGCGATGGAAGCATAGCGAATATAGCGCATCAGGATTTTCCGTTCAGCCGTTCGCGCAACAGCTTGCCGGCCTTGAAGAACGGCACGTGCTTTTCATCGACCTGCACCGACTCGCCGGTGCGCGGGTTGCGCCCGGTGCGCGCGTCGCGCTTCTTGACCGAGAACGCACCGAACCCGCGCAGCTCGACGCGGTTGCCTTCGGCCATGGCATTGGTGATTTCGTTGAATATGGTGTTCACGATGCGCTCAACGTCGCGCTGATACAGGTGTGGATTCTCGTCGGCGATCTTCTGGATTAATTCCGACCGTATCATCGGTTCCCCCCGGCGTTGTTCTTCTGTCGAGCAGCGTAGCGACTCTAATGACTATAGATAGAAAAAGCGCAATTAGAAACTGCAACCTACCGGATAAACTGGGAAAATCACCGCGAATTCCGGCGGCGCGTCGCCACGCGCGGCTCTTTGCCTATCCCAGTGGCGAGCCCGGCGCCCCCCTGTCCGGGCGTCGCGCAAACCTCCGCAGCTTGATTCGGCGTCACCCGGACCGAGCTTGGGATGCCCGTCCGGCCCGCGCCGGATGGGCATCGCCACCGGGTCGCGCCGCGCGTGTTTGGCCCGGCAGGACGGCCTGCGCCCTGCCTTGCCGATCACTTTCGCGCGTCACGCGCCGAAGGCGCCGTCGATCGTGTGCATGGCGCCCGTCACGAAACCCGCTTCCGGACCGGCCAGCCAGCTGACCATGCCCGCCACCTCGTCGGCGGTGCCGTGACGCTTGATCGCCATGAAGCTGTGCATCAGGTCTTTCATCGGCCCGTCCGCCGGGTTGGCATCGGTATCGATCGGCCCGGGCTGAACGACATTCACGGTTATCCCGCGCGGCCCGAAATCGCGCGCCAGCCCCCGCGCCAGCCCCTGAAGGGCAGATTTGCTGACGGCATAGGACGCCATTCCCGAGATCGGCATCCGGTCCCCGTTGACCGACCCGATCACGATGATCCTCCCGCCATCGGGCATCTGCCGTGCCGCCTCGACCGCCGCGTGATAGGGCGCGTGCACATTGATCCGCAACAGCCGATCCACCTCGTCGGCGTCCTGCTCCAGCGCATCCCCGAAGATCGCGATGCCGGAATTGACCACCAGCACGTCGATCGGGCCGCTGTCACGCACCCGCGCGATCACCGCGTCGCGGTCGGCACTGTCGGTCTGCACCGCGGTGCTGCCGGTTTGCTCGGCCACCCTCTCGGCCGCATCTCGCGATCCGGCATAGGTGAACGTCACATCGGCGCCGTCCCCGGCGAAGCGTCGCACGATAGCGGCTCCGATACCGCGGCTGCCGCCGAGGACCAGTACGGATTTTCCTTTGAATGTGGGCATGTGCCCCTCCTTGATGTTTAATGTAACGAGAGCTACATAAACGCGGAAACCATCGGTTCAAGGAATTTTTGTAATGATCGATACAAAAAAAGACCAGACACGCGGACGGCCCCGCCGTTTCAACCCGGACAAGGCCGTCGCTACCGCGCAGGACATGTTCCATGCCCGCGGTTACGATGCCGTCAGCGTGGCCGACCTGACCCGCGCGATCGGGATCAAGCCGCCCAGTTTCTACGCCGCTTTCGGCAACAAGATCGGACTCTATGCCCGCGTGCTGGACCGCTATGCCGAACACGGCGCCATCGCCCTGACCGACCTCCTGCGCGACGACCGACCGGTAGCGGATTGCCTGACGGACCTGCTGGAAGAGGCCGCACGCCAATACGGTGCCAATCCCGATGCACCCGGCTGTCTGGTGCTGGAGGGCCGGCGCTGCGACGACGCCGAAGCGCGCGCGGCGGCCTGCGCCTTCTATCACGGCGCCGAGGACAGGATTCGCGCCTTCGTCGCCAGCCGCCACCCGCAGGCAGCAGACCGCGTGACCGATTTCGTCGTCACCGTCATGGCCGGCCTCTCCTCCAGCGCGCGCGAGGGCCACGATGCCGAACGGCTGCGCACCACCGCCCGCATGGCCGGCAAGGTGCTGAGCGAGGACCTGGAAACCTAAACCGACACACCGGCCCCGGCGCGCCAAGAAGAAAGGCCCCGCGTCTCCGCGGGGCCTTTAAGTTCTGCAAACCGCGTCCGGCTTACTTGTCGTCGTCGCCCTTCAGCGCGGCGCCAAGAATATCACCCAGCGAGGCGCCCGAATCCGAGCTGCCATACTGTTCCACGGCTTCCTTCTCTTCCGCGATCTCGCGCGCCTTGATCGACAGGCCCAGACGGCGGGTCTTGCTGTCGACATTGGTCACGCGCACGTCGACCTTGTCGCCGACCGAGAAACGCTCGGGGCGCTGCTCGGACCGGTCACGCGACAGGTCGGAGCGGCGGATGAAGGATTTCATGCCTTCGTATTCCACCTCGATGCCGCCATCCTCGATCGAGGTGACCTCGACGGTGATGATCGAGCCGCGCTTCACGCCGCCCACGGCCTCGGCGAACTTGTCGCCACCCAGCGCCTTGATCGACAGCGAGATACGCTCTTTCTCGATGTCGGTCTCAGACACGACAGCTTGAACGATATCGCCCTTCTTGTAGCTCTGGATCGCATCCTCGCCACGCTCGTCCCAGCTGATGTCCGAAAGGTGCACCATGCCGTCGATGTCGCCGTCGAGACCGATGAACAGGCCGAACTCGGTGATGTTCTTGACCTCGCCCTCGACCTCGGTGCCCTCGGGATGGGTCTCCGCGAACACTTCCCACGGGTTGCGCATCGTCTGCTTGAGGCCCAGAGACACGCGGCGCTTGGCCTGATCGATCTCCAGCACCATGACCTCGACCTCCTGGGACGTGGACACGATCTTGCCGGGATGCACGTTCTTCTTGGTCCAGGACATTTCCGAAACGTGCACCAGGCCCTCGACACCGGGCTCCAGCTCGACGAAGGCACCGTAGTCGGTGATGTTCGTGACACGGCCGGTATGCACCGATTCCAGCGGGTACTTGGCAGCGACCAGATCCCACGGATCGTCCTGCAGCTGCTTCATGCCCAGGCTGATGCGGTGGGTTTCCTTGTTGATCTTGATCACCTGGACCTTGACGGTCTCGCCGATGTTCAGGATCTCGCTGGGGTGGTTCACACGGCGCCACGCCATGTCGGTGACGTGCAAGAGGCCGTCCACACCGCCCAAATCCACGAAGGCCCCGTATTCGGTGATGTTCTTGACCACGCCGTCCACGGCCTGACCCTCGGTCAGGTTGCCGATGACTTCGGCACGCTGCTCGGCGCGGCTCTCTTCCAGAATGGCACGGCGGCTGACAACGATGTTGCCGCGGCGGCGGTCCATTTTCAGGATCTGGAAGGGCTGCTTCAGACCCATCAGCGGGCCGGCATCGCGCACGGGGCGCACATCGACCTGAGAGCCGGGCAGGAAGGCCACGGCACCGCCCAGATCGACGGTAAAGCCGCCCTTGACGCGGCCAAAGATCGCGCCCTCGACACGGGCGTCGTCGGCATATGCTTTTTCCAGGCGGTCCCAGGCTTCCTCGCGGCGGGCCATTTCACGGGAAATGACGGCTTCGCCACGGGCATTCTCTGCCGAACGCAGGAACACTTCGACCTCGTCGCCGACGCCGATTTCGGGCGCTTCACCGGGATTTGCGAATTCCTTGAGCTCGACGCGGCCTTCCATCTTGTAGCCGACGTCGATGATGGCTTGTCCCGCTTCAACCGCGATGACCTTGCCTTTGACAACCGTCCCCTCTTGGGGGGTGTCCATTTCGAGGCTTTCATTAAGGAGGGCCTCGAATTCCTCCATCGATGCGTTTTGAGCCATGTGGCGTTTCAATCCTAACGTTTCGTTGTGTCCGGCCGCGCGGTTGTCTCCGCCGGTCTTCAGGGTTTCGTTGGTCAGACGGGCCACCTCATATACGCAAAACAAAGAGGGCCGGTATTCCCGACCCTGCTCGCTCTCAATGCTCTGCGGCGGTTCCGCCTTGTCGACGAAGGGCGCTATAGCCCGCTCGGCCATGACAATCAAGGGGTTTCCTGCACCCGGCCGGTCTCCGGCCGGTCGTCGCGCAACGCCAGGCGCAGGTATTCGCCCGGTGCCCTGCGCATGACGGACTGCCCCCGGAACGGCCCGTTCGGGTTCCAGACGTCCACCGCCACCGACCCGCCCTCCGACAAGTCCACGTAAAGAATGTTGCTGCCGCACCAGTCGAGCGTGGCGCACAGCATGTGCTGCGTGGGCTCCACCCTGATCGTCAGGCGGCTGTTGCGCTTGATCTGCCCCACCTCTTCCCCCGTCACGCTCAGCCGGTAGGCACGGAAAATGTCCATCCAGCCGCCACTGCGATGAAAGGTGATCCGTGCAGTCATTTCGCGCCGCGCACCCGTGCAACCTCGGCGCAGGCGGCCTCGACCGCGCCCTCGATCGTCAGGGCCGTGGTGTCCAGCGTAATCGCGTCGGGGGCCGCTAGCAGCGGCGCTGTCGCCCTTGCACTGTCGCGCGCATCGCGCAGGCGCAGGTCGGCCAGCACTTCGTCATAGCTGGTCTCGATCCCCTTGCCCAACATCTCTTCCAGCCTGCGCTGCGCCCGCACGTCGTCGCTGGCCGTGACGAACAGCTTCACATCCGCGTCCGGGCAGATCACCGTCCCGATGTCGCGCCCGTCCAGCACCGCGCCACCCGATCGCGCCGCAAAGGCCTGCTGGAACTCCACCAGCGCCGCGCGTACCTCGGGCACCGCAGCGACCCGGCTGGCGGCCTGCGCCACCTCGGGCGTGCGCAGGTCGTCCGCATCAAGGTCCGCGGCGCGCAGCGCCCGCGCGGCCTCGACCGGGGCGGTCCCGTCCAGCGTCCGTCGCCCCGTCGCGCGATACAGCAGCCCCGTGTCCAGATGGGCAAAGCCGAACCGCGCCGCCACCGCCCGCGCCACCGTGCCCTTGCCCGCCGCCGCCGGCCCATCGATCGCTACCGTGAACCTCATCGCCTGCCCCGTCCTGCCTGCTGCGCGTCCGGCATTGCCTGCCGACGAACACTTTGTTTCCTCGCTTCGCCCGGCTTTATGGGTCAAAACACCCCTCTACGGCAAGAAAAAGGCAAAATCTCCCTAATACCGTCGCGTTTCGGCGGCACAACCGCTCAACCACCGATAGAGAGCCATGATGACCGAATCCGACCATACCTCGCCCGCCACCCCCGGCATCAGACGCATCGCTGCCGTACGCGGGCGACTTGCCCAGCGCCAGGCGCGCCGCACCTGGGGCACGGGCCTGACATCCGGACTGCCCTTTGCCGAGGTGGTGCTGCTGGCTGCTTTCGTGATCTCCGCCGGTCTGTTCTTCAGCGTATCTGACGGCACCGACACGACGGCACGCACCCCGCCCGCGCCGAACACGGGCAAGCCCTGAAGAAACTGCGTGCGGCACCCTGGTTCTTTGGAAAACTGGAGCGGGTAGCGGGAATCGAACCCGCGCGTTCAGCTTGGGAAGCTGACAGGCTACCATTACATCATACCCGCCTGCGCGAGCGCAGCAGTAGAGGATGCTTTCCGGCTGGTCAAGCTGGGTAAATCTCTGCCGGCCAATACGCGTCAGACAGTTAAACGCCGGACTCCGGGTCGTATTCCCGACTGGTCCGAGACGCCTCACCCAGCTCGGCGCAACGCCGCCGTCGCAGGCGCGTCCCGCAGGTGATCGGCCAGCCTGTGGGCCAACGCGACGATCATGAGCGTCGGGTTCGCGTGACCGCTGGTTGCAAAGACCGACGCACCCGCGACGTACAGGTTGGCAACCCCATGCACACGGCACTCCGCGTTCACGACGCCTTTCTTGGGATCCGCCGACATCCGCGTGGTCCCTGCGGAGTGCGCCATGTCGATGATCGTCGCCGGAGCCTGATCCTCATCGCGCACCCAGGGTTCGAGATCCGGCACCGGCAGCCCGGCGCGGCCGAATTCGCGCGCAACCAGCCGCCCCAGCCGCGCCAGCGTCCGTGTCTCGCGGTCTCCGACGCGCCATTGCACCAGCGGCAGCGGCAGACCGAACCGGTCCTTCCGGTCCGACAGGGACACTCGGTTCGCGGCATCCGGGGCCTGTTCGCAAATGCCCTGGACGGCCAGGCCCGTCAGCTTGTGCGGCAGACCGCCGGTCAGGTATTCCTCTGCCGCGAAATTCGGCCGGAAGCGCACGACCTGTTCGACCGCAAATCGGGTCAGACCCGTCGGAAAGCGCGGGTGCTGCGCAGCCATGCGCGCGGTAGCCTTCAGCATGATGCCCGGTGAGCGCAGCACATTCAGCATGTCCTTCACCACATCTTCGCTTTGCCGTTTCAGCAGCCGCTTTGCCGCCGGCAAAGGGTCATCGGCCGCACGTTCGGCCGGCATGAAAACGGCGCAGTTCAACAACTCTTCATCGCGCTGGACTTCCGGCGTCGGCGCAAGCCCCCGCGTGTACATGCTGGTGCCCTGTCCCGTCTTCAGGCCGAAAAATCCGAACATCCTGGACATTGCCGGGATCGCGTCGGGTGCGAACTGCGCCACGACGGCACTCGGGTGATCCATCAGGTAACGCCCCACATTTCCGTGCCCGTCGCCCAGGCCGGTACCCCGGTCGCCTCTGGAATTCAGCAGGAGCCGCGCGTTCTCTATCGCACTTGCCGCCAATACGACCTGCCGCGCGGCAATCACCCGCTCGTGTCCCCGCGCATCGGCGACACGCACGCCCGACACGGCAAGGCCTCCCGGCTCGCACATGATTTCAAGCACGGTCGCGCCGGTGACGACACGGCAATTGCGCGGCTGGCTCTCGCGAAACTCATGACCCAACTGCATGATTTCCATCGGCGCGATCCGCGACCGGGCGAACTGCCAGAAATAAGACCCAAATACGTCCCGGTCCGGGCAAGGGACGGGCGCATTTCGGTTCATAAGCGCCCAAAGCGCATCATCGTAACAGTTCGGACCAAGGTTGAGGGTCCGCGCCGCACGCTCGAGCGGCTCTTCCAGGTCGTCATTGGTGATCGGCCAGCCACTGTCCGCCACCCAGGGACGGGCGGCGAAATCGACCGCGTCGAAGGCGGCTGACTTGCCCGCCCAGGCTTCGGTCGAACCGCCCAGAACGCGGCACCGAACGCCGAAACCCTGCCGTGCGTGCTCCCACAGTTCCGTCTGCGCACCGTGATAGTCGCGGCGACGCGCAACCTGGGACTCGCTCCACAGCCCGGGGACGGTATCGACGGCATTCAGCGCCTCCGCCGATTCCGTTTCCTCCAGACCGCCGCTTTCCAGGATCAGCACGTCCCGCTGCGTTCCCGCAAGGCCCTGCGCCACGGTCAGTCCGGCCGCCCCTCCGCCGATGATCAGAACGTCCGACGGCAAGTCTTCGCAAGCATCGATCCCGGACAGATCACGTATGCGCCAGGCCTCCCGCCTTGGCCCGGCGGGCGGACCTCCTTCCGTCTCTTTACCCATGGCGCAACATGTCTTTGTCGACCTGCCGGAAACCGGGGTCGCGCGCCCTCAGTGACTTGTCCGCCCGGGCGAGTCGACGATTGGCGATCAGCTTTCGCAACTTGTTGCGCCCGCGATGGGCCAGCCAGGCCAGACGGTCATGCGGCGCCAGCGATCCAAATTCCAGTATCGGCACGGTTGTGGGCGTGAAGCGCTCCAGTGCCGGAAAGGGGTAGACCGCGTGGATCGGCAGCCCCGTCTTCCAGAACTCGTCCAGCGACAGGTCCCACGCCGTCTCGATATCGCGGCAGGTCTCGGCAACGCGCGCAGCGCCCTTTTTCGAAAGCAGGTACGCCTGAGCCCCTGCGGGGCTGGACCGATAGCGGATGATCGCCCTGTCGTAGAAATAGTTCAGCTGCTGGGCACGCGCGTAATACATCCCGAAAAGCCGCATGTAGTCGATGCCCGTGTCGCGACAGACCCCGGTGAGGGCATCAATCGGGAACGCAGTGTCGAAAAGAACGTCATCTTCGAATACCAGCAGGTAGTCGCTCGAACCGCTTGTCGCGAAATCGGTGATCACCGTGTAATGGCTGGACCACAGCGCAAGTTGCGATGGCGTCAGTTCGCGCCCGTAACTGCGCAGGATGCGCTTGCTGTCGTAGCGCAGGGCAGGATTGACAAGCTCGGTATGCGCCTCGAAAAACCGCCACGGGCGGCGCAGCGTTTCGAATTGCGACGTGATAATCCGACGCCGCTCTTCGGCCCGCCGCAGGTTGATGACAACGATCTCGAGCGATGGCGCGGAAGAGGCGGCCACGGCGTTGCTACCTGACAGTTTGGGTTCCAGCATCATGCAATGGCCTTGCCCGATGCATGGGGTGCACGTCGCAACGCCCGCATCACCGCGCGTTGTCGCAGTTTCATGACCGCCAGCGGATACTGGGCGCCCAGCGCCACCCGGCACGTGCGCCGCAGGATATCCAGCGTCCGCTCGAAATCTTCCACCCGGTACTCGATCTCGCGATTGGCCCATTGATAGGGGTTCATGCGCGGGTCGAACCACCGCTTGGAAAAGATCACCTCCCAATTCGTGAAGACATGGCGATCGGTCTCGATCAGTCGCTCGAAACCGCGAATCTGCCCGAAGGCCTGCGCATCGGCTTCACGGTCAAAGAGGACGGCCATCCCGACAGCGTTTTCCGGGTCGTGATGCGGGCTAAGGCGCACGCCCGAGGCGCCGTCGAACGCGCGCGACATAACGTCGTGGCGGCGGCGCAACCGTGCCAGAAGCGGCTCCAGCCGCGTCAGCTGCGCATCCAGCATCGCGCCGGTCAGCTCGGACACCCGCATGTTCAGGCAGGAAAACAGCGGCTCGTTGTTGCGTTCATGACCACGGATGAAATTGCCCGGATCGTGAAACATCTGCGCCCGGGTGAACAGCCGCCTGTCATTGGTCAGAACAGCCCCGCCCTCGCCGGCGGTCATGTTCTTGTGGTGATTGAAGCTGACGGCATTGACGTCGCCGATGCCGCCAACTCTGCGTCCCTTGTAGCGCGCGCCGACCGCCTGGCAGGCATCCTCGACCACCTTCAGGTCATACGCGCGTGCGATCTGCATGATCCGGTCCATGTTGCAGACCAGATTGATCATGTGAACCGGCATGATCGCCTTCGTGTGCGGCGTGATCTTCCGCTCGATATCCTCCGGATCGATGGTCAGGCTTTCATCTATGTTGACCAGCACCGGCACAGCACCGACGGCCATGGGCGCAATCGCCGTGGAGACCCATGTATAGGCCGGTACCAGCACCTCGTCCCCCGGCCCCACACCGGCCGCGGCCAACGCGGCAATCAGCGCATTGGTGCCGCTGTTCACCGTAAGGACATGATCGACGCCCATCTTCCGTGCAAAGTCATGTTCGAACCGGCTGGTGTACCCCCGGTCGCCCTTGACGTAGCGCAGCAGCTGTCCGCCGGCAACGACGCGGCCCAGCCTGTATAATTCCCGAAATCCGATTGTCGCCATCTTGGCTTCCAATGATGTAGGGCGCCACGCATTCGCGCCCGATGTGTTCGGTGTTCAGAGCATCTTCGAGAGACACTGCCAGAGTGTCGCCCCTGCCTGATCCCACGTCAATTGTTCTGCGCGCACGCGCCCACGGGCTTCAAGCGCCGACCTTTCGGCGTCGTCCTCGACATAACGCGATATCGCCTCCGTCCACGCCGCGACATCGCATTTCGGCAGAACTTCGGCGCCGGGGCCGCTCACTTCGGGTACCGCGCCGCCGTCAGAGACCAGCGCCGCCGTCCCGCAATGCATCGCTTCGACGGGTGGCAGCCCGAACCCTTCGGTGATCGACGGGAAAAGAAATACCGTTGCCGCGGAATAGAGCGCGCGCAGTTCGGCATCGTCCACCGGTCCCGCGAAAATCACGTTCCGCGGCGGCGACCACCCGCGCGCCTCGTAATCCCTGCGCCCGGACTTTCCGATCAGGACCAGCGGCACATCCGCCAGTTCCGGCGCCTGAAAGGCCCGGAAAAGTGTCGCCAGGTTCTTGTGCGGCTGCAGCGATCCGAATGCCAGCGCAAAGCGCCGGCCGGCAAGATCCAGACGCTGCACCACCGATCCGTCCGGAACGGTCCGCAGCAGATGATCCGTCCCGTTATGAACGACGAACGTCCTGTCCAGGGGCGCAAAACCCAGTTCCGCAAGCGTCTGGCGCGAATGCTCGGAGACCGTCAGTATCGCGCGGGCATGCCGCGCGATAAGCTTCCAAAGCAGCCTGTAGCCCAGAACCTGCCGTTGACTGTAGGACCCGGGCTGCGTCAGGACCTGCGCGTCGTGTATCATCACGACGCTGTTGCGATGCAGGATCGGCCCCAGGTTGCAGAAATTGACAAGCAACTCCCCACGGGTCTGCGCCGGCAGCGTCAGCATCTCCCAGGCCTGGCCTCGGCCCAGCGCACCGTCGCACAGTTCAGGCGTCAGCCCGAACCTGTTCACCGTCACGGGATCGCTGACATATGGGGCCAGCATCCTGGTCGGAATCACGCCTTCGGCACGCTGAACCAGCTGGCTTGAAAAGTTCAGCGCCGTGCGGTGTACGCCGCTCGCCACCAGGTCGCCCTGCAGGAACTTGCCGTTGATCGTGATCCGCTTCACAGCGCACCCGTCGGTTTGGAAGGCAGGCATCAACTTCGCAGTCTGAGGTTCCGGAAACGTCTCGATCGTTCGCATGGAAGCACAGCTTTCTACCAGATATCACACAAGCTCACACCGCGCCGCGACGTGTCAAAACAATCCCGACCGTCTGGAAGATGATCCTTATGTCCGCCATGAGCGATGCAGAACGAATATAGCGCATGTCCAGCGCGACGCGTTCGGGATAATCGGTGTCGCTGCGTCCGCTGACCTGCCACAGGCCGGTCAGCCCGGGGCGCACGGATTTGTAAAGCGCGGCATGCGGTCCATAAAGGTCAAGCTCCGCTTCCGTCACCGGGCGCGGGCCGACAAGCGTCATGTCACCGCGCAGCACGTTGATCAATTGCGGCAGTTCATCAAGGCTCGTCCGGCGCAGGAACCTGCCGATGCGGGTCACGCGGCTGTCGTTTTCGAACTTGTAATGGGTGTCCCATTCCGCGCGCGCCACCGGGTCCGTCTTCAGGATGAACCGAAGCAGGCTCTCGGCGTCCGGAACCATGGTGCAGAACTTCAGGCAGCCGAACTGACGTCCGTCCAGACCCACCCGTTTGTGCCGGAAGAACACGGGTCCACCGGTGGTCAGCTTGATGGCAATCGCGGTTGCCAGCATCACCGGGGCCAGAGCGGCCAGACCCGCCCCTGCAACAATCTTGTCCAGCAGAATCTTGGTTATCGAAACGGCTCCGCGCTTGTTGCGACGCACGCTCAGATAGGTCGGCACTTTCACCGTTTCATCAGGCGATATCTTACGGTGGCCCTGCCGAACAGGACCTTCAAAATCGAACATTTTACTTCCCCCAAATTTCCGCGCCTTCGCGTCCGGAAATCCACCTTTAAATTGCCGTAATTTAGACACTTTCTCATAGCACGGACGGAAGCGGTTAATAAGCGAATTGAAAATTTTGCCGCTCCTGCGGGCACTTGGATCAGCGGCCTCAACCCAGAGGGGAAATTGAGCGGTTGCGCCGACAAACTGTGTTTCCAAAAGCCGGTAAAACCCCCCAGAATTGGGGGATTATTTCCAGAATCCACCCTAATCTTGGGAGGTCACACGCGGCGCCGGAATGCGCGCTTACAGCGAATCGATTCGCCCCGGATCAGCCCGACCGACCATCACGTCATAAAGACCGCACCAGTTCCCGCGCAGCCGGCCGGCCCGGTCCACCCAGGGCTCGGGTCTCAGCGCCTTCAGGTGATTGGCGATCAGGTTGCGGGATACCAGGTTGAGCGCGTGCCCGGCCGTGACCGTTCCCTTTTTCCACAGGTAATGCATGTTCACGACCTGGCTGTAGCCAAGCATTTCCCCACGGGTTTCCCGCCCGGTCTTGGTGCCCATATGCACCCCCGTGAAGGTCTCTATCTCGACGCATCGCCCGGGAAGCCTTGCGCCGAAATCGACGTCCTCCTGCCACGAATAGGCGGGCAGGCATTCATCAAACCGAAGCGCCCTGGCGGCGCTCCGACGCACGGCCATGTTGCAGCCATAAAGCCCCAGCGTATCGCGGACGATCCGCGACGTCGCCTCGGGATCAGGGCGAAACGCGGCGTCCCAATCGCTCAGCATCCTTGCGGCGTCCTGCGGCGAAATCCCGGGACCGTTGATGCCATCGGCGATCAGCGACCCCGTGATCCCGTCAACGTCATCATGGCTGTCGAACGCGCGCGCCAGTTCGGCCAGCGCATGGCACGAGGGATAGAAATCGTCATCGTAGAACACGAAATAATCGATGTCGCCGGCCAGCCTGTCCAGGGCCGCATTGCGTTGCTTGCACGCGCCCGCTGCGCCGACGATCACTTCACCCGGAATGTCCGGGGCCAGCAGATCGGAAAGGTTGAAATCGGCATCGGCGAGACAGGTCACCGAAAGGATCAATTGCGCCGGTTTCAGGGTCTGCCGATTGATGTACGGGATGAGCGCCTGCAACAGGTCCGACCGCCCTTTCGAGGCGACAAGTACCGCAATGCGGGGTTCGGACATGGACATAGGACAGACGACCTCACTGCGAACGGCGCAATCAACTAGGAAGAATTCTTCCCGGCCGTCAATCCATGATCGCAACCGCAATACCGCGGACCGCTCGCGGCGTCACCGGTACAGGCCGATACCAACAGCAACCGGAACTTTGTACACTATGCGCCGCGGACACCCTCCATTATTGTCCCCCGCATGAGCCGAGTTCCAAAAGACCGCCCGTTTCAATTCGACCTGATCACACCGTCGGATCTCGATGCCGGGCTCATGCAGACATGGCGCCGGCTTCAGTCGGGCCTCCCCGATTTGCGCAGCCCGTTCTACTCGGTCGAATT
Source organism: Roseovarius sp. (assembly GCA_046290265.1). Lineage (GTDB taxonomy): Bacteria > Pseudomonadota > Alphaproteobacteria > Rhodobacterales > Rhodobacteraceae > Roseovarius. The sequence goes on along the minus strand of JBKAGF010000024.1, from coordinate 39,098 downwards.
CCTCCGGATCGTTGCCGCCACCCGGACCGACGTGGAAATCGCCGTGCTGCGCGACGGCAACGCGGTGACAGGCTTTTTCCCCTTCCATCGCCGCCCCGGCGCACGCGGAGCGCCGCTGGCTGCGCCGATTGCCGACTACCAGGGCATCGTCGGCACGCTACCGGGTGCGGCCCGGCCCGCGGACCTGCTGAAGGCCTGCAAACTCACGCATTATGATTACGACCACGCGCCCTGCGCCACACCCCTTTTCGAATCCCACGCCTTCCGACGGGTGGAGTCCCCGTTGATCGACCTCTCTGACGGGGTCGAGAGCTGGCTCGCGGCGCGACGCAAGGCTGGCAGCGCCCTGAAGAATGTCGAGCGAAAACTGCGCAAGATGGAACGTGAACTCGGCCCCCTCCGGTTCGAGGTGAACGACCGGGCGCCGGACGCCTGGACGGCATTTCTGAGCTGGAAACGCGCAGCCATCAGCGCCATCGGCGTACGGTTCGTGCTGGATCAGCCCTGGGCGATGGAGGTGCTCGACCGCATCCGCAGCGCCGACGAGGCACATTTCTCGGGCCGCCTGTCGACGCTCTATGCCGGCGACACCATCGTCGCGGCGCATTTCGGAATGCGGTCCGACACGGCCTGGCACTGGTGGTTTCCCACCTATGACGCCGCGCAATCGCGATACACGCCGGGCCTGGCACTGCTGCTCAACTGCGCGCGGCACGCGGCGGCGGAGGGGCTGACCGAGATCGACCTGGGGCGCGGAAACGAACGCTACAAGATGGAATTTGCAAACGCTGCCCGCGCGATTTGCGAAGGCTCGCTGGAACGCGGGCTGGCACCGTCCGGGGCCGTGCGCCGTTTCCGCAAATTCGCCTATCGCACCGCCGCACCGGTTCTGCCGCCCCGCTACCTCGATCTCAAGCGCCGTGCGTTCAACCGCCTTCTTCGGGCGGGGCACATATAGGTTCAGCGCGTAATACTGTCATCATAGAGCGCGACCAACGCATCGGCCCAGCCGTCCTGCGTGGTGGACAGGGATGGACCAAGTGAGAAACCGCGCCGGCTCATTTCGGCGATCTTGTCGGCACCCATGTCCCTGATGTGTATCAGCCTGGCATCGAAATCGGCCTTGTCGAAAACATCAAAGGCCAGCCCGCAGCCAAGGCGCTCGACATCGGCAGCCAAGGCGCCCTGGTCCGACACAAGCACCGGCAGGCCGCTTTGCGCGGCCTCTGCAATCACCAGACCAAAGGTTTCGGGATGTCGCGACGGCATGACCAGCGCGCGCGCGTCGGATACCAGTGCACCAATCCGCTCGGCGGGCTGCCACCCGGCCAGCTCGACATCGGGATAGGCCTCCGCGATCCGGCCTTGCAGATCGCCGCCACCGATCAGCCTCAACCGCTGGCCGGTGCGGGCGGCCGCCTCGACAAGGTCCATCACTCCCTTGTCCTCTTCCAGGCGACCGACATAAACCAGAAGATCGTTCTTTTCCGCCTCGATCCGTGTCTCGGCATAGGCTTTGGCAGGGTTGCGCACCACCCGCATCAGCCGCTCGGGATAGCCCGCACGCCGAAACTTTTCGATCTGTTGCTCATGAATGGCAATGATCCCGGCCCAGGCCGCGTGCCGGTCGACCCGGCGATACAGGACCACGTGGCGCGCCGCCCGCCACAGCTTGTGCGCATAGCTGCGTTTGTCGCAATTGGTCGCCCAGCACGCCGCTCCCAGCGGCACCAGCGGGCAACTGCGCCCACGGCGATAGTTCATGTACATCCCGTTGGGGCAGGCAAGGAAATTGTCATGGGCATGCATGAACACCCGGTCCGCGACCGGTCGCAGGGCACGGAAGACCGAAGGCGACAGGATCTGCGACCAGTTGTGCATGTGATAGACGGTACCCGGCCCGTCCAGACGCGCGATGGCTTGCGCAACGAACGACTCTGCCGCCGGGTCATGCAGGCCCCGGGCCAGCGCCTCGCGGGTCGGTCGGCTCAGCAGATCGCGACCGTGATAGGCAACCACGTCCACCCCCAGGTCAGCCAGTTCCGGATTGTCACCCGCATCGCCGGTGATGAAACTGACGGCCAGCCCCCGCTCGCGCAGCTTTCGGATAAGAACCAGCACCAGGATCGCGGCCCCGCCTGTCGGCGTGCTGTGATCGTTGATCACCACAACCCGCCGGACGTTCACGTCCGCGGCCTGCCGCTTTGGGGGCGAACCGGCGGCTTGCGTCATTGCGCGCCCGATATCGTCACACGCCAGCGCGTGTGGTCGCCTTCGGCGCTGATATTGGGGCCCAGCAGGACCTCCACCCTCTCGCCGGCGTCAAGGCGCAGCGCGTCCTCGCGCACCGTCACAGGCTCGGTGACGACCGTCCGCGACAGGACGGTCTCCTCGTGAAGCAGCGTGACCAGAACCCCATCCGTGCTGGCCGTGTCCGGCGCGACCTCCACTCGGATATCGACGTCCCGCTGCGTGTCCGCTTCGTATCTGTAGACGATCGAAAGCGGGTCGTCCGGCCCCCAGGATGAGGGCACCGCCCAGTCCGCACCGACCCGGACCGTGCCATCCTGCGGCAATCCCAGATAGGGCGTCCAGGGAACGCCGTCGGCCTCCTGTCCGGGGCGCGGCTCCAGCGGCATGTCCGTCTCTGCGCGCCGGACGAACAGCGCCATACCCGCGTCGGGCAGGTACGAGAACCCGTCATAACTGTCGGCCAGAACGGTCTGCGCACCAAGCTTCACCGTGTCACCCAGCACGATCGCCGGACCATCCGACAGGATCAGCAGCGCCTCGTCGCGCGAAAGCCGCAAAGGTGCGTCGGTCGACCCGCCCCGGCTGGTCATGGCCCGCAACCCCGCGGCCAGCGACACGTCCCGAGGCGCGCCCCAGATCACCAGGGCGCTGTCCCCGTATTTGCAGGCATAGGTAAACGCGTCGGGCGCTACATCGCTGACGGCTTCCCCCTCCAGATGCGCCCGGATCAGCGCAAAGGCCTGGCCGGTCTCCGTCGGCATCCCGTCCTCGGCAACCAGTGGCACAAGCCCGTCGCCGCGAGGGCTGAACGGGTACCAGATCGCACGGGTCACGCCGCCCAGCGACATCTGGCAATACATGCGAATCAGATATCCCGGGGCCGCACCCTCTTGCGTGGTACCGAACTCGGTGATGGCGATGGGTATCTCCGACAGCCCCGGCACCTGCCGCAGCACCTCGATCTGGCGCGCCATCATCTCCGGCCGGGTCGTATAAGGATGCAGGACAAACGCATCCATATGGTCCAGCCCGCCTGCCGCGACCACGGCTTCGGCCCATGCCACGGGAACCGAATGCGCCGCGCCGCCCAGTATCTCGATCCCCGGTCTGACCGCGCGAACGGCATCCGCGGTCGCCGCCAGGAGGTCCACATAGGCCTGCGCCCGCGCCGCAAGGTCCGGCGGCCAGCCTTCGAGCTCCGCAAATTCCCAGGAATTGAACTCGTTGCCGATCTCGATGACGCTTATGTCGGGAAATCGCTCCAGAATTTGCGCCTGGTACCGGGCAAACGCGGCCTGTCCCTCGGCCTTCTGCGGCACATGCCCCTCTTCCCACTCGGGATGCCCGCTATACGCCAGCAAAAGCAGTTCGGCACCCAAATCGGCCAGGTCCCCCGGATACGCCTCTCGCATCGACGCGAACTTCAATTGCCCATCCGATTGCGCGACATGGTTCCAGATCACCTCGTCACGAAACAGATCCACGCCCAGCGCATCGCCCCCTGCAAGCGCCTCGGGTTGCCAGCTTTGGCCAAAGTTCGACGCCGCCCCAGAACCGGCCCCTGCAACGGTTCTGCCGCCACGGCACCCGCCATCGCGACAAGCGCCAGACCTGCGACGCGGAGCTCGGGCATCACGGCACTTCTCCACGGCGCATCCCGCGCAGCGCGCCTTGCTGCCCGGACCATGGCGAGGGCTCATCTCCCTGCACCAGGACGCGGCTGCGCGACAGCCCCACGATCAGGCCCGCGAAGACGAAAAAGAGGGTGCCCAGATTGGGCGTCGGCGCCGTCAGCAACGCGGCGATAATCTGCGCCAGACACGCCACCTTCAGGGCCTGAATGACGTTTTCACGCGCCCGGGACCCCGATCTCGCAGGCGCCGTGAACAGCGACGCAAGGAACAACAGATAAAGCGCGGTGCCCAGCACGCCCAGGCTGCCCAGACAGGCCATGAACCAGTTCGACGCGCGCACGCTGCCCAGCCCCGCGCCCATCAGCCACGTATCCGTGAAATTCTTGAACGCCTGCACGTTCCACGCCATCCGCTCGACGCCGGAATCGCTTTCAAGCTTGCCCAGAAGCGTTTCGTTCAGGAACCGTTCGACCACATCGAATGTATGATAGCCCACCATCAACGCGATACCCGCCAGCCAAGCGACGGCTATGATCGTGACAAGATAGATGGCGACCCGCCGCGGAAACGCGCCACCGGCCGACCTGAACAGAACAGAGACGGAATAGCATCCCAGCAACAGGACAAGCGCGACATAGGCCCCCGACGACGTCGAGCGCAGGACGCAGAACAGCGCCACCAACAGCATGACAGTGACCAGTCGCGACCGTTCCGACACTGTCCAGTAGTGCAGCCAGAATCCGAACAGAACGACGGAAAACGCGCCAAAGGCCGACGCTTCCGGCATACCGCCCACCATCCGCTTGATGCCCGCCATCGTGTGGAAAACCGCCATGGCATAGTTCGCGGTGCGGATCGGGTCCATCAGCGTCTTCAATCCGGCTGCGGCCGACGCCACGTCGATCAGCCCCAGCGCGAAATTCACCACCGTGCAGACGACCATCGCCTTGAAGACCGCGCCTTCGTCCGGTCGAAGGCGATACAGGGTTGCCAGCGCCAGAAAGACGAGCGAAGACAACAGGAAGTAAAAGCTTTGCGTGATGTTGCCGCTCGACGGTCCAAGCGGCACCGAAATGATCCGGTCCTCGTTCACGGCGCGCGACAGCCCGAAAATATCGGTCTCTCCCGCGAAAAGCCGCGGAAAGAAGAACGCCGACAAAAATCCGTAGATCAAGAGCAAAAGCAGGAAAAACCCGGGCTGCCACGGCCTTAGCGTCCCCAGAACGTGATCCGGCCCGCCCTGACGAGCGATGGCGATGAAAAAGACGATGCACAAGGTGAACTCGAGCTGCCCGATCGTGGCGCCGCCAAGGGCCGGCAGGTTGAAGGCCGCCGCGGCTCCGAACGGGGCGAGCGCCACAAAGACCCACAGCCCGCGGTAAGGGCCGACCAGCATCAGCGTCAGGGCCGCGGCAAGCGCAAGAAATGTGCTCGGGACGATTTCCAAATCAAACCTCTAAAAAGCCTTCCGTCGGCGCAAGGCTTTCAACCTTCTCACGAATACAATCCGAACATCTTGCGTGATCCGTCACGCCACGCCGCGCCGGTCGTCATGGCACGAACTCTAATGGATACCGCGTTCAGTCAAAGAAAATTGTCCCGAACCGCGCATATTTCGCGGCATCCTGAACGCGCATGCACGCAATACGCCTGAATATTCGGAACTGATCACGCAACGGCGACAATAGGAAACGGGTTCCGGCGCGCCGGTCGCGGCTCTCCAGCCTGCCCTGGCCGAAGGGCGTCCCGGCCATGATGCCTGGCCGCGCTTGCTTTGGTCTGCGCAAAATGCGCGTGCGAGGCCGCAATACTCCTTGTTTTTCTGGCAACACGGCCTTATGTCCCGCGTCGCGGCGGTCGAGGTTGCGGCCGCTCAGACATCCCGCGAATCATCCGATCAACAGCCTGAAGTTCATGAATTTCAGGTCTGCCACTTGCCCCCATTTTCGCACAAATGGAGACAAATCAGGGGGAACTGTTGACAGAGATACGACAGATCAGCCGCATTTTCCGGTAATTGTTGACTTAATGCCGCGCTCACAAGCCTAATGGGTTCGGGGTACTTACGCATTTTGCTTCATGGCCACATCAGATCGGCACGTCCCGTCGCCCTTTCGTGTGCCTGGTTGATGCCTGCCTGTCTGAAGGTCGCCGCAGTTTAGTGATTTTAGGTTGAAAGGTTTCGGATGAATTCGGTTTTCTCGCGGTCCGATCAGATGCGCATGAACGCGCCGTCTCGCGGCGCGAGCGGTTCCCGCGACCCCGACGTCGTAGACATGCGCGCCCTCTTCCGGCGGTTCCTGCGGCGCTGGAAGCTGCTTCTCGGCATCAGCGTCCTGGCGGCCTACACCGCCTACTTTCTGGTAAGCCTCATTCCGTCGTCCTACACCGCCACGGCGAAAATCCTGCTTGATCCCAGCCGCGCCCAGTTTCTCACGGGCATCGAGGTTCTGGAAAGCCGCCAGCCCTCGCAGCAGGTGATCAACGGCGAGATTGCCATTCTCACCTCCAACCTGCTGCTCGAGGACGTGATCGAGACGGTCGGCCAGGACCGCATCCTTGCAATTGTCCCCGAGCTGAAGGACCTGCCAGAGGCATCGCGCGTGGACGGCCTTGTCTGGGCCGTCCGGGAACGTCTGACGGTCTGGGCCGAAAACCAGAGCTATGTCATAAGCATGTCCTTCGGGACCCGTGACCCGCAACTCACGATGGACCTGCCCAACGTGCTGGCAGAACGCTACCTCGCCCATCAGATCGACAACCGCAAAGAGACGATCCGCCAGGCCGGAAGCTGGCTCGAAGAGCGGCTCGCGGTGCTTGCCGACCAGGTGGCCCAGACAGAGGAAGACGTCGCCAAGATGCGGACCGAAAGCCTCATCGAGAATGGCGGCACACTGGAAAACGCAAGCGAACAGATCTCCCGTCTGAACAATCAGCTGGTCGAGGCGCGCGCGGCACACACAAGGGCCGAGGCGCAATTGCTTCAATTGCGGCAGGTCATGGAAAAGGACGGCCCCCTTGCCGCCGCCGCACTGGTCCCCAGCACCGCCATGGACGAACTTCAGGCGCGCGCCGTCGACCTGCGTCAACTCGATGCGGGATGGGCGGAAACCGTGGACCCCGACCACCCCCGCCGCGCGCGCATTCTTCGCGACCTGAAACAGCTCGAAGGCGAGATCGCCGCCGAGGTACGCCTCGAACTGGAGAACCTTCAAGGCAGTTACGAGGTCGCACGCCTCAGCGAAGAGGCGATCCGCGAGACCATAAGCCAGATGGAAAGACGCGTGGTCGAAATTTCGCGCGGCGAGATCGCCCAGCGCAAGACCGAGCGCGAGGCACAGGCCGCGCGCCAGACCTACGAAGCCCTGCTGTCCAGGCTCACCGACGCGCGCACACAGGAGCGCCTGCAAAACGCCGAGGCAAAGCTGATCGAGCGCGCCACCCTGCCGCTCAGCCCGTCCGCCCCGAGGCCCAAGCTGATGGCGGCGCTGGCAGGATCCACCGTTCTGGCGCTGGTTTCGGTCTGGGCGTTCCTGGCCGAACTGACCGCGACGACCTTCCGAACCCCCCGGGAAGTCAGCGACGAGGTAGACCTGCCCGTGGTGGCCGCGCTGCCCTACGAGCGCTGGTTCTCCAACCGCGGATTCCTGAAACAGATCCGCAAGAAACCTTTCTCACCGTTTGCCGAGAATATCCGCAAGCTGATGACCATGCTGCTGATGCGCGATGAATACGCCATCTCGACCAGCCTGACCGTACTCTCCACGATGCCCGGCGAGGGCAGCACGACGACCGCGCTGGCGCTGGCCGAGATGTCCGCGCGCACCGGGCGTGCCGCGATCTTCGTGGATTGCGATCTGCGCCAGGCCTCCGTGGCCCGGCAATTCGGCTGGAACGCCCGGCACGACCTGGCCGATGTCATCGCCGGGGATTGTGACCTGCAAGAGGCCATCATCACGCCGGACGGCATGCCGTTCGACGCGCTGATCTGTGCACGCCCCAGCCCCGAAATGGCAGAGCAACTCTCCAGCCTCGATCTCGAGTCCATCGTCGAGGAACTCAAGCAATTCTATGACCTGGTCATCCTGCAAGGCCCTGCGCTTCTGTCCTCGGCCTCTTCCGTCATTGTCGCCAAGGCATCGGACAACCGCGTGCTTGTCGTCGAAAGCGAAAAGACCAAGCGCAGCGAGGTCAAGGAAGGACTGGCGATGCTGGACAAGCTGCACCTGCCGGTCGACGGCATCGTTTTCAATAAAATGCGAAAGGCCTGATGGCATGGGCGCGCCCGACGATACAGAAACACATATCCGGTCCGAAAGACCTTCCGGCGCGCTCAAGACCAAGGTGACCACCACGCCGTTCACCGGGCCGGCCTTGCTGCGCGGCGCGCAACCGCGCGTGGCGCTCATCCATTACTGGCTGGTCGGAATGCGCGGCGGCGAGAAGGTGCTCGAGGCGCTGTGCCGTCTCTTTCCCGATGCCGACATCTATACGCATGTCTACGATCCGGAGAAGATCAGCGCGACGATCCGGCGGCACCGGATTTTCACGACACGGATCGCACGGCTCCCGATGGCAAAGCGGTACTATACCAGATACGTCTCAAAGATGCCCCGCGCCCTCGAGGAACTGGATCTGTCGGCCTACGATCTGGTCATATCGTCCGAATCCGGCCCGGCGAAGGGCGTCATACCTCAGCCCAATGCGCTGCATCTCAGCTATGTCCATTCCCCCATGCGCTACATCTGGGACCAGTACGGTCTTTATCGCAAAAGCGCCGATCCGCTGACACGGGCGCTGATGTCGCCGCTCACCAGCCAGTTGCGCAGCTGGGACGTCACAAGCGCCGCCAGGGTTGACGATTTCATTGCCAATTCGGCCTTCGTGCAACGCAGGATCATGAAATACTGGCGGCGCACGTCCCATGTGATCCATCCGCCGGTCGATACCGAGGCCTTCGCGCCTCCGCCCGACGCGGAAATCGGGTCGTTCTACCTCTACGCGGGCGAACTGACCTCCTACAAGCGGCCGGACCTTGCAATCGAGGCATTCAACCGTCTCGACAAGCCCCTGGTCGTCATCGGCGGCCCCGAAAAGGCGCAACGCGCCCTGGCCCGCACCGCCGGCCCCAACATCCGCTTCCTCGGCCGCGTCTCCGACGAAAAGCTCAAAAGCTATTTCGCCGCGTGCCGCGCCCTGATCTTCCCGGGCGAAGAGGATTTCGGCATCCTGCCGGTCGAGGTCATGGCCGCGGGCCGGCCCGTGATCGCCTTCGGCCGCGGCGGCGTGCTCGACACCGTGGTAGACGGTGAAACGGGCCTGTTTTTCCACGAACAAACCGTCGAAGCATTGACAGAGGCCGTGGAAACATTCGAATCCGAACACATGGACCGCCTGGACAGCAAGCTTGTTCGCTCGCATGCCGCGCGGTTCAACGAAACCAATTTCCGATCCAGGTTCATCGATCTTCTGAACGAATACGGCGTCCAGACCATGCCCCCCAAGGACAGCTGAGCGCCCGCCTCGACCGGATCGGAAAGGAATTTGATGCTTCGGACACTCTTGTCGCCTTTCGCGATCGGCGTCGCGTCCCGGATTGTCGCCCAGGTCAGCGCCTTCGTTCTGATCCTGGTGGCGTCTCGCGCGCTCGGGCTTGCGGAATTCGGCAGCTACGCCATCGCATCGGCGCTGTCTGTGATCTTCACGACCCTGGTGTATACCGGCGTCTATCAGCTGATCCTGCGGACCAGGGACCTGCCGGCAGATCGCGACACGCTCTTCGCGCTGCAATTCGCAATTGGCGCCGCCGGGACCCTGATCATGGCCGTCATCGGGCTCTCCCTGGGCAACCTTGCGGACCGCGGGACGGCATACGCCTTGGTCGGACTGGCTCCGATCCCGCTGCTCGCATCGTTCAGCGCGTGGCTCGAGGCGCATCTGGTCCGCGAAGGTCGGGTCCGGACCACCGCAATCCTGGTGCTGATGTCAGAGTTGGTCGCCCTGGCAACAGCCGTCGGGATGTTCCACGCAGGCTACGGGATCGAGGCCCTGATCCTGTCGCGGCTGGCGTCGATGGCCTTCATTCTGGTGCTCTACGCCGCATTGGTCCGCATCGCGCCGAAACCGAAGGTAGAACGCGCAACCGCGCGCCGCGGCCTGACCGAAGCCTGGCCGCTCTGGGGGTCCGCCACGCTCGGCATGCTGTCGAACTACGGCGCAGACCTGATCCTCGGCGCCTTCCTCAACCCCACTGCCGTCGGCGCCTATCGCGCGGGGTCGCGCATCGCCAATACGGCCGCCGACGTCGTGACACAGCCCATGGGTATCATCAGCTGGGCACAATTCGCCCGGCAGGAGGCCGCGAACAACCAATCCCGCATCCGGACGCTGTGGAAGAACAATGTCGCCCTCTGCTTCGCGCTTCTGGCGCCTGCGATGATTTCCGTCAGCATTCTGGCCGCCGAGATCGTGTCGGTCCTGCTCGATCCCTCCTGGTCACCGGCCGTCACCATTATCTCCATCCTGGCCATCGCGCGCCTCGCGGACAGCCTCAGCTTTCTGCTGGAACCGACGCTGACATGCCTCGGCCGAGGCAAGCAGCAATTCTTCGTCCGTGTCGGCGACGCGCTGCTCCTTGTCCTGCTGCTTTTGTCCATCGGCTGGCAATCCCCCGAAGCCGCCGCACTGGCCGTGCTTGTCCGGACCTACATTACGATGGTCGTGTCGCTGGCACTGATGATGCGTGCGGCGGGGATCACGCTGTCGGACCTGGTTACGGTCACCTTGCCGGGGCTCGGGCTTACCGCGCTCTGCCTGTCGGTAATCCTTCTTGTCGGGCTTCTGCCGCTCGCCGCGGGATCGACAGCACTTCTGGTGGCCACCGCCACAGCGGAACTCGTGGCGTGGTCGCTCTGTTTCGCGCTGTTGCTGCGAAGCCGCGTGCTGGTGATGCCCGCGCTGTGACCCGGCCGGCCTATCGTTTGCGGACGTCGAATATCACCGTATCGTCCAGGACATCGATGTGATGAATTCCGATGATGCCGGGCACGTCCCGTGGGGTCATGCGGCGCACCAGCTTTTCTTCGTATCTGGTCTCGCCCAGTGCCACGATCTCCATGATGTTCAGACCGTAACCATATGTGCCATGTGAATTGACCTGGCTCGGGCGGAACAACCGACCGTCCTGATTGAAGATCCGCCCCCCACCGCGCGCCGTCCGCGAATTGACGACAACCGGGTTCAACGGATGCGCGGTGATGCCCGTCAGGTCTGGCCCGTCGACCCGGAAAAGATGCAGCTCCGAACAGAAGTCGTTGAAACTGTCCCGGCACAGGTTGCTGAACAGCCACCACTGCTGGCCGACCCTGGCCAGCGTGCTGTCGGATGCGACCACCCCCTCCATCGCCGTCGCGTGCAGCGTCCACTGCAACGGAAAATCGGTCGCGCGCCAGATCTCCAGACGTTTCGTCTCGCTTGTTTCAGGCAGCATGAAAATATCGTCGCCGTGCCGGAACACGAACGGATAGGACAGGTGGTATGGCGTCCTGAGCGCGTCACCGATGAAATCGAGACGCCCCTCGGTCAGGCGTCCCGCCGCAATATGACCGCGCCCGGTGCGATAATCATACACCTCGAAGAACGCGAAGACCTCGCCCTTGTGGGCGATCAGGAACGGATCGGCCCAGTATTCCCCGTCCGGCGCCTCGTACTCGACCGCGGAAAGCGGATCGAAACTCAGCGCCGTGCCCGTCGCAACCCGCAGGCAGAACCGTCCCGGACGTCCGCCCAGGCGCATCGCGATCTTGTCGGCGCCGCGGCTTATCGTTTCCGCCGCAACGCGCCCGACATACATGGGATACTGCGCAAGCGAGGGCGATGTGTCGCCGGGGGAAACATCGGACGCGCCGGTCATTTCCTGCATCTCGCCAAGCGCAAGGCGCGCGATCTGCCCCTTCACGAAGCGAAGGGCCTTTTCGCGCTGGAAAAGCCGGTTACGGGACGCAAGGAATTTGGTATCGAACGCCGCCTCCGAGATCGTCTCCCAGCCCGAGTCGCGCGAGGTGAAACGCCATAATTGCACCGTCGTCACAGGCGCCTTGCTCATGGCGGCGCCAAGTCCGCTATTGGGATCGACGGTGGAAAGCCGCCAGACCCCGTGGCGTGCCCGACCGGCGAGCGTTTCGACGACCGGACTGCCCGATTGGTCGATCAGCAGGTCAAGATCCGGCAGAAGATCGGGCTCCGGCGGCAGAATTTCCCGGTCCTGCGCGCCAAGAACCGGCGCATCCTGCGCGATTTGCCCGGTGACAGCCGTTTCAAGCGCGATGGCCAGCGACATCAGGCCGGGCTGCGTTCCGGCCTGCTCGCCCGACGCGACGATGCAGACAAGATCGACCAACTGCATGCCGTCAAGCAATTCGATCAGGCGGACAGTGTCCGGTCTTGCGACCTCGGGATCGGCAAGGATGACACCCAGCCGCAATGGCAATTCGTCAGCCAGCATCGCCACGCCCGGCCACCACGCGCGCAATACCTTCGCCGGGGCGGCGCAAACGACCGGCTTGCCCGCAGGGACGTGAACGCATCTGGACTATCGATTCTTTCATTCGGCTGAGAGTACGTTTCTATCTGTCATTGGATTGACCGAAATCCGGCTTCAATATGATGGAGGATGATCTGCGCCCAAAGCGCGGTCGCACTACGGAACGGGTCTCACGTCCGTATAGGTGTAGTGCTCTTCGTCCTCGTTCGTCGTGCTGGCCACCAGCAGCCCGACCCCCAAGTCCGGCAGGTACTGGTACTGTTCGACATAATCCGGATCGTCATTGAACGTCAGCTCGACCGGAAACGCCGCATAGGCGCACGGCCCAAGGCGGATCGTGCCCTGCGGACCCGCCTTCGCCGTACCGCCGCCGCTGCTGTCGTTGCGCCATTCCGTATCCGGCTTCGGAGCGTCCCACAGCTTCAGGTCGGCATGGCTGGCGAACACTTCCTTTTCCGCCATCCGCACGACCCCGCCCTCGATCGGCGTCGAACTCCCCAGGTACAGACCATGGCGCGTTTCCAGGATCGAGCCCTCTCCCTCGCCGAATTCGGTGCGGATTATCACCATGTCCTCAGTCACACGGCGATGGGTCTCGACGGTGCCGTCCTGGGTCTCGAAGACCACGCCCTTCTCCAGGTCTGCCGCACCGGGGCAGGCAAGGGCGGGAAGCGCGGCCACCGTCAGTGCGGCAGCAGTCAGCAGGCTAGTCGGTTTCATATCGGTTCGATCGTCCGGTTGCGCCCGGTACCGGGCAGGGGAAGGGATATGCGCCGGTCCTTCGACTTCCTGCCACCCTGCGCAATCCCCCGGTGTCGCGCAACGGCTTTCTCTCGCCTCTGCCTCAGCCCCGCCTGCGCCGGCGCCGCCCACCCTCGTCTCCACCGCCGGTGTTGAACGACGGGCTGGGCAGCGGCGCCACCTTGGCCAGTTCCGGAAACGGGTCGGTCTTGTGCGGGATGGCGTTGGCGGCCACGAAATGCTCCTGGAACTTCGGCTCGATGGCTGTCTCGACCTTGGTGATCTCGCGCACCACCCGCTCGATCTCGCGCCGCGCGCCCACGTTGCACAGCGCGATGCGTGCGCCGGTGCCTGCCGCGTTGCCCGCGCTGGTGACCTTTTCCAGCGGCACGTCCGGGATCATCCCCAGCACCAGCGTGCTTGGCACTGATATGCGCGCCGAACGCCCCGGCCAGCACCACGCGGTCCACCTTGTCCACACCGCGCTGGTCCATCAATAGCCGCGCGCCCGCGTAAAGCGCCGATTTCGCCAGCTGGATCGCCCGTATGTCGCCCTGCGTCACGGTGATGCGCGGCCCGCCCTCGGCCGTGGCGTCATGCACCAGGTAGGAATGCGTCCGCCCTTCCGGCACCATCCGCGCCGTCCCGGTCGCCTCGGCCGAGCCAATCAGCCCGCTTTCATCCATCAGCCCCGCCATGCGCAGCTCGGCCACCGCCTCGATGATGCCCGAGCCGCAGATGCCGGTAATGCCGCCCGGCCCCACTTCTTCGGCAAAGCCCTCTTCGTCCGACCACTTGTCCGACCCGATCACGCGAAACCGCGGCTCCTTCGTCTCGGGGTCGATCCGTATGGCCTCGATCGCCCCCGGCGCGGCCCGCTGCCCGCTGGAAATCTGCGCGCCCTCGAAGGCCGGTCCCGTGGGCGAAGAACAGGCCAGCACCCGGCTCTTGTCCCCCAGCAGGATCTCGGCATTGGTGCCAACATCCACGATCAGCGCCAGGTCCTCGGATTTCCCCGGCTCCTCGCTCAGCGCCACGGCGGCGCAATCCGCGCCCACATGCCCCGCGATGCAGGGCAGCACGTAAACCCGCGCCCGGCTGTTGATCGCGCTCAGATCCAGCTCCCGCGCCTCCAGCGCCATGCTGTCGGACGTGGCCAGCGCAAAGGGTGCCTGCCCCAGCTCCACCGGGTCGATCCCCAGAAGCAGGTGATGCATCACAGGGTTGCAGACGAACACCGTTTCCACGATCAGGCTCGGGTCGATCTCCGCCTCTTTCGCAATCTCTTCGGCCAGCGTGTTGATCGCCTCGCGCACCGCGCAAGTCATCTCCTGGTCCCCGCCGGGGTTCATCATCGCATAGCTCACCCGGCTCATCAGGTCCTCGCCGAACCGGATCTGCGGGTTCATGATACCCGAGGACGCCTTGACCTCGCCCGTCTCCAGGTCGGTAAGATGCGCCGCCACCGTGGTCGAGCCGAGGTCGATCGCCAGCCCGAACAATCCGCTTTCATGCAGCCCCGGCCAGATCTCGATCACCCGCGGCACCGGGTCCAGATGCGAGCGGTGCAAGGCGACCGTCACCTGGAATTTGCCCTTGCGCAGCACCGGCTGCAACTTCGCCAGCAGCGTCAGGTCGGCGGTGATCTCCCCGATCTCCCACTGCTCGCGCAGCGCCCGCTCCAGCCGCTCCAGGTCGCCGGTGGGCTCGTGCATGTCCGGCTCGTCCACCTCGACGAAGTATAGCCGCGTCGCCGGGTCCATCTCGATCACCCGGGCCGAGGCCGCCTTGCGCACCACCTGCTTGTGCACCTGGCTCTCGGGCGGCACATCGATCACGATGTCGCCCATCACCTGCGCCTGGCAACCCAGCCGCCGCCCGGCCTTCAGCCCGCGCTTCTGGTCATAGCGTTCCTCGACCGCGTTCCAGTCCGACAGCGCGCCTTCGCGCACCGTGACGCCGTGCTTGGAAAACTCGCCATAGCCCGGCGTGATCTGGCATTTGGAACAGATCCCCCGCCCGCCGCAGACCGAATCGAGGTCGACCCCCAGCTGCCGCGCGGCGGTCAGCACCGGCGTGCCTTTCGGGAACCGCCCGCGCTTGCCCGAAGGCGTGAAAACCACCAGTGGATCGGACTCGCTCATCTTACATCGTCCTTGGCTCAAGCATTCGTCTGGCGGGCACCATAGCGGTTTCCGGCACGACCGAAAGCCCGCCACCGGCATTATCTGTCAAACCCGCGTCATCGACCCGGCCCCGAAAACTCGTACGAATTTTCGCAGCCGGAGATTATTCGTACGAATAATCTCCGGCGCTGCGCTCAAACGCGCCGGATGTCGGCACCCAGCCCGGTCATCAGCGCTTCGAACACCGGAAAGGAGGTGGCGATCGGCCCGCCATCATCCACCGTCACGGGCGCCTTGCTCGCCAGCCCGAGCACCAGAAACGACATGGCGATGCGGTGATCCAGGTGGCTGGCACAGGTCGCCCCGCCCGGCACGCCACCCGCGCCCATGCCCTCGACGATCCACCAGTCCTCGCCTTCCTCGACCGTCACGCCACAGGCGCGCAGTCCCGTGGCCATCGCGTCGATCCTGTCGCTTTCCTTCACCCGCAGTTCCTTGACCCCGCGCATCACCGTGCGACCTGCGGCACAGGCCGCGACGACCGACAGTACCGGGTATTCGTCGATCATGCTCGCGGCCCGCTCGGGCGGCACCTCGATGCCTTTCATGTCGGGCGAGTACCGCACCCGCAGGTCCGCCACCGGCTCGCCGCCTTCCTCGCGCGCGTTCTCATAGGTCAGATCTGCGCCCATCTCGCGCAGCGTGGTGAACAACCCCGCCCGCGTCGGGTTCAACCCGATACCCGGCACCAGCACGTCCGACCCTTCGGTGATCAGCGCCGCACAGACAGGGAAGGCCGCGCTCGACGGGTCGCGCGGCACCACGATGGTCTGCGGGTTCAGCTCCGGCTGGCCCGTCAGGGTGATAACCCGGCCCTCGTCCGTGACCTCGGTCGAAATCTCGGCGCCGAACCCGGCCAGCATCCGCTCGGTGTGGTCGCGCGTGGCCTCGCGCTCGATCACCACGGTCTGCCCCGGGGCGTTCAGCCCCGCCAGCAGCACGGCCGATTTCACCTGCGCCGACGGCACCGGCACCTCGTAACGCACCGGCACCGGCTCGCGCGCGCCCACAATCGTCATCGGCAGCCGCCCGCCGTTGCGCCCCACGGCCCGTGCCCCGAACAGCGCCAGCGGGTCGGTCACGCGCGCCATGGGCCGCCCGTTCAAGCTGGCATCCCCGGTGAAGGTCGCGGTGATCGGCGACGTCGCCATCGCCCCCATGATCAGGCGCACGCCGGTGCCCGAGTTGCCACAATCGATCACCTGGTCCGGCTCGGCAAATCCACCGACCCCGACGCCATGCACATGCCAGCTGCCGTCCGCATCGCGCGCGACCTCCGCCCCCATGGCCCGCATCGCCTTGGCCGTGTCTAGCACGTCCTCGCCCTCCAGCAGGCCGGTCACCACGGTCTCGCCCACGCTCAGCGCCCCCAGGATCAGGCTGCGGTGCGAGATCGACTTGTCGCCGGGCACATGCGCCTCGCCGCGCAGGCCGGCGGACAGACGGGATTGCATCGGAACGGGTGCGCCATGACCAGACATCTGACATCCTTCTTTCACAGGTCTGCCCGCTGATACCGCAGGCCCCACCCGGCGTCCATCACGCCTTTCTTCTTGCCGGAAGTATCCCGGGGGTTTGGGGGCTGGCCCCCAATCAACCCTGCGTTTGGGGGCTGGCCCCCAATCAACCCTGCGTTTGGGGGCTGGCCCCCGATCGAACCGGCCTTGCCCCACCCACAGGTCATCCTCGGGCCTGACCCGGGGATCTCTTCGCAGCGAGATCCCGGATCAGGTCCCGGAGGGGCCGCGCCCCGCGGCCCCCGTGAGCTCCGCACGGCCCGGCCGGGCCGTGCCGGTCACTTGCCGCCGTGCTCGCGCAGCGCCGCCGTCACCAGCATCTCCACCTTCAGTTCCGGATGCGCCAGCTTCGCCTCGCCACAGGCCCGCGCCGGGGCGTGGCCCTCGGGCACCCAGGCATCCCAGACCTCGTTCATCTCGGCGAAATCGGTCATGTCGGCCAGCCAGATCGTGCATTGCAGGATGCGCGTCGCGTCCGACCCGGCCTCGCCCAGCAGCGCCTCGACTTTTTCAAGGCAGGTGCGGGTCTGCTCGGCCACGCTGTCGCCGCGGTTGCCGACCTGTCCGGCCAGATAGACGGTGCCGCCATGGATCACGATCTTGCTCATGCGGGCGGCGGTGTGGTGGCGGATGATCTCGGTCATGACGGGGCTCCTTCGTCGGTTGTCGCCCCCCTCTTATCCCGCGCGCTTCTATTGCGCCAGATCCCCCACGCTGCCCGCCACGACCCAGTCGGTCATGCCCTTGCGCCAGACCAGCGTATCCGCCCCGACCCGCCCGGCCGCCATCGCGGTGCGCAGGTCGTTCAGGGTCATCGGCCCGACCTGCTGCTGGCCGTCGGCATACCACCAGATCGGCTCCTGCGGCGTGTCCGTCGCCGCCGCCTCGGCCTGGCGCGCGCGCAGCCGGTCCAGCTCGGCGGCGGCGTCCTCGTGCCCGCCTTCCAGCGCCATTTCCATCCACTCGATGGCGCGGTCCAGATCCTCGGGCACGCCTTCGCCGTTGCGATACATGACACCAAGATTGAACGCCGCCGTGACATGCCCGTCGCGCGCGGCGGCCTCGAACATCCGCGCCGCCTCCGCCATGTCGACCGCCACGCCCTCGCCGCCGTGGTAATGAATCACCCCCGCCAGGAAGGTCGCGGCGCGGTTGCCCTTTTCCACCGACATCAGCGCATAGCGCAGCGCCTCGGCCGCGTCCTTCTCGACGCCCCGGCCCTGCCACAGGAACCAGGCATAGTTCGACTGCGCCACGTGATTGTCCAGCTCGGCCGCCCGCAGGTAGTATTCGGCGGCCTTGGCCTCGTCCATCGGCACGGTCTCGCCCCGCGCATATTCCACCCCCAGCTGGTTCAGCGCGTCGCTGCGCCCCTCGTCGCCGGCCCGGTTCAGATAGTCCAGCGCCAGGGTAAGGTTTTCCTCCACCGTGATACCCTTCAGGTATGCCATTCCCATGACATAGATCGAATGCGGGTGGTCGTCCTCGAACCCGGTCCTGGCATATCCGACCGAGCGCGGCTCATCCACCGGGATGCCCTCGACCCCGTACCAGTAGATGCTCGACAGGTTGTCGGCCGCGATCGTGCTGCCCAACGCCAGCGCCTTCTCGTAATATTCGACCGCCTTCTCGTAGCTCTGCTCGACCCCCTCGCCCCGGTAATAGGCCACGCCCATGTTGTTCAGCCTCGCCGCCTCGGTCAGCTCGGCCTCGCCATTCTCCTCCGCCGGGGCCGACCGGGTGCTGGTGATCACTTCCCTGCCGTCGACAAGGATGCGGATGGTGTTGCCGTCGACGGCGATCTCGACCTCCTCGAAGGCGCCGCTGTCGATCGACGATCCGTCCAGCGCGATCTTCGTGCCATCGATCACGATCTCGCGCCCGTCGATCACGATCTCGGCCCCGGTCGGCGTGGTCGAGATACTTTGCGACCCGCTGCCGGAAATGGTGATCTTGACGCCGTTCACCGTGATCGAGGACGCACTTTGGGCCGCGGCAATGCTGGCAGGCCCCGCCAGCGCCAGCAACAGCCCCACCGTCACGGCCACCAGATGCGCCCGCCCCCGGCGCAGGAAATCCGTCTTCGTCATGGTACTCCCCAATCTGTCACCTTCTGGAATCGGTCAGTAATTCGCACGCCGCAGGATCGTGCCATTGTCGTCGATCGTGTTGTCGTCGATCACCCGGATGGTCACCCGGCGAAAGATGTTGCCGATCTCCGGCACGCTGCCCTGGGGGTGGTTCGATGTCGTCTCGCTGGTCCCCGACAGTTCCAGGTCAAAGCTCTCGGCGGTGGGTCTGGTCACCTCGAACGTCCCCTTGCCGGTCGTCTTGGCACTGAACATGCCAGCGGATGTCGGCACGTCGAACCGCTGCAGCAGGTCGAACGTGCCAAGCTTGTTGAACGTCATCCGAAGCGTCATC
Organism: Roseovarius sp.; assembly: GCA_046290265.1. GTDB lineage: Bacteria > Pseudomonadota > Alphaproteobacteria > Rhodobacterales > Rhodobacteraceae > Roseovarius. The sequence continues at coordinate 19,801 of JBKAGF010000024.1, read as the reverse complement.
GTCCCCAATCCGACCCCCTCGACCCGCTTCTGCTGCGCGGCGCTTTCCCAGTTGCCCTCAAGAAAGGCGACATAGTCCAGCGGCGGCGGAGGCGGCGGGGCCTGCCGGTCATTCAGCAGCTGCGCCACCTCCTTCACCGTGCGGGCCGGAGCCCAGTCGGTCATCCCCGGCTTCCAGACCATGGTCTCGGCGGTCAGGGTGCTTTCCCGGATGCGCCGCTCCACATCGGCATGGCTCAGCGGCCCCACGGACTGGCCCCGCTCGACCACGTAAAGCCCGTCCGCCGTCATCTGCTGGGCCGCTCCCGGCCCGCCCAGCGCGGCCAGCAACAGCGCCGCGGCCAGCACCACGGCCCGCGCGGCCCCCGCGACATGCATCATGTCCATGCTCCTTCCGATCGTCCCGGGGGCGCTCATTGCGACACCCGGCGATACGTGCTGCCATCCTCGAAAAACTCGGACGGACCGACCACCTCAACCGTCGTGTCGAATTGCAACTGGTCGGGATAGCCCGCGCCGGCGTCGCCTTCCACGGTGGTCAGCGACGTGCCCAGAAACGACACCCTGACCGAGGTCGGGGTCGCGCCCGACAATGTGTATGTCCCCTTTCCGGCCACGTTCAGCGTCATCGGCTGCGCGCTGCCCGGCACCGAATTCATCCGTGTCAGCGACTCGAACAGTCCGTCCTGCGCGAAGGTGATCGTGTTCACCACGTCGACCGTTCCCACGTCGGGTATCTCGGTCCGGGCCGGTTCGCTTTCCCACGTTCCGGCCAGGTAGGTGCCGAAATCCTGCACCGACATGCGCGGCGGTGTCCGGCTCTGCGCCGCCATGCCGATCGCCTGTGCCAGCTCCGGCACGGTCCCGGCCGCCACCCAGTCGGGCATTCCCGACTTCCAGACCAGGCTGTCCGAGACGATTCGCAGGTCCCGCACGCGCTGATTGACGTCTTCCGCCGACAGCGGGCCCACCGGCTGACCGTTCTCGACAACGTAAATCCCCTCCAGGGCCGCGCTGCCCTGCGCCAGTCCCGGAACCGCCTGAAACAGCAGCACGAGCGCCAGAACGAAACCGCATGACGATTGGATCACCAGAAACTTCAACCTGTGCATGTGGTACGGCCCGCAATTACGTTGTCCAGACCACAGGCTTGCCGAATATCGTTTGGTCCACATCACCCAATTGGGTATCCTCGTGTGATCACGGCCCGACAAGGCTAGGGCAGGTTTTTTGGGGAAGACCATGCCGCCAGGCGAGTACGACGCGGATCTCGCGTCCGTTTTTTCGATCCTGCCCCGCGACAAGGCCCGCGAGGCGCGCGACTATGTGGTCCGCCGCCTGAAGGTGGCCGAGGCCGCGATCGAGGATGATCTGGCCTGGGCCGATTTCGATGCGACGGGCAGGATGATCCGCGGCGGAATTTCCAGCATCTCCGACCATTCCACCCGCCTGCTGCCCGCCGATACCGACAGCCCGCAGATCGCGGCGATACTCGACCACGTCGCAGAGGCCGGTCTTTCGGCCGGTCATATCGCCTGGGACCCCGCGTCGCAGATGCTCTTCTGGTACGTGCCGGTCACCCCCACGGAGCGCGACTCGGCGGGGCGCAGGCGGCTGCGCGGCTTTGCCGTGACCCAGCTCCTGTTCTCGGAATTCCTCGACATCTTCAACCAAGACGCCGGCCTCACCCAGGCCGAGATCCGCACCGTGTTCCAGGTGATCGGCGGCGCCAGCCTGCGCATGGCCGCCGACCTCGACACCCTGTCCTACGAGACCAAGCGCGCCCATCTCAAGAACGCCTGCAGCAAGCTGATGTGCTCGGGCCAGCGGGAGCTGATCACCAAGCTGCTGGGGCAGATGGTTCATTTCATCTCGATCTCCGAGGGCGAGGCCAGCCACGCCGGGTTCATCGAGACCTTCTTCGCCCGCTACCTGTCGCAGGACGCGCGGCTGCTGTCGCGGCGGCTCTCCGGCGGGCGGCTGGTCAACGTGATCGAGTACGGCCCGCCCGACGGCACGCCGGTTCTTCTGGGCCACGGCGTGCTCTTCGCCCTGCTGATGCGCGACGCCGGTCCGCATCTGTCCAGGCTGGGGCTGCGGGTCGTGGTGCCGATCCGCGAGGGCTATCTCGAAACCCGGCCCACCTCGGCCCTGTTCGGGCAGGACGACCTGCTGCACCAATGGGTCAAGGACGCGCATGGCCTGATCCGCGAATATATCGGGCGGCCCTGCGCGGTCATCGGCAACTCGACCGGTGCGCGCGCGGTGGTGCGCCTCGCGCATGACGCCCCGCAGGACGTCACGTCGCTGACGCTGGTGTCGCCCACGCTGATGCAAGCCGAAACCCTGCGCACCGGCAAGGTGGGCGGCTTTCTCGACGCCGTGCGAAAACTGGTCGCCAATGCCAGCCTGTTCAAGGCCGTGACATGGCGGTTCAAGAAGTACTACCTCAACGAATCCACCTGCCGCGCCGCGCTGATCCAGCTGTTCGGCGACAACGGATCGGATCGCGCGGTGCTGGAGCGGCCCTTCCGCTCGGGCGACAGCAGCTTCGCCATGTTCTCGGACATCTACGCCAGTTCCCTGCGCGGCGTGGCGGCCGATTTCGGCTTCGATTTCGACAGCGTCCATGCCGAGATGCTGGCCCTGAAACGACCGCTCACTATCCTGCACGGACGCGACGACCCGCTCATGGCGGCCGCCGACATGGCCGCACAGCTGCCTCCCGCCCTCGCGGCGCGTCTCACCGCGCTCGATGGCGGGCATTTTCTTGGCGTCACCGCAGCCGAAACCGTCTGGGATCACGTCGCCGCCCGCGCCCGCTGACAGGGGGTGCCTCGGCGCTTGATCCGCACGCGTCATGGGCGTAACTCGGGCCATGGCCAAGCTCTATTTCCACTATTCCACCATGAACGCCGGCAAGTCGACGCTGCTGCTTCAGGCCAGCCACAACTACCGCGAACGCGGCATGGAGACCCATCTGCTGACCGCCGCGCTGGATGACCGCGCCGGCCCGGCGCGGATCGGGTCGCGCATCGGCATCGGGGCCGAGGCCGATACCTTCACCCCCGCCGACGACCTTTTCGCCCGGCTTCAGGCGGAACTTGCCGCCCGCCCGCTTGCCTGCATCTTCGTGGACGAAGCCCAGTTCCTGACCGAACCCCAGGTCTGGCACCTGGCCCGCGTCGTCGACGATCTCGGCGTGCCGGTCATGTGCTACGGCCTGCGCGTCGATTTCCGCGGGCAGCTCTTTCCCGGCTCCGCCACGCTGTTGGCATTGGCCGACGAAATGCGCGAGGTGCGCACCATCTGCCATTGCGGCAAGAAGGCCACCATGGTGGTCCGCCGCGACGCGCACGGCAACGTCGTGACCGACGGCGACCAGATCCAGGTCGGCGGCAATGAAACCTATCAAAGCCTCTGCCGCCGCCACTGGCGCGCAGCAACCGGCGATCTCTTCGCCGATGAATAGGGATGTCGGCTTCATCCTGACCGGGCTCGTGCTGGGGGGCCTGACGCTGGCGGCCGTGGCGGTCTTAGACATCGGCGAGGCGCCGGGCGATAACGCCGCCGCCGCGGCCCACGCACAGGCACGCGACGCGTTTCTCGCCGATCTGCCCGACACCGCCTGCCTGCGCGCCGCCGAAATCGCCCGCGTTGCCCGCGCCCGCGGCTGGGCGGCGGTGCAGGACCCCGCCTTCGACTGGTGCGTCGCGCCTGAAACCGTGCAGACATGGCTGCGCGTCACCGTGGAACCGCCCCTGCCCTTCTCGACCCGGGACGAGAACGCCCAGATCTTCGCCTTCGACAGCGCCGGCTGCGCCGTCGACTGGTCCTACGCCTCGGGTCCCGGCTCCACCTGCGCGGACTGACGCCGGGCGCGCGTCCCGCCCGGAACCCGACCCGCCGCCCCGGCGTTTGTCAGTATACAGCAAAGGAGACCGACATGGACCGCCTTGCTCTTTACATGGCGATGCTCAGCGGCAGCAGTATCGCGGGCGCCGTCGTCATCGCCGGCCTGTCAATGGGCTTTTACACCGTCTGGACCATCGTGATCGCCGCCATCGCCGGCGCGGTGCTGGCCTGGCCGACAGGTTACGTGATCTCGCGCCGGATCAAGCGTGACGATCCCCACTGGACGCCCGAGGCCGACCCTGACGATCAAAGCTGGCGCCCGACACCCAACGCGCCCGAGGTCTGACCGGCGCTCAGGCCCGCTCCACCAGGACCGAGCCGACCGAATATCCGGCCCCGAAGGAACAGATCAGCCCGGTGTCACCGGGCTGCAGGTCGTCGGAATATTTCGAGAAGGCAATGATCGAGCCCGCCGAGGACGTATTGGCATAGTCCTGCAGGATATTCGGCTGCTCGTCGGCCCCGGGCACGCGCCCCATGACCTTGCGCCCGATGAAATCGTTCATCGTCTTGTTCGCCTGGTGCAGCCACAACCGCTTGAGGTCCTCGGCCGCCACCCCCTCGTCGGCCATGTGCTGCGCGATATGCGCGCTGACCAGCGGCAGCACCTCCTTGAACACCTTACGGCCTTCCTGCATGAACTGCATGTCGCGCCGATCCTGCATCTGGCCCTCGCGCGTGCGCCGAAGGAATCCGTTGTTGTTGCGGATATTGTTGGAAAACTGCGTGGCGCAGCGCGTCGAATGCACCAGGAAATGCGCGCCTTTCGCATCCTCGGCCCGCTCGATCACCACCGCCGTGCAGACGTCGCCGAAGATGAAATGGCAATCCCGGTCGCGCCACTCCAGATGGCCCGAACAGATCTCGGGGCTGACCACGATGGCGCAGCGCACGCTGCCCGACCGCACCATGTCGGCCGCCGCCTGGATCCCGAAGGTGGCCGAGGAACACGCCACGTTCATGTCGAACGCAAAGCCCTGCGCCCCCAGAAGCTGCTGGATCTCGATGGCCACCGCCGGATAAGGCCGCTCGTGGTTGCTGGCCGCACAGATGATCAGGTCGACCTCGCCCGCATCGCGCCCCGCCTGCGCCAGCGCCTTGTCGCAGGCATCCAGTGCCATCTCCGCCATGATCCCCGGCTCGTCATCCGACCGCGCCCGCAGGACCGGATGCATGACCCCGGGATCCAGCACGCCCGCCTTGTCCATCACGTAACGCTGCTCGATCCCCGATGCGTTCAGGATGAACTCGGACGAGGACGGCGCCTTGGCCTCGACCTCTCCGGCTGCGATGGCCTCGGCGTTCTCGGCGTTGAACCGCTCTGCATAGGCGTTGAACGCAACCACCAGCTCGTCATTCGTGATCGTCTCGTCCGGCGTGAAAACGCCCGTGCCGGTAATCGCAGGCTTGAACATGTCTCTCTCCCTCGGGGTATCGGCCACCACGCCAGAACCATGCCGCAAGGTCAAGGGGAACGCGGCGGAAATGCACGGCGCACGGGGAACCCCGGGCATGGCCACGGCGTTTCATCGGCCGATGCGTGTGCCGCACGGGTGCCGCCGCAGACCTGACCCGAAAGACGACATGGCGCACCCGGACACCTCATCAAGGCCCATCACCGCAATCATCGACCGGCTGGCGGAGTCCATCGACGGGGAAAAGATCACCCTGCGCAGCATGATCTCGTGTTTCGGCAAAAGCTCGTTCACCACGGCGATGTGCGTGCCCGCCCTGCTGGTGACCTCCCCGCTCAGCGGCATACCGCTTTTCTCCAGCGCCTGCGGCATCCTGATCGCCTCGATCGCCGGGCAGATGCTGGTCGGGCGCGACCACCTGTGGCTGCCCGGCTTCATCATGAACCGCTCGGTCGCCTCCAGCCGGATGCGCACCGCGCTCGGACCCATCCGCCGGATCGGCGCCTTCATCGACGCCATCTCCAGCCCGCGCCTGTCACCGCTGGTCACCCCGCCCCTGCGCAAGCTCTACCAGGCGCTCTGCGTGCTGTGCGGCGTGCTGATGGTCTTCCTCGAGATCGTGCCGTTCTCGTCGTCCCTTCTGGGGGCGGCGACGATGCTCTTCGCCACCGCCATCATCGTGCGCGACGGGGTGCTGGCCTGCCTGGGAGTGTTGCTTCTGATGACAGGGGCCAGCCTGCCGTTCATCGCACTTCAGGCGATGTAGCCGCGTCACGGGCTTCGCTGTGAACCCCCGTAGGGTGGGGTTCCACCCCACCGCCCCCAACCTCAATTCACCAGGTTCGGCGGCGTCTCCCCGGCCAGCGCCGCGCGCAGGTTCTCAACCGCCACGCGTCCCATCATCTCGCGCACCTCCAGCGTCGAGGTGCCCATATGCGGCAACAGAACCACATTCTCCAGCGCGGTCAGCGCCGCCGGCACCTCCGGCTCGTTCTCGTAGACGTCCAGCCCCGCCCCCGCGATCCGCCCGTCCCGAAGGGCGGCAATCAGTGCGGATTCGTGGACGATATCGCCCCGCGCGATGTTGATCAGGTGCGCGCGTCGCGGCATCCGCGCCAGTTCCTCGGCCCCCACGAGGTGCCGCGTGTCCGGGCTGACCGGCACCGCCACCACCGTGAAATCCGCACGGGCCAGAAGGTCGTTCAATGCCACCCGCTCGCAGGCGAAACCCGGCGTCTTGTCGCTGCGCGCGGTATAGATCACGTCCATCCCGAATCCGTAATGGCAGCGCTGCGCAATCGCCGTCCCGATCCGGCCCATGCCGATGATCCCGACCGTCTTGCCCGTCACATGCGTGCCCAAAAGCTGCGTCGGGTTCCACCCCGGCCACTTGCCGGCCCGCACCATGCGCTCGCCCTCGCCCGCACGGCGCGCGCTCATCATGATCAGCGTCATCGCGATATCGGCGGTCGCGTCGGTCACCGCGCCCGGCACGTTCGTCACCAGCACGCCCGCGGACCGCGCGGCGTCAAGGTCGATATGGTTGATGCCCACGCCGTAATTCGCCAGCACCTTGCAGCGCGGGTTCTGCGCCTCGCGGAACACCTCGGACGAGAAACTGTCGCCGAACATCATCAGCACGCCGTCATAAAGGTTCAGCGCCGCGCGCATCTGCCCGATCTTCAGCGGCGTGTTCTCCTCGCGCATCTCGACCTCGAAATGCGCCCGCGCCATGTCGGCCACGCTTTCGGGCAGGGGCCGGGTGAAATAGACCCGCTTCAATGCATCCGCCCCCCGACCGGCACCTCGAGGTCCGGCGACAACAGGACGATCCCGCCCTCTTCGTCGCTCACGCCCAGCACCAGCACCTCGGACATCACCGGCCCGATCTGGCGCGGCGGGAAATTCACCACCGCCATCACCTGCTTGCCCAGCAGGCTTTCGGGATCGTAATGCTTGGTGATCTGCGCCGAGCTTTTCTTCTCGCCCAGGTCCTTGCCGAAATCGACCCACAGCTTGATCGCGGGCTTGCGCGCCTCGGGAAAGGGCTCGGCCCGGGTGATCCTTCCCACCCGGATGTCCACCTTCAGGAAATCGTCGAACGTGATCTCGTCAGCCACGGCGCAGCTCCTTCGACCGATCCGCGGCGGCCTTCACCGTCGCCCTGATCAGCGGCGGCAGCCCCTTGTCCTCGTCCATCAGCACCTCCAGCCCCGCCTGCGTGGTGCCGTTGGGGCTGGTGACGTTCCGGCGCAGCTGCGCCGGCGTCTCGTCCGCGGCCTCGGCCAGCGCGCCCGCACCGGCCACCGTGGCCTGCGCCAGCTGCATCGCCAGCTCCGGCGACAGGCCCTCGGCCTCGCCCGCCCTGGCCATGCATTCGATCATGTGAAACACGTAAGCCGGGCCCGACCCGGACACGCCCGTGACCGCGTCCATCTGGTGCTCGCCCTCCAGCCGCACCACCTGTCCCACGGCTTTCAGCAATGCCTCGGCCAGGTCCATCTGCGCCGCGCTCGCGGCATTGTTGCCGACGATGGCGGTGATCCCGCGGCCCACGGCGGCGGGGGTGTTGGGCATGGCGCGGATGATCGGGCTGTCGCTGCCGAATGCCGCCTCGAACGCCTCGATCGGCGTGCCCGCCGCCACGGAGACGAACAGCGTCCCACCGCCGCCCATCGCGGCAATCGCGGGCAGCGCCTCGCCCATCATCTGCGGCTTCACCGCGATCAGCACGATGGCGGGATGCTCGGGCAATTCGGCGTTCAGCTGCACGCCCGTGCCTTGCAGCCAGTCCGACGGCTTCGGATCGACCACCCAGACCGACGCGGGCGGCAACCCGCCTTCCAGCCACCCGGCCAGCATCGCGGACCCCATCTTGCCACAGCCCAGCAAAACCAGGCCCTTCTCGGCCACGTGCTGCATATCCATTCCGGCGCTCCCCCGTTCATCTTCCGTCGTGCTGGCTTGATAGTGCGCGCCTTGCGGCCACGCAATCCATGTCGGGCGCTTCGGCCACACCTTGCGCAAAAGAAAAAGGGCGCGCCACCCGGCACGCCCCGTTCGCCTGCAAATTGTGCGCTCAGGCGCGGCCGTAGGCTTCGCCGATGGCGATCTGCAGCGCCTCCTTGGGTGCGCGGTCGCCCCACACCACCAGTTGCAGCGCCGGATAGAACCGCTCGGCACTCATCACCGCCGCACCGATCAGCGTGTCGATCTGTTCGGGGCTGATCGCCTGCGCGCCCGCCATCACCAGGCCATAACGATAGACCATCAGCTGCTGCTCGGCCCAGAAGGTGAATGCGCCCGCCCAGCACTGGTCGTTCACGTCGTTCAGCACGTGATACAGCGCCGGCAGCTTGTCCTCGGGCGGCTCCATCTCGAAGGTACAGACCATGCGCAGCGTCTCGTCATGGGCCGACCAGGCCAGCGTGATCGAGTAGGTGCGCCACTGCCCCTCTACCGCCATGGCGATCTGGTCGTCGCCGATCCGGTCGAAATCCCAGTCGTGATGCTCGGCCAGATGCTCGACGATATCTATGGGATGAAGGTCTTCTGAAAAGAACTGCTCGGAAAGTGCCATGGCGCCACCTCATGTGTTGTAGCGAAGGGCTGGCAGCGCCCAAACGCTAGGTGCCTGCTCTAGGAAAGGGGTTCATTCCCGCTTTTCCTACAAGATATGGTGAGGGGCGATTTACGACCTGTAAAGCTATTTCTTGGGGATAACCGCAATAAGTTGTGGATGACATGAAAATTTCATCAAGTCCCTGCGACAGCCGGCGCAACTCCCGCGCCACCCTCCGGGGCCCTCCTGCGGGACCTCGTGCGGGAAAGAGCCTTGCCGGGCAGGGCCCCCGGCGGCACCGGTCCCGATATCCGGCCCATGCAACGGAAAATGGCCGCCCGAGGGCGGCCATTTCCGTATTAAGTCAACTGTTAGGGGTGGCGTCAGCCGCCCGAATTCGCGTCGGCCGATGCCTTGAGCGCGGTTTCGAACTCGGCCTTCGTCATGGCCACCACGACACCTTCGTCGCCGGCCGTCAGGCTGGTCAGCGGCAGACCGGCGCGTTCCAGTGCCGCGTCCGAGGCGCCTTCCATCTCGCCGTCCAGGTCGACGATCGCCAGGTTGCCGGTGGAATCGGTGCCGGTATAGGTGCCGATCAGCTCACCATCGCTGGTATAGACCCGGGCATCGCCCGTCAGCGCGGCGTCCAGCTCGGTCGAGATGTCGCTGGCCGCGTCATATCCATCCTCGACGACCCCACCGGTCGCATCGACGCCGGCCTGCGCCGTGTCGGTCGCGCTTTCGCCTATGGCATAAACCGTATCGCCAACCTCCTCGGCAACGTCGCCGGTCTGGGCCGAAACGCTGGCATCGGCCTCTGCGTCGACATTGGCAGTGTCGTCATTGGCCGCAAAGCCTGCGACAGGTGCGGACACGAGTGCGGCAATGGCCAGAGCGGATGTGACTGTCTGTTTCATCGGATCTCTCCTTTTTTACATCTTGCGGGCTTTCGGCCCGCGTGACTGCAAGGGGAAAATGCGAACCCCCTCGTCCATGTTCCATAGCGATTTTGCCAGTAAGGCCGTCCGCGTCCGGGTTCAGCAGCATCGCGCCGACCGCGATCGCGCCCATGCGCGGTGTCTTGCGCAGCAGCCGCCAACCCGGAACCGCCCGCCACTCTTGCGCGAACCGCCGGCGTCCGCGTCCCACGTCATCCTCGGGCCTGACCCGAGGATCTCCCGGTCTTGACCGCCCGCCGGCACCGTGAACGCAAAACGCGGCCCCACCCGGGACCGCGCCTCAAATCTCGACCGTGTCAGGGCCGGTTTACTTCGCGCCGTTTTCCAGCGCGTCCAGCCGCGCCTTCAGCGCCTCGTTCTCCTCGCGGGCCTTCTGCGCCATGGCGCGCACCGCGTCGAACTCCTCGCGGGTGACGAAATCGCGGTCGGCCAGCCAGCGGTCCACCATCGACGACATCGCCGTCTCGGCCTCCTGCCGGGCGCCCTGCGCCACGCCCATCGCGTTGGTCATCAGCTGGCTGATATCGTCCAGCACCTTGTTGCGGGTCTGCATGTCGCTCTACCTTCCGTTACACTTGGCTCATATATGGGCACCAAACCGCGTCGGGGCAAGGTTGACTTCCCCACGGCCCAGCAGCAGAACAGCGCCCATGAAAGCAGCGATCCCCTTCCCCGACATCTCGTCCGAACTGTTCTCGTTCAGCCTTTTCGGGTTCGAGATCGCCCTGCGCTGGTATGCCCTGGCCTATATCGCCGGCATCCTGATCGGCTGGCGACTAGTTGTCATGGCGGTGAACCGCCCACACCTGTGGAAAAACAACGTCGCCCCGATGGCCGTCAAGCAGGTCGAGGATCTGGCCACCTGGGTCATCCTCGGCGTCATCCTGGGCGGGCGGCTGGGCTTCGTGCTCTTTTACCAGCCGATGTACTACCTGCAGAACCCCGCCGAGATCCTGCTGATCTGGCAGGGCGGCATGTCCTTCCATGGCGGACTTCTGGGCGTCATCATCGCCTGCATCACCTATTCGAAGCTTCAGGGCATCCGCTGGCTGACCGTTGCCGACATCCTCTGCGCGGTCACCCCCGTGGGCCTGCTGCTGGGCCGCATCGCCAACTTCGTCAATGCCGAGCTCTGGGGCCGCCCCACCGACCTGCCCTGGGGCGTGATCTTCCCCGGCGCGGCGGCGCAGGACTGCGCCGGCGTCGTTGCGGGCGTCTGCGCCCGCCACCCCTCGCAACTCTACGAGGCCGCGCTCGAGGGGCTGATCCTCGGCGCCATCCTGCTTTACCTGGTGTTCCGCCGCGGCCTTCTGAAACGGGTGGGCGCGGCCACCGGGATCTTCTTCGCCGGCTACGGCATCGCGCGGTTCATCGTCGAGTTCGTCCGCCAGCCCGACGCGCAGTTCGTCAGCCCCGGCAACCCGCTGGGCCTTGCCTGGCACGTCAACGGTTATGGCCTGACCATGGGCCAGATCCTCTGCATCCCGATGATCGTCATGGGCCTCATCACGCTGATACTGGCCTATCGCAGACACGCCCGGTCCACCGCCCCCGGATGACCCCGTTGGCGGACATCCTCCGGGCCGGGATCGCCGCGACCGGCCCCATGCGCCTCGACGCGTACATGGCCGCCTGCCTGATGCACCCCCAGCACGGCTATTACACCACCCGCGATCCGTTCGGGCAGGCGGGCGACTTCATCACCGCCCCCGAGATCAGCCAGATGTTCGGCGAACTCATCGGCCTCAGCCTCGCCCAGACCTGGCTCGATCAGGGGGCGCCCGACCCCGTCGCACTTGTCGAGCTTGGCCCCGGCCGTGGCACCCTGATGGCCGATGCCCTGCGCACCACGCGCGGCGTGCCCGGCTTTCACGACGCGCTGCAGGTCCATCTGGTGGAAGCCTCCCCCGCCCTGCGCGCCCGGCAGGCCGACACCCTGTCGGCCCACGCCCCCACCTGGCACGACAGCGCCGACACGCTGCCCGACCTGCCCCTGCTGGCCGTCGCCAACGAATTCTTCGACGCCCTGCCGATCCGACAGTTCCAGCGGCAGGGCGACGGCTGGTGCGAGCGTGTCGTCGGTCTGGCCGGTGACACCCTTTCCCTCGGCCTCAGCCCGAAACGCATCGAGCCCTTCCTTGCCCACCGCCTCGAGGACACGGCCGACGGCGACATCGTCGAAACCTGCCCCGCCGCCGCCCCCGTCATCGACGCGCTGGCCCGCCGCATCGCGTCACATGGCGGCGCGGCGCTGATCATCGACTATGGCGACTGGCGCTCGCTTGGCGACACGCTGCAGGCGGTGCAGGGGCATGACCGCGCCGATATCCTCGTCACCCCCGGCTTGGCCGACCTCTCCGCCCACGTGGATTTCGAGGCGCTCTCCCTCGCCGCCGCCGGCACCTGCAAGGCCACACGCCTCACGCCTCAGGCGCTCTTTCTGTCGCGCCTCGGCATCACCCGGCGGGCCGAGGCCCTTGCCGCGAATATGAGCGGCCCGGGGCTCGACGCGCATCATGCCGCGTTTCACCGCTTGACCGGGCGGGATGAAATGGGGACGCTCTTCAAGGTGATGGCGCTCTACCCCGACGGCGCCGCGCCCCCACCGGGACTGGAAAAATGACGCTGGAGATTCTCACAGACGACAGCCTCGCGCCTGTCACCCACGGATTTTTCACCCGCAAGGGCGGGGCGTCCTCGGGCGTGTTCCACGGGCTGAACTGTGGCCGCGGCTCGTCGGACCAGTCCGAGGCCGTGGCGATCAACCGCGCCCGCGTGGCCTCGGCGATGAACGTCTCGGGGGACCACCTCATCTCGGTGCGCCAGACCCATTCGACAGACGTTCTGGTGGCCACCGGCCCGGTCGATCCGCGGCCCAGGGCCGACGCCATCGTGACCGCCACGCCCGGTCTCGCGCTGGCCATCCTGACCGCCGACTGCCAGCCGGTGCTTTTCGCCGACCGCAAGGCGGGCGTCATCGGCGCGGCCCATGCCGGCTGGCGCGGCGCGTTCGACGGCATCCTGGAAACGACGCTCGACGCCATGGAACGCCTGGGCGCCCGCCGCGCCGACACCAAGGCCGTCATCGGCCCCGCCATCAGCCAGACCGCCTATGAGGTCGGAGAGGAATTCTTCGAGCGCTTCGCTGACGACGATCCCGCCAACACTCGCTTTTTCGTCGGCGGCAAGCCCGGCAAGTACCAGTTCGATCTGCCGGGCTTCGGCCTGCATCGCCTGCGCGAGGCCGGCATCGGCGCGGCCAGCTGGATTGGCCAATGCACCTACAGCGATGCCGATCGGTACTTCTCCTACCGCCGCGCCACGCATCTGGGCGAGGCCGATTACGGCCGCCTCATCTCCGCCATCCGCCTCTGATCCGGGCGCGCCGGCGCCCCCGGCCGACTGCCCTGCAAATCTGGGCGCAATCTGGGCAGCTCCGACAGGTGGATTGCCTCATTTTCGGAAACAATCCCTGGCATTTACCCGGAACTGACCACTCGAATTGCCTGATTAACCATATTTTTCATCCGCTTACCGAATGCGGCAGTTTCACCACAATTGTCGCTGCTCCGGACCGATTTTTTTTCGCATTCCATGTCCCGGCGCCAAATCATGGCCCCAAACCGGGGCAATCATGGACCCATCAGAAAAAACACCCCGCCGCTCCGGCGATGAGGCAGAAAAGAGTTGAGAGGAAAGACCATGAAGAAGCGTTGGATGAAATCCGTGATCGCCACCAGCCAGCAGGCGACCCCCGAGCTTCCCTTCGCACGCAGCGTGCGGCTGGCCAAGCGCACCGCGTCCAAGCCCAAGGCGCTGCGGATCGCCTGACCCCGGTCAGGCCGCCGATCCCCCGACCAGACGCCCGGCCGCCCTGTTTGCAGAGGCGGCCCGGTTGATTCGACGACCCGCCAAGCTGAATTGTGGCAAGGTCGTCCCGCGCGGGCAGACAATTGCCCCGCCGCTCCCGGAATTGTCCGATCCGCGCCGACAATGACCGCTCGAATTTGACGACAATTCGCCATTTCGGCCTTTATCGTGCCCAGAACTCATATTGACGGATTATCGCTCTGTCGTTGTCGGTGGGGGCCGGCGCGGTTGTGATGACCCCTGACAGGATCGCACATATCATGGGCACCCCCATTCTCGCGCCGAATTTCCAGGCGACGCATTCGGAAAAAGACCGCAACCGCCAGCTTCAGGGAATGCCCGCCGGCCGGCCCGTCCGGCCAATGCGCAAGTTCCAGATCGCCAGTCTCGGCGCGGATGGCCAGCCCCGCTGGACCGACCAGATCGCCCCCGCGATGCCGATCTTCGACAGCGCTTTCTCCGCCTTTTCCCACGGCACGCTCCTGCACACACCCTCGGGCCAGGTCGCCGTGCAGGACATCGTTCCGGGCATGTCCGTCTCCACCCGCGACACCGGCGCCGCCCGCGTGCTCTGGGTCGGGTCCATGACGCTGGTGCCCGCGGCCTTGGGCCTCGATCAGGCCGCCTGCCGCCTGACCCGGATCATGCCCGACGCCTTCGGCCTCGGCCGGCCCGAGGCCAACCTGATGGCCGGCCCCGGCGCCCGCATCCTGACCCGGCCGCCCGGCCTGCGCAGCAGCTTCGGTCGCGAGCGAATCCTGACCCCGGCCAGCGATCTCGTCGATGGCATGAACGTGGTCGAACTTGTTCCGCCCCGCCCGGTCACCGTCTACCACATCTGCATGCGCCGCCATTCCATCCTGCGCGCCTCGGGCATCGAGGTCGAAAGCTTTCATCCCGGCCCCGGGTTCGAGCGCGCCATGGGACCCAACATGCTGGCGCTGTTCCTGTCGCTCTTCCCGCATGTTAAAAAACCCGGCGATTTCGGGGCAATCTGTCACCCGCGCCTGCCGCTTCAGGGGCTTTCCGCCTGACCGGACCGGCCCGCGCCCGGCTCAGGACCGGCCCCAGCCGATCCTGGCCCAGGCCCGCTCGTGCAGGAAGAAACTGACGAAGCCGATCGCGGCGGTGATCGCCGCAAAGGCGCCACCCTCGGCCACCGATCCGGTCATGACAAAGCCGATCAGCGTCATCACCGCCAGGCCCAGCGCCTGCCAGGTGATCGCCTTTGCCAGCGTGCGTTTTGCCGTGTCCATGTGCTGCGCTCCCTTCCGTTGCTGCCCGTGGTCTTCATCGGATCACCTAGCATCGCGGCGCCCTGTCGTGTATTCTGCCTTTGCTTAACAATTCCGACGAATGTCCATAAAACTGGACACTTTGTAGAACTATGAACAAAACCGACCGCGCCACGATCTTCCGCGACAGGCTCAGTGCCGCCATGACGATGGGCGGCGCCAACCTCAGCGCGCTCGCCCGCCAGACCGGCGTCAGCCGCTCCACGGTGTCGCAACTGCTCGACGCCGAGACCGCCCGGATGCCCAACGCCCACCTCGCCGCCGCCTGCGCCGAGACGCTCGGGGTCAGTTCCGACTGGCTCCTGGGTCTCACCGACCGCCCCGAACGCCCCGGCGACGTGATCGAGGCCGCGCTCAGCATGACGCAAGCCGACCGCACCTCCGCCGACACCCAGCTGCTCGACTGGCACCGCGAGGCCAGCGGCTACAAGGTCCGCCATGTCCCCGCCACCCTGCCCGACATGCTCAAGACCGAGGCGGTGATGCGCTGGGAATACGCCGCCTTCCTCGGCAAGACACCGGGCCAGGCCGTGCGCGCCATGCAGGACAATCTCGACTGGCTCCGGCGCGAGGCGACCGAGTACGAGATCGCCATGCCCCGGCACGAGCTCGAGGCCTTCGCCCAGGGCACCGGCTACTGGCAGGGGCTCGACCGCGACGCGCGGCGCGAACAGATCCTCCACCTCGCCGACCAGGCCGAGACGTTCTTTCCCTCCCTGCGCCTCAACCTTTTCGACGCGCACAACCTCTATTCGGCCCCCGTCACCCTCTTCGGCCCGCTCATGGGGGTGATCTACGTGGGCCGTTTCTACCTCGCCTTCCGCGAACCATCCCGGCTGAAGCTGCTCTCGGGCCACATGGACTGGCTCATCCGCGAGGCAGTGGTCGATGCCCGCGACGCCCCGCGCTGGATCGCCGGATTGGTCAGGCATCTCTGACGGACCGCCCCCGGAGCCGTCACTGTTGCACCGGGGCGCGCACCCCCGCTATCCTGCCCGCATTCTGTTGACGCAAACCCCGTTCCCGAACCGAAAGCCGTTGCCATGTCCCGCCTTTTCGCGATCGGCCTCGCCATGATCCTCTCGCTCGCCACACCCGCCCAGTCCCAGGACAACCCCGTCATCGCCCGCATGACCGAGTTCGTCGACACGTACAACGCGCAGGATGCCGAGGGTATCGCCGCCTTCTACGCGCCCGACGCCGCCCTCCTTCCGCCCGGACAGGCCGCAATCATCGGGCGCGCGGCCATCGCGCAGCATTACGCGCAGGCCTTCGCCGCCGGCGCCCACGAGCTGCAGTTCAAGACCTTCGACATCCGCGGCTTCGACACCAACGCCGTCGAGATCGGCGAAACCGTCGTTATGGTCGGCGACCAGCGCGTCGTCGGGCGCTACATGCACCTGTGGGAACTCAGCGAGGGCCAGCTCCTGCTGACCCGCGACATGTATCACGTGCTCAAGATCGACTGAGGCGCGGCCCGATACGCGCCGACAACGCCGTCACCGCCGTCTCGACCCGCGAGGATATCGAGATGCTCGACCGCAACCCGTTCCGCTATCGCTGTCACGGCTCCGACCTGCGGCGTCCGAGCGGGCTCACGCCGACCGGCTCAGCCGCTCTTCCAGTATCTCGAAGGGCACGCCCGGCTCGTCCTTGGCGCCGCGAATGACCAGCGAGGTCTTCACCGACGCCACGTTCTCCGCCGCCGTCAGCTCGCCGGTCAGGAAGCTCTGGAAGGTGCTCAGGTCCGGCGCCACGCATTTCAGGATGAAATCCACCTCGCCGTTCAGCATGTGGCATTCGCGCACCAGCGGCCAGGCACGGCAGCGGGCCTCGAAGGCCGACAGGTCAGCCTCGGCCTGGCTTTGCAGGCCGACCATGGCATAGACCTGCACCTCGAAGCCCAGTTCGCGGGCGTCGACCTTGGCGTGGTAGCCCTGGATATAGCCGCTTTCCTCGAGCGTGCGGACCCGGCGCAGGCAGGGCGGGGCCGAGATTCCGACGCGCTTGGCCAATTCGACATTGGTCATCCGGCCGTCAGCCTGCAGTTCGGCGAGGATCTTGCGGTCGATCTCATCGAGTCGGGTCGCGGGCATTCTGGGTCTCCTTGAATTCGCGATTGTTATACCACCACTGCGGGCACGCGCAATAATGTTTCGCCCTTGCGCAAGATCGTTTCCCTATTGGCGCGCCATCGGCGTTTCGCATCGCGGCGGGGGCCCGGAACGGCCGGGCCGGCAGGCCGCGGTTTCGCGGGAATGCGTCCCGCTTTGCGCATGACGGGCTTGCGGGGGTTTCGCGCCCCCTGCCCCGCCGCTATATCTGTGCCCCGAGTCACCGACACCCTTATCACGCAGGTTCCGATCATGGCCGAGACACGTCACACCAAAACCCTCATCATCGGGTCAGGCCCGGCCGGCTATACCGCCGGTGTCTATGCCGCCCGCGCCATGCTGGAGCCGGTGCTGGTTCAGGGGATCGAACCGGGCGGACAGCTGACCACCACCACCGAGGTCGAGAACTGGCCCGGCGATACCGAGGTGCAGGGCCGACCTGATGGTGCGGATGGAGGCCCACGCCAAGGCGATGGGCTGTGACATCGTGAGCGACATCATCACCCACCTGGACACCGACAGCCGCCCCTTCAAGGCGACCGGCGACAGCGGCACGATCTATACCGCCGACAGCGTGATCATGGCCACCGGCGCGCGGGCCAAGTGGCTGGGGATCGACAGCGAGGAGGCCTTCAAGGGCTTCGGCGTGTCGGCCTGCGCCACCTGTGACGGCTTCTTCTACCGCGGCGAGGAGATCGTCGTGATTGGCGGCGGGAATACCGCGGTGGAAGAGGCGCTGTTCCTGACCAATTTCGCGTCGAAGGTGACGCTGATCCACCGGCGCGACGAGCTGCGGGCCGAGAAGATCCTGCAGGACCGGCTGCTGAAGCATCCGAAGATCGAGCCGCTGTGGTTCCACGAGCTGCAGGAGGTTCTGGGCGACGACACCCCCAAGGGCGTGACCGGCGTGCGGGTGAAGAACAACCAGACCGGCGAGGTGTCGGACATTCCCTGCAAGGGCGTGTTCATCGCCATCGGCCACGCGCCCGCCAGCGAGCTTCTGAAGGGCAAGGTCGAGATGCATCACGGCGATTACGTCAAGGTCGAGCCGGGCAGCACGCGCACCTCGGTGCCCGGCCTCTTCGCGGCGGGCGACCTGACCGACCATATCTACCGGCAGGCGGTGACCAGCGCCGGGATGGGTTGCATGGCGGCGCTCGATGCCGAGAAGTTCCTCGCCGAGCTGGAGGATCTGCCGGTTCAGCCCGCCGAGAAGGTCGTTGCCGTCGAGTGAGCGGCGCGGTGAAAAGCGCCTGGCGCCGGCCGAAACGGCAATGCACCGCGCACATAGCGGCTTTTTCGCCAGTTTCGCCCAGAACTCCGCCTGTGTGCTTGCATGTGGGGTTCAAGCCGGTTTAAGGCGCCATTGACGCCGGGGCCGGTCGTTCCGGGCCTCTGAATTTCCATTGTCCAGACGACGCGAGAGAAGCAATGTCTTATTCGAACCTGGCTCCGATTCCCGAGCTGTATGTCTCCTACGATTCCGCACAGAAACTGAAGGTCGAAGCCGGCGACCTGACAAGCTGGGACCTGAGCCCGCGCCAGATCTGCGATCTCGAACTGTTGATGAATGGCGGGTTCAACCCGCTGAAGGGCTTCCTGACCGAGGCCGACTATTACGGCGTGGTCGAGGAGATGCGGCTGGCCGACGGCTCGCTCTGGCCGATGCCGATCACGCTGGACGTGTCCGAGGCGTTTGCCGAGGGCATCGAGCCCGGCCAGGACATCGCGCTGCGCGACCAGGAGGGCGTGATCCTCGCCACCATGACCGTCACCGACCGCTGGACACCCGACAAGAAGCGCGAGGCCGAGAAGGTGTTCGGCGCCGATGACGAGGCGCACCCGGCCGTCGACTACCTGCACAACACCGCCGGAAAGGTGTACCTTGGCGGGCCCGTCGTGGGCATCCAGCAACCGGTGCATTACGATTTCCGCGCCCGCCGCGACACGCCGAACGAGCTGCGCGCCTATTTCCGCAAGCTGGGCTGGCGCAAGGTCGTGGCCTTCCAGACCCGCAACCCGCTGCACCGCGCGCACCAGGAACTGACCTTCCGCGCCGCCAAGGAGGTGGAGGCCAACCTGCTGATCCACCCCGTCGTGGGCATGACCAAGCCGGGCGATGTCGATCACTTCACCCGCGTGCGCTGCTACGAGGCGGTGCTGGACAAGTACCCGGGCTCGACCACCACGATGAGCCTGCTGAACCTCGCCATGCGCATGGCCGGCCCGCGCGAGGCGGTCTGGCACGGGCTGATCCGCCGCAACCACGGCTGCACCCATTTCATCGTCGGCCGCGACCATGCCGGCCCCGGCAAGAACAGCGCGGGCGAGGATTTCTACGGTCCCTACGACGCGCAGGACCTGTTCCGCGAGCACCAGGACGAGATCGGCATCGAAATGGTCGACTTCAAGCACATGGTCTATGTGCAGGAGCGCGCCCAGTACGAGCCGATGGACGAGATCGAGGACAAGGACAACGTCACGATCCTGAACATCTCGGGCACCGAGCTGCGCCGCCGCCTGTCGGAAGGGCTGGAAATCCCCGACTGGTTCTCCTTCCCCGAGGTGGTCAAGGAGCTGCGCCGCACCAAGCCGCCGCGCTCGGACCAGGGCTTCACCGTGTTCTTCACCGGCTTCTCGGGCCGCGGCAACCACGACGCCCACGCGGGCCC
>JBKAGF010000023.1:0-56092 GCA_046290265.1 Roseovarius sp. | reverse complement strand
TCATGCCGCGGAAATCGGTGCGCCCCTCGGCATCCAGATCGGCGGCGAAAAACGCGGCGTCGATGCGAGCGGCCGTGTCACGATCCGGGTGCGCCGAGTTGGCTTCGATGCCCGCCCCAACGGCCTCGGCGACAATCGCGTCCACGCCGTTTCGCACATAACCGTTGTTCGCATAGGCGTGCCGGGCTCGGGCACGGACAGTCGGCCCCGCTGCCAACGTCTCGGCTCCGTGCGAGCCGAAGTGCCGCCCGAAGGACTCACCGCGCCGCGATCCAGCCGCCGCCTCGAAGCTACGGCGGCTGATCGGTTCGGACGCAATGCGGCGGAACGGGTTGAGGCGGGACAGAAACGACACGGTTAGTTCATGGCCTCCCGGCGTTCACGGCCGCGCGGATGCCAGCGGTCGAGAGCGTCAGTCAGGTCCACGGCGTAGCACCCGCAGGGCATCCAGTTCCGGTCAGCTCCGCGACGCAGGTCCGTCGCTTGGCGGCGGGTGACATGGTGGATACGGCCCTCGAACTGCACCCGGTCGCGCTTCGCGTGGCGGAAACTCCACAGCTCGAAAACCCAGCCCCCTACATCCATTTCATATTCGGCGATCACATGCGCGGCCGGGTTGCTCTTGGCACCCCCCGGCTTGCCGCCCGACCAGTGCCGGAAGGAGAGACCAGCGGCGACGTAGGGGTCCGCCTTGGCGTCGTCGGCCCCACGCATCCCAAAGTCGCGCATACGCAGCATCACGTCAGCAATCAGCATGTTTTCGGGGGCCATCAGGAAGGCTTTCTTGCCGCGCTCTTCCCGCGCGCTCGGGTGCAGGTGCCCGGCGGTCAGCAGGCCCCGCACCTGATCGTAAACTACCTGCCGATCCTGTCCCGGAAAGATCAACGTGTCGGTGATCTGGGCGCAGTCAATCAGGCCCGGCGGGCGGTGCTGAACGGTCGGCGGGGTGATGGGCATAGCGTTCATATCGGAGTCCTTTTCGTCTGAATAATGGACACCGATATACACCGATTCCACTTCGCTGTGGAGTCGAAATTATATTTAAAACAATAGGCTACTTCTGGTTGCCAAAGTCAAACTGCTTGCCAATGAGACGTGGCTGAAGTAGTTTCAGCGTCGTCGGCGAGAATGGATTCTGTCGACGCTCATTTGTCCGGGGACAGTATTCAGAGGATAACTGTCCGTTTCCGCGAAGAAGAAGGATCACCATGGAAGACTTTATGAAACGCCACG
Source organism: Roseovarius sp. (assembly GCA_046290265.1). Classification (GTDB taxonomy): domain Bacteria; phylum Pseudomonadota; class Alphaproteobacteria; order Rhodobacterales; family Rhodobacteraceae; genus Roseovarius. The sequence goes on along the minus strand of JBKAGF010000023.1, from coordinate 54,859 downwards.
ATCGTGCGCTTCGCTATGCCAGAATCGCGATGCACTATTGCTCGCTTGAAGGGGCGTCGGCCGGTGCTTGGCGGGACGCCGTTCTTGAGATTTGTCGCCGCGAAGGCGTTCCGGAGCCCGACGACGTGCAGGCGTGGGTCTCAGGCGGTAAGGTAAGTGATGCGGACATCACCGATTGGACAAGGACCTTTCGGGTAATTTAGCGTTAGCCTTTAACCGCGAAAGACGGTGAAGATTACATCTCCACCGAAAACCTCCCCACTGTACTCCGGTAGTTGCACATCATTCTTCCTGTACCAACGCTTTGTCACGCAATCTCTGCTCGGGCACTCGTGAGAGAACCCTTTCCAAACTTCCTTTGTCATCAAAATGGGCGGCGTGCTCTTTCTGGTCTCAATGGTCGTAGACGTCTTAATGAATGAACGGAAATTGGGATCACGATGCGAAATATCGTTAGAAAACGGTAAAGTATCGAGGCAATTTACAAAATCTTCCAAGGTCTGATCGGTCCAGCGCCAATTTCCCTGACCGGGAACTTGGAAACCGGTGCTTACATGTTTCAATTCGAAACTTTCCCCTGACTTGTTTGCCAAGTCAGTAAGTTTCGAGGCCAAATTAGCCGGACGCCCCAACCAGACCAATCCTTGATAATTACTCGTTTCGACACTGCGGCGAATAATGCCAACCTTAGTGATCAACATCCTTCCATAATCTATTCCGATTCCGCATTTTATATCATTGTGAGGGAATTTTTTGTTGAGAACATACTTGCAAACTGAGTTCATAAGTACCGCAGTATCGAGAGCGTTTCGAAAGCAGTTTTCGGAGTCGAACACCACCATCAAACGATCTCCGATAATGCCCCGTACATGCCCTCCGAAGTGGCGTGCGCACTTTGTCATGGCGCGCCCGAACGCGCTATACAGCTTGGCCACTGTCGCCCGACGGTGCTTTAGATTTAGCTCAGTAGATTTTCTAATATCTATGTATAAAACACATGTCTCAATTAGCTTGCAGGATAGCTGACCAGTTCTAAGATTCGGAAAGGTAATGGCGGGGTCATTTGCTTTCGGAACAGTTCTAGTTTCCGTTACGTTGACTGTGAAATCGGATGACAGTATCTCAGAAACCTCATTGTCGATTTCGTCTTTTAAGTCGTTCATTGACAAAGGAAATTCTCCAATAAGCTATTCAGAATTTAGAGAAAAATTGAAATGCAAGATCCAACAACAACATAATGCCTCCTCCACCTATAAGAAGAACCGCAATAGAGAAATGGCCCATCTTCTCGCTCGCGATTTTGCTATTCGCAATTACTTGGTTTGCGTAGTCTTCTAATAGTTTGCCTTCGTCCGAGTATCGAGAATCGAACTTTGAACGGAACTCTTCCTCACTGAGTTTTGCGATCTCTCCATAAAACAGGAGGTTGCCTTTTGTATCGACACCAGCAGCGGCGTCAGAGGTAAAGCTTAGCTTTGGAATAAAGCTTTTTGTTGAAACCAAAGCACCGAGAAGGGCGAGTATAAGGCCTGACAACTGAACTATATCAAGTTCTGGGATAGTCGCCCTTAGTCTTAACTGAGCCAAGATCATCCCTGACGCAAAAGCTATCGCTGCGCCGTTTTTGGCTTCGGCAAACTTAATAAAATCGATAGCCCGTTGAAGGCTATCCTTTTGTATTTGAAGTTTTTCAGAACTTGGCATTTTTTCCATTGGTCCGAGACTCCGCTTATCTTCCTAGCCATTTGCTCCGAGCCACGGTAGCGCGACTCTCGGTTCCCGTCACCCGCGCCAGATCAGCTTCGCGGCGATCAACGGCAACGCCCACCAGCGCCCGGGCGGCCATCGCGTAAACCACGCAATCCAGTGCCTCGGCGCGGCGGCCCACGATCCGCTCGAAGCGAGCGGCGGGCTGGCCCCGACTGTAGCGCACCACGCGGCGTTCGCTGGTCAGCTGCGTGAACCAGTCATCGGAAAGGCTATCGGAGAAGCGCCAGCCCGAGCGGGCTTGCAGGGCGTTCAGCAGGCGCTGTTTCGCCACGTCCACGCCGACTAGCTGCAACGGGACGCCCCGGGTCTTGGCCCGCTCCACCAGCGGCCGCTTGAAGCCCGCGACGCCTTTCAGCGGAAAGATGCGGCGACCGACCCGCGACCGGGTGAAGCCGTAGACCTGATCTGTCATGCCGCCGTCGCCGCTGTCCACCAACACCGCGTCATAGCGCAGAACACCGCCCGCCGGGTGGCGGAAGTCGCGCCGCAGCAGGTCGTCCAGTTCCGCCCAGGTATCGGTCAGGTTGGGGTCACCCCAGACGATTTCATGGGCCAGCACCAGCGCCACGTCGTCGGCGGTCCAGCCCAGCGTCGTCAGTTCGATCCGGTCTTTCTGCACGTCCGCGCCGCCGGTCAAATAGAGGGTTTCGGGCGGCAGTCGGTCGAGACCGATGGGCTCGCGCATGGAGGCCAGTTCGGCGTCGTCCAGATCGTCGCCCTCGCCACGCCACGGCTCGCCCAGCACCGTATTGAGCCACGGCTTCAGCGTGGTCGGGCTGCGCTTCGCCTGAAGGAACTCGGCGGCCAGACGCGGCCAAGAAGCGTTCGGGAGCGTGCTGGTCAGGCTGGTCAGCTTGTAACCCCGGTGCGCCTCTACATGCGGCGCTGTGGCCCGCCAGCGACCCTCTGCGACCATCTGGGCCTTCTGCCGGTCTTCCACGACGCTGCCGCACTCGGGGCAGACCCAGTGCGCCGTTTCGGGCTTGCCGTCGTCCCAGTGAATGTTAGCCCAGACGATCTCTTGGAACTCTTCGCAGCCGGGGCACGGGACCTCGAACACCCGCTTGTCAGATTGCTCATATGCCCGAAGGATGCGGCTGGTCTCCGCATCGACCGGCGTGCTGGCCAAGACGATCTTCCGGTTGCCGTAGGTCATGGTCCGGCGCATCGCCAGTTCCACGGGGTCGCCTTCCACGCCCGCGCTCAGTTCGTATGCGTCGATTTCATCGGCAAAGAGGATGCGGGCCGTCCGTGCTCGCAGGTTACGCGGCGCACGGGCGCTAACGACGGTCAGCGAGCCACCTGCGAAGTTTCGGTTCAGCATCGTGTCGCGACCGCCGGCGTCGGTCGTCAGCGCGGCCCTGAGCGCCGGGGACTCGCCAAAGGTCGGCTCGATGACAGAGACCACCAGATGGCGGGCGTCGGCTTCAGCCGGGACGACGCAGAGCACTGGGCTGGGGTCGTTCTGGACGAAGTGGCCGAGCGCCCCGACCATCAGCTGCGTCGCGCCGACGCGGGCGCTCTTCAGGATCGTCACACGCTCCACCGTGTCGTCGCCAATGGAATTGCCGATCTCGATTTGCGGCTTCCAGAGCCGCATCCGACCCGGCTGGGCGGCGAGGCTGGACGGCAGGAAGACGTGAGACTCGATCCACTCGCTCAGGGCCAGCTTCGCGGGCGGGCGAAAAGCGGCCAGAGCATCGTGGCGGAGCTGGGCAAAGCGCGGGTCAACGGTCATCGGCAATAGCCTCCATAGCGGCCCTGATCTCGGCGTCGAGCGCCGTGGTCTCTTTACGGTCTAGCCCCAAGCGGCTGGCCACCCGGGACGGCACGGCGAGCACGGCGGCCCGCAGATCGGTAACAATAGCCCGCCACTCGTTTGCCACCTGCCGGGAGTTCAGCAGCTCGCCACGGGCGGCGGCGTTCTGAAGCGCGATCTTGTCGGCTTGTTCCCGGGCGAGCCGGATTTTCTCTTCGGCAAGTTCCTTGTCGGCAGCCTTCCCCTTGGCGAGCTGCCGGGCGTGCTCGCAGTAGGCGCCCACGGATGCCCGAAGCGGGTAGGTCTTCTGGGGCGTCCGGGGCAGAACGCCATCGCGGCCGAGCGCGTGGACACGGTTCGCGGTCATCCCCAGCCACTCTCCCAACTCGGCGGCGGCCACGGTCTCAGGGGCGGCGAAGTCGTCGGCCCACTCTTCGCCGATCAGTTCGGCGATGCTGTCGCGGGTGTCAGTGCTCACGGGAATATCCCCCACAGGAGGGATAGCCCCCACAGGGGGAACGCGCCCCCAGAGAGTTTTCCCAAATCAGAATCTTCACCACGGGGTGAAATGTCGGGGCTCCACGCCCCCCGCAGCGCGCATCCCCCAGAGGGACCCACCAGCATCCCCCACACGGGGGCATCCCTGAGAGTGGTCCACGGGCGGCTTCCGCTCAGACCATCACCCCAGCAACGGAGGGGACGCGACAACGCGACACCCCTTAAGGGGTGTGTCGCGTCGCGTCGCGTGGCCCGTCTCCGAATTGCCAAGCGACTGTCGCGCGACATGTCGCGTCTTGTCGCGTCTGTCGCGTAGCCCTGCGGTTGTGCTGGCCCGCTCAGGGGGAACACTGTCAGGGGGATTCCGTCCTGCCGATTGCCCTGTGAGACGCGCCCGGTGTTGCCGGTCATATCAGCGCCTCCCCATTTTCGCCTTGCGGGTCAAGAATCGCGGGCGCGACCACCAACCGGATTTCCTCCCCATCGTCCCCGTGGGCCGTGTAGAGCCCGCCTTGTGCGAGCGTTTCGAGAGCCCTGCGGAAAGCCTGCCGCCGGTCGTTCGGCTTATCGGCTGCCGAAACCCTGTCGCTGGCGACGCACGCAGCCCGCCATTCCTTGCGGGTCGTGGGCATCTTCCCTTCCCGGGTCAACTGTTCGAGGATTTCGAGCGTGGCCTTTGCAGCGGGGCTCAGCTTCGCAGCCGGTTCGGCTTTGGGCCGGTCCACGTTCTCTTCGTCGCAGATAGCCGTCCAGATCGGGTCGCCGTCTTCGTCGGTCCCCATCCTCACCGTGGCCACGCTGAAGGCCAGTTCCTGATCCGTGCTGCCGTTCCGGTTCTTCGTCGGCTGAGCGCAGACCACCTTGCCGTCGCGCTTCAGGTGCAGCGACATGTCCAGCGCACCATTCAGGATCGAATGACCACGGGGCAACTTGCTGGCGTCGTCCTTCGTGGCGTGGTGGACCAGCACCACGGCCGCGCCCCAACGCGCCAGCCGCCGGGCCACAGCGACGACAGTGCCCATTGCCTTCGGGTCGTTCTCTTCCAAGCCCGGGAACGCGACGGCGAGGGTGTCGATCACGATCAGCGCCGGGCGCTGATCCTCTACCGCGACCAACAGCGCCTTCAGGTCTTCGCTGGCTTCACTCAGCAGATCGGAGACGCCCTCCACCAGATTGAAGGCGTCGGCGTCGCCGCGCTGGTCCCGGAGCGCCCGCACCCGCGCGCGCATCCCGTGGCTGTCTTCTGCCGCGACATAGAAGACGCGGCCCTGCCGGGTCCGACGCCCGAAGGCTTCCGCGCCCTGCGCGACGGCGAAGCCCAGATAGGGGGCCAGCAGCGACTTGCCTGCACCCGGTGCGCCGACAATGGCAGCAATGTCGCCCTCGCCCAACAGGCCCTTGGTAACGTAGTTCCGGGCAGGCAGGTCTTCGCAGTCAGCGGGGCTCAGGAAGGTCAACCGCGACGGCGGCAGACCCAGCAGGGCGAGACCTTCGGCGTCCAGCGCCCGGCGCATCTCAGCCTTCCACTCGGCCTTGGACAGTTCGGCGGAGCGACGGTTGATCTCAGCCATCTCTTCATCGGACCACGCATCGTCCAGCCGGGCCACGGCCTCGGCCTGCCGCAGTTCGGCGACGGCCGGATGGGACCAGCCCCGGCGCCCGGCTTCAGTAATGAAGCGCCATCCGGTCGCCCCATCGGACCGCTTGAAGGACGCCCAAACGCGGTCGGTCTCGGCCGGGTCATTGGAATGGTGCTGGGCGGACCATTCGTGGGCCAGTTCGAGTCCATCCGAGCCGCCGCCACTCTCTGCATGGATAGCGGCAAGCCGAGCCACCCACAGTTCCCGGTCCTCGCTGTCGTTCGGGACCGCCCGCACGGCTTCCACGAACACGGGCCACGGCAGGCCCGTGGGCCGCGCCTCGACCGCTTCAACGGCCTTACGCTTGATCGGCAGGGCATCGGGCCACGGCGGCAACTTGCCCGTCAAGCTGCCCTTCAGCATCTTGTAGACGCCGTTGCCGTTGACCGCGCCGGGTGCGACCACAAAGCCGCCTTCACCGCGCACGTCCAGTCCCGGCGGCAGCCCTGCGGGGCTGTTGGTAATGCCCTCGGACCAGTGGAAGTATAGATGCGCCCCGTCGTTCGCCGTGGCCACCTGCGTGTCGGACAGCGTGTCCACGGCGAGCCCGAGCGCCGCCAGTTCGGCGAAGCCGTCCTTGCCGTTCTTCTGGTCCACGTCCAGCACCGCGATGCCGTTGCGCTTGCCGGTCGGCAGGGCGGGCATGGCGTCGGGCCGGTCACGCCACCACGCTTTGATCTGGTCCGGGTCGGTTGTGGCCTTTTCTTGCCAGCCCTTCACCAGCGGCCGCTTGTTGGGGCCGACCGGGAAAACGGCAATGCCGTCCTCCGCCAGAGCGAGCGCGGCGTTCAGGTTGCCTTGTGTCGTCGTATCATCTGGGGTATCCATATACCGCATCCTTCTTCCAAACATCCGATGCAATTCCGAGCCCCTCGCTGCTGGTCCAGCGGGGGGTTCATCATTTCAGCCGTTCTTTGTCAGAAGAGATGGGCAGCTTATGCGTCGCCGGATCGGGAGTCACGACCCAGTTTCAGAAATGAATTTGGGTCTAGACCCAAATATCTGGGGCTCACGGGGGAGCCCGTATCAGGCTAACATGCTGATTTAATTGGTCGGAGTGAGAGGATTCGAACCTCCGGCCCCTGCCTCCCGAAGACAGTGCTCTACCAGGCTGAGCTACACTCCGACTGTGAGACAGGCGATTACAGAACCGCCCTTTCATTTGCAAGCGTGGAATCGCACCGCAGGTGAAAGACGCGCAGGTCTGCGCGTCTCTTCTGTCTCACTGCCTTCGACCGTTGAGGCGCGTGGTCAGAGGCTCTCTGACAATGCGGCGACGATTGCGTCGCCCATCTCGCTTGTCGTGACGGGCTGCACGCCGTCTTCGCCCAGAAGATCGGCCGTTCGCAGGCCGTCGGCCAGCACCTTCTCGACCGCGGTTTCAAGACGCGTGGCCTCGTCGCCCTGATCGAAGCTGTAGCGCAGTGCCATGGCAAAGCTGAGAATACAGGCAATCGGATTGGCCTTGCCTTGGCCCGCGATATCGGGCGCCGAGCCGTGTACCGGTTCGTAAAGCGCCTTGGGGCGGCCATTGGACATCGGCGCACCCAGGCTGGCCGAAGGCAGCATGCCAAGCGAGCCGGTCAGCATGGCGGCGGCATCCGACAGCATGTCGCCGAAGAGATTGTCGGTGACGATCACGTCGAACTGCTTGGGCCAGCGGCAGAGCTGCATCGCGCCGGCATCGGCGTACATGTGGGTCAGCTCGACATCGGGGTAATCCTCGTCATGCACCTTCTGCACCACTTCGCGCCACAGGATGCCCGATTCCATCACGTTGGCCTTTTCCATCGAGCAGACCTTGTTCGACCGGCGCCGCGCCAGTTCGAAGGCCGATCGGGCCACACGGTCGATCTCGGATTCGGTGTAGCGCTGAGTGTTGATCCCGACCCGCTCGTTGCCTTCCTGGATGATCCCACGCGGTTCGCCGAAATAGATGCCGCTGGTCAGCTCGCGCACGATGACGATGTCGAGGCCCGCCACCACGTCGCGCTTGAGGCTGGAAAAGTCCGCCAGCGCGTCGAAGCACTGCGCCGGGCGCAGGTTGGAATACAGGTCCATCTCCTTGCGCAGGCGCAGAAGACCACGCTCCGGCTTGACCGAGAAATCGAGGTTGTCGTATTTCGGCCCGCCCACGGCGCCCAGCAGAACCGCGTCCACCTCCTGCGCCTTGGCCATCGTGGCGGGGGTGCCGTGCTTGTCATAGGCCGCGCCGCCGACAAGATCCTCGCTCACGTCAAAGGCCAGCCCGCGGTTCGACCCGAACCAGCCGATGACCTTGCGCACTTCGGTCATGACCTCGGGGCCGATCCCGTCGCCGGGCAGAATGAGAAGCGAGGGGGTGCTCATGCGGATTCCTTTCAAAAATCTACTGTCGCATCCGCGTAGCGTGACGCGCGGGAAGGGTCAAGAAAGGTGGGGCTGCAAACCGCGGGCCAGTGCCTCCCAGACGGCGGCGATCCGGGGGGTGTGGCGCAGCGCCTGATGCGTCGCCAGCCAGGCCGGAAGGCTGGGCAGGTCGAGCGCCAGGTCAAGCTCTTCCACATCGTCGTGAATACGGCCCAGTGCCGTCATGCCGAACCCAATGCCGCAGCCCGCGCGCACCAGTTCCCAGTCCACGGTGTGACTGTCGCAGCGAAACGCGAACATCTCACGCGTGGCGGGCATGTTGCGTTCCTGCATACCGCGAATGATCTCTTCGTTCCGGTCATAACCGATCAACGGGTGGTCAAAAAGGTCCCGGACCGTGCGCGGACGACCGGCGCGTTGCAGGTAGGCGCGCGAGGCGAAAAGGCCCAGTCTGAAGTCTCCGAGATGACGGGCGATCAGTTCAAGCTGTTCGGGCCGGTACATGCGCACGGCGATATCCGCCTCGCGGAACAACAGGTTCTCGGTGCTGTCCGACGGCATCAGGTCGATCGTGATGCCGGGATGCGCGTCGCGAAGCCGGGCCAGGATCGGAGGCAGGATGTAGATCGACACGCTTTCGCTGGCGGTGATCCGTACCGCGCCGCTCGCCTCGGTCTGCTGACCTGCCGCCGTCAGTTCGATCTCGACCATCGCACGGTGCATGGTCTTTGCTGGGTCCATCAGGGATTGGCCGCTTTGGGTCAGTTCCAGCCCCTTGGGCCTGCGGTGAAACAGAACCTGTCCCAATTGCTGTTCCAGTTGCCGCACCTGGCGGCCCAGCGTCGGCTGGCTGGCCCCCACGACCCGCGCCGCGGCAGAGAGCGAACCGGTTTCCGCCACGGCCAGAAACGTGCGGACCAGAGACCAATCGAGATCGGACATGCGGCTTGCCATGCACATATGAATATCCAATGCGCAAATTTTGGCAATTCCTGTTCTCATGTATTCGGCTAACCTTGCGTCACGAGAACCTGCGCGAAGGATGGACAGATGCAGAAAACCGTACTGGTGCTGGGGGCGACAGGTCGTTTCGGCCGCCACGCCGCCGACGCCTTCTGGAATGCGGGCTGGACCGTCCGCCTGTTCGATCGGACGCAGGACGATCTTGTCACGCAGGCCATGGGCGCCGATGTCATCGTTGCTGCGTGGAACCCACCGTTTCACCAGTGGACCGCGCAATTGCCGCGGCTGCATGCCCGCGTCCGCGAGGCCGCGCGCGCATCCGGTGCCGCCGTGCTGTTGCCCGGCAATATCCATGTCTACGACCCCGACACCCCCGCCCCCTGGTCCGAGGGTACGCCCCATTCGCCCCGCACGTCGTTGGGCCGCCTTCGCGCGCGCATCGAGCAGGAATATCGCGACAGCGACGTGCAAACCATCCTGCTGCGTGCCGGCGATTTCATGGATACCGAGGCCTCGGACGGCTGGTTCGACCGTGTGCTGATGTCCCGCCTTAGGCATGGGCGGCTGGTGTATCCGGGGGATACTGCAACCGTTCATTCCTGGGCCTACCTGCCCGATCTTGCCCGCGCCGCCGAACAGCTGGCCCGCCGGAAACCTGAACTGGACAGGTTCGAGGAGGTGGTTTTTCCAGGCTATGCCATGACGGCACAACAGATCGCGGACCTGCTGTCGCGGATTTCGGGCCGGACCGTGACGGCGCGGCGGATGGCGTGGCTGCCGCTATACCTTTCCGCGCCGGTCTGGCCGCTGGCACGGGGCCTGATCGCACTGCGCGGGCAATGGGATGTCACCTGTGACCTTCAGTCGGACCGCCTTGCGGAACTTTGCCCCGAGTATCGCGACACGCCCGTGGAAGAGGCGGTCTCGCGGATAGCCAGACCATGGCTTGCCACGTCACGCGTGCGATGCCGGCCGTGTTATTTCACTACAAGGTCGACCCAGACCAACCTGTGACGGCTGGCCGTGGAAATTGACGTTTCATCGGGGTTTGCCATGATCGCGGCGTCCTTTACCGCAAGATCGGCGGATGGCAGCACATAGCTGACGCGCAGGGCACCGGGCGCGGGTTCCGGCCAGTTGACGGTGTCGAGACGCGGGTCGCCGCGCTGACCCGCGCCCTGCACGGCGATGCCCGGTCGCCGGGGTTGCGGATCTTTCAGGCGGTCGTCGGACAAAAGCCGGCGGATTGCCACCTTGCGCCCGTCGCCATCGGCCGGATCCAGATTGGCATCACCGACCAGCACGAAGGGTGCGGATGGCGGAGGTCCCAGCCGGCCATCCAGATAATGACGCCAGAATACGATCTCGTCATGGTTTCTTCGGCCGTTCCGGTCTTCCGGTCCGTCAAACACCGGGGGGCTGGCATGAAAGGTCAGCAGGTTCAGGCGGACGTCGTCCACCAGAACGGGGACATCCCAATGCGCGACGGTCGACAGGCGCTGGATATCCGCCACGTCCGCGGGCAACAGTGCATTGCCATCGGTCAGCCACAGAGACGCGTCGGGCAGGTCGCGCCACAGTATCGCGCTGAAATCCCGAACCTCGTCCGTCAGGATCGGGAATTTCGACAGGACGGCCATCCCGCCCTGCCCGGCAAATTCGCCGTATCCCTGGGCATCCCGAGCGCGCCCGGTGCGACCGTCACCATCGAGGTCCAGACCCGTCGCCATGCCGGTATTGGGCCGCGCCGCAAAGACATGCGGCAGGAAATGCCCGTGCTCCTCGATCCGTGACCGAAGTGCCTGCAAGGCGCGCAGGTCGTGATCGTGGTCGACTCCCTGCAGGACGATTATGTCCGGCCGGGCCCGGGCGATGTTCCGCGCCACCGCCTCGGCCTGCGGGTCCTGTTCGGTCAGGATATCCCGCAGCAATAGACCGGGGCCACCGCGCGCAAGTTCGGTATTGTAGGTGGCGACACGCAGGATCGTTTCCGCCTGCACCGGGCAGACCGCGATCAGCCCGGCCAGCACGCCGCCTGTCAGGCGTTCTGCAAGCTTTCGGCCTCGGCCTTGGCGTAGACCCGGCGGCGCTTTTCCTCGATCAGTTCCGCCACGCGCATCAACGCGATGCCACGCATCAGGATGCTTGCAGGAAGAAGAGCCCATACCGTCGTCATCCAGATCAGGGTTTGTTCGCTTTCGAACGACACCGGCTCTATCACCAGTGACGCCGCCTTCACGATTGCCGGGATCAAGAATGGCAGCAAAGCCCCTAACACAATGTTAAGACCGGAATCCCGTCGCAGGCGATCGACGATGTCACCCCCCCGGGTGGGATCGAACAGAGGCAGGTTGACCCATACGTTGAAGGCGCCGTTGCGCATCGGCCAGCCCAGAAGGCGCACCAGGATGATGAAGACAAGCACCATGACCAGCGATACGCTGTAGGCCACGCCGGCGGCGACACGCACGGTATTGGCCAGTTCGACGCTCGCGTCGGACGGCAGCATCAAAACCACCAGTCGCACGGGCGAGAACGGGAAATCCATCGCATCGCCGATGGCCTGTGCGAAAAAACCCAGGATCAGGGTGATCGGGCTCGGCTCGATCTTGCCGCGCGCCACCAGCGACAACATCACGACCACAAGCGCGAAAGCCAGGAATTTCAGGCGGTTGAACGGCGGGGCGAAACGGAACTCGACAATGCTGGGATAGCGGCCGAAATATTCGATGAAGGTCAGAAGCGAGAACAGAAGCGCGATCACAACGACGATTTGCGCCGTATCCGCCGCAACCGACGGCAGCACAAGTGCGGGTGTCGCCACCAGCAGGGCCACGAGTATGGCACGCGTCAACGCGCTGATGATCTGCGAAACCACTGCCCGGTTCCCTTCCAACTGGCCTGTCCCGGTCCGGTGCCGCGACATTGTTCCAATTTGGGTCCGTCGTTTGTGACGGCTTGCCTCAATCTTGCCCAATTTTTGCCTTCTTTCACCGTCCGGCTCAAGATATCAATTTGTTAGACTTTGAGTTTCTGGCGATTTGATGGTGATTGTGGTGCCAGATTGCATCATTTCGCTGCCGGTTTTACGGCACTATGGTGTCGGCACGCTACATCTTGTGGGAAAGCTCTAAGCGCCCACAATTATTGATTAATATTCGAAAACGATTTGTATGATTTTCTTAGGTTGGGGCCATGCCGGAAACTTCACCCCGGCATGGCCCCGTCTAATGCCTCAGACCCAGGGCCGCTCCGAGGCGGCCTTGGCTTCGAACGCATCGATCGACGCGGACTTTTCCATGGTCAGGCCGATATCGTCCAGCCCGTTCAGCAGACAATGCTTGCGCCAGGGATCGACGTCGAACCCGATCGTGCCGCCGTCGGGGCCGGTGATCTGCTGGTTTTCCAGGTCGACCGTCAGCACCGCGTTGGCACCCCGCTCGGCGTCGTCCATCAGCTTGTCCACCTCTTCCTGGGGCAGGACGATCGGCAGGATGCCGTTCTTGAAGCAGTTATTGTAGAAGATGTCGGCGAAGCTGGTGGAGATCACGCAACGGATGCCGAAATCCAGCAGGGCCCAGGGCGCATGCTCGCGGCTGGATCCGCAACCGAAATTGTCGCCCGCCACGATGATGCGCGCCTCGCGATAGGCCGGCTGGTTCAGCACGAAGCTGTCGATCTCGTTGCCATCGTCGTCATAGCGCATCTCGTCGAACAGGTTCACGCCCAGCCCCGACCGCTTGATGGTCTTGAGGAACTGCTTGGGGATGATCATGTCGGTGTCGATATTGACCAGCGGCATCGGCGCCGCGACGCCGCTCAGTTTCACGAACTTTTCCATCAGTTCATCTCCCGTATATCGGTCAGTTTGCCGGTCACCGCCGCCGCTGCGGCCATGGCGGGGCTCATCAGGTGCGTGCGCCCTCCGCGGCCCTGCCGGCCCTCGAAGTTACGGTTCGACGTGGCCGCGCAGCGTTCACCCGGCGACAACTGGTCCGGATTCATCGCAAGGCACATGGAACATCCCGCAAGCCGCCACTCGAAGCCGGCTTCGGTGAAGATCTCCGCCAGCCCTTCTTCCTCGGCCTGGGCACGGACAAGACCCGATCCGGGCACGACCATCGCCCGCTTCACCTTGATCTTCTTTCCTTTCAAAATCTCGGCAGCGGCGCGCAGATCCTCGATCCGGCCATTGGTGCAGGACCCGATGAAGACCGTGTCGATCTCGATATCCTTCAGCTTCTGACCGGGCGTCAGGCCCATGTATTCCAGCGCACGCTTCGCGGCCTCGGTCTTGCCCCCGGCAAAGCTTTCGGGCGCGGGCACCTCGGCGTCGATCGGCAGCACGTCCTCGGGGCTGGTGCCCCAGGTGACGACCGGCGCGATATCCTCGCCCTTGATCGTGATCACCTTGTCCCAATGCGCATCGTCATCGGAATAGAGCGTTTTCCACCACGTCAGCGCGGCCTCCCACTGCGCCCCTTTCGGTGCATGCGGCCGGCCCTTGACGTACTCGAAGGTCTTCTCGTCCGGCGCGATCAGCCCGGCACGCGCGCCGCCCTCGATCGCCATGTTGCAGACGGTCATCCGGCCTTCCATGGAAAGGTCGCGAATGGCCTCGCCGCAATACTCGATGACATAGCCGGTCCCACCCGCCGTGCCGGTCCGCCCGATCACCGTCAGGGTGATGTCCTTGGCGGTCACGCCCGGCCGCAGTTTTCCGGTGATCTCGACCTTCATGTTCTTCGACTTGGTCTGGATCAGCGTCTGCGTGGCAAGCACATGTTCGACCTCGGACGTGCCGATGCCATGCGCAAGGGCGCCGAAAGCGCCATGCGTCGCCGTATGGCTGTCGCCGCAGACGACGGTCATGCCCGGCAGCGTCCAGCCCTGCTCGGGGCCGACGATATGCACGATCCCCTGCCGGACATCGCTGACCGGATAGTAATGTATCCCGAATTCCCGTGCGTTGCTGTCCAGCGCCGCCACCTGGATCGCGCTGTCCTCGGTCATGTTCTTGGGGTCTTCGCGCCCCGGCGTCGTGGGCACGTTGTGGTCCGGCACCGCAATGGTCTTTTCGGGCGCGCGCACCTTGCGGTTCGCCATCCGCAGCCCTTCAAAGGCCTGCGGGCTGGTCACCTCGTGCACCAGGTGCCGGTCGATATAAAGCAAACTGGTACCGTCTTCGGCCTCGTGCGCCAAATGGGCATCCCAGATCTTGTCATAGAGTGTCTTGGGGGACATCGGTCCTCTCCCGTCATATCAGTGAAACGTCAGATTGTCGGATAAGGGGCGCCGCCCTATAGGCGGGCCAGTACCGTGCAGGCCGCACCGAAGAAACGCCAGGGCAGGCGCGCACGATCGTCCATGTCGAAAACCCGTGTCATGAGGTTCAGATACATCCTGGCCCCGACTCTATCAAGGGTGCAACGCGGCCCCCGATAAGAATGGCCTTCTTCTTGCCGGAACTATCCCGGGGGGAGCGTCGAAATACCATTTCGACGCTGGGGGCTGGCCCCCTTTCAAGCAAACCTGCGCGGCGCAGCCGCACAATCGGATCACGCCTCAGTCGGGGGCCAACATGTAGCCCTCACCGCGCACCGTCTGCAGATAGCGCGGCTGCTTGGGGTCGGCCTCGATCTTGCGACGCAGCCGGGTGATCTGGACGTCCACCGCCCGTTCCTGCGCCTGGCCACGGTCCCGGCCCAGGTCCTCGACCAGCTTGGTGCGGCTGACCGGCTCGCGCAGGTTCTCTGCAAATATGCGCATCAGCTGTACCTCGGTCGCCGTCAGACGGATCAGGTCCTCGCCCCGCATCAGCTCGGACCGCTCGATGTCGAACCGCACCGGCCCCATGCTCAGCACCTTGGGCGCGGCCAGCTCGGGCTCCGGTTCGGGCATGCGGCGCAGGATCGCGTTGATCCGCAGCAACAGTTCCTTGGGCTCGAACGGCTTGGGAAGATAATCGTCCGCGCCGGCCTCGAGCCCCTTGATCCTGTCGCCGGTCTCGCCCTTGGCGGTCAGCAGCAGGATCGGCGTGTCGATGGTTTCGCGCAGCGCAGAGGTCAGCGCCACGCCATCCTCTCCGGGCATCATGACGTCCATCACGATCAGGTCGAACTCGAGCCCCGACAGAACCCGCCGCGCGTGGTTGGCATCGCGCGCGACCGATACAAGAAATCCGTTTCGTGCCAAGAACTTGCGCAGCAGATCGCGGATGCGCTCGTCATCGTCGACGATCAGAAGATGCGGCGCAGGATCGTTCATGTATCGGCCTCCCTGATCGCATGATACTTGCGCCGCATCTCGGGGTCCATCATCGCTTCCAGCACCTGACGAAAACCCGCGACGGCCTCGGGGCCCGCCTTTCGATAGGCCGCGCGCATGCGGGCGCGCTGGGCGTCCGACAGGGTCTGTTCCAGCGCGATGCCCTTGTCGGTCAGCGTCAGATTCCGCTCCCGGCGGTCGGACCGTCCCTGACGGCTTTCCACCAGCCCGTCCTCGATCAGGGTGCGCAGCACGCGGTTCAGCGATTGCTTGGTGACGCCCAGGATGCCCAGCAGGTTGTTGACCGTGGTATTGGGGCGCCGCGCGATGAAATGCAGCGCACGGTGATGCGCCCGACCATAGGCCATCGTGGCCAGAATCCGGTCCGGGTCGGCTGTGAAACCGCGATAGGCAAAGAACATCGCCTCGATCCCCTGCCGCAACTGCTCGTCGGTGAGAAACAGCAGGCTTTCCCCGCTTTGCACCTCTCCCATGTTCCGTCTCCCGCTGTCCGCGGCGTCAAGATAAGTCAGCCTTGTTGACATTCCAATACCAAACTGGTAGCGAATCGCAGTTTCTGCGCAATTTTATGTCCGATGTGGACGTTTCCGGCGCAACAAATGGAAAAGCCAGGCTGAGGAGGCGGGAATGGCAGGGTATGACGATCGTGACGGCAAGATTTGGATGGACGGCAAACTGGTGGAATGGCGGGATGCGAATGTGCATATCCTGACTCACGGACTCCACTATGCCAGCTCGGTGTTCGAGGGGGAGCGCTGCTACAACGGCAAGATTTTCGAAAGCCGTAAGCATTCGGAGCGCCTGCACTACTCCGCCGGTCAGCTTGATTTCGAGATCCCCTACACCGTGGACGAGATCGAGGCCGCAAAGATGGAGGTCCTTCAGGCCAACGGCTTCGACAACGCCTATGTGCGCGCGGTCGCGTGGCGCGGCGTGGGCGAGGACATGGGCGTCGCCTCTGCCCGCAACCCGGTGCGGCTGGCCATCGCCGCATGGGAATGGGGCGCCTATTACGGCGACGCCAAGATGAAGGGCGCCAAGCTCGACATCTCCAAATGGAAACGCCCCAGCCCCGAAACCATCCCCAGCCATGCCAAGGCCGCCGGTCTTTACATGATCTGCACCCTGTCGAAACACGCCGCCGAGGCGAAGGGCTGTTCGGACGCGATGATGTTCGATTATCGCGGCTACGTGGCCGAGGCGACGGGCGCGAACATCTTCTTCGTCAAGGATGGCGAGGTGCACACGCCCGATCCCGACTGTTTCCTCAACGGCATCACACGCCAAACGGTCATCGGCATGCTGAAGGACCGTCAGGTCAAGGTGCACGAACGCCACATCATGCCCGAGGAACTGGAAGGGTTCGAGCAGTGCTGGCTGACCGGCACCGCTGCCGAAGTCACGCCCGTGGGCCAGATCGGCGACTACAATTTCGAGGTCGGCGCGCTGACCCGCGACATCGCCGAAAGCTACGAGAAGCTGGTGCGCGAATAAACGCCTGTGACGTCTTTGCGGCACGTCATCGACTCCATTGTGAAGGACAGCGCGACGCTGTCCTTCCACCACCACTTGCGCAATGGTGACGACGTGATGCGGCAGGTTCTGCAGGCCTGTTCGGACAGGGGCCTGCGCGACCTGCACATCGCACCGTCCTCGCTGTTTCCCTGTCACGCATCACTGGTTCCGTTTCTTGAAAACGGCACGGTCACGCGGATCACCACATCCTATATGAACGGCCCGCTTGCCGAGGCCATCCAACGCGGCCTTCTGCCCCATCCGGTGCGCCTTCAGACGCATGGCGGTCGGGCCGCGGCAATCGCGCAGGGGCGGCTGAAGATCGATGCGGCCTTCGTTGCCGCGCCGGCCGTGGATCCCGGCGGAAACCTGAGCGGCGCTGCCGGTCCCAATGCCTGCGGTCCGCTTGGCTATGCGATGGTCGACGCCGCCCATGCCGACCGCGTGATCGCCATCACCGATCACCGCGCAGACAGCCTGCCCCGTATCTGCATCGCGTCGAACTGCGTGCACGAACACATTGCCGTGGACAGCATCGGCGACGCCACGCAGGTTGCGTCCGGGACCACAGCCCGCGCACCGTCGTCCAAGGGTCAGGCGATTGCCGACATGGCGGCGCGTTTGATTGCAAGCAGCGGCCTGCTGCGGACAGGATTCAGCTTTCAGACCGGCGCGGGCGGTACGTCTCTCGCCGTGGCGCGCAGCCTGGGGCCGATCATGGCCGACCGTGGGATCGTCGGCGATTTCGCCGCCGGTGGCATTACCGGTCCGCTGGTGCGGATGATGCATGACGGGCTGTTCCGCCGCCTTCTGGACGTACAGGCATTCGACGGCGCGGCGGTGGCATCCTACGCCGACGACGCCGCGCATCACGCGATGTCCGCGTGGGATTATGCCAGCCCGGCCAACCCCGACAGCGCCGCCGCCCGGCTGGACGTGATGATCCTGGGTGCTGCAGAGGTGGACATGGATTTCAACGTCAACGTGACCTGTTCCAGCGACGGGCGAATCATCGGCGGGTCCGGCGGCCATGCCGACACGGCCAAGGGCGCGAAACTGGCCATCGTGACGACCCCGCTTTGCGCCGGCGGATTTCCCAAGCTGGTCAAACGGCTGACCTGCCTGACGACGCCGGGACACACGATCGGCGCGGTGGTGACAGAGGAAGGCATTGCAGTCTCTCCCACGGCCCCCGAACTGGCAAAAGCCGCCAGACGCGCCGGCTTGTCCCTGTCATCGCTCGAGGATCTGCGCCGCAAGGCGGAAGCGCAAGCCACGCAGCGCGCGGCACCGCACTTCAGCGAAAGGATCGTTGCCGAATGCGAGTCCCCGGACGGCAGCGTGATCGACAGCGTGCGCGCGTTGGAGCCTTAAGCAAAAGAAAAGCCGGGCGACAGCGGCCCGGCTTTTCCGTCCAGATCTTTTCCGATTCAGCCCGGGCTCAACCCGCGCAGACGTTCGGACCTGCGGCGCAACAATTCCACCGTGGTCAGCAGCAGGATCGAGACCGTGACAAGGATCGTGGCGGCCGCAAGGATCGTCGGTGAGATCTGTTCGCGCAGCCCGGTGAACATCTGCCACGGCAGCGTCTGCTGCTGCGCGGAGCCGACGAACAGGACCACCACGACCTCGTCGAAGGACGTGATGAAGGCGAAAAGCCCGCCTGAAATCACCCCCGGCAGGATCAGCGGCATCTGCACGCGGAAGAAGGTCGTGACAGGATTCGCGCCCATATTGGCCGAGGCCCGTGTCAGCGAGCGGTCAAAGCCCACGAGAGTGGCTGTCACCGTGATGATGACGAAAGGCACGCCCAGCGCCGCGTGCGCCAGGATGACCTTGACGTAGCCGACGAAAGCCTGGTCCAGGCCCAGGTTCGCCTCCAGCCAGTTGCCCAGCGGCGCATAGAAAAAGAACATGCCGGTGGCCGAAATGATCAGCGGCACGATCATCGGCGAGATCAGGATTGCCATGATCGCCTGCCGCCCGGGCACGTGGCTTTGCGAGAGGCCGATGGCCGCCAGCGTCCCGAGGCTGACCGAGATGAACGTGGCGAAGGGCGCGATGATCAGCGAGTTCTTCAGCGGAGTCATCCATTCGTCCGTGCCCAGGAAATCGCGGTAGTGCTTCAGCGAATAGCCCTCGGCCTGGAAGTTCAGCATCTCGGGCGTGAAGGTAAAGAAGTTCTCGGCGTTGAAGCTGAGCCACATCACCGGAATCAGCGGCGCGATCAGGAAGAAGAACACGAAACCGCAGATGAACAGGAACGTGTTGTGCCACAGCACCTGGCCCGGCGTGTAATAGATCGGCACGTTCTTGCGGTAATCGCCGGTATCGAGCCAATAGGCAAACCAGCTGAGAACCGCGCCGATGATGACGCCGGAAATCGCGGCGCCCAGACCTCCCGCAAGGAAACCCGCAACGGCAAAGGCCCCGATGATGCCCCACCGTGTCGCCGTGCGCTTGTCCGACATACGGTGTGCCAGCATCGCGACCGCGACGCCGATGATGGCGCCGACAAGCGCGCCAAGCCAGGGCTGGCCATAGACGTTGCCCGCGACAAAGCCGAACATCGCACCCAGAACCGCCGTCAGCGGCAGGGTGAACCCTGTCAGCGGCGGCCGTGGAATGGTGACCGTATAATCGTCGTCCTGAACAGTCATGACCTAGCCCCCCAGCTTGACGTTATCGATGCCGACGATCCTGTCGTAGCACCAGTAAAGCAACAGAACGACCACCAGCAGGATCGTCCCCAGCGCGGCCGCAAGGCCCCAGTTGAGCGAGCTGGAGATATGATAGGCGATCCGGTTCGAGATGAAGACACCGTCGGTGCCGCCCACGATCTCGGGCGTGATATAGTACCCGATCGACAGGATGAAGACGAGGATCGAGCCCGCGCCGATGCCCGGCACCGATTGCGGGAAATAGACCCGCCAGAAGGCCGTGACATTGGTCGCCCCCAGCGACTTGGCCGCACGCAGATAGGAGGGCGGAATCGTCTTCATCACCGAGTAAAGCGGCAGGATCATGAACGGCAGAAGGATATGCGTCATGGCAATGATCGTGCCCGTGGCGTTGTTCATCAGGATCAGGCGGTTGGCATTGTCGACGAACCCCAGCCAGACGAGGATCTCGTTGATCACCCCCTGCTGCTGAAGCAGCACCTTCCACGCGGAGGTCCGCACCAGAAGCGAGGTCCAGAATGGCAGCAGCACGAGGATCATCAGCACGTTCGCGGTGCGAAGCGGCAGGTTGGCCAGGATCCACGCCACCGGATACCCCAGCAGGATGCAGCTGCCGGTGATGATCAGCGACATGTAAAGGGTGCGCAGGAACAGCTTGATGTAGATCTGCTGCGTTTCCGGGCGCGCTTCGACACCGTCGATGCCCAGTTGGTAATCCGCCGCGTTCAGGAAGTAGCCCGGAGTGTAGGACGGTTTGTAGACACTGATTGTCGACCATGTCCGGGGGTCGCCCCAGCCGTCGTCGATCTCGGAACGCCTCCTTGAAGGACACCTCGGGCATGTCGGCCAGCATCTGCTGCGCCGCGACAAGTTCTTCGGCGCCGAAGCCGGAATAGGACGACACGTCGGCACCGGCCTGCAACTCACTGATCAGGGCGATCTTGACGGATTCCCAGGGCTCCTCCTCTTCCACCACGTCCCCTTCGGCGATGGCGGTATAGACGGCGAAGGTGGCATATTCGTATGCGGTTCTCGGCAGCAGCGCCGAAATCTCGGCACCGGGAAGAAAGCCGGTGCCGCCGGAATAGCTGTCTCCGGTCAGGGTTCTCATCCGGGCGCGGGCGTCATCCAGCACCGACTGGTCGCTCTGGTCGGCGGTTTCGCCACCGCGCATCAGGTTGAACCAGAAGGTCTCGTTGTCCCAGGTGTCGTCGGCCAGATCTTCCAGCGCCTCGATCTGGTCTTCGCCAACCTCGTCCAGGTCACGCCCGACCGACCGGAACTGCGATGAAAGACCGGTCTGTTCATAGTTCAGCCGCGTGCCCAGCTTGGTGTGTTCCTTGGCCTCGGACGCGATGAACAGGTCATAGTACAGGCCCTGGTACACCGCCTCGCCGGGCAGGTCGTTCGCGCCGGCATCCCATTCGGAAATCGTACTGACCGTCTGTGGCAGGGTGTCGGGAACGATGGTGTTGTCCACCGAGCGCAGCAGCATCGAAACGATCGGCACGATGAAGGTGACCAGCACGAAGATCAGCAGTGGCGCGATCAGCAGCAGCGCGCGCAATTTCTGGCGCCGCAGTGTGCGGGCAAGGCTTTTCTTCAGCGGTGTGCCATCGGCGGCCAGAACCGGCCCGCCATCCTTGCTGTCCGCTATGCGCAGCCCGTCATCGGGCGTGGGCGCCACCTTGCCGGTCGTGGCGTCGGTTACATCGGCCATAAAGTCCCCGTCGGCAGTTTGTTTTTCTGGTTGTTCTTATCGGTGTGGAAGGGCCGCGCACGGCCCCTCCAGATGTCGTTCGGTGTCACGCGCGGCTTATTGTGCCAGCCACGCCTGGAATTTCGCGTCGATGTCGTCGCGGTAGTCAGCCCAGAACTCGTAGTTGTAGAGGAAGGTGTTCTGCGCGTTCTCCGGGTCGGTCGGCATGTGCGGCGCCATGTCGATGCCCAGATCCGCGTGCTGACCCACCAGCGGTGCCGAAGAGGCACGGGCCGGACCGTACGAGATGTACTTGGCCTGATCTGCCAGACGCTGGGTGTCGGTGGCGAACATGATGAAGTCCATGGCGCGCGCCAGGCGATCCTCGGGCAGGCCCTCGGGGATGATCCAGCCGTCCAGGTCGAAGACCTGCGCGTCCCACATCATGCCGATCGGCTGATCCTGCTCTTCGATCGCCGCGAACAGGCGGCCGTTATAGGTCGAGCCCATGAAGACCTCGCCGTCGGCCAGCAGTTGCGGCGTGTCGGCACCGGCGGACCACCAGATCACGTCGTCCTTGATGGTGGCCAGCTTGTCCAGCGCCTGTTGCTGACCTTCTTCGGTGGCCAGAACGTCATAGACGTCTTCCTTTGCCACGCCGTCGCAGAGCAGAGCCCATTCGACGTTGTTGATCGGGCGCTTTTCCAGTGCGCGCTTGCCCGGATAGGTTTCCAGGTCGAACACGTCGCAAATTTCGTTCGGCGGCTCGGCGCCTTCCGGCACCATGTCGGTGCGGTAGCCGAAAGTGGTCGAATACACGATCTGCGGAATGAAGCAGTCACCGACCAGCAGTTCGCCGAAATCTTCCTCTGCCGAGGTGCCATCGGGTGCGGCTGCCAGGTGCTCTTCAGGGTCGATTTCCATCGCCAGGCCTTCGTCGCAGAGGCGCAGAGCGTCAGCGGCCACCACGTCGACGACATCCCAGGTGATGTTGCCGGCCTCGTCCATGGCGCGCAGCTTGGCCACGGCCTCGTTCGAGCTTTCGTCCCAGATCACTTCCAGGCCTTCGTTCATTTCCGCGTAAGGCTCGGTGTAAGCCTTCTGCTGGCTGGCCTGATAGGCGCCGCCCCAGGAAACAACGGTCATCGAGTCCGCCATGTCCTGTGCGTGGGCCGACGCGGCAGCAACAGTCAGCGCAGTCGTCGCCATAAGTGTGTTCGTCAGTTTCATGTCATACTCCCAAAAGTACTCCCGTTTACCTTTCGGGCCCCATGCAACGGGAACACATGCGGGCCTCGTTCTATCCGGGCGCAGCGCTTGGGCTGTCCCGAATCCCTTTAATCCCTAGTTCGCATCCAGTGCGCGGCAATCCTCGGGCAGCCAGCCGATCTCGATCGTCTCGCCCGGCGTCAGCCGGGTCTGGTCCGGGGCGTTCCGAGACTTGATCACGAAGTTGTCGTTGCCCGCCACGCTGAGGCGCGTGCGGAAGATGTCACCCATGTAGATGAATTCCAGCACTTCGGCCTTGATGGTGTGGGTGCCTGGCTTGAGCCGCTTCTTGTCGAACTCGACCCGCTCGGGACGGATCGACACCTGCGTCCGTTCGCCCACTTCGCTGACATTGACGGGCTTGCAGTCGATCAGCTCTCCGCCGTCCAGCTGTACCAGCGCCAGATCGCCATTGATCTCCTTGACCGTGCCCTCCAGCGTGTTGTTCTCGCCGATGAACTGAGCGACAAAACTGTTCTGCGGGCTTTCATACAATTCATCCGGCGGCGCGAGCTGTTGGATGCGGCCATCGTCGAACACCGCGACGCGGTCCGACATCGTCAGCGCCTCGGTCTGGTCGTGGGTGACATAGACCGTGGTGATGCCAAGGTCATGCGCCAGCTTGGTGATCTCGAACTGCATGTGCTCGCGCAGCTGTTTGTCCAGCGCGCCCAGCGGCTCGTCCATCAGCACAAGCTCGGGTTCGAACACCAGCGCGCGCGCCAGTGCGATCCGCTGTTGCTGACCGCCCGAAAGCTGTGCCGGGCGGCGTCCGCCAAAGGCGCCCATCTGTACCATGTCCAGCGCCCGCTTGACCTTGGCTTCGCGATCGGACTTGCCGATCTTGCGCACCTCCAGCGGAAAGGACAGGTTTTCGGCAACCGTCATGTGCGGGAACAGGGCATAGTTCTGGAACACCATTCCGATGCCACGCTTGTGCGGGGGAATGTCGTTGATGGAAACGCCGTCCAGCAGGATGCGCCCATGAGTGGCCGTTTCAAACCCCGCCAGCATCATCAGGCAGGTGGTCTTGCCCGAGCCCGAGGGCCCCAACATTGTCAGGAACTCGCCCTTGGGCATGGAAAGGTTCAGGTCTTTCACCACGAGCGTTTCGCCATCGTAGCTTTTCTGAACGCGATCAAATGCGACGAACGCATCGCTCGCTTGCGATTCGGTCAAGAGTGTCTCCCCATATTTTCTTTTCGGCGGTTGTTCCGCGCTTTCCCCGAACTAAAGCTAGTTTCCGCCGGTGATGCAAGCAAACTCCTCGACTTAGTTGATCAGAGCCCGGTTTGAGGCCGCATCAGGGCCTCGCGCACAGCAATCAGGCATGTTTATCGCGGCGGCAAATTCAGCGGCGCGTCAATGCGCCACTGCGCCGGGACCGGGGCGATCCCCGCGGCCGCAAATGTTGCGACGCCGCGCTGCATGTCGTTTCCGATGTGGAGGATGGGGATTTTTTTCGTGCAATCCTGTAGAGGCAGATGCAGGCTCGGCAGGCCACGGGCGGCCTCGTGCCGTTCGGTCAAGACAAGGAACAGCCCCGCCATGAAAGACCTGCCATTCACTCCGGTCGAGTATGACCGCCGCCTGAAACGGGCCCGCGCCGCGATGGAGGAGCGCGGGCTGGACGCCGTTTTCATCACCGATCCGTCCAACCAGAACTGGCTGACGGGATATGACGGCTGGTCCTTCTACGTGCACCAGGGCGCGATCCTGACGATGGACGGGCCGCCGATCTGGTGGGGTCGGCACATGGACATGTTAGGCGGGCGCAGGACCTGCTGGATGGAGAATGACTTTATCCTCGGGTATGGCGACCATTTCGTGCAGTCGACCGAGCGCCACCCGATGCAGGACCTTGCAGAGGTGCTTCGGCGTTACGGGCTTGAGACCGCGACGATCGGCGTGGAGATGGAGAATTACTATTACTCGGCCAAGGCTCACGCGGTTCTGTGCGCCGAGATGCCCAATGCCAGGATCGTGGACGCGACCGCGCTGATCAACTGGCAGCGCATCGTGAAGTCGGACGAGGAGCTTGTCCTGATCCGCAAGGCCGCGCGCATTTCGGAGAAGGTGATGCGCACCGCCATCGACATGGCCGAGCCGGGGCTGCGCAAGAACGACCTCGTGGCGAGCATCCTGAAGGCAGGAATCGAAGGCGTGGACGACGACTGGGGCGACTATCCGGCAATCATGCCGCTGACGCCTTCGGGCCTTGATGCCACCGCCGCGCACCTGACGTGGAACGGCAACCCGATGCAGCCGGGAGAGGCGACTTTCTTCGAACTTTCAGGGTGTTACCGCCGGTATCACGCGCCGCTCTGCCGGACGGTCTTTCTTGGCGGCGAGCCGCCGCAGGACATTCGCGACGCCGAGAAGGCGCAGCTGGAAGGCATCGAGGCCGGGCTGGAGGCGGCCCGCCCGGGCAACCGGACCAGCGACATCGCGCAGGCCCTGCTGGACGTGCTGGCAAAGTACGAGATCAAGCGCGAGGGGCGCATGGGCTATCCCGTGGGCGTCAGCTATCCGCCCGACTGGGGCGAACGCACCGCTTCGATCCGTCTGGAGGATGACACGGTGCTGGAGCCCGGCATGGTGTTTCACTTCATGCCCGCGCTGTGGATGGACACCTGGGGGCTTGAGACGACCGAGACGATCCTGATCAACGAGGACGGCCCAGCAGAATGCCTGTGCGACATGCCCCGGCAGATGTTCGTCAAGGACTGAGGCGAATCAGCCGGCGGAAACCTTGGTTAACGCCGGCGGCGACGCCGTGAATCCGTGTCGGTATCGCGTCGGTATTCCGTCGGTATTCCGGCGGTGGCGTTTTCGGTTTTTCTGCCGGTTCGCGGAACGTACGTGTCGTTAGCCTGTCGCCAACGTCTATTGCCGTATCGTCAGTCCCTCGCGGCCCAGAAGCGGTCCGATATCGGCCTGGCGGGCCTCGTACAGGTCCAGGATCTGCAGCCGGGGGAGATCCGCGACCGGTGTCAGGTCTCGTATCTGCGTTTGTTGCAGGCCCAGCCTGACCAGCGTCGGCACGCTGGCCAGCGGCGACAGGTCGGTGACGGCGGTCCGGGTGATTTCCAGTTCCTGCAGGGCAGGATGCCCGGCAAGCGGTGACAGGTCGGCAACATCGGTGTCGAAGATCTTCAGCACCAGCAGATTGGGCATTTCGGCGACAAAGGAGATGTCGGAGATATTGCCGGACCCGATCATCAGTTCCGTCAGGCCAGTCAGTTGCGACAGGGCGCTGTAGTCGTCCACCTGCGCCTCTGCAAGGTTCAGAATTTTCAGGTTCGGCAGGCCGGTCAGCAGGCTCAGGTCTTCCGCCTGCACGCCCATGCTCATGATCGTCCGAATGGTCGTGTTGCCCTGAAATTCCGACAGCCATCCGAATTGCGGGCCGCGCATGGAGATGATGCTTTCGGATCGGGACGTCACGCATTGCGATCCGAAACGGATGCCCGGCAGGCCGTCCGCGTCACACGGAATCGGGGGGCCGTTCTGTTCGGCGACAGTGGTGCGGGCCTTGTCGAGGATGAATTCCGTGGTGCGCGGCATGCGCGTCTTCACGACCGGATCCTTGGCCATCTCCTCGATCCTGGCCAGCAGCTGTTCGTCGTGGCTGGGGTCAGCCGCGGCCTTGGGGCCGGTGACCTGGGACCATGTCACGAGACCCGCACCCGCCATCAGGATCACACCGAGGATCAATCCGATAAAGGCTATGGACTTAGACACTGTTCCGCCCCTGAAATGAAACTGCCGCGCAGTTGGCTTGCGCGGCAGTTTCCTGCGGGATTGGGACGAAAGATGGGCGTCCTTGGTAAAATTCGAGGGCGCGGCCTAGCTGGCCGCCTTCATCAGACCCTCATCTTTCAATTGCTTGTGCGCGAGGTCGAGCGCGATGCCCGCCCGTTCAACCAGGGTGTCGATCTCGGACCTGGAGATGACCAGCGGCGGCGAGATGACCATGCGGTCGCCCACATGGCGCATGATCAGGCCGTTGGCAAAGCAATGCTCGCGGCAGATCAGGCCCGCCGTGCCGGCGTCGGCGGCGAATTTCGCGCGGCTGGCCTTGTCGGGGCTGAGCGCGAGAGAGCCCATCAGACCGCAGATCGCGGTTTCGCCCACCAGCGGGTGGTCGGCAAGCGTGTCCCACTTTTCCTTCAGGTAGGGCGCGGTTTCGGTGCCGACGCGCGTCACGATGCCTTCCTCGTCAAGGATGCGCAGGTTTTCCAGCGCCACGGCGCAGGTCACCGGGTGGCCGGAATAGGTGTAGCCGTGGGCGAACTCGCAGCCGTTCAGCACCTCGGCCACCTCGTCGCTGACCAGCGAGCCGCCGACCGGCGCGTAGCCCGAGCTGACGCCCTTGGCGATGGTCATGACGTCGGGCCTGATGTCGAAGGTTTCCGAGCCGAACCACTTGCCGGTGCGCCCGAAGCCGCAGATCACCTCGTCGGCGATCAGCAGGATGTTGTACTTGCGGCAGATGCGCTGGATTTCGGGCCAGTAGGTTTCGGGCGGAACGATCACGCCACCGGCGCCCTGCACCGGCTCGCCGATGAAGGCGGCGACCTTGTCTTCGCCCAGTTCGAGGATCTTTTCCTCGAGCTGGCGGGCGCGTTCCAGGCCGAATTCGGCCGGATCAGTGTCTTTTCCCTCGCCGTACCAATAGGGCTGGTCGATGTGGTGGATGTCGGGGATGGGCATGCCGCCCTGGGCGTGCATCGCGGACATGCCGCCAAGCGAGGCGCTGCCCATGGATGAGCCGTGATAGGCGTTCTTGCGGCTGATGATCGCCTTCTTTTCCGGGTGACCCTTCTGTTCCCAGTAGGTGCGCACGAGGCGGATATTGGTGTCGTTCGCCTCGGAGCCCGAGGATGCGAAGAACACGTGGTTCAGATCATGCGGCGTCAGCTGCGCCAGCTTGTCGGCCAGCGCGATGGCGGGCACGTGGGTCGTCTGGAAGAAGGTGTTGTAATAGGGCAGTTCCCTGATCTGGCGGGCGGCGGCCTCTGCCAGTTCCTCTCGGCCATAGCCGATATTGACGCACCAGAGCCCCGCCATTGCGTCGAGATAGTCCTGCCCTTCGCTGTCGGTCAGGGTGACGCCCCTGGCGCGGGTGATGACGCGCGCGCCCTTCTTGTTGAGCGCGTCGCCATGGGTGAAGGGGTGCAGGTGATGCGCGGCATCCAGCGCCTGCAACTCGGCGGTGGGCATATGATTGGTGATGGCGGTCATGGCGGGGCCTTTCATGATCGGGAGGTCGCACGGGCCGCGCCCATGCGTTTCGGCCACAATATGATCAAATTATCGGAAGTCAATCGAATCACGCCGGGCCGGCATTCTGCTCCAGTGAGACGCGGACCTGCTCCATTCCCTGGATCACGTCCTCGCGGATGGCGCGGGCCGCGCCTTCGGCATCGCGGGCGTGCATGGCGTCCAGCATGTCCTTGTGCTTGTCCGGCAGGTTCTGGGTGCCCATCCGCCCGCAGACCACCCGCAGCGACGGGCCGAACCGCAGCCACAGCCCCTCGGCCAGGTCGGCCAGGATGGGGGCGTCGGCGATGGTGTAGATATGCGCGTGAAAGGCGTAGTTGAGTTCCAGATAGGCGCGCAGATCGCCCCGGTCGATCGCCGCGTCAAGATCGCGGTCGAGGGCGGTCAGGTGATCGAGATCCTCGAGGCTGGCACGCTCTGTCGCCCGCAAGGTAAGGTGCGGGTCAAGCCATTGGCGGGCAAGGATCAATTCCGAGATATTGGCGGCGGAGAGCGTCGGCACCACCACGCGCCGGTTGCCGCGAAACTCCAGCGCGCCCTCGGCGGTCAGGCGGCGGATCGCCTCGCGCACCGGGGTCATGCCCGCGCCCAGGCGGTCGGTCAGCCCCTGGATCGTCACCGCCTGCCCCGGCGCCAGGTCCCCGAAGAGAACCAGCGCCCGCAATTGGCGATAGATCACCTCATGCGCGGGCAGGCGGGCCACCTGCATCCCGGTGCTGCCGATTTTCTGGGCGTGTCTGGTCATCTCAAGGGCTTTCCGTCGCGGCGATATCTGCAATCGCCTTGCGAGTTTAGCGCCTGCATGAAAGCATTACCATATTGCCATCCCGGGTTTTGTTTGATCAAATCCTGGGCCAAGGTGCGCAAAGTACCGATCCAAGGGGAGCTTAAGCATGAAACAGAAATTCCTGACCATGACCGCGGTCCTGGCGCTGGGCGCGACCTCTGCGCTGGCGCAGGAGGTGCGGGTCTACAACTGGTCCGACTATATCGACGAGGAACTGCTGACGAAGTTCGAGGAAGAGACCGGGCTGGACCTGGTCTATGACGTGTTCGACAGCAACGAAGTGCTGGAAACCAAGATGCTGGCCGGCGGTTCGGGCTATGACGTGGTGGTGCCGTCGGGCACCTTCCTGCAACGCCAGATCGCGGCGGGCGCGTTCCAGAAGCTGGACAAGTCGCAGTTGCCGAACCTGGACAACATGTGGGACGTCATCGAGGAGCGGACGGCGAAATACGACCCCGGCAACGAATATGCCATCAACTACATGTGGGGCACCACCGGCATCGGCGTGAACACCGCGAAGGTGGCCGAGGTGCTGGGCGAGGATGCGCCCGTGGACTCGCTGTCGCTGATCTTCGACCCGGCGAACATGGAAAAGCTGCAAAGCTGCGGCGTGCATTTCCTGGACGCGCCGGTCGAGCTGATTCCCGCCGCGCTGAAATATATCGGCGAGGACCCCGACAGCCACGACCCCGACGTGATCGCCAAGACCGAAGAGGTGCTGATGGGCGTGCGGCCCTACGTGCAGAAGTTCCACAGCTCGGAATACATCAACGCGCTGGCCAATGGCGACATCTGCGTGGCCTTCGGCTGGTCGGGGGACATCCTGCAGGCGCGCGACCGTGCGGCGGAGGCCGGCAACGGTGTCGAGATTGCCTACAACGCGCCCAGCGAGGGTGCGCTGATGTGGTTCGACATGATGGCCATTCCCGCCGACGCGCCGAACCCCGAAGGCGCACACGCGTTCCTGAACTTCATCATGGATGCCGAGAATATCGCCGCGGCCTCGAACTATGTCTATTACGCCAACGGCAACGAGGCCTCGCAGGAGTTTCTGATCGAGGACGTGATCGACGACCCGGCGGTCTATCCGAACGAGGAGACGCTCGAGAACCTCTACACCACCACGCCCTATCCGGCGAAGGTACAGCGGGTGGTGACCCGGCTCTGGACCAAGATCAAGTCCGGCACCTGACACGACGACCAGACAGACCCGCGCGGACGCAGCCGCGCGGGTCTTTTTCAGCCGGGGGACAGATATGCCGGAATGCAAGTTCGCGCCGTGGACCGATCCGAATGAAAAGCCGCTGATCCAGTTCCGTAACGTGACCAAGCGTTTCGGCACCTTCACGGCCATCGACGACCAGTCGTTCGACATTTATGCCAAGGAATTCTTTGCGCTGCTCGGCCCGTCGGGCTGTGGCAAGACGACGATGATGCGGATGCTGGCGGGGTTCGAGGCGCCGACCGAGGGCACGATCCTGCTGGGCGGGCGCGATATCGCCCCCATTCCTCCGAACAAGCGCGAGGTGAACATGATGTTCCAGTCCTACGCGCTGTTTCCGCACCTGTCGGTGTGGGACAACATCGCCTTCGGCCTGCGGCGCGACAAGCTGCCGGCGGACCAGATCGCCGCGCGCGTCGACGAGATGCTGAAGCTGACCCGGCTGGAGCGGTTCGCGCGCCGCAAGCCGCACCAGATTTCCGGCGGGCAGAGGCAGCGCGTGGCGCTGGCGCGGAGCCTGGCCAAGGGGCCCAAACTGCTGCTGCTGGACGAGCCGCTGGGGGCGCTGGATGCCAAGCTGCGGCAGGACACGCAGTTCGAGCTGATGGATATCCAGGAAAAGACCGGCACGACCTTTGTCATCGTCACCCATGACCAGGAAGAGGCGATGACCGTGGCCAGCCGCGTGGCGGTGATGGATGACGGGCGGATCGTGCAGATCGCGACGCCCGACGAGATCTACGAGGCGCCGAATTCGGCCTATGTGGCCGATTTCATCGGCGACGTGACGTTGATTTCCGGAACGGCCCGGAACCGGACTTCGGGCGCCGCCGCGGCCAGGCCCGAGGCCGAGGTCACGGCCGGGCCCGTTGTTGCCGCCGAAGAGACGGCGCAGGACGACGCGCCCGCGCCCGGCCCGGTGGAGACGCCGGCGGCGGTGTCCGACATCGGCGTGTCGTCCGACCCCGAAGCGCCGGTCGCACCCGAGGCGGACCCCGCGCCTGAACCCGCACGTCCGTCGGAAGAGGCCGCGCCGCAGGGGCCGCGCCCCAACAACATGGGCCTGTGGCTGCATGACAACGTCTGGGCCAAGGTGTTCGGACCGCGCACCGACATCGTGCGCCGCCTGCCGCCCCCGACCGAGGAAGAACGCGCGGGCCAAAGCGCCCGAACAGACACTGTTTCACCCGGAACCACCGAAATTCCCGACGGCGGCATCACCATCGACTGGGCCGAGGGCCAGCCGGCGCTGATCGCGCTGGACGTGCCGGACGTGGCGGACGGGACGCCGGTACAGCTGGCGCTGCGGCCCGAGAAGATCGGTATTTCCAAGACCAGGCCGGACGCCGTGAACGTGCTGAAGGGCAAGGTGATCGACATCGCCTATCTGGGGAACCTGTCGACCTATCACGTCGAACTGGAAGACGGCACGATGATGAAGGCGCAGACCGCCAACACCCGTCGCATCTCAAGGCGCGACATCACCTGGGAAGACGAGGTCTGGGTCAGCTGGACCGGCACGGCAGGGGTGGTTCTGACATCATGATGCGCCGCGCCGTTCTGATCCTCGTGCCCTATCTGTGGCTGCTGGCGCTGTTCCTGGTGCCGTTTGCCATCGTGCTGAAGATCAGCCTTTCGGACATCGAACTGTCGATCCCGCCCTACACGCCGCAGCTGGACCTTGCCGAGGGCTGGGACGGCGTGACGTCGTTCCTTTCCGCGCTCGATTTCGAGAATTTCGTCTTTCTGACGCAGGATGACCTTTACTGGAAATCCTACCTGTCATCGCTGCAGATCGCGATCATCTCGACCATCCTGACGCTGCTGGTGGGGTATCCGGTGGCCTATGCCATGGCGCGGGCGCCGAACCACTGGCGCCCGACCCTTCTGATGCTGGTGATCCTGCCGTTCTGGACCAGCTTTTTGATCCGGGTCTATTCGTGGATGGGAATCCTGTCGACCGAGGGGTATCTGAACCAGCTTCTGCTGGGTCTGGGCCTGATCTCGTCGCCGCTGACGATCCTGAATACCAATACGGCGGTCTATATCGGGATCATCTATACCTACCTGCCGTTCATGATCCTGCCGATCTATTCGGCGCTGGAGCGGATGGATGACAGCCTGCTGGAAGCGGCCGAGGATTTGGGCTGTTCCCGGCTGACGGCCTTCTGGCTGGTGACCTTTCCGCTGTCGAAAAACGGCATCATCGCGGGCTGTTTCCTGGTCTTCATCCCGGTGATGGGCGAGTTCGTCATCCCGTCGCTGCTGGGCGGATCGCAGACGCTGATGATCGGCAAGGTGTTGTTCGAGGAATTCTTCAACAACCGCGACTGGCCGGTGGCGAGCGCGGTGGCGGTGATCCTGCTTCTGATCCTGATCATTCCCATCGTGCTGTTCCAGCGCAACGAGCAGAAGAGCCGGGAGGCGGAAGGATGAGACTTGCCGATCCTCCGAAATTCCTGAAGGACATCGCATCCAGCGGGGCACCGTCATGAAACGCCTGTCCTGGTTCAACACGACCTCCCTGACGCTGGGCTTTGCCTTCCTGTACCTGCCGATGATCATCCTCGTCATCTACAGCTTCAACGCGTCGAAACTTGTCACCGTCTGGGCCGGCTTTTCGACCCGCTGGTATGGCGAGCTGTTGCGGAACGAGGCGTTCCTGGACGCGGCCTGGGTGACGCTGCAGGTGGCCGTGGCCAGTTCCACGATCGCCACCGTTCTGGGCACGATGGCGGCTTACGTGCTGGTGCGCGCGGGGCGGTTCTGGGGGCGGACGCTGTTTTCGGGCATGATCTATGCGCCGCTGGTGATGCCCGAGGTGATCACCGGTCTGTCGCTCTTGCTCTTGTTCATCGGGATCGGGCTGGACCGAGGGGTGCTGACGATCATCCTGGCGCACACCACGTTTTCGATGTGCTTCGTGTCGGTCGTGGTGTCGTCACGGCTGGTCAGCTTCGACAAGTCGCTGGAAGAGGCGGCGCTGGACCTGGGCTGTTCGCCGTTCCAGGCGTTCCGGCTGGTGACGCTGCCGATCATCGCGCCGGCGGTGATTTCCGGCTGGCTGCTGGCCTTTACCCTGTCGCTGGACGACCTGGTGATCGCGAGCTTTACCGCGGGGCCGTCGGCCACGACGCTGCCGATCAAGATCTGGTCGTCGATCCGGCTGGGTGTCAGCCCCGAGATCAACGCGCTGTCCTCCATCCTGATCGGGATCGTGGCGGTGGGCGTGATCACCGCCTCGCTGGTCTCGAAACGTCAGTTGATGCGACAGGACGCGGATGAGAAAGCCGCCGTGCGCGCCGAGGCATGACCATGCTGAAACGGATCTGGGAAGAGGGCGCGTATGGCGCCGCGCCGGTGGCCGATTGCTGGTGGGCGGGTACCGTGCCGCCGGGCGACTGGCCCGCGCTGGAGGGCGATGCGACGACCGACGTCGCGATCATCGGCGCGGGATTCACCGGGCTGAACGCGGCGCTGGCGCTGGCCGAGGCCGGCGTGGGCGTGACCGTGCTGGAGGCGCAGCACCCGTTCTGGGGCGCCTCGGGGCGCAATGGCGGGTTCTGCTGCCTGGGCGGGGCCAAGGCAGAGCATGACACCATCAAGGCCAAGTTCGGCGAGACCGAGGCGCGGGGTTTTGCGCAGGCGGAACTGGCGGCGGTCGAGCATGTCGGCGGGCTGATCGACCGGCTGGGGCTGGAGGTGGACCGCCATTCCGATGGCGAGACGCAGCTGGCGCACCGGCCCGCCGATTTCGAGGCGATGCGCGCAGGCGTCGCGAAGGCGCGTGACCTTTACGGTGTGACGCCCACGCTGATCCCGCGCGAGGAGCTGGCGCAGGCAGGGTTCCGGGGGCCGTTCCATGGCGCGTCGACCATGCCCGTCGGCTTTGCCCTCAATCCGCGGAAATACGCGCTGGGGCTTTGCCGGGCGGCCGAGGCGGCCGGGGCCAGGATCCACGGGCAAAGCGCGGTCACGGGGATCGAGAGCCTGCCGGACGGGCGCTATCGTCTGAGGACGGAAACAGGCTCTGTCACGGCGGAAAAGTTCCTGATCGCGACGAATGGCTACAGCTCGGACAACCTGCCGGAGTGGATGGGCGGGCGGTACCTGCCGACACAGTCGAGCGTGATCGTCACACGCCCGATGACCGATGACGAGCTTTCCGCGCAGGGCTGGACCAGCCGGCAGATGTGCTATGACACGCGCCACCTGCTGCATTACTTCCGCCTGATGCCGGACAACCGGATGCTGATGGGCATGCGTGGCGGGCTGCGGCATACCACCCAGACCGAGGCGGAGATCAGGGCCATGATCCGCGCCGATTTCAAGAAGATGTTTCCGGCCTGGGCGCATGTGGAGACGCCGCATTACTGGTCGGGCTTTGTCTGCCTGTCGCGTGACCTGATACCCTATGCCGGGCCGATACCCGGCATGCCGGGCGGGTTTGCGGCGTTCGCCTTTCACGGCAACGGCGTGTCGATGGGCAGCTATGCGGGGCGGCTCATGGCGGATATCGTGCAGGGCAAGGCGCCAGACCTGCCCTATCCCGCGCCGATGCGGCACACGCCCCGCAAGTTTCCGCTGGGACGGTTCCGCAGGATGCTGATGCGCCCCGCCTACCTGCATTACGCGTGGCTTGACCGCTAGCCTTGCGGCGTCTTGGCCGCCTTGGCCTTGCCGCGTTGCAGGCCAAGCTGACGTTCGCGGACGATGATGATGATCCCTGCCAGCACGATCAGGGCGGCGCCAAGCAGCATCTGCGCGGTCGGCACCTCGTCGAAGAAGACATAGCCTATGACGATGGCGAACAGCATCGAGGCATAGTCGAACGGGGCGATGACGCTGGCATCGGCAAAGCGATAGGCCGAGGTGAGGAAGATCTGCGCCAGTCCACCGATCAGGCCGGCAAGCACCAGATAAACAGTCTCTGTCCCGCCCGGAATGACCCATCCGAAGGGAATGGTCAGCAGCGACAGCACCGTCGATGTCAGCGAGAAATAGAATACGATCGCGCTTGTCTGCTCGGTCTTGACCAGCTTGCGGATGTAGATCTGGGCCAGCGCCGCGCAGACCGCGCCAAGCAGCACCAGCACCGCGCCCACCGCCTCGGCGGTTTCCACCGTCGATCCGCCAAGCATGGTCAGCCGGGGCGTCAGCACGACCAGAACGCCGGCAAGGCCCAGCGCGACCGCCCCGATCCGGAAGATCCCGACCTTTTCGTCGAGGAACATCGCGGCGAAGATCACCACGAGAAGCGGCGCGGCATAGCTTAGCGCCGTGACCTCGGGCAGAGGCAGGAGGCCCAGGCCCGCGAACATCAGACCCATCGCGGTGGTGCCGACGAAGCCGCGCCAGAAATGTCCCATGCGCGACGCCACGCGCAGGCCGGTGGCCAGCTCGCCCCGCAGGATCAGCCAGCCGAGGATCACCGGGATCGCCAGGAAGGAACGGAAGAACACCGCCTGGCCGGGGGGAACCGTGTCCGACGCGGCCTTGATCAGGGCCGACATGACGATGAACAGCATCACCGCGACGAGTTTGAGGGCGATGCCCTGAAGGGGTTTCATTCCGTGTCTCCGTGCTGTTCTCAGGTGACCCAAAACCGGCGTCGAAATCAACTGCGCCGCGTGCAACCCCGCCATGACGAAGTGATCCGGTCTGGGCGCCGGCGCGTAGCACGCTATAATCCCGGAAAATCCGGAGCATGATGATGCGCTTTCTTTCAGGCCTGCTGGCCGCCCTCTTCGCCCTGCCGGCGCTTGCGCTGGACCTGCAATCGACCTTCACCAATATCGACGGAGGCAGCCACCGCCTGTCGGACTGGAGCGGGCAGCCCGTGCTGGTGGTAAACACGGCCTCGATGTGCGGCTTTACCGGGCAGTACGATGCGCTGCAGACGCTTTATGACACGTATCGCGAACGCGGGCTGGTGGTTCTGGCCGTACCTTCGGACGATTTCCGGCAGGAACTGGCCAGCAATGACGAGGTCAAGGATTTCTGCGCCGTGAATTTCGACCTGACGCTGCCCATGACCGGGATCACCGCGGTGCGCGGGCCCGAGGCGCATCCGTTCTACCGCTCGGTGGCGTCAGAAGCCGGTTTCACCCCGTCGTGGAATTTCAACAAGATCCTGCTGGGCCCCGATGGCACGGTGGTCGCGACCTATGGCGCCCCCGTCGAGCCGATGTCGCCCGAGATCACCGGCGCGATCGAGAAGCTTCTTGCGGGGGCGGGCGGCTGACGGGGGTGGTTGCGCCTGCCTCCTTGCTGGGCGAAATGCTGTAAAGCTTGCGATAGGCGCGCGAGAAATGCGTCGGGCTGGTAAAGCCGCAAAGCACGCTGATCCCGGTGACGCTCATGTCGGTCTGCCGCAGCAGGTTTCGAGCCTTTTCCAGCCGAAGTTCCAGGTAAAAGCGGCTGGGCGAGGTGTTGAGAAACGTCATGTAAAGCCGCTCGAGCTGCCGGACCGACACGCCGACCATGGCCGCAAGCTCGCTCAGTTTCAGGGGATCCTCGATATTGCCGCGCATGATCTCGATCGCCTGTGTCAGGCGGCGGTTGCCGCGACCGACGCGGGCGGGCAGCGACAGGCGCTGAGACTGGCTGTGGTCGCGCGGCGCGGTATAGACCATCTGTTCGGCCACGTATTCCACCAGCTTGGGCCCGTAATCCTCGCCGATGAGGTGCAGCATCAGGTCCATCGAGGAGGCGCCGCCGGCACAGGAGAAGACACGGCCATCGACCGAATAGATCGTGTCCTGCACGGTGACCTGCGGCAAGGCCTCGGTCAGGGCATCGGCATATTCCCAATGGGTACTGACGCGCCGGCCCGCGATCAGGCCCGCCAGGGCCAGGGTATAGGCACCGCTGCTGAGCGAGCCGAAATCGATGCCCTTGCGGGTTTCGCGGCGCAGCCACGCCAGCACCTCGCGCGTGCTGCCCTCGGCGGCGGCATGTCCGGCACAGACCACCAGCGTATCGTCCCGGCGCAGATCCTCCAGCGCGCTGTCGACCTCGACGGTCACGCCGTTCCATGCCCGCGCCGGAGCGCCATCGGCACTCAGCAGGCGCCATTCGTAAAAGGTTCGGTTGCTGGAATGGCGGTTGGCCAGGCTGAGGGATTCCAGCGCGCAGGTGAAGCCCAGCATCGAGAATCCCGGAATGAGTAGAAAGACGTATCGTTTCGGCGGCTGGTCGCTGTCACGCATCCGGGGGTCCAACATGGGTTGCACGGGCACACGCCGACACGAACGGCGGGTCCATCCCCTAGACATCACCGGTGCGGGGGCGTCGCGCATTTTCCCGGCATGGACTTGTCCGGAGGCGACATGACCTGCCTGTTTCTGACACCCGCGGCGCTGGCGGAAAGGTCCGGCGCGCGCCTTACGAGACGCCCCAGTCCATCACCACCTTGCCGGAATTGCCCGAGATCATCGCGGCGAACCCGTCCTCGAAATCGTCGATGCCGATCCGGTGCGTGATCAGTCCCGACACATCCAACCCCGACTGCACAAGCGCGATCATCTTGTACCAGGTCTCGTACATCTCGCGGCCGTAGATGCCCTTGATGTGCAGCATCTTGAAGATCACGGTATTCCAGTCGACCGGAAACTCGGTGGGGGCGATGCCCAGCAGGGCGACCTTTCCGCCGTTGTTCATGCGCGCGATCATCTGCTGCATCGCCGCCGAGGCGCCCGACATTTCCAGCCCCACGTCGAAGCCTTCGGTCATGCCGATTTCATCCATGACATCGTGCAACTTTTCGCGGCCGACATCGACCAGGTGCTGCACCCCCATCTTGCGGGCAAGGTTCAGGCGATAAGGGTTGATGTCGGTGATCACGGTCTTGCGCGCGCCCACCTTCTGCGCCACCAGCGCGCCCATGATGCCGATGGGCCCCGCGCCGGTGACCAGCACATCCTCGCCCACCAGATCGAAGGACAGGGCGGTGTGCACGGCATTGCCGAACGGGTCGAAGATGGCGGCGATCTCGTCGGGGATATCCTCGGGGATAGGCACGACATTGGCTTCGGGGATGCACAGGTATTCGGCAAAACTGCCGGGGCGGTTCACGCCCACGCCCTTGGTGTTGCGGCACAGGTGCCCGCGCCCGGCGCGGCAGTTCCGGCAGGCGCCGCAGACGATATGCCCCTCGCCGCTGACGCGTTGACCGATCCGGTATTTCGTCGCGGCGGGGCCCATATCCACGATCTCGCCGACGAATTCGTGGCCGACGACCATGGGCACGGGCACGGTCTTGGCGCTGAATTCGTCCCATTTCCAGATATGCACGTCGGTACCGCAAATGGCCGATTTCCTGACCCTGATCAGCACGTCGCTCGGCCCCGGTTCGGGGACCGGGACATGCTCCATCCACAGGCCCGGTTCGGGCTTGGACTTCACGAGGGCTTTCATCTGGTTCTGCATGGTCTAGTCCCACAAATCGGTGCTGAGGTATTTCAGGCCGCTGTCGCACATCACGATGGCGATTGTCCCGCCCTGTTCCAGCCCGCCCAGCAGCTGGATCGCGCCCGCAAGGTTGGCCCCGGCGGAATAGCCGGCGAATATGCCTTCGGTGCGGGCCAGAAGGCGGGCCGCCTCGGCGGCGTCACGGCCGGAAACAGTGACTGTTCCCGCCAGATCGACGGATTTCAGATGCGTGAGGTCCGGCATGGAATAGCCCCCGCCCTGGATTGGATGGCCGGGTTTGTCGGGGGCGATCCCGTAACAGCGCACGCCCTTCGGGCCAAGATAGGCCGCGACCCCGCCCAGCGTGCCGCCCGAGCCGATGAAGTCGCAAAACGCGGTGACCGTGCCCCCCGACTGCGCCCAGATCTCGGGGCCGGTGCCCATCTCGTGCGCGAGGGGGTTGCCCGCGCGCTCGAACTGGTCGGCGCGGTAGGCGCCCCGCTCTGCCGTGATCTGCTGCGCGGCGGCATCGACCAGCGCGAGGTCCGCGCCCGAGACCTCGCCCTTGCGGCTGCCTTCGGCCTGCGGGACGAGGATCACCTCCGCGCCCAGCGCGCGCATCATCCGGGCGCGTTCCTCGGAATTGCCCTCGCTCATCACCGCGACGAATGGATGGCCCAGCACACCGCAGACGATGGCCAGCCCCGTGCCCATGTTGCCCGAGGTCAGTTCCACCACCGTCTGGCCCGGCGCAAGGTCGCCCGTGGCACGCGCCCCTTCGATGATCGCCCGCGCCGCGCGGTCCTTCTTGGAAAAGCCGGGCATCAGGTAATCAAGCTTGGCCAGGATACGGCCATCGAGGTGCAATGCGTCTCTGATCCGGCTCAACTCGACCAAGGGCGTGTCGCCAATGGCCTCGATGACAGAGGGCAGAACGGTCACGAGATCACCTCCAACTCACGGCCCACCGCCTCGAACGCGTCGATGGCGCGGTCCAGCATATCACGGGTCAGGGCGGCGCTCATCTGGGTGCGGATGCGGTCCTGGTCGCGCGGCACGACCGGAAAGCTGAAGGCGGTGACATAGACGCCGCGGTCATTGAGCCGTTTGGCCATCTCCTGCGCCAGCTTCGGGTCGCGCAGCATGACGGGGATGATCGCGTGCTGCCCGGGCAACAGCTCGAACCCCAGCTTGCCCATGCGGTCGCGGAAATAGGCAGCGTTGTCCCAAAGCCGACCGCGCAGGGCATCGCCGCGCTCCTCCAGCAGGTCGAAGACGCGCAGGGAGGCGGCGGCGATGACCGGGGCAAGTGTGTTGGAAAAAAGATAAGGCCGCGAGCGTTGCCGCAGCCAGTCCACCACTGCCGCGCTGGCAGCCGTGTACCCGCCCGAGGCGCCGCCCATGGCCTTGCCCAGCGTCCCGGTCAGGATATCGACCCGACCCATGACGCCGCAATGCTCATGACTGCCGCGTCCGGTCTGACCCAGAAAACCCGTGGCGTGGCAATCGTCGACCATGACCATCGCGTCATACCGCTCGGCCAGGTCGCAGATCCGGTCCAGCCTGGCGATATAGCCATCCATGCTGAACACCCCGTCGGTGGCGATCAGGCGGTGGCGCGCGCCTTCCGCCTCTTTCAAACAGCGTTCCAGATCCGCCATGTCACTGTTGGCATAGCGATAGCGCTGCGCCTTGCACAGGCGCACGCCGTCGATGATGCTGGCATGGTTCAGGGCGTCGGAAATGATGGCGTCCTCGGGGCCCAGAAGGGTCTCGAACAAACCTGCATTCGCGTCAAAGGCAGCGGCGTAAAGGATGCTGTCCTCGGTCCCCAGGAAGCCCGCGATCCGGGCTTCCAGCGCCTTGTGCTCTTCCTGCGTCCCGCAGATGAACCGCACGCTCGCCATGCCGAAGCCGTACCGGTCCAGCGCGTCATGCGCGGCGGCAATGACCTGCGCGTCGTCGGCCAGCCCGAGGTAGTTGTTGGCACAGAGGTTCACCACCTCGTGCCCGCCGTCCAGAATCACCTCGCCGGCCTGCATCGAGGTGATCACCCGCTCGGTCTTGTAGAGCCCGTCCTCGCGCAGCCCGTCCAGCCGCCCGGAAATATCCGCATCAAACCTTTGCGACGCCCGCATCGCGCGCTCCCCCTGCTTTCATTGTTCCCCAAATACTCAATGGAACGCCGGCATGCCGCAAGAGCCGGGGCTGGAAATTCGGCGCATCACCCGCCCCTCACGAGGCGATGCGCGGGCGTCCGCTGACCTCGACGGTGATCTCGGCTTCCAGGAACACCTCCCGTGCCTCGGCCTGCGCCGCCTTGACCTCCCGCGAGGTGTTGGTCTGCAGGTCCTCGGCCCCTGCGGCGAGCGCAAGCGCCCGCGCCTCGGCGGTCAGAACATCCTCGAGTCGCGCCATCGCCTTTTCCGCATCCGTGAAATCTTCGGGGCCGGTGTCAAGATGCACGCGATATCGCCCTTCGGCCGGGCTGGTCACGGTGCCCTGCCGCCGGATCGTGACGCGCCCGACCACCGCGCCGATGGCATTGGCCACCCCGGCATGTTCCGGCAGGATCATCTCGCAGCCCAGCCGTTTGCCCACCGCCGGATAATAGCTTTGGGCGGACGCGCCCAGCCCGATCACCGGCACGTTCAGGCCGCTGTCCAGCCGCACCAACCCGCGATGCCGGTCGAGGCCCGCTTGCATCAGAACATGTCGCGCCAGCTGTGTCGGGGGCTGACCGAAATCATGCCCGTCCTCGGCGAATGCAGTCTCTAACAAGGCCAGACTCGTCTGATGCGTCAGCTGATCGATGATCATCTGGGCCATCGCATCGGGGTCGGGGCACAGCCGGTTCCCGTTGCCCGTCCGCTTCCGGCCTATCAGCGCAACGGCCTTGCGCGCGGCCTCGGCATCCCAGGCGTCCAGCCGCCGCAGCACGTGGCTGGCATCGGACGGTGTGACACCCGCCAGCTGCACCAGACCGCGCGCCACCAGCCGCCGCAGCGCGGCACTGTCCATCCGGTTGCGCATCACCTGTCCCACCGGCCGGACACCGGCGCCGATCCGGTCCAGCAGGTCCGCCTCGCGCGGCTCCAGCCCGCCTGCCTCCATCCCGGTCACCCCCCGCACGAATCGCGCATCGTGCTCGCCGGGCGCGTCATTGCGCAGCTGCTCGTCCAGCACCGCATGTAGCGCCGCGGGATCCTCGAGCGCGATCAGGCTGACCGGCACCACCCGGCGCGGGCCCAGGGTGACGCCGCCCACCAGCCCCTCGTCGATCACGTGCACCTCGCTGTCGCCACCAAGGCCGGTGGTGCGCATCGCGACGGCCTCGACCATGGTGCGCCACGGACCGACCTGGGCGCCCGCCGGATCGATCATCGGGCGTCCATCCCGCAGGACGGCGACATCCGTGGTGGTGCCGCCGATATCCGACACCAGCGCCTCGACCGCGCCGGTCATCCAGCGCGCGCCGACGATGCTGGCCGCCGGCCCGCTCAGGATCGTCTCGATCGGCCGCTCCCGCGCCTGCGCGCTGGAAATGAGCGCGCCGTCGCCACGCACGACCATCAGCGGCGCGGCGATGCCGAACCGGGCCAGGGTGCCCTCGGCCTTTTCGATCAGCCGCGCGATCATGCCGATCAACCGCGCATTCAGCACCGCCGTCAGGGCACGTTTCGGCCCGTTCAGCCGGGCCGACAGGTGATGCGAGCAGCTGACGGGCCGGCCCGTCGCGGCGCGGATGATCTCGGCCACGCGCAGTTCATGGGCCGGGTTACGGGTGGCGAACTGGCTGGCAACGGCAAAGGCGGATGCGCCCGAAACTGTCTCTAACCATTCTGAAAGAGCGGCTTCGTCCAATGCGTTGGCTTCGCCGCCCGCGTGATTGTGCCCGCCCTGCAGAACCAGCGCGGGGTCACCGCCCAGCGCCTCGGTCAGGCCATGGGTCTGCAAGTCGCCGTCGCGGAAGCCGACATAGACCAACCCCACGCGGCCGCCCTGCCCTTCGACAAGCGCGTTGGTCGCCAGCGTCGTCGACAGCGAGGCCAGCCCGATATCTTCGGGCGTGACGCCGCCCCGGGACAGCACCGCCTCGATCGCGTCGCCGATCCCGATCGACAGGTCGTGGCGCGTCGTCAGGGCCTTGGCGCTGGCGATCACCTCCCGCTCGTCGCGCAATAGCACCGCATCGGTATAGGTCCCGCCCGTATCCACGCCCAACAGAACTGCCATCTGCCTGTCCCCCGTCACCCGTCCCCGGTCACCTGCCCGGGTTTTACCGGTCTTTCGGGACCGGTCCCGCCTGTTCGCGACATGTCACAGCCGCCCGACCGCCCAGCGCGCCGCATCTGCCACGGCGGCGTCGGGATCGTCGCACAGGTCCTGCGCCGCGGGCATCAGGGCCCGGCGCCCGGAATTGCCGATCGCGTAAAGCACGTTGCGCACGAAGCGGTCCCGCCCGATCCGCTTGATCGGGCTGCCGGAAAACCGGCTTCGGAACCCCGCGTCGTCCAGTCGCGCCAGCTCTGCCAGCGGCGGCGCGACAAGGTCGTCGCGGGCATGATAGCGCACCTCGCGCGCCGTGACGGCGAACTTGTTCCACGGGCAGACCGCAAGACAATCGTCGCAACCATAGATCCGGTTGCCCATCTTGCCGCGCAGCTCTTCGTCCACCGGGCCTTTGTGCTCGATCGTCAGGTAGGAAATGCAGCGCCGCGCATCCAGCTGGTAGGGCGCCGGAAAGGCCTCTGTCGGGCAGATGTCCAGGCAGGCGCGGCAAGAACCGCAATGGTCTTTTTCCGCCGGATCAGTGTCGATCTCCAGCGTGCTGAAAACCGACCCGATGAAGAACCAGCTGCCCATGTCGCGGCTGACCAGGTTGGTGTGCTTGCCCTGCCAGCCCAGTCCCGCCGCCTCGCCCAGCGGTTTCTCCGGGACCGGGGCGGTGTCGACGAACACCTTTACCTCGCCGCCGCCCTCGGCGATCAGCCAGCGCGCCAGCCGTTTCAGCCGCTTCTTCACCACGTCGTGGTAATCGCGGTTGCGGGCATAGACCGACACCGTGCCGACCTCGGGGTCGTCCAGCGTCGCCATCGGGTCGCTGTCGGGGGTATAGCTTTCGCCCAGCATGATCACCGACCGGGCCTCGGGCCACAGGACATCCGGCGCGCCGCGCCAGTGTTCCCGTTCTTCCAGCCAGCGCATCTGACCGTGACGGCCCTGTCGCAGAAAGGCGCGCAGGCGT
This sequence comes from Roseovarius sp., assembly GCA_046290265.1. Classification (GTDB taxonomy): domain Bacteria; phylum Pseudomonadota; class Alphaproteobacteria; order Rhodobacterales; family Rhodobacteraceae; genus Roseovarius. Next base: position 11,473 of record JBKAGF010000023.1, on the reverse strand, counting down.
TCCGGCACCTGCGGCACGTCACCGGGCCGGCACACCCGGCAGAGGTCGAACCCCTCGGCCAGGGCCTGCGCAACCAGTCTCTGTTTCAGCCCATCCATGCTTTTTCTTGGCCCAAATACTCTGGGGTGAGGCCGCAGGCCGAGGGGCAAGGCCCCTCAGAAATCAAGGTCGGCATAATGCGCCGGCGGGGGAAATCCCGGCACCTGGTCGGCCAGGATGTTGCGGAAGGCCGGTCGCGACTTGATCTTGGCGTACCAGTCCTTGACCACGTCCGACCGGTTCCAGTCCACGTCCGAGATATAGTCGAGGCTCGACAGATGCGCCGCGGCGGCGAAATCGGCCAGGGTCATGACGTCTCCGGCCAGCCAGCGGCGCCGGTCCAGCAGCCAGGCCATGTAATCCAGGTGGAACTTCACCGCCTTGGCGCCCGCCTTGACATTGGTGCTGTCGGGGAACCCCTTGCCCATCACCTTCTTGTTGACCCGCTCGTACAGCAGTTTCGACGTCACTTCGTGGTGGAACTTGTCGTCGAACCACGCCACCAGGCGGCGGACCTCGTAACGGCCGTCATGCGCCTTGGGCATCAGCGCGGGCTCGGGGTACTTGTCCTCGAGATATTCGCAGATCGGCGTGCTTTCGGCCAGGGTCATGCCGTCCAGCCGCAGCACCGGCACCTTGCCGGCCGGGTTGCGGCGCAGAAAGTCGGGGTCGGCCTCCCAATAGCGTTCTTCCACCAGTTCGCATTCGATCCGCTTTTCGGCAAGGCACAGGCGCACCTTGCGGCAAAAGGGGGACAGTGGAACATGGTAGAGCTTGGCCATAAGAGCACCGGTATCGTGGCGAAATCAGTCCTTCAATGCCCTGTTATCGCGTTCGATTCAATCCTCGAAACACGCCGCGCGCCCGTCCCGGCGAATCGTGGCCGCGCCGTCCATGATGCTGGCGGCCCGGCGTCGCAGGCCGTCACTTGGGGCAGAGGCGGAACGCTCCTTGGGGTTGGGAAGCACGGCCGCCAGACGGGCCGCCTGCACATCGCTCAGCGCGTCGGGGGCGACATCGAAATAATGCCGGGCGGCGGCGTCGACGCCGAAAATGCCCTCGTCGAACTCGGCGACATTGAGGTAGACCTCGATGATCCGCCGCTTGGACCAGAACGTCTCGACCACGGGTGTCAGGGCCGCTTCCAGCGCTTTTCGCGTCCAGTTGCGGCCGTGCCAGAGATAGACGTTCTTGACCACCTGCTGGCTGAGGGTCGAGGCCCCGCGGCCGCTGCCGTCTTCCAGCGCGTCGCGGATTGCGTTCATGTCGAACCCCCAGTGAAGGCAGAAATTGGCATCCTCGGCCGCCACCAGTGACCGCGCCATGACGGGGGCGACTTCGGTCAGCGGCACCCACCGGTGCCGGATCTCGCCAAGGCGGTGGGTTTCCTGCTTCATGTAGAGCGTGTCGGGCGGGCTCCACCAGCGATGCGCCAGCACGGTGCCGCAGACGATCACCAGAACGATCAGGAACACGCGCACGACCCAGACCCGCGCCCACAGCACCGGGGCCGCGATCCGATCCATCACCGAAGGTCTGGATTTTCTGCTGCTCTTTTTCCTGGCCATCATTCACTTGCTATAGCGCAGGCTGGGGCGATGCAATTCCCGGCAGGGGGTCCGGGGGCGCGGGTGTCTTTGGTCATGCGCCCCGGGTCGCACGACCGGCGGCGAAAGTCCTGCGCCGGATCGCGCCGGACCGCAGCAGGCGCTTGCGCAACCGCACGTGGCGCCCCGCCAGGGCCAGCGCCACCAGGGCCGGCAGTTCGTCCTCCTGCTTCAGCACCTCGGCCAGGCGGTGGCCATAGCCGGGCAGGATCATGTGGGACAGCCCATCGATATCGGGAAAGCGCAGCGCATGGTGCAGCTCGGTCTGCGCATCGCCATGCAGGATGTAGTACCGCGTGCGGTCCACGCGAAGCCGGTCTACCGACGGATAGAGGAACGCGGTGATCCCCCGGCGGAACCGGTCCCAGCGATCCTCCTCGGGCACGAGGCGCGGATCGACCGAATATTGCGGCGACAGGGCAAGGATAGTGTCTATTCTGGTCAGGTTCGACAGGTGCAGCAGCATCGTCGCCCCCATCGAATTTCCCAAGCCCACGATGTGCCCGGCGCCAATCTCCCGGGCGGTTTCCTCGATCGTCGCGACGATGCGCTCGGCCATACCCGGCGCGTTCAGCCATGACCGGCTTTCGTCGGAGATGAACAGAACGTGGTTCTCGCCGCCCTGCGTCGCCATGCCGAAGAATTGCGGCGGGGGCGGTTCCTTGGGCTTGCGGCCCAGGTCGGAACAACTGACGACAAGCGTGCGGCTGCGCCCCGCGATGCGGAGGATTCGCAGCGGCCCTTCATGCACGATGGTTTCAGGGTCCCGTCTCAAGCCGTCTCAGCCCCGGTTGCGGAACCCTGTATGACCGGCCCCGCCGCATCCGCGGCAGGGCGTTCGCATCGCATCGCGCGGGGTTCTGCCGCCACTGTCACTCGGCCGGAATCGCGCTGTCCTCGATGCCGATGGGATGTTCCAGCTTGCCCAGCATCTCCTTGGGGCAGACCTGGACGAACTTGTCCTTCTCGGCTTCCCAGTATTGCAGGATCTCCGTGGCGCGCAGGCTGCCGGTTTCCGCGAGGTGGCGTTCGATCAGCTCTTTCAGCTGGGTCAGCCAGTGGATCTCGGTCACCGGGCAGGTGACCACCGATTCGAGGTTGATCAGCTTGTCGGTCGCGCCGTCGGGATCATAGAGGAAGGCCATGCCGCCGGTCATGCCCGCGGCAAAGTTCGCCCCGACCGAGCCCAGGATCACGGCGACGCCGCCGGTCATGTATTCGCAGCCGTTGCTGCCGCAGCCCTCGATCACCACCTTCGCGCCCGAGTTGCGCACGGCGAACCGTTCGCCCGCGCGGCCTGCGGCAAACAGGTAACCGTCGGTCGCGCCGTAAAGAACCGTGTTGCCGATGATGGTGTTATCGGCGGCCTCCAGCGGGCTGACCATGGGCGGACGCACCACGATGGTGCCCCCCGACAGGCCCTTGCCCACGTAATCGTTGGCATCTCCGGCGACCTCGATCTTCAGGCCCGGCGCGCCGAAGGCCCCAAGGCTCTGTCCCGCCGAGCCGGTCAGCTTGACGGTCAGGTGATCGGGTTGCAGCGCGTTGCGCATGCCGAAATTGCGCACGATATGGCTGCTGACGCGGGTGCCCACGGTGCGGTGCGTGTTCTGCACGGCATAGTGAAGCTGCATCTTCTCGCCATCGTTGAGGAACCGCGCCGCATCGCGCACGATCTCGGCGTCCAGCGTATCGGGCACCTCGTTGCGGGGGCGGTTGCGGTCATAGGTGATGTGCTGCGCGCCATCCACGGTGATCAGCATCGGGTTGAGGTCCAGGTCATCGAGATGCGCGGACCCGCGGCTAACCTGGGTCAGAAGGTCGGCACGCCCGATCACGTCATCAAGGCTGCGGGCGCCGATGCTGGCCAGCACCTCGCGCACTTCCTGGGCGTAGAAGGTGATCAGGTTCACCACCTTGTCGGCATTGCCGGTGAACTTTTCGCGCAGCGACTCGTCCTGGGTACATACGCCGACGGGGCATGTGTTGGACTGGCACTGGCGCACCATGATGCAGCCCATCGCGATCAGGGCGGCGGTGCCGATGCCGTATTCCTCGGCCCCCATCATCGCCGCCATGACGATGTCGCGCCCGGTGCGCAGACCGCCATCGGTGCGCAGGGTGACGCGGCTGCGCAGGTTGTTCATCGACAGAACCTGATGCGCCTCGGTCAGGCCCATTTCCCAGGGCAGGCCGACATATTTGATCGACGTGGCGGGCGACGCGCCGGTGCCGCCGTTGTGCCCCGAAATCAGGATCACGTCGGCCTTGGCCTTGGCCACCCCGGCGGCAATCGTGCCGACACCGGACTGCGCCACCAGTTTGACGCAGACCTTCACGGTCGGGTTGATCTGCTTGAGGTCATAGATCAGCTGCGCCAGATCCTCGATCGAGTAGATGTCGTGGTGCGGCGGGGGCGAGATCAGGGTCACGCCCTCGGTCGAGTGACGCAGGCGCGCGATCAGCTTGGTCACCTTCATGCCGGGCAACTGGCCACCCTCGCCGGGCTTGGCACCCTGGGCGATCTTGATTTCCAGTTCCTCGCACTGGTTGAGGTATTCCGCGGTCACGCCGAAGCGGCCCGAGGCCACCTGCTTGATCTTGGCGCTGGGATTGTCACCATTGGGTTCGGGCACGAAATGCGCCGGATCCTCGCCGCCCTCGCCCGAATCCGAGCGTGCGCCGATGCGGTTCATGGCCACGTTCAGGGTCTTGTGCGCCTCGGGGCTGAGCGCGCCGAGCGACATGCCCGGCGTGACAAAACGTTTGCGGATCGCGGTGACGCTTTCCACCTCTTCCAGCGGCACGGCCTCGCCCATGGGCTTGATCGCCATCAGGTCGCGCAGGTGAATCGGCGGGTTGGCCTGCATCGCCTGGCTGTAGCGTTTCCACAGCTCGAAACTGGCCTTGTTGCAGGCCATCTGCATCATGTGCATGGTCTGCGCGCCCCAGGCGTGGGTCTCGCCCGATTTGCGCGACTTGTAGAAGCCGCCGATGGGCAGCACGTTCTTGCCGCCACGGAAGGCGGTGGCGTGGATTTCCTCCAGCTTGGCCTGGATGCCGCTGACGCCGATGCCCGAGATACGGCTGGTCAGGCCGGGGAAGAACTCGGCGCACATGGCACGGGAAAGGCCCACCGCCTCGAAGTTCAGACCGCCGCGATAGGACGAGATGACGCTGATGCCCATCTTCGACATGATCTTCAGCAGGCCCTGGTCGATGGCCTCGCGATAGCGCGCGACGGCCTCTGTCAGGGTGCAGTCCAGCAGGCCGCGTCCGATGCGGTCGGCCAGGCTGTCCACGGCGAGGTAAGCGTTGACCACGGTGGCCCCCGCGCCGATCAGCACGGCAAAGTAATGCGGGTCGATGCATTCGGCCGAGCGCACGTTGAGGCTGGTGAAGGTGCGCAGGCCCTTGCGGGTCAGGTGGCTGTGCACCGCGCTGGTGGCCAGGATCATCGGCATGCCGATATGCGTCTCTGACACACCCTGATCGGTCAGGACGATATGCCCGGCGCCCGAGCGCACGGCATCCTCGGCTTCGGCCCGGATACGTTCCAGACCGGAGCGAAGCGCGTTGCGGCCCGGCTCGAAGGTGCAGTCGATCTCGCAGACATCGGCGTTCAGGCTGTCCAGCATCGCCTGCCATTGCGCGTTGCCGACAAAGGGGCTTTCCAGCACCATGATCTCGGTCTGGGCGCTCGACTCGTCCAGCACGTTCTTGAGGTTGCCGAACCGCGTCTTCAGGCTCATGACGCGGAATTCGCGCAGGCTGTCGATCGGCGGGTTGGTCACCTGGCTGAAGTTCTGGCGGAAATAGTGACTGAGCGGGCGGTATTTCTTGGACAGGACCGCGCTGGGGGTGTCATCGCCCATGCTGGCCACGACCTCCTTGCCGTCCTCGGCCATGGGAGCCAGCACGCCTTCCAGTTCCTCCACCGAATACCCGGCGGCGATCTGGCGGCGGCGCAGTTCCGTGCCGTCGCAGGTGGCGGTTTCGGTCACGCCGGCAAGCTGTTCGTCAAGATCGGTGATCTTGCCGACCCATTCGTCGAAGGGCAGGGCGCGGGCCAGTTTGTCCTTGATTTCGGTGTCGTGGTAAAGAACGCCCTTCGCGGTGTCCACGGCCAGCATCTGGCCCGGACCCAGCGCGCCTTTTTCCCGCACCGTGCCCTCGTCGATCGGGACCATCCCGGCCTCGGAGCCTGCGATCACGAGGCCATCGCCCGTCACCACATAGCGCATCGGCCGCAGCCCGTTCCGGTCAAGCCCGGCGCAGACCCAGCGGCCGTCGGTCATGGCCAGGGCGGCGGGGCCGTCCCACGGCTCCATCACCGAGTTGCAGTAGGAATACATGTCGCGCCACGCGACGGGCAGTTCCTCGGCCTGCTTCGACCAGCTTTCGGGGACCAGCATGGTCTTGGCCATCGGCGCCGAACGCCCGGCGCGCACCAGAACCTCGAAAACAGAGTCCAACGCGGCGGAATCCGACGATCCCTGCGCGATGATCGGCTTGATGTCCTCGGCCATTTCACCAAAGGACTGCGACGCCATTCGGATCTCGTGGCTGCGCATCCAGTTCATGTTGCCCTTCAGCGTGTTGATCTCGCCGTTATGGGCCAGCATGCGGAAGGGCTGCGCCAGCCACCATTGCGGGAAGGTGTTGGTGGAATAGCGCTGGTGGTAGATCGCGAAGTTCGATTTGAACCGGTCGTCCTTGAGGTCGGGATAGAATTCGGCCACGTCCTCGGCCAGCATCATGCCCTTGTAGATGATGCTGCGGCAGGACAGGGACGCGATGTAAAGCTGTCCGACACCCGCGGCGGCGGCGGCTTTCTCGATCCGGCGGCGGATGACGTAAAGCTCGCGCTCGAACGTCTCCTCGTCGATGCCCTTGGCATTGGAAATCAGGATCTGTTCGATCTCGGGGCGGGTGGCGTTGGCCTTTTCGCCCAGCACGGAGATATCCACCGGCACGTGGCGCCAGCCATAGATATAGTGCCCCATGCGCAGCACTTCGGTTTCCACGATGGTCCGGCAGGTTTCCTGCGCGCCGAAATCGGTGCGCGGCAGGAAGACCTGGCCGACCGCCAGCAACTGGTCCTCGCGCGGCTCGTGGCCGGTGCGCTGCACCTGGTCGTAAAAGAACGGAACCGGGATCTGGATATGGATGCCCGCGCCGTCGCCGGTCTTGCCGTCTGCGTCCACGGCGCCACGGTGCCAGATGGCCTTGAGCGCGTCGATGCCCGCCTCGACCACCTTGCGGCTGGCCTTGCCATTGACGGACACCACCAGGCCCACACCGCAGGAGGAATGCTCTTCCTCTTCCGCGTACATGCCGTTTTCGGCCATCCACTTGCGCTTGGCCTCTTCCTGCGCGGCCCAGGTCTCGTCGAATTTGGTCATGACATTATCCTTTCGCTCGGCGAAGCGGTTCAGGCGAAACCTGGCTCAGGGTCCCGCACCCATATTGCGGTTCATTGCTTTGAAAATCCGGATCGTCCGGAAAAACGACTTTCATCGGCGCGTAGATGTCGAACCCGGCTTTCTCGCGCTCGGGCCTCGTGCTGGCCCAGGAATTGATGCCTCGTTCGAAATCGAAATATAAGTAGCCTTCGTCGGTCATCTCTTCGTGCGCGTTGATTACAGAGTTTGCGCTCATCGCGCCCTGTTCGAACAGAACGCCGTCGATCTCGACGGTTTCGCCGGTCAATGTAATTGTTCCGTGGAAGCGTTTTTCGATCGGATCGGCAAACCACTTGTTGTCGACCATGTGGGTGATGTCGAAGTTGTCGGTTCCGTCCTGTTTCAGGTCTTCGTAGGAAATCACACTGCCGATGCTGAGGATGCTAAGCGCATTGGCGTAGCCGCTTTTTGACCATGACAAGAGCGTGTTACCATTCAGATCGGTGTAGTCGATGCTGAACATCCCGTGCTCGGAGTGGTTTTCGGCCCTGATCGTTCCGCGCCCGTCGCTTTCGCATCGGTAGAATTTTTCCAGTAGGCAACTGTCTTTGTGCACGGCGTAGATCGGCTTGCACTGATCCCGTGCGGGAATAAGCGCCAGCGAGTCATCAGCCTGTGAAGAAGCTGGACATATCAGCGCGAGACAGAGACCCGCACCGGCAGCATTGAGAGCGACGGCGCGCATCACTCTGCCGCCACCGCCGTTGCGCCGGCGTCCATTTCTTCGAGGATTGCCTCCGCCGCATCCCGTCCGTCGCGGATGGCCCAGACGACCAGCGATGCGCCGCGCACGATGTCCCCCACCGCATAGACGCCCGGCAGCGAGGTCCTGCCGCTGGTGAACTCGGCCCGGATGGTGCCCCAGCGGGTCACGGTCAGTTCGTCCTGCTCCCACAGGGTGGGCAGTTCCTCGGCCTCAAAGCCCAGCGCCTTGATCACGAGGTCGGCGGGCTCGTCATAATCCGCGCCTTCGATCTCTTCCGGGCTTTGCCGGCCGGTCGCGTCGGGCGAGCCAAGGCGCATCTGCTGCACCTTCACCGAGGTCACCGGATCGCCGTGAAACGCCTTGGGGGCGGAAAGCCACTGGAAATCCACGCCTTCTTCCTCGGCGTTCATCACTTCGCGCTGGCTGCCCGGCATGTTGGCCCGGTCGCGGCGGTAAAGACATTTCACGGACGTGGCGCCCTGGCGAATCGCGGTGCGCACGCAGTCCATCGCGGTGTCGCCGCCGCCGATCACGACGACGCGCTTGCCCTCGGCATTCAGTTCGCCGCTTTCAAATTCCGGCACATCGTCGCCAAAGCTCTTGCGATTGCTGGCGGTCAGGTAGTCGATGGCCCGCACGATACCCTTGGCCCCCGCACCGGGCCCGGGCAGTTCGCGGCTTTTGTAGACGCCCGTCGCGATCAGCACGGCGGTGTGCTTGCCGCGGATGTCCTCGAAGGTGATGTCGGTGCCCACATCGCAATTCAGCACGAATTCGACGCCGCCCTTTTCAAGCTGCTCGACACGGCGCATGACCACGTGTTTTTCCAGCTTGAACCCGGGGATGCCATAGGTCAGCAGCCCGCCCGCGCGGTCGTAGCGGTCATAGACCGTGACCTGCACGCCGGCATTGCGCAGCACGTCGGCGGCGGCCAGGCCGCCGGGGCCGGCGCCGATGATGCCGACGCTTTCCTCGCGTTCGTGCCCGGGGGCGATGGGCTGCACCCAGCCTTCCTCCCACGCGGTGTCGGTGATGTATTTCTCGACCGCGCCGATGGTGACGGTGCCGTGGCCGGACTGTTCGATGACGCAATTGCCTTCGCACAGGCGGTCCTGCGGGCAGATCCGGCCACAGATCTCGGGAAAGGTGTTGGTGGCCTGGCTGACCTCATAGGCCTCCTGCAGGCGCCCCTCGGCGGTCAGGCGCAGCCAGTCGGGGATGTTGTTGTGCAACGGACAGTGGTTCTGGCAATAGGGCACGCCGCACTGGCTGCACCGGCCGGACTGCTCTTTCGCTTTCTCGTCGGCGTATTCCGCATAGATTTCGTTGAAATCTTCCCGGCGCGCATCTGCCTCGCGCTTGGTGGGCATGTCCCGCTCGACGGACACGAATTTAAGCATCGGTTGTTTTGCCACGATTCTCTCCCAAGATCGCCTAGGTCAGGACTGGTTATATGACGACCCGCGAAAAATAAAGTCAGAACAGTTTACCTATATTCGAATATTTTTACCGTTGCACAAGGCGAGCGTCAAGTTTGATCAAATAACAAGGTCCGATACGGACCTAAATGCCCTCTTCCTTCCCGCAAACCATGCGGTATAGCTGGTAGAAAACGAGCAGAGCAGCGCATATGCCCCTTTTCCATCTTATCCTGGTGGCGGTGATCCAGGGGATCACCGAGTTCCTGCCGGTGTCCTCGTCCGGTCACCTGATCCTGCTGCCCGGCCTGACCGGACTGAAGGACCAGGGACAGGCGATCGACGTGGCGGTGCATGTGGGCACGCTGTTCGCCGTGATCCTTTATTTCTGGTCGGATGTGAGGCTGGCGCTTTCGGGTCTGCCCCGTGCGCTGACCGGCCGGATCGACACCGAAGGGTCCAGGCTGGCCTTCCTGCTGATCGTGTCGTCGATCCCGGTGGTGGCCTTCGGCGTGCTGCTGAAGATGACGGGGCTGGATGACGACCTGCGGTCGGTTGCTGTGATCGGATGGACGATGCTGATCTTCGGCGTCGTTCTGTACTGGTCCGACCAGGCGGGCGAAGCCACGCGCGAGGCGCGCGACTGGTCTCTGCGCGATGCCATGGTGATGGGGGTCTGGCAGGCCATCGCCCTGATCCCCGGCACGTCGCGGTCCGGCATCACGATCACCGGCGCGCGGTTCATGGGCTATGCAAGGTCCGATGCCGCGCGGCTGTCGATGCTGATGTCGATCCCGGTGATCATCGAAAGCGGCACGTTCCTGGGGGCAGAGGCGGTCTATACCGCCAATGTCGGCCTGATCCGGGACAGCGCCATTGCCGCCGCGTTCGCCTTCGTGTCGGCGCTGCTGGCCCTGACCCTGATGATGCGGCTTCTGCGCAGCGTGTCCTTCACGCCTTACGTGATCTACCGGATCGTTCTTGGCGTGATACTGCTGATCGTGGCCTATTCCTGACCCCTTGGGGCCGGGTCAGCTCTTGCGCAGGGTGCGCGCTGATTCCTTGATCTCCGAATACTGACCCGAGGGCCGGAACCGCCACAGGTAGTCGGGCAGGACCGCCTCCATCGCCGTGGGCTGGATGCCCAGATCGGCAAAGCCGCGGGCGTTTTCGGACACGATGTTGTCCCGCGTCAGGCTGGCGACCTGGTCGCGGGTGATCTGTGCCGAAATCAGACCGCCGCTCAATGTCTGCACCCCGTCCATCACCGCGGCCAGGGGCCGGGCCAGGGCAAAGGGGATATTGGCGATCAGCCGGCGACGGCGGATGACTTGCAGCATCTGCTGCATCAGTTCGCGGAAGCTGTGCACATCCGGCCCGCCCAGTTCGTAAATGCCGGGGGCGGCGCGGCCCTCGACACCCATCACCGCGGCCTCTGCCACGTTATCGACATAGACCGGCTGAAACTTCGTGCTGCCGCCGACGACCGGCAGGATGGGCGAGAACCGCGTCATGCCCGCGAACCGGTTGAAGAAGTCGTCCTCGGGGCCGAAGATCACCGACGGGCGCAGGATCATGGCGTCGGGCATATGCTCCTGCACCGCCGCTTCGCCTTCGGCCTTTGTCCGGCCATAGATGCTGGGCGCCTCGTCATCGGCGCCGATGGCCGAGATCTGAACCATGCGGGCGACGCCCAGTTCGGACGCGATCCTTGCGACCCGGCGGGCACCTTCGGCCTGCACGGCGTCGAAATTGTTCTTGCCGCGCCGCTCGAAGGTGCCGACGCAGTTCACCACGGCGTCCGCGCCGCGCATGACGGACCGCACGCTGTCGTCGTTGCGGATGTTGCACAGGACCGGCTCGACCTGTCCGACAGTTCCGTAGGGGCGCACGAACATCGCCTCGTTCGGCCGCCGCACGGCGACCCGCACACGCCAACCGTTCTTGGCCAGGCGCCGCGCGATATATCGCCCGACAAACCCCGAACCGCCATAGATGGTGACAAGCCTGGACATGAAAGATGCTCCCGTCTGCGCCTTTGGGTCCCTTTCTACTAGACGCGATGGCCGAAATCGACAAGGCGAATTGCCCAATACGAATTATCCGCACGAATCCACGTTGACACGCCCCGGCCAGATGTCTAAATGCGCCTCCACGACACCTGCCCAGGTGGCGGAATTGGTAGACGCGCTAGCTTCAGGTGCTAGTGTCCGTATGGACGTGGAGGTTCGAGTCCTC
>JBKAGF010000022.1:0-58662 GCA_046290265.1 Roseovarius sp. | reverse complement strand
GCCCGCCGTCACCCCGACCGATGGGCCCCCGTCCGAAGAGGCTCAGGCCGACAGTTCCGACGGCGCCGCGACCGAAAGCGACCCGGACGCGCCCACCGCGACCGGCAACTGATCCGATCGAGCGCCTGCGGCGCGCTCTTTCCGATTTGGCGGATGGGGGTTTCACCCCCAAACCCCCGAGAGTATTTGCGCCAAGAAAAAGCCAGGCGCTCGGCTAGGAAAGTTTATCGCCGTGCATTGCGAGGCAGCCTGGCCGGGCCGGGTTTCTTGACCTTCTGGTCTATCGCTCAGACGACCTCGCCCGCATCCAACCGGTCGAGAACGCGTTTCGCGCCTTTCAGAACGGCCTCCTTGCGGTCGTCCTTCATCCGGTCCCAGGTGGCATACATCTGACCCATGCGAGGATTCCCGGCGAACTTATCGCGGTGTCGGACCAGAAAATCCCAGTATAACAGGTTGAAGGGGCACGCTTTCTCACCCGTCTTGTCCTTTACCGAATAAGCGCAGGAGCCGCAGTAATCCGACATCCTGTCGATGTAATTGCCCGAACTGACATAGGGTTTCGATGCGATGATCCCGTCATCGGCGAACTGGCTCATCCCTATGGTGTTGGGCGGCTCCACCCATTCGAACGCGTCGTGATAGACTGCCAGGTACCATTCATGGACCTGTTTTGGATCGATCCCCGCCAGGATGGCGAAATTGCCCGTCACCATCAACCTCTGGATGTGGTGCGCATAGGCCAGTTCCCGTGTCTGATCAACGGCACGGGCGACGCAGTTCATCTGCGTCTCGCCGCCCCAGTACATCCAGGGCAGGTCCCGGTCGTGCCCCAGCGCATTGCGCGTCACATAGTCCGGGCCTTCCCGGAAATAGATCCCCCGCACGTATTCCCGCCAGCCGATGATCTGCCGGATATAGCCTTCGGCGGCATTGATCGGCACGTTGCCGGCTTTCCATTCTTCTTCCACACGGGTGCAGATTTCCACAGGATTCAGCAATCCGATATTCAAATACTGCGATAGTAGCGAATGATGCAGGAACCTGTCTTCCTGCAGCATCGCGTCCTGGTAATCGCCGAAACACTCCAGAAGGTTCTTCGCGAAATGGTCCAGCGCGCGCAGCGCCTGGCCCCGTGTCACGGCAGAGGTGAACGGGCGCAACTCTCCGAAATTGTTTCCGAATGTCCTCTCGACCAGACCAAGGACCTCTTCGGTGATCTCGTCCGGCGTGAACGCCATGGGTTTCGAGCGCAGCATGTCGCCGGAGGCCGGTTTGCGGTTCTCGTGATCGTAGTTCCACTTTTCGCCCGCCGGTTCGTCACCCTTCATAAGCAACCCGGTCTTGCGCCGCATCTCACGATAGAAATACTCCATCCTCAAGGACTTGCGACCCTCGGCCCACGCGTTGAATTCATCGAGCGAGGCCACGAACCTGTCATCGGGCAGCATCCTCACCCTCAGCGGTGCATTGTCCAGCGCCTCGATTAGTCGCCATTCGCCGGGTCGGGTCGCGATCACCTCGGTCGTGCCATGCGCCTGTCCGCGCCGCATCAACTCGCCGACGATGGATTTCGACGTGTCGTCATCGTCCAGTCGCGCGTAGGCAACCTTCCAGCCATCTTCCTGAAGCTCCTTGGCAAAATGGCGCATGGCCGAGAAGATCAGCGCGATCTTCTTCGGATGGTGCCCCACGTAACTGGCCTCGTCCGCGACTTCGGCCATGACCACGAGGTCATGATCCTTGTCCGCCTCCCGCAGCGCCGAGAGGTCCTTGCTCAACTGGTCGCCCAGGACCAGGATCAGCCGCTTCACCACGGCACCGCCTTTCCGGCCCAATCGAAGAATTGCCCGGTCTCCCGGGGCGTCAGCCCTGCCAGCACATCCAGAAGGTTCTTCGCCGCCGCCTCAGGCGTCACCGTCGTGCGCCCGCCCGCGTATCGCTCGGTCAGCGGGGTCTCCACCGTGCCGGGATGCAGCGCGACGCAGATCGACTGTTTGTGCGTGCGGCTCAACTCGATCGCCCCACCATGGATCATCTGGTTCACCGCCGCCTTGGCCGTCCGGTAACTGTACCAGCCCCCCAGGCCGTTATCCCCGATCGATCCCACCCGCGCCGACAGGGCGGCAAACCGGCATTCGCGGTCGCGCGGCAACAACCGAACGCTATGCTTCAGCACCAGAGACGGGCCCACGCAATTCACACGGAACTGCGCCTCCATCGCCCGGGCCGTCAGATCTTTCAACGACTTCTCCGGCCCGCGCCCCTCCAGCTCCAGCGCGCCCGTGGCCACGAAAACAAGGTCGTGTTCGCCCTCCAGCGCCCCCAGATGCGCCTCGACCGATGCCTCGTCCGTGACGTCCAGCCCGTCGACGGAGCGCGACAGCCCGGTCACCCGCACGCCGCGCCCTTCCAGTCCCGACACCAGCGCGGATCCGATGCCGCCCGAGGCGCCTATCACCAATGCCTTTTCCATGTCCGGACCAGTTAGCCGCGCCGAAGACGTCTTCAAGGCGCAAATCTTCGTCAGATCGGGGGTTTTCAATAGCGTTCATCGTGCCTATGCTTTCCGGCATGTCTACGCGCCGCCATATCCTCGGCCCCGCAAGCCCCGCCCCGGCGGCTTGCCTTTCCGCGCGTCTGCTCCTAAGCCGCCTCTGAGCGTGCCCTGATCCGGCGCGACCGCTCAGAGGAGTTGCCTTTCGCGCCACAGGCTTAGGAAAATCACACGAGACATGACATGACCAATCCAGACGAAAACCGCGTCGTCATCTTCGACACCACCCTGCGCGACGGCGAGCAATCCCCCGGCGCCACCATGACACACGCCGAAAAGCTCGAGATCGCCGGCCTGCTGGACGACATGGGCGTCGACATCATCGAGGCAGGGTTCCCCATCGCCTCCGAGGGAGATTTCAGGGCCGTCTCCGAGATCGCGAAAAACTCCAGGAACAGCGTGATCTGCGGGCTGGCCCGCGCCAACTTCAAGGACATCGACCGATGCTGGGAGGCGGTGAAGCACGCAGCCCAACCACGGATCCACACCTTCATCGGCACCTCGCCCCTGCACCGCGCCATTCCGAACCTCACTCAGGATGAAATGGCCGAGCGCATCCACGAAACGGTGACCCACGCGCGCAACCTTTGCGACAACGTGCAATGGTCGCCAATGGACGCCACGCGGACGGAATGGGATTACCTTGCCCGCGTGGTCGAGATCGCCATCAAGGCGGGGGCCACCACGATCAACATTCCCGATACCGTCGGTTATACCGCGCCGGTCGAGAGCGCCGACCTGATCCGCCGCCTCATCGCCGACGTGCCCGGCGCGGACGAGGTGATCTTCGCCACCCACTGCCACAACGACCTTGGCATGGCCACGGCCAATTCGCTTGCCGCCGTCGCCGGCGGCGCCCGGCAGATCGAGTGCACGATCAATGGCCTGGGCGAACGCGCCGGCAACACCGCGCTGGAAGAGGTCGTGATGGCGATGAAAGTGCGCCACGACATCATTCCCTATCACACGCGGATCGACACCACGAAGATCATGCATCTGTCGCGCCGGGTCGCCACCGTGTCCGGTTTCCAGGTACAGCCGAACAAGGCCATCGTCGGCAAGAACGCCTTTGCCCACGAATCCGGCATTCACCAGGACGGCATGCTCAAGAACGCCGAGACGTTCGAAATCATGCGCCCCTCCGATGTGGGCCTTACCGAGACCAACATCGTCATGGGCAAGCATTCGGGCCGCGCCGCGCTGCGCTCGAAGCTCAAGAACCTCGGGATTGACCTGGCCGAAAATCAGCTCAACGACGTCTTCGTGCGGTTCAAGGAACTCGCCGACCGCAAGAAAGAGGTCTTCGACGAAGACCTGATCGCGCTGGTCACCGCCGGCGAGGATGCCGAGAACGACCGCCTCGTGCTGAAATCCCTGCGCGTGGTCTGCGGCACCGGCGGACAGGCCGAGGCCGAGATGGTCATGTCCATCGACGGGGCCGAGACGACCGCGACCGAACAGGGCGACGGCCCGGTGGACGCGACGTTCAAGGCCGTCCGCAAGCTGCACCCGAACGATGCCCATTTGTCGCTTTACCAGGTGCACGCCGTCACCGAAGGCACTGACGCACAGGCCACCGTTTCTGTCCGGCTGGAGGAAGGCGGCAACATCGCCACCGGCCAGTCGGCGGATACCGATACGGTCGTTGCCAGCGCCAAGGCCTATATCAATGCGCTCAACCGCCTGCTGACCCGCAGTGCGAAGCTCGGTAAGGATGAAAAGGAAGTCAGCTACAAGGACGTAAGCTGACCTCAGCGCCTCGCCCGGATCACAACCGGGCGAGGCGGATACGCGCGAAGATGCAAGGCCGCCGCTTCAAACCTTTGCGATAGAATTGCCCCCGTCGGCCAGCATGGCCGACCCGGTGACAAAGCTCGACAGATCCGACAGCAGGAACAGCGCCGCGTTGGCGATTTCCTGCGGCTGCGCCATGCGCTTCAGGGCGTGCAGCCCGGCGATGAACTCCGCCGTTTCGGGGTTGGTGGCCGCATCCATGGCCATTTCCGTCATCGTGCCCCCCGGCATCAGGACGTTGGCCCGAATGCCCGCGCTGCCGGTCTCGACGGCAATCGCCTGCACCAAGCCCACCAGTCCCGCTTTCGACGCGGCATAGGCTCCCATCCCCGGCAATGTCGCGGTATGCCCCACGAAGGTCCCGGTGAACACCAGCGAACCGCCACCCCGCTCGCGCAGCGCCGGTACCTGCGCGCGGGCTGCATGGAAACCGGCCGTCAGGTTTGTCGCCAGCACCTCGGCCCATTCCGCGTCTTCGGTGTCGGCCACCATGGCGCCGCTGCCGACAGTCCCGGCGTTGTTGAAGGCCCCGTCCAGCCCGCCATACGCCTCGCGCGCGGCGTCGACCAGTCGCTGTCCATAGCCCGGGTCGCACACGTCGCCCGCCACCGCGACGGCGTGCCCGTTCGACTGGTTGATCTGCCCCGCGATCCGGCTCAGCATGTCGGCCCGGCGCGCGCCCAGAACCAGCCGTGCCCCCTGTGCGGCAAAGATCAGCGCGGCGGCGGCGCCGATCCCGCTCGAGGCGCCGGTGATGATGATGGACCTGTCTTTCAACAGCATGGTTCGCTCCTTCAGGATTGTCGTGCGGGCATCCTTGCCGCACCGTCAGGTCGGAGCGACCCGGATCATGCGGTTCAACGACCCGGATCTTGCGCGTCCGGTATGATCGCGACGGAACAACGAAAAACGGCGCCCCCGATGGGGACGCCGCATTCCATGCCTGCTCGAAGGTAAGATCAGTCCCAGCCGACCGCGTTGAACAGCTCTTGTGCCTTGGCAGCATTCCGGCTGAACGCCGCGGTGGGCGTGGTTTCGTCGGGCTTGAACTCGCCCAGCCGCTCGGTGGTCGCCGTGCCCGGTGCGTTCTCGACGGCGGGGTATTCGTGGTTGCCCGTCGCAAGGTTGGTCTGGGCCGCGTCGCTGGTGAAGAATTCCATCAGCTTCATGGCATTTTCCGGGTTCGGCGCGGTCTTCAGCATCGCCGCAGTGGACAGGTTCACGTGGGTGCCACGGTCGTCCTGGTTCGGCCAGACCCAACCGATATTGTCGATCCCGTCGCTCAGGCCCTCGACATCGGATTCAAACCCGCGCACGAAGTAATAATGGTTGCCCACCGCCACTTCGCACTCGCCCGACACGATGCCGCGCAGCTGGTCGGTGTCGCCACCCTGCGGATCACGCGCCATGTTGTTGACGATGCCCTGCGCCCATTCCTTGGCCGCTTCCTCGCCATGCGTCTCGATGATCGAGGCCATCAGCGACTGGTTGTAGATGTTCGAGGACGACCGGATGCAGATCTTGCCTTCCCACGCGGGATCGGCCAGCTCTTCGTAGGTCTGCGGCGGGTTTTGCACCTTTTCCTTGTCGTAATAGATGATCCGCGCGCGCTGCGCGATCCCGTACCACAGGTTGTCGGGATGCTCCAGGTGATCGGGAATGCGGTCTTCGATGGTCTGCGAGTCGTACGGCGCCAGCAGGTCCAGTTCCTCGGCACGCGCCATCCGGCCCGCGTCCACGGTGATCAGCACGTCGGCAGGGCTGTTGTCTCCCTCCGCCTCCAGCCGCGCGATCAGCTCGTCCGCATCGGCCTCGATCCGGTTCACGTTGATGCCGGTTTCCTCGGTGAACGCCTCGTAGAGGGAATCGTCCGTATCATAGTGGCGCGAGGAATAGACGTTCACCTCCTGTGCCAGGGCCGGGGTGGCCAGGCCACCAGCCGCAAGAGCGGCGAAGAAGGTACGGGATTTCAGAAGTGCCATCAAGAAACAGCCTCTCTTATCTGAGTGAATTTGTAGGCTATTGATGAGTTTTCCGACAAAAAGAGTCAAGGCGCATTTGTTTCAAGCGATCCCGCGCCGACGAAACGCAGCGTAAAACTTGCACAGCTTCTCAATCCTGATCATTCTGGACCGAAGGGAGAACAGGCGCGAAAAATTGCGTCCGGGGAGGAGACATGATGACATTTTCCACACGCCAGGATGCCCTGGCGATCCAGAACGAAATGCCCTGGGAGGCGCGCGAAGTCCCCAAGACGGTCTACCGGATGCTGGCCGATACGGCGCAGGCCTTTCCCGACCGCCCCGCCGTCAGCTACCAGTTGCTGTCCGGACCCACGGACAAGGCCCAGACACTCAGCTGGTCGGAGTTTCACGCCCGCGTCTGCCAGGCCGCAAACCTCTTCCGAAGCCTCAAGATCTCCGAAACCGACGTGATCGCGCTGGTGATGCCCAATTGCCTCGAGACCGCCATCGCCACGATCGGCGCCATGGTGGCCGGCATCGTCAACCCCATCAACCCGCTGCTCGAGCCTGAACAGATCGCCGCCATCCTGCGCGAAACCGACGCCCGTGTCGTCGTCACGCTTCGGTCCTTCCCGAAAACCGACGTGGCCCAGAAGATGGCAGAGGCCGTGCGCAATGCGCCCCACGTCCATACCGTTCTGGAAGTCGACCTTGTCAGCTACCTGACCCCGCCCAAAAGCTGGATCGTCCCGCTGATCCGGCCCAAGAACGCTGGCAACCACCACGCCGACGTCAAGAATTTCAATGCCGAACTGGCCCGGCATTCCCGCACGCTCTCCTTCGGGGACCCCGCGACCGACCGTGTCGCCGCCTATTTCCACACCGGCGGCACCACCGGCATGCCCAAGGTCGCCCAGCATAAATACTCCGGCATGGTCTATAACGGCTGGCTCGGGCATCAACTGCTCTTCGACGAACATGACAGCATCATGTGCCCGCTGCCGCTTTTTCACGTCTTCGCCTGCCACGTGATCCTGATGGCGATGATCAAATCCGGCGCGCATGTGGTCTTCCCGACCCCCGCCGGCTATCGCGGCGACGGCGTGTTCGACAATTTTTGGAAGCTGCTGGAACGCTGGGGCACCACCTTCGTCATAACCGTGCCCACCGCCACCGCCGCGCTGATGCAGCGCAAGGTGAATGCCGACATTTCGAAGGTGAAGAACGCCTTCTCGGGCTCCGCCCCTATGCCGCTGGAACTCTTCAAGCGCTTCGAATCCGCCACCGGCATGACCGTGATCGAGGGTTACGGCCTGACCGAGGCCACCTGCCTTGTCTCCTGCAACCCGCCCACCGGCGAGAAGAAGGTCGGCAGCGTCGGCGTGCCCCTCCCCTATACCGACGTCAAGATCTACAAGACCGACGGCTCCGAATGCGGCCCCGACGAAGTGGGCGAGATCTGCATCGCCAATCCCGGCGTCTTTGCCGGCAACACCTATACCGAGGCCGCCAAGAACAAGGATCTCTACCATCACGAGGTCTATCTGCGCACCGGCGACCTGGGCCGGATCGATGGCGACGGATACCTGTGGATCACCGGGCGCGCCAAGGACCTGATCATTCGCGGCGGCCACAACATCGACCCCGCCGATATCGAAGAGGCGCTGATGGCCCATGCCGAAGTGGCGGGCGCCGGCGCCATCGGCCAGCCCGACGCGCATTCCGGCGAACTGCCCTGCGCGTATGTCGAACTTGTGTCCGGCGGCTCTGTCGACTCCGACGCCCTGCTGGAACATTGCAAGCGACACGTCCACGAACGCGCCGCCATCCCCAAATATATCGAGGTGCTGGACGAACTTCCCAAGACCGCCGTTGGCAAGGTGTTCAAGCCCGACCTGCGCAAGCGCGCGATCACCCGTGTCTACAATTCGGCGCTGGCCGAGGCCGGCATCAACGCCGAGGTGACCGAGGTGATCGACGACAAGAAACGCGGTCTGGTGGCGCGGCTGTCAAAGACCGGCGACGCGGACGAGGCCGCGGTTGCGAAATGCCTTGGAGAATTCACCCGCCCTTGGGAATGGGCCGACTGAGACGTCTGCTTCAAGCGACCCTGTCCGAAGACACCGATTTCTCGAAAAGAAATCGGATCGGAAACTTTTCAAGTTTCCACACCCCGAACCGTGAGTATCGCGCCCGGACATTCGCGCTCGGTGCGGTACTGGTTTACAGGATGCGTCTCATCGGCGTAGCCAAAGGAAATCGCACACAGGATCGCGTGGTCCTCCGGCAGCCCGAAATGCCGCCGGATCAGCGCCGGATAAGCCGCGACCGCCGCCTGCGCGATAGTGCCCAGCCCCTCGGCCGTGGCCGCCAGCATAAAGCCGGTCAGAAAGCCGCCCGCGTCCAGCGCGCCATAGCTGCCCAGCACCTTCGGGATGTGCAGGATCGCTACGTGGGGTGCATCGAACAGCTCGAAATTCCGCATCGATTGCCGCGCCCGCGCCTCGCGATCCTCCCGCGCGATGCCCACGGCATTATAAAGCGCATAGCCACAGGTCCGCCGCCGCTCGCCCAACGCGCCGGGATAGCTTTCGGGCCAGTCCATGTCCGGCCCCGGCTTGCCCGTCTGCACTTCACTCAGCAAGGCCTGCCGGAAGCTTTCCGTCTCAGCGCCGCGCGTCACCAGCACTTCCCAAGGCTGCGTGTTGTTCCAGCTGGCCGTGTGCCGTGAGGTATCGACGATCCGCTCGATCACGGCATCCTCCACCGGCTCGGGCCGAAAGGCGCGGCAGGAATAGCGCGCCTGCATCAGCCGTTTGAGGGCCTCGCCATCCGCGCTCATTGGCTCATCGCCACGCCATAGCCCACCGCCGCCGCGACTATCACCCCGATCACCACCGCAATCGCGATCTTGATCGCCGAATAGGGCCGCTCGCCCTGCACCTTGCCATCGCGCCCGTTGACGACGAACCGATAGGTCTCGCCCCGGTACTTGTACGCCGCCAGCCACACCGGCAGCAGGATATGCTTGAAGGTCACGTCGCTAACCGCCGTGTCGATGGAATGGATCCGTTGCCGGTCCCCGCCGATATCGAACCGCACGTCCCGTGCAATCCGCGCATCCATGATCTGGCGCGCCTGGGCGAACCCCTCGTCCAGCGGCACCTGGTACCCCTCGGACCGGAACCCGGCCAGGAACTCGGGGCTGTAGGGCCGCAGCTCGGCCAGGTCCCAGGGTTGCAGCGCGTCGGTGTACCGTTTCGGCAAGGTCTTCGAGGCCAGAATCAGCACATCGTCGAAGAACCGCGACACGCGGCCGCGCACCGGGGTCCAGCGCACCTTGGCGACCTGCACCTGCCGGCGCTTACCGTCCCGCATCACCGTCCGCGTCTCGTAATAGACCGTCCCGCGCTCGCCGCTATAACTGGATTTCGTGTCGGCGTCGTAGGTCCAGTAGGGCACGTAGATGCCCTGCATCTTGCGCCCCTTGCGGGCGTATTCCTGCAATCCGCTGGGCGCGAACCACAACCGGCCCAGCCAGTCGTTCATCGCACCGCGCGCCGCCGGCTCGTCCACCCGGAACGGCAACAGGCCACGCGGCTTTATATGGCGGTGCGTCCCGGTATCCGTGACGATCGGCGTCGCGCAGAACGGACATTCCCGGGCGTGGATGGCCTCGTCGAACTCGACCTGCGCCGCGCAGTTGGGGCAGGTCGCCACCCGCGTTTCCTCAATCTCCGAGACATCCAGTTTGCCCTTTACCGCCGCATTGAAATCCAGCTCGGTCAGCGTGGTTTCCCACGGCCCGGCCTGTGCCATCTCGGCCTCGTTGCCGCAATGATCGCAGATCAGCTTGCCCGCCTGCGGATCGTACCGGAAATCGGCCCCGCAATTGTCACAGGGAAAACGGTGTTCGTCTTGAACGGTGGGGGTGTCCATGGGACCTGCCGGATTATGGGTGAGTTTTTTTTCAAAATGGCGCGGCGCGCCAGAGGCAAGGGCCGGCCCCCGGGGGCCGGCACCTGCCCTCTGCGGCTTCAGGCCCCCGGCGGCGGCGGCGGCAGGATGGTGAAAAGCTGCGCCAGTTCCTGCACGTCACCCGCCTTCAGCCAGCCATCCTGGCCCGCGGTCCAGACATGGGTCTCGCGCGTCAGCTTGCCGTCGCTGGCCATGCGTCCCAGTGCGGCTTTGGAATACGGCCCGTGGGTCTGGCCGTTCTCGGCGATGTGCCAGACATGCTCGACCGGCGGCGGCGGCGGCGCGGGCGGGGCTGCCGGCGACGGCTGCGACGCACTTGCCCCCCACGGCCCGCCCTGCCCGGTCATCTGTCCCGCCATCGCCATGCCAAGTCCCGCACCGATCCCTGCGCCCATGCCACCCCCGGCCCCACCGGGGTTCTTGGCCGCCGCCGTCATCGCCTCGGCCGCGGAATATTGCGTGAACTTGCCCAGGTCCCCGGCAAGCCCCATCGACGTGCGCTTGTCCAGCGCCTCCTCCACCGCGGGCGGCAACGAGATGTTCTCGATGTAGAATTCCGGGATCGTCAGGCCGTACTCGGCCACCACGGCGGATATCTCGGCCGCCACCAGCTTGCCCAGGTCGGCCGTGTTCGCCGCCATGTCCAGCACCGGAATACCGCTGCCCGCGATGATCCGGCTGAAGCTCTGCACGATGATGTTGCGGATCTGATAGCTGATCTCGTCCATCGTGAACTCGCCGTCGGTGCCCACGATCTCGGTCAGGAACTTGGCCGGGTCCGTGACCCGCGTGCTGTAGGTGCCGAACGCCCGGATGCGCGTCGGCCCGAACTCGGGGTCGCGCAACATGATCGGGTTCTTCGTGCCCCATTTCAGGTCGTTGAACCGGGTCGTGTTGACGAAATAGATCTCCGACTTGAACGGGCTCTGGAACCCATGATCCCAGTGCTGAAGCGTCGTCATGATCGGCATGTTGTTGGTCTCGAGCATATAAAGCCCCGGCGTGAACACATCCGCCAGCTGCCCCTCGTGCACGAACACCGCCGCCTGCCCCTCGCGCACGGTCAGCTTGGCACCGTACTTGATCTCGTGCCCGTGCCGTTCAAACCGCCAGACCATCGTATCGCGCGTGTCGTCCACCCAGTGGATGACGTCGATGAACTCACCCGAAAGGAAATCGAAAATGCCCATGGTAATCTCCGTGCGCTAGTTCTCGTCCGCCAAGCGGACATCTGCATGTATCATAAACCCAAGTGGCGACGTCGTCACAGCTCTCGTCGCCACGTCCCTCACGACTCGCCCTTCTCGAAAAGCCGCCGCAGGATAGGACGCGCCTCTTCCAGCCCCATGCCGGGCTTCAGCGCGGGATTGTACAGCGCCTCCAGCAGCATCTCGTCATGGGTGGTCAGCAACGCGAATTCCTCGTCGTCGTTGAAGATCGAGGGCCGCGCCCGGGGGCTGTCATTGGTCAGTCCCAGACCCTGCGCGATTTCCTCGTGGATGCAAGCCAGCCGCTGCAGGTCGGTCAGTTCCGACCGGATATAGGCCAGCGCAACGCCCAGCTCGTTCTCGTCCCGCGTGCCCGCCGAGATCACGAAACACTGGGTCGATCGCGGCAGGTTGGTGATGATCGCAAGGTTCGACTGGGCGATGGCCGGGATCACTTCCAGCGCCCGCGCCTTCGACTGCGCCCCGTCATCGTTGCTCATGAACATCACGATGAAATTGGGCGAGGCATCGCTCAGCGTGATGGAATGGCCGGTCACCCGCGACAGCCGCCGGGCATAATCCCCGACCCGCGCCTTTTCGCTCTGCCTGATCTCCTCCGGCACGTTGCGCCCGAATTCCACGCCGATCCGGACCGGGCCGGTCCATTTCTTGATCGCCACCGGCCCGCTTTGCGACGGCAGCAGCCCCTTGTCGCGCTGGTATTCCTCGAAGAACCCGATCTGCACGAAATTCCGCAGCAGGTCGTTGTCGGTAAACGGCGTATCCACGCCGCCGCCGTCACGCCGCATCAGCCCCTGGACCACCAGGTCGTTCTCCAGGCGTTTGTAATACCGCGCCAGGTCCTGGCTGGCCTCCGACGGCGCGCTCGGCTGCGGCGCGCGCACCATCGCGTTGGGCCGCGCCTGAGGCTTGGTCGGCGGCGCCTCGGGCACGGTATCTTCGCACCCGGCCAGTGCCAGCGCCCCGGCAAGCGTCACCAGGCCCAGTATGATCCGTCGCAACATTTGCAAGGCGCTACCCTGTCATGCCGGAACCGCGCCGCCGGCGTTTTCGCCGACACCGTCGCGGCGCGACTTGGCCGCGGCCAGCGTATCACGCAGTTCCTTCTCCATCGTCTGCAGGTCGTCCTCGGCCTTGGCGCGACGCGCCTTGCCCTCGTCGGCGATCTGCAGGCTTTCCTCGATCGTGCCGATCAGGTCCGCGTTGGCCTGCTTCACGGCCTCGATGTCGAAGACACCGCGCTCCATTTCGGTCCGGATCGTCTTGTTGGCCTCGCGCAGGTTCTGCGCATTCGACGTCAGCAATTCGTTGGTCAGGTCGTTTGCCTCGCGCACGGCCGCCGCGGCCTCGGCGCTGCGCTGGATGGTGACCGCCTGCGCCAGCTGTGTCTCCCACAGCGGCACGGTATTCACCAGCGTGCTGTTGATCTTGGTCACCAGGCTCTTGTCGTTCTCCTGGACCAGCCGGATCGACGGCAGCGACTGCATCGTCACCTGCCGCGTCAATTTCAGGTCATGCACCCGGCGCTCCAGGTCATCGCGCGCGGCCCGCAGATCGCGCAGCTCCTGCGCCTTCATCACCTGATCCTCTTCGGGTGCGGCATTCACCTCGGACTCCTTGGCCGGGATGTCCTTTTCGTCCAGTTCCTTCAGCTTTTCCTCGCCCGCGGCGATGTAAAGCGCCAGTTCGTCGTAGAATTGCAGCGTCTTCTCATACAGCAGATCCAGCGACTTGATGTCCTTCAGCAGCACATGCTCGTGTTTCAGCAGGTCGTCAGTGATCTTGTCGATCTGGCCCTGCACGCTCTCGAACCGCGCAGTGAACTTGGCAAAGGGGGCTGCCCGGCCCAGCAGCTTTTCCCACCAGGTGCGCTCGCGCCGCACGTCCAGTTCGCTGACCGAGAACCCGCGGATGGTCGTCACGATGCCGCGCAGGCTGTCACCTGCCGGCCCCACATCCTTGTTGCGCACGCCCTGCAGCATGGATTGCGAGATCTCCTGCAGTTCGGCCTGCGCGGCAGACCCGAAGGACACGATGGAATTGGTGTCGCCCATGTCGATCTCGTCCATCCGCTGCCGGATTTCCGCGCCGACGGCGGGATCCGCCTCTGCAAGCGGCACAACGGCACCCGCCTCCTGCGGTTCGGGCAGGACCACCCGGTTGACCTCTTCCACCTCGGCCAGCGCGGCCTCGGCCTTGGTGCGTACGTCCTCTGACATGATCACTGTCCTTTCCGGGAAACTCAGCTGTTGTTGAAACGGATGCCCTCGCGCGCCAGACGGTCGCGCAGGACCTCGATCTCGATCTCCAGATCGCTGTTGTTGTCGGCCAGCAGCATCTTGGTCTTGGCCTCGAAATTCTCTTCAAGATCGCCAAGCAGGTCCAGGTAATCCGCCCGCGCCTTCTCATCCCGAGACCGCGCGTAGATGTCGGCGAACTTCACCGTCGCGTCACGCGCGCCCATAAGGTAGACGCCCAGATACCTGCGGGTCGCCGTCAGATCTCGGGGATCGTCCTCGACCGTGCGCAGCATGTTGCGAACGCTGCCCTGGAACTGCTCCAGCCGCGCCTCCGCCCTGCGGTCGCCCGCCCGCTTCACCGCATCCCGCATCTCGTGCAGATAGGTCTCGGCCTGGTCGACGGCGCGCGCCACCCGGTCGCTCTGGAACTGGTCGATCCCTTCCATGCCCTTGTTCTTCATAGGGTCTATCCCGAAGGAAAAGACATGCAGCCCGGTGGTCACAACGCCGAAGATCACCGGCGCGATCAGCCCCGGCTCGACCTTGTAGGCGGCCACGGCCACGCCCAGCCCGGCCAGCGCCGACGAGATCAGCTTGCGCGGTATGCCCGGGCTGCGTGCAACCTTGCGCGTGGCATAGGCCGCCTCGGCCCGCAGACCGTTGCGCAGCATCCATGCCGACAACGCCAGAAGTCCGGCCGAAGCGACACCCAGTGCAAGGGCCGTGGCCCCCCCGGTGATCGAGGTGAACAGGACAATCACAGGCGGAACGAACATCAGGTTGGCCCGCGCGCCGACCGGATCGACACTCGCGCCGCGATACGCCATCGCGTCGCCGTGCCGCGCCCGATCGCCGGACGCCGGTTCCGCACCCGCCTCCTGCACGACACCACTGTCCGGACTGTATTTGCCCCCGAATTTGCGCGCCATGCCGGTCACAATCCTCCCAGCAGGCCGCTGGTGACACCCAGCATCAGGATGAACAGGGCCGCATAAGCGATTTTCTGCATGTTTGTCCCTCCTGTCGTTGCAACGATGCCGCGTCCGGCACTTCCGGCGTCGCGTGCCGCGCGCACCGTCGCGGACACCGCGAGGCCCGCCAGCAAGACCACGGCCAGCGTCAATATTGCCAGCATGAAGAGCCGCGCCATAAGCTGCCGCCTTTCGCTCCCGGTACCAGTTAATTCACCTGAAACTTAGGTTAACGCGTCAGGTGATACTAGGGCAAAGATGTTCCGCCCCTCGACGTGCGGCCCGCCCCGATGACTCGGATGGGCCAAAAGCTTTATGAAAGCTTTTGGCAAATCTTTTCTGACAAAAGATTTGCCCTTGCCATGACGGCATAGATCACATGCGCCGCTCGGCGCCCGGCTTGCGGGTCGCCTGCCACAGGATCACCTTGACCGTCGGTCCGCTGGATCGTCGCGAAGAGCATCCCACCCGGCAGGGTCTCGCTCCCTGCATCGTGTCGGCAAATCAAGCTCCCGCCCCACCCGAGCGCGCACGTAAAAGCAAGGCCTGCCCGGCCGAGCGATGGACCCCCCGCATACCTTCGCCTAATATCCCGGCACAACGACGAAGGGCTTGCCCGCGATGACATCGGTTCGCCTACGCCTGCTGATCCTGGCATTGCTGCCGCTGGTGGTTCTGCTGCCGCTGCTGCTATGGCTGGCGGTCAGCCGTTGGGCGGCGAATTACGACAACCTTTTGATTGCGAACGTGAAAAGCGACCTCAGGATCGCCGAGCAATATCTCGATCAGATCCTCGCCACCACGGGCGGAAATGTCGCCGCCCTGGCCCGCTCGACCCGGTTTCACGAGGCCGCGGACCGGACCGGCGACCGGTTCGACCGCTTTCTCGATGCCGAGCGCGCCTCCCTCGACCTCGATTTCCTGTACTACCTGCCCTCCGGTCCGGCCGGAGCGGCGGCCGGACAGTGGCCGGTGATCGCGGCGGCGGCAAGGGGTGCCAGTGCAACCGAGATCGACATCTTCTCGGCGGCCGATCTTGCCGCGCTGGACCCGATGCTGGCCTCCCGCGCCCGCCTGCCCCTGATCGAGACCGAAGCCGCCCTGCCGACCGACCGCATGGCCGAAGACCGCGGAATGGTCGTGCACACAGCAACCGCCGTCTCCGCGCCGGCGCGGTCCGGGGTCCTGGTGGGAGGCATCCTGCTCAACCGTAACCTCGATTTCATCGACACGATCAATGCGCTTGTCTACCAGTCCGACGACGGGGTCGAGCCAGAGCGGCAGGGCACCGCGACCCTGTTTCTGGACGATGTGCGCGTGTCCACGAACGTCCGGCTCTTCGAGGGAGAGCGTGCGCTCGGCACCCGCGTCTCGGCGGTCGTGCGCAATCGCGTGCTGAACGAGGGGCGCACCTGGCTCGACCGCGCCTTCGTGGTGAACGACTGGTACATCTCGGGCTACCTTCCGCTGATCGACAGTTTCTCGAACCGTGTCGGCATGCTCTATGTAGGCTTTCTCGAGGCCCCGTTCGTCGCCGCCAAGCGCAGCGCCTTCATCCTTGTCTTCGCGGCTTTCGCGGCGGTCCTTCTGATCACCATTCCGCTGTTCTTGCGCCTCGCCCGAGGCATCTTTTCGCCATTGGAACGGATGAACCAGACGATCCGGCGGGTCGAGGACGGTCAGCTGGACGCGCGCATCGGTCCCGTGGCGACACGCGACGAAATCGGACAGGTCGCCGCCCATCTCGATGAACTGCTCGACCAGGTCCAGGAACGCGACCGCGCCCTGCGATCCTGGGCGGACGAACTCAACGCCCGCGTCGACGCGCGTACCGCGGAACTGCGCGAGGCCAACGAGAAGCTGGAAACCACCTATCAGCAGCTCGTGGTCAGCGAGAAGCTGGCCTCAATCGGCGAGATCACGGCAGGTGTCGCGCACGAGATCAACAACCCCGTGGCGGTGATACAGGGCAACCTCGACGTCATCCGCGAAACCCTCGGCGAGGCCGCCCGCCCGCTGATGACCGAGCTTGACCTCGTGGACCGCCAGATCGCGCGCATCAATGCCATCGTCGGCAAGCTCCTGCAATTCGCCCGGCCCGGCGAGTTCAGCGACTTTTCCGAACAGGTGGACATGGGCGCGGTTCTCGAGGATTGCCTCGTGCTGGTGGATCACGTCATCTCACGCGGGGGGATCACGGTCACGGTCAACCGTGACCCGGACGCCCCCGCCGTCCGGATCAATCCCGGCGAATTGCAGCAGGTCATAATCAATCTTGTCGTCAACGCCGTCCAGGCCATGGACCATTCAGGGTCGCTCACCCTGTCGGTTCGTGTGGCGGATCACGACCGACAGCAGGGCACCGCGCTGATCGTAGCCGACACCGGCCCCGGAATTGCCAACGAGCGGCTCAACACCGTGTTCGATCCGTTCTACACCACCAAGCCGGGCGAAGGCACCGGGCTGGGCCTGTCGGTCAGCCAGACCCTGATCCGGCAGGCCGGTGGCATCATAACCGTGCGCAACCGCCCCGAGAGCGGCGCGGAATTCACCGTATGGCTGCCCGGGGCGCGCGAGCGCGACACCGCCGCCTGAGCCGTCCGTGGCCACCGAGGAATGAGTATTTTTGCCAAGAAAAAACCGGGAACTTAGCTGAAACCGGACCACCCGCGTCCTCCCGACCGGTCGCGTCAGATGCCCCAGGCTGCGCATTTCCGATCGACGGTCTTGCGGCTGACGCCCAGCCGGCGTGCGGCCTCGGCGCGATTGCCGTCGCAGGCGTCCAATACGCTCATGATGTGGCGCTGTTCGACCAGTTCCAGCGTCTCGATCGCCTCTTGCCCGGTGACGGTGCCATGTCCGGAAAAGGCATCGGGAAACTGGCCCAGGATCACCGACCGCTCGATCAGGTTGCGCAGCTCGCGGACATTGCCGGGCCAGTCGTAACGGCTCAGCTTCAGCAGCACTTCCTCGTTGAGGTCCAGCGCCGGAAGCGCCAGCGCGCGGGAAAACTCGCTCATGAAGAGCGCCGCAAGCTCGACGATATCCTCGCTGCGGTCGGTCAGGGGCGGCATGCTCACGTCGACGACGTTGATCCGGTGATAGAGGTCGGCACGAAACCGGCCCGCCGCGACCTCGGCCTGCAGATCGGCGTTGGTTGCGAAGAAAAACCGCAGGTTCAGCGGGATTTCGCGCTCCGCGCCCAGCGGCCGGATCCGGCGATCCTCCAGCACCCGCAGCAACCCCGCCTGCACCTGCTCGGGCAGTTGCGCCACCTCGTCCAGAAACAGCGTGCCACCATCGGCATGCAGGAACAGCCCGTCCTTGGTGCGGTCGCCGCCCTCGACGATGCCGAAAAGTTCCTCGGCGACGCGGTCGGGCGAGACGGCGGCGCAGTTCACCGCGACAAAGGGTTTCCCCGCCCGGTCCGACATGGCGTGCAGGGTCCGCGCGGCAATCTCCTTGCCCGTGCCGCTGGCCCCGGTGAACAGCACCGAGGTGGGTGTCGGGGCCAGCTTGGCCAGCACGTCGCGCACTTTCTGGATTGCCGGGGAATTGCCCAGCAGCCGCCCGCGCGCCGCCTGTCCTCCCTCGCTCAACTCGTGCTTGAGCAGGAAATTCTCGCGCCGCAGGTATTTTCGGTCCAGCGCCCGCGCCACAGCGTTCAGGATCTGGTTTGCGCGGAACGGCTTCAGCACGAAATCCGCCACCCCCGTGCGCAGCGCCCGGATCGCGGTATCGAGATCGGCATAGGCGGTGATCATGATCGTGTCGGCGAAAAGCCCGACGCGCCGTTGTTCCGCCAGCCAGTCAAGCCCGGTCTTGCCGGGCATCACGTTGTCCAGGATCACCAGGTCGAAATGTGCCCGGTCGAGGATCTCCGCGGCCTGCGCCGCCGAGCGCGCCTGTTCGACCCGCTTCACCCGCGGCTCCAGGATCTTGATCAGGAAATTTCGCATTCCCGGCTCGTCGTCGATGACCAGCACGGAGGCGAATTGCAGGTTCTCGCCGTAATCGTCACGGCTCTTCCCGGCCGGTTCGGACGGTGCGGCAGTCGGCAAGGTCATGCCTCAGCCGTCTCCCAGCCGGACGGACTCCCCGGAGTTGCGCTCGCCGGCGGAGAACCCCGCCTCGTGCAGCCCGTACCAGGCGGCCACGGCGATCAGGGCCGTGGCGGCAAAGGCAGAAAGCATCGCTTTCATGTTCCCAGTCTCCCTTTCAATATGCGGCTCACGGCTGTGTCGCCGCGCGCAGATAGTCTATCAGGTCCTGCCGGTCCTCGCCGGCGACGATCCGCTGCATCGGCATCTTGGACCCCGGAATGTAATGATCCGGTCCAAGGTCGAAAAGCGCATCAATGGTCTCTTCGCTCCAAACGATATCAGACCCGTCAAGGATATCCGAATAGGGATAGCCCGGCACCGTACCGGCCTGCCGCCCGAACAGCCCGTGCAGCGAGGGTCCCGCCTTGCGCGAGGGGGGCGGCGTCAGCGCGTGGCAGATCGAACATTTGCGCATGAACTGCCGTTCTCCGTTGGGCATCGCCCCGGGGTCGCGCAGGAAGGTCCGCTGCTCGCTGCCCGCGGGATCGAACGCGTCGAGATCGGCCACCGGCCAGCCGAACGCCACATCCTCGATCCCGCCAGCATAGATCATCGTGCCGTCGGGCGAAAAGTCCAGTGCCCAGACCGGCCCTTGCCGCATGGCGCGGAAATCCCGGCTGATCCGCCAGGCCTGCGTGTCGATCATCATGATGAAACCGTGCCCGTCGCCCACCGCCAGCTGGCCGCTGGCCTCGTGATGCGCCATCGACAGGATCGGCCGCCGGTCCAGCGAGAAATCCCGCAGCGTTTCGCCGGTGACGGGGTCCACCACCCGCGTCACGCCGTCGACCGCACCATAGGCCAGCCAACTGTCCTGCGGGCCCAGGATCAGGCGGTTCACGCCAAAGCCCGCATTCACCACCACCCGCGGTGCCGCCTGCGCGTCATCGACCTGCCACAGCCGGATCGTGCCGTCCGCGGAGGCCGAGTAGAGCCGCGCGCCATCGGCGCTGAAAACCACGTCGCCGACCGCCGCATCGTGCCCTTTCAGGAACCGCGCCTTGCCGCCGTCGCGCGGCCACAAGCCGATGGTTCCATCCCAGCTTGCGGTGGCCAGCATGGTGCCGTCCGGCGACGCCGCGATCGCGGCGACCTTGCCCTGGTGCCCCTCCAGCCGCGTCGCCTCCGCCTCGGGCAACGCCCACAGGATCACGTCGAAATCGTCCCCGCCGGAGGCCGCGGTCCGCCCGTCCAGAAACCGGACGGTATTCACCGCCGCGTCATGCCCTTCCAGCCAGCGCGGCGTGCGGCCCTTCCAGAGCCCGACGGAATTGTCGAAACTGGCCGTGGCCACCTGCCCGGTCTCGGGGTGCACGTCGATCCCCATGACCGGGCCGCCATGGCCCTTCAGCGTGGTGAACTCCTGCGCGGCCACCGGCGCACCGGCGGACAGCAGGCCCGCGCATGCCAGCACGAAGGCGCGCATCTATTCGGCGGGCGTCGTCGCGGGTCTGGCCGGCTTGGGCTCGTCCTCGCGCTTCTTGACCTCGTCCAGCCACAGGCTGTGGTGCTCGCGCGCCCATTGCTCCTCGACCTCGCCACTGCCCATCGCGTCATAGGCGCCTTCCATCCCGATCGACCCGATATAGATATGCGCGATCACGATCGCCATCAGCACGAAACTGACGATGGCATGCCAAAGCTGCGAATACTGCATCTCCTCATGCGGGGCCAGTTGCTCGGGCAGGGTGCCAAAGCCAAGCGCCTGCGGCAGCCCGGTCTCGTTCAGAAGGCCGAAGGTCTTGGCGAACATCGGCAGTTCGAACGGAAACAGCAGTGACAGGCCAGAGGCGGCGATGGACGCGCCAAGGATCATGACCGACCAGAAGATCACCTTCTGGCCCGCGTTGAATTTCTTGGCCGGCGGGTGCACGCCCTTCTTGAACATGCCGCCGCCCACGGCGATCCATTTCAGGTCGGTCTTGTTGGGAATGTTGTGAACGACCCAGAAGACGAAGGCCAGCACCAGCCCCACCATGAAGGCCCAACTGACATTGTTGTGGATCCATTTCGATCCGATGGCGACGGCCGAGAACGCCTCGTGTCCGAAGGCAGGGATGATGAACTTGCGCCCCATCAGAACCAGCAGGCCGGTGATCGCCAGCAGCACGAAGGACCCCGCCATCAGCCAATGCGCAAAGCGCTCGATGAACTTGAACCGGGTCACGGTCCGGCCGGTCTTCTGTCCGTCGATGCGGATACGTCCCCGGATCAGGAAGAACACCGCCAGCAGTGCGATTGTCCCCACAAGCAGCCATCCGCCATAGGTGATCAGCGGCCCCTGCCGGAAATCCAGCCACCACATTCCATTGTCCTGCACCAGAACGCGCGCCTCGGGCCCGCCCGCTGAAACCGTCACATCCGCCGTGCCATAGCGCAACGCGCTCCAGACATCGGAATCCGACGCGCCGCCCAGCGTGCCCAGCTGGCCCGCCATGGCCCCGGCGCTGTCAGGGTCCTCGCCGTCACGGGCGCGGCTCGGCACCGCCTCGCCACGTTGGCGGGCCAGGATATCCTCCAGCGTCTGCGCGCCGCCCGTCGCCGCACGGTCGCTCTGCGTGGCTTCGGGCGCGGTCAGCTCGCCCGCCTCCTGGGCCTGTACGCCCGGTGCGGCCAGCATCGTCAGCGCCAATAGGCAAATCAGCAAAAGCCTGTGCATGTCGTTACCCTTTCTCTGCGGCCCGGTCCTGCGGGTTTAACCTGTCAGGTGGCGGAACTCGAATATCCTGGGAAATGAACTGCGGCAGCGCGCGCGCGCGTCCGGAAGTGCATGTCTCAAGATACCTGCCGGACCCCTCGTAACAACGGGGATCGCCAGGGCGGGGTAAGGGAGGCGGGACAAACCCGCCTCCCCTCTTGCGTCAGATGCCGGCAGAAGGACGGTCAGCCGCCCTTCTGCTCATAGGCCGTGCCCCAGCCCCAGGCGCCCGAACCGAAGCCGCGGGAAACGACACGTTCGCGATAGATATTCGCGACCACATCGCCGTCCCCGGCCAGCAGCGCCTTGGTCGAGCACATCTCGGCGCAGATCGGCAGCTTGCCTTCCGCGATCCGGTTGCGCCCGTACTTGTTGAACTCGGCCTGACTGTTGTTTTCTTCGGGACCGCCGGCGCAGAAGGTACATTTGTCCATCTTGCCGCGCGATCCGAAGTTGCCCGCCTGCGGATATTGCGGCGCGCCGAACGGGCACGCGTAAAAGCAATAGCCGCAACCGATGCACAGGTCCTTCGAGTGAAGGACGACGCCTTCCTCGCTCTGGTAGAAACAATCCACCGGACAGACCGCCATGCACGGCGCATCGGAACAATGCATGCAGGCCACCGAGATCGAGCGTTCACCGGGATTGCCATCCTCGATGGTCACCACGCGGCGACGGTTGATGCCCCACGGCACCTCATGCTCGTTCTTGCAGGCGGTCACGCAGGCGTTGCACTCGATGCAGCGTTCGGCGTCACACAGGAATTTAGCTCTGGCCATTCCATCTTCTCCTTATGCTGCTGTGATCTTGCAGAGAGTCGCCTTCGTCTCCTGCATCTGGGTTACCGAGTCGTAGCCGTATGTCTGGGCGGTGTTGGTGGATTCACCCAGGACATAGGGGTCGGCGCCGTCCGGGTACTTGGACCGCAGATCCTCGCCCTGGTAGTGCCCGCCAAAGTGGAATGGCATGAAGGCCACGCCTTCGCCCACCCGGTTGGTCACCATGGCCATGACCTTGACCTTGCCGCCTTCGGGCCCTTCGACCCAGACCTGCTCGCCATCCCGCACACCAAGGTTGTTGGCATCGCGCGGGTTGATTTCCACGAACATGTCCTGCTGCAGCTCGGCCAGCCACGGGTTCGACCGCGTCTCGTCGCCGCCGCCCTCATACTCGACCAGACGACCGGATGTCAGGATTATCGGGAAATCCTTCGAAAAGTCGTTCTTCTGGATCGAGGCGTAGAGCGTCGGCAGACGATAGGCGAACCGGTCCTCGTAGGTCGGATAATCCTCGACCAGATCGCGCCGCGACGTGTAAAGCGGCTCGCGGTGCAGGGGCACCGGGTCGGGGAAGGTCCAGACGACGGCACGGGCCTTCGCGTTGCCGAAGGGCGCGCAGCCATGCTCGATCGCGACACGCTGGATACCGCCAGACAGGTCGGTCTTCCAGTTCACCTCGGCCACCTTGGCGTTATAGTCCGACGGGAAGGGCGACATGGATTGTTCGCCGACCTCCTCGTTGTCACCCTGATCGCCGCTCGGCTGGGTCAGGTTCTGGCCTTCGGCCGTCTGCTGCACCTCGTCCGCCTGGTCGCCCTGGTTGGCTTCGGACGCGTTCTGCGCCTCTTCGCCATCGTCCTGGTTTCCGACGGACTGGTCATCCAGCCCCTCGATACCCGCTACACGGCCCATGACACGCTTTTCTTCCTCGGTCAGGTCACCGTCCCAGCCAAGGTCGACAAGCATCTGGTAGGTGAATTCAGGGTATCCATCCTGAATTTCCGACCCCACGCTGTAGACGCCTTCGGCCAGCAGGTTGTCGCCGTCCCGCTCCACGCCGAAACGTGCGCGGAAGGTCAGGCCGCCTTCGGCCACCGGCTTGGACATGTCGTAAAGGTTCGGCGTGCCCGGGTGCTTCATCTCGGGCGTGCCCCAGCTTGGCCACGGCAGACCGTAATAGTCTCCGTCAGCCGGACCGCCATTCGCCTTCAGCGTGGTCCGGTCGAAGGTGTGCTGGTTCTCCATGTGCATCTTCAGCCGTTCCGGGCTCTGCCCGGTATAGCCGATCGTCCACATGCCGCGATTGATCTCGCGCAGCGTGTCCTCGACATTCGGCGTCACGCCATCATCCTCGATGCCGATGTTGCGGAACAACCGGTCGTGAAAGCCGAACTTCTGCGCGAAAAGTCCGATGATCTCGTGATCCGACTTCGATTCGAACAGAGGATCGACGACCTTTTCCCGCCATTGCAGTGACCGGTTCGATGCGGTGACCGAGCCATAGGTCTCGAACTGCGTACAGGCCGGCAGCAGGTAAACACCATCTGTCCGGTCGTGCAGCACCGCCGAAACGGTCGGATACGGGTCGATGACGACAAGCATGTCCAGCTTTTCCATCGCCGTCTTCATTTCCGTCATCCGGGTCTGGCTGTTGGGCGCGTGGCCCCACAGGACCATGGCACGCACCTTGCCGGGGTTGTCCATGTTCTCGGGGTCTTCCAGAACGCCGTCGATCCAGCGGCTGACAGGGATGCCCGACAGGTTCTGCAGGCTGGTGTCCTTGCCGTCCTTGGTCTTGGTCGTGACGAACTGGCCGGCCAGCCATTCGGGGTCTTCGCCCCAGACACGGGCCCAGTGGCCCCATGCACCCGCCGACAGGCCGTAATAGCCCGGCAGGGTGTGGCTCAGGACGCCAAGATCCGTCGCGCCCTGCACGTTGTCGTGCCCGCGGAAGATGTTGGTGCCGCCCCCGCTCGTGCCCATGTTGCCAAGGGCAAGCTGCAGGATGCAGTAGGCGCGCGTGTTGTTGTTGCCGTTGGTGTGCTGCGTGCCGCCCATGCACCAGATCACGGTGCCCGGACGGTTGTTGGCCAGCGTCCGCGCCACGCGCTCAAGCTGGGTGCCCGGCGTGCCGGTGACGCGCTCCACTTCCTCGGGGGTCCACTTGGCCACCTCGTCGCGGATCTGGTCCATCCCCCACACACGCGTGCGGATGAATTCCTTGTCTTCCCAGCCGTTCTCGAAGATGTGCCACAGGATGCCCCAGACCAGCGCCACGTCCGTGCCCGGACGGAACCGCACGTACTCGTCCGCGTGGGCGGCCGTACGGGTGAAGCGCGGGTCACACACGATCAGCGGCGCGTTGTTCTGTTCCTTGGCCTTCAGCACGTGCAGCAGGCTGACGGGGTGTGCTTCCGCCGGGTTGCCGCCGATGATGAAGATCGCCTTGGAGTTGTGGATGTCGTTGTAGCTGTTGGTCATCGCGCCATAGCCCCAGGTGTTGGCAACACCGGCGACCGTGGTCGAGTGACAGATGCGGGCCTGGTGGTCCACGTTGTTCGTGCCCCAGTAGGCGGCGAACTTGCGGAACAGATAGGCCTGCTCGTTGCTATGCTTGGCCGATCCCAGCCAGTAGACGCTGTCCGGGCCGCTTTCGTCCCGGATCGACAGCATGCCGTCGCCGATCTCGTTGATCGCCTGTTCCCAGCTGATGCGCTTCCACTCGCCGCCCTCTTTCTTCATCGGGTATTTCAGGCGGCGCTCGCCATGGGCGTGCTCGCGCACCGATGCGCCCTTGGCGCAATGGCTGCCCAGGTTGAACGGGCTGTCCCAGCCCGGCTCCTGGCCCACCCAAACGCCGTCACTGACCTCGGCCACGACCGTACAGCCGACCGAGCAGTGCGTGCAGACCGATTTGACAGTGCTGACAGCGGCATTCGCCGCCGCCGCCGCGTTGGCGCGGGTGACGGTGCCCCCGGTTGCGCCAATCGCCGCCAGGCCACCGATGGCCAGGCCGGATCCGCGCAGGAACGCGCGGCGGTCGATGGTCTTGCCCCCGACCTCGGACAGGATACTTGTCCGCTGGGGGCGTCGCGCAACCCCGTTGGTCTTTTTCCTAAGCATGTTTCTCTCTCCTCCCGAGCGTTTCCCGAAGAAGCAGCTGGGTACTAAGGTTATCCACCGGTCAGTCGGGCGTCACGCAACCAGTCGCCGGCAGGCCGTTTGATCACGTCCGGTTCAGAACCGGGCGCTGTCGAAGTATGCGCGCGTATGCGCGGTGTCCTGCATCTTGTCCGATGACAGGTCCGGTTCCGCCGCTTCGGCGGTGCCGGTGCCGGCTGCCGTGGCGACCGCGACCGCGGGCGCGCCCGCGGCGGCCATTTTCAGAAAATCGCGGCGGCTGTTGCCTTGCGTTTTCTCGCTCATGAGAGTCCTCCCCTCTGGTAAGGCAGATCACCCTGCCGGTTCATGCGGATCCCTCCGCGCTCATCCGGAAACCCTCGGTCTCGATCTCCATGAACACCCGGCCGACAGCGCCGACCGAGGCATAGAGAACCGAGTTCTTCGCAGCCTCCAAATCCGTGAAAAAATGTCCGGCCCAGGGGCCGATATGCTTGTTGAAGAACGCCTTCTGGTCGGCCAGCGCCGGTTTGACGACCCCGCATCAGCCCCCCAGCATCTCCTCGGGGAGCGATGTTGTCCTCGGGCTCATAGACGTTCTGCGCACGGGTCATCCCCCGCACCGCCATGTCGCGCCGCAAGGCCGCCAGCGGCTTTTCGTTCAGGAACCCGGTCAGGTAATAGCTGGCATAGGGCAACAGTTCGCCCCGGCCCAACCCGATGAACAGCGCGTTGAACTCGCGCTCAACCGCCTGCGGCTTGGTGTGCTTGGCGATGCGCGACAGCGCCGCCACGGCGACGCCCAGATCGGTCTCCCGGTCCCCCGACAGGCTGGCGGTCTGCGCCAGCAGCGACGCCGACGGCGGGGCCGCCAGCAGCACGCCCAGGAAATCGTACAGGTCGGCCCGCAGCCGGTCCTCCTCGGCGATCGTCGCACGATTGTCTTGCATCAATGCCGCCCCCCTGTTGCTCATGCCCTGCTCCCCGAAGGCTCGTCGAAGGTGAACTGCAGCCGCCGGCGCGGCGGCGGCGCCCAGGCCTCTGCCTCCGGCTCCGCCTCTGCGGTCTCATAGCTGTATGCCGCCTCGTCATCCTCCGCGGCATCGGCCACCAGGGGCTCCTCGGCATCGCCGTCTTCCGGCGTCACGCCCTCGCCCTCGTCTTCGTCTTCGTCGGCCGCGCCCTCGGCCTCCGCCTGCCGGGCCAGTTCCTGAACATGCGCCAGCATTCCGCGCCCCACCTGATAGGCCGTCTGCATGTTCTCGATCACCGTCGCCTTGTCGGTGAAATCCTCGCCGTAATCGACCAGCCCGTCCAGGTTGGCCAGCGCCGGGTTCGTCCCCCACAGCCGGCGCAACGCCCAGCGGCGGATGCGGTCGGGCACGGCCTGCGCCATGAAGGCGCTGAAATCGTCGCCCCGGCCCAGCGTGTCGGGATCCGGCAGACCCAACAACTCCAGCACCTCGGCGTCGCTCTTTTCCTCCAGCGAGGCGCGGACCTCGGCGCGCTGCGCCTCTTCACGCGCCCTGGCCTCGGCAACACCCTCTTCCGCGACCCGCGCCTTGCGGCGCGACCAGAAATCCTCGCGGGCGCTCATTGCATCCGTCCTTTCCGCCGCAGCGTGGGCGACCGGTAGATATCGCGCTGCTGCACGATCCGCGGATCGCCGATCCCGTCCACATGCGCATCCACCTTGACCCGGTCACGGCGGCGCTTCTTGAATTCCTCTTCGGTGTGATAGGTCTCGGCAAAGTCGCGCACCCACGCGACCAGCCCCTCGGGCATCGGGATCTTCTCGACGATATCCTCGCCGTTATCCTCGTAATCCTGCGCCTCATAGGGCGAGGCCGTGACCAGTACCGCCTCCAGCGGGCAGTCTTGCGCACCGGTCCTGCGGAACACCGCATAGACCGACGGCACCTGCGCCGACAGGCCGTGCAGATAGCTTTCGGTATCGGCCCCGTGCAGCTCCATCGTCAGGGTGGCGGCATGGTATTCCGTCACATCCCGCTCCTGGCGCAAGACGCGCCATTCGGCCGGACCGGCGCCTGGCAGCACCGCGACCGCTTTCCACGCCCACGCGGCCCAGCGCGTCACGCCCGGCGTGCGGCGCATGACGATCCCTAAAGGCATAGTGGCGTACATGTCCGGATTATGGATCATGTGTGGCTGGTATCCTCCCGTCACTTCATCCTGTGACAACTGCCCGGCCGGCTCAAAGGAAAAAAGCATGCAATTGTGGACTGACCGTCGAAATGGACATTTTGGGCAGCATTCATCGCAACAACACCCGACTGCGGACAGAATGTCCTGACGACAAAAATGCTCAGGTTCCCGCTTGCAACATCGCCCCGAAGCGCCGAAGAATCGCAGGCCTGAGAGGCTGTAAACCTTACTGCAACAGTCGGGAAATAGCCCCCAAGGCCCGCGCAGGTCGCCGGCCGTTCGACCCGCGCCGCACGCCATCGGCCGGGCGTGCCGGACTCCGGCCCGCCGCGACATCGAATGCAGGGGGGAGACATGACTAAGCAACTGATTTTGTGCAATTGCGCAGGGTCGCAGGCGCTTGACAAGGACGCGCTGGAAGCCGCCACCGGCCTGTCCTGCAGCGCCGTACATTCCGGTCTTTGCACCACCCAGACCGACGCCGCTGCGCAGGCCATCGCCTCGGGCGAGGTGATCCTGTGCTGTCGACAGGAACAGCGTGTCTTCGCCGAACTTGCCGCAGAGTTCGATCTGCCCGCCCCCCCGGTCACCGACCTGCGCGACCGGGCCGGCTGGTCCGACGATCCGGCCAGCAAACTACCCAAAATGGCCGCGCTCCTGGCCGAAGCCACGCTGGACGTGCCATCGTCCAAATCCCTCGACGTCATGTCCGAAGGGCTGTGCCTGATCATCGGCGCCCCGGACGCGGCGCTGCCCGCCGCCGAAAGGCTCAAGGACATCCTTGGCGTCACCGTCCTGCTGACCGAGGCCGCCGACGCCCCCGATCCGATGGGCTTCGATGTCATCCGCGGCAGCCTCAGGCGCGCCACCGGCGCCCTGGGCGGCTTCTCGGTCCAGATCGACGCACTGCAACAGGTCGACCCGTCCGGCCGGGGCGCCCTGTCATGGTCCTCTCCGCGCGACGGTGCCCGCACCGAGTGCGACGTGATCCTCGACCTGACCGGCGGCACGCCCCTTTTTCCCGCCCCGCAAAAGCGCGAAGGCTACCTGCGCGCCGATCCCGGCAGCATTCCCGCCGTGGCCGACGCGATCCTGACCGCCAGCCAGTTGATCGGCACCTTCGAAAAACCGCTCTACGTCGCGGTCGAGCCGCTGCTCTGCGCCCATTCCCGCGCCCAGCAGGTTGGCTGCACCAACTGCCTCGATGTCTGCCCCACCGGTGCGATCACCCCGGCGGGCGAACATGTCACCGTCGACCCGATGATCTGCGCGGGCTGCGGCGCCTGTTCGGCACTCTGCCCTTCCGGCGCCATCTCCTATGACGCGCCTTCGCCCGCCACGCTCTTTCGCCGCATCCAGACGCTCGCCTCGACCTTCCGCAAGGCCGGCGGCACCGCCCCGCGCCTGCTGGTCTGCGACGACAGCCACGGCTGCCAGATGATCAGCCTTGCCGCCCGCTATTCCCGCGGCCTGCCCGCCGACGTGATCCCGCTGGAAGTGGCCGCGCTTTCGGGCTTCGGCCATGCCGAGATGCTGGCCGCCCTCGCCTCGGGCTTTGCTGACGTGACGATCCTGCTCTCGCCCACCACCGAACGCGACGCGCTCGACCGCGAGGTTCCACTGGCGCGCGCCATCGCCGGCGAGGACCGCATCACCCTTCTGGACGTGGCCGAGCCCGACGCGCTCTGCGATGCGCTCTACGCCGACGCCCCCCGCCCCGCCCCGGTCACCGAGCCCGTCTTGCCCATGGGCAGCCGCCGCCAGGTCACCCGCCTCGCGGCCAGGGCCCTGCATGGTGACGACGCGGTCCTGCCCCTGCCCGAGGACGCGCCTTATGGCGCCGTGCTGGTCGACACCGACGCCTGTACGCTCTGCCTCTCCTGCGTCTCGCTCTGCCCTTCGGGCGCGCTGGTGGAAAACCCCGACCGCCCCGAGCTGCGCTTTCAGGAAGACGCCTGCCTGCAATGCGGCCTTTGCGCCAATATCTGCCCCGAGGACGCCATCGGCTACGAACCCCGCCTGAACCTGACGGACGCGGCCATGGGTCAGGTCATCCTCAACGAGGAAGACCCGTTCGAATGCGTCGAATGCGGCACCCCCTTCGGTGTCCGCTCCACCATTGAACGCATCACCGAAAAGCTGGCGGGAAAGCATGCCATGTTCGGCTCCGACTCCTCGGCGCGGCTGATCCAGATGTGCGACGATTGCCGGGTGAAGGCGCAGTTCCACTCAAAGGACAACCCCTTTGCCGGCCCCGACCGCCCGCAGGTGCGCACCACCGACGACTATTTCTCGAAACGCCGGGATCACTGATGCCGGATCGGCGCCCCAAGGTCCGCCGGCTTGACGCCGGACACGTAGGCAAGGATCGCCTGCAACTCGTCGATGGTGATCTCCATCGGCGAAATCGGGGACGGCCGGTCGATGGGGAAGGGTTCGGTCACGTCCTCGATCTGGGTAAAGGCCGGATGGGGATTCAGGACATAGAAGGTCTGGAACCGCCTGTCCCAGTCCGCCATCGCCCGAAGAACGGCAAAACTGGGGGTCGAGGCCATCGCGGTCATCCGCGTGGCCTCGCTCACCGCATGGCAGCGCCCGCAATGGGCCACCGACAAGGCATGCCCAAGGCCCGCATCCCCGTCAAAACTCACCGCGGCCACCGCACGTTCTTCCTCGGCGGGCAGCGAAAAGGGCGTCACACCGTCAACCTCGTAACTGGTCACCGTCCTCTGCCCGATCTCCGACATCAGCCAGTCTGCAAAGGCCCCGGCGCCGTCGTGGCTTGGCGTGTTGATCTGCAACCGCCATGTCTCCCCCGGCCCGTCGAACACCCGCGGCCCCTCGGCATCCGGGGCCAGCAGGATATCCGCCGGCGCACCCGGCGCGACCAGTTCGATCCGCACGCCCGTCTTCAACGAAAACCGTGGCAGCACATAGTCCAGAAGACCGCTTTCGGTCAGGGACGGCGGCGCGGCAAGGCGGAAATCCTCTGCCGCACGACCATCTGCGGTGGACATCCCGAGACAGACAGCCACAATCACGCCGATAAGGGTTAACATTCGCCCGCGCATGGCCCAAGCCTAGAAACGGGTGCGGCCACGCGTCAACACTCTTGAAAAAAGGAGACCGAAATGAGCGACGATTTTAACATGTCCATGCGCAAGTTCCTCAAACAGGTGGGCGTCACCTCGCAGCAGGCCATCGAGGACGGAATGCGCAACACCGACGGCACCGAGGGCAAAACGTTCGAGGCCAAGATGGTGCTGACGGTTGACGGCCTCGATGTCGAACACGTGGTCACCGGCACGATCAAGGGCAGCTGAACGTGACGGCAACAAGGGAAAGCGTGCTCGCCGCGCTGAAGCAAGTCAAAGACCCGGTCTCGGGCGACGATATCGTGTCCGCGGGCGTGACCCGTGGCCTCAATGTCGAGGGCGGCACCGTCCGCTTCGTGCTCGAGATCGACCCCGCCAAATTGAAAGCCTACGAGCCGGTCCTGGCCGCCGCGCAGGAAGCCGCGCGCGCGGTGGACGGCGTGACCGAGGTGTCCGCCGTGCTGACCGCGCATTCCGCCAAGGCGCCGCCGGATCTCAAGGCCAAGGCCAAACCCGCCGAACCGCAGGGCCCGCAACGCGTGCCCGGCGTCGACCACATCATCGCCATCGCCTCCGGCAAGGGCGGCGTGGGCAAGTCGACCGTGTCGGCCAACCTCGCCTGCGCGCTGGCCGCCGAGGGCCGTCGCGTCGGCCTCTTGGATGCCGATGTCTACGGCCCCTCGCAGCCGCGGATGCTGGGCGTCTCGGGCCGGCCCGCCTCTCCCGACGGCAAAACCATCCTGCCGATGCGCAACCACGGCGTCACCATGATGTCCCTGGGCCTCATGACCAACGAGGACCAGGCCGTGGTCTGGCGCGGCCCGATGCTGATGGGAGCCCTTCAGCAGATGCTGATGCAGGTGCAATGGGGCGCGCTCGACGTGCTGATCGTCGACCTGCCGCCCGGCACCGGCGACGTGCAGATGACGCTGGCGCAAAAGGCGCACGTGGATGGTGCCATCATCGTCTCCACGCCCCAGGACGTGGCGCTTCTGGATGCCCGCAAGGGGATCGACATGTTCAACCAGCTCAAGGTGCCGGTGCTCGGCATGATCGAGAACATGTCGACGCATATCTGCTCCAACTGCGGCCACGAGGAACATGTCTTCGGCCATGGCGGCGTCGCCGCCGAGGCGCGGAAGATGGGCGTGCCCCTGCTGGCCGAGGTGCCCTTGCATATCGACATCCGCATGGCCTCGGACGGCGGCGCGCCCATCGTGGTGTCCAAGCCCGACGCACCCCAGTCGCAGGCCTTCCGCGACATCGCGCGCGCGCTGGTGGCACAGGGCGTGGCATGACCCGCGACCCGGCCTTCCCGCCCCTGATGCAGGGGCACGCCGTCGACGCGGGCATCGACCCGTTCGAGAAGGCCTGCGCCATGGCGGCGCTCGGCTGCGACGCCGGCACCATCGTGCAT
The DNA here is from genome assembly GCA_046290265.1 of Roseovarius sp. Taxonomy (GTDB): domain Bacteria; phylum Pseudomonadota; class Alphaproteobacteria; order Rhodobacterales; family Rhodobacteraceae; genus Roseovarius. The sequence continues at coordinate 26,551 of JBKAGF010000022.1, read as the reverse complement.
AACGTGGGCGCCGACCGGCTCGCCGCGGCGCTGATCATGGCGCCCGAGGTGGCGCTGGAACAGGCCATGGCCATGCTGCCCACCTGCGGCGTCGGCTTTCAGAACGCGCTCGGCGCCATCGCCCCGCCCGAGGTGGCGGTGCACCTGGAATGGACCGGCGGCCTGCGCGTCAACGGCGCTTCCTGCGGCCGCCTGCGCACGATGGCCGGCACGACCGACCCCGCCGCCATGCCCGGCTGGCTGGTGGTGGGGCTGGAATTGCCCCTGATGCTGACCGGCGCCGTGCCGGGCGACGCCCCCGACCGCACCGCGCTCTACGAGGAAGGCTGCGCGGATGTCGATCCTGTCGCCCTGCTGGAAGGCTGGGCGCGCCACACCCTGGTGTGGATCACCCGCTGGGAAGACGAAGGCGGGCGCCCCCTTCATGCCGAATGGCGCGGGCTCGCCCACGGCATCGGTGAAGAGATCACCGTCGACGGCCACACCGGCACGTTCATGGGGGTCGACGAAAACTTCGGAATGCTGCTGCGGACAGGGGGCGAGACCCGCCTGATCCCCCTCAGCACCGTGCTGGAGACAGAGACATGAAACTCGCCCGCGCCATCCATTTCGACGAAAGCGACATGCGCGTCTATCCCTCGCCCGCCCGCACCGGCGAATGGTGCGTCTCCGGCGGGTTCGAGTTTTCCAACTGGTCCGAGGCCGACCTCTCGGGCAAACAGCGCCAGGCGTTCTCGAACGGCTGGCTGGGGCTGGAAACCTTCGGCCGCGTCACCTTCGTCGCCGTGACCAGGATCGAAGATGCGGAACGCGCCACCCTGACCGACGCGCTCGCGCAGCATTTCGTCTCGGTCTACGGCGCTCCCGACATCGACGCCGCCCGCCCCGTGGCAGCCGACGAGATCGCCCAGATGATCGAAATGTGCGAAGACCACGACCCCAACACGCTCCTGACCGTCGCGCGCGAACTCACCGAGGCCGGCGTGCGCGAAACCTACCGCGCCATCGCCGCCCAGGATGCCGGGCTGGAACAGTTCGCCATCCACGGCAGCGTCGACGAATAACCCGGCGGTGCGCCTGCGGCGCGACCGATATCTCGTCGTCCTTGCGTCCTCCTCGGCGCTGAGTCTGACGTGACGCGACACACCGAAGGGCGTGCCTGCCTGATCTGTCGCAGATGAGTATTTGAAGAACAGTGAAGACACGGCATGCGCCCGGCTTTCATTGTTCTTCAAATACTCAAAATTCCTCCGCCGGATACCTCAGCACCGCTCCGGGGTTCATGATGCCGTGTGGGTCCAGCGCCGATTTTATGGCGCGCATCGCTGCCAGCCTGGCCGGATCGCCATAGCGTTCAAGGTCATCGACCTTGAGCCGACCGATACCATGCTCGGCCGACACCGAGCCGCCCATTTCGTCGACAAGGTCATGCACCAGCCGCTTGATCGCATCGTGGTTGCGCAGATAGCCGTCCCGCTTTTCGCCTTTCGGCGGGAACACGTTGTAATGCAGGTTGCCGTCGCCCAGATGCCCGAAACAATTGACGCGGAAGGGGCCGAGTTCGGCCAGCCGCGAGGTCCCAGTCTCTATGAAGGATGCGACGGCGCTAAGCGGGAGGGAAATGTCGTGGCTGATGATCGCGCCGATCAGGCGGTTGGCCTCGGGAATGTTCTCGCGCACATCCCAGAATTCTTGCCCTTGCGCCCCGGACTGCGCGATCATTCCGTCGCTGACAAGCCCGGCCTCCGCCGCCTCGGCAAAAAGCGTCTCCAGCGCCTCCGCCGGGTCCAGCCCGCGCGCCAGACCGATGTCGATCAGGACGAACCATTCAGGAGGATCCGCGAAGGGCAGGCGCAGGTCCGGCATCGTCTCGGCCAGGAAATCCTGCCCCGTGCGATGCATCAGCTCGAACGCCGAAACGCCCTCGCCCATGTGGTCGCGCGCCATGGACAGCAGGCTCAGTGCCGCCTCGGGGCCGTCGACCACCATCAGCGCGGTGCCTTCACCCGCCGGTTTCGGGAAGAGTTTCAGCGCCGCCGCGGTGATCACCCCCAGCGTGCCCTCGGACCCGATCAGCAGGTTGCGCAGGTCATAGCCCGTATTGTCCTTGCGCAGCCGTTTCAGCCCGTGCCAGATCGTGCCGTCGGGCAGCACCGCCTCCAGCCCCAGGCACAGGTCGCGGGCATTGCCGTAGCGCAGCACGTTCACCCCGCCGGCATTGGTGGCAAGGTTTCCGCCGATCCGTGCACTGCCCTTGGCCGCCAGCGACAGCGGAAAGAGCCGGCCCACCGCCTCGGCCTCGGCATGGATGTCCTGCAGGATCGCCCCCGCCTCCACCACCATCACGTTTCCTCGGGCCAGACGCCGCGCACCGCATCCGTTCGAGGGACAAGAGCACCGGCGCGGGCCCCTCCGCCGCGATCTGCCCGGCCACCAGGCCGGTGCCGCCGCCATAGGGCACCACCGGCACGCGCGCCCCGGCGCAGGCGCCCACCACGGCCGCTACCTCTTCGACCGTGGCCGGGGCCACCAGCACGCCCGCCTGCCCCTTCCAGCGCCCGCGCGGCTCTTCAAGGTAGGATGGCATCACCTCGCGGAATGCCGCCTCCGGCAACGTGGCGCGCAGCTGCGCGATGAAGTCTTCGGTCACGGGATTGAGTGTCATGCCCGGCTCCTAGGCTGCGGTTCCGTCTGCGTCAATCGAACAGCTTCAGCAGGCCGCGTTCCAGTTCCTTTTCCAGGGTGTCCCGCGCCGCGTCCTCCAGCGACTGGCCCTCCTGGCGCTCGATCCCCAGCTGTTTCTCGACCTCGCGCTCCACCTCCTCGCGCGCCTGACGCTCCAGCTCCTTCTTCTCTTCCTTGAAGTTCAGGTCTATCGCCGCTTCCAGGTCCGGCGTGATCTTCGGATTGGCCCACGGCCCCCGGATTTTCACCGGAATCGCCAGCCCGTCCCGGCTGCCGCCATCCAGCAGGCGCGGCGTGAAGAGGTAATCGATATCCCGCGCCCCAAGCCCCACACGGCCTTCGCCCGCGGCACTCGCCTGCGGCAGTTTCAGCGTCAGGTCGTCGTTCAGCAGGTTGCCGTCTTCCATCGTGAAGGTCGCGTGCAGCGTGTCGAACACCGTCGTGCCCCCGGTGCCGCTGCCCGACCGCATCAGCCGGTCCAGATCGAAGCCAGAGATCACGCCCCGCCCGGTCTTGAACGCGCCGCCGCCGCTCAGCGAATTCATGATCGCATGCACGCTTTCACCGACGCCGAGGAAATCGACCTCGCCATCGGCCTTCGCCTCGAAGCGCGAGACATCCATCGCGTCATCCAGGAAAGTCTTCAGGTTGATCCCCGTGGCGATCATCTCGCCGCCCACCGACAGGCCGGAACGGTTGTTCATCACGAATTGCCCGGTGATCAGCCCGTCATAGGCCCGCACCTCGCGCAGGCCGAAAACCAGCCGCGAACGGTCCAGGGTGGCCAGCGTGCGCACCTTGCCCAGCTTGAAATCGCCAAGGTCGATGCTTTCGGCGACGAGGGCGAACTCCCCGTTGACCGCCGCAAGACCCGCCGCGTTGATCGGCGTCTTCGACCAGCCGTCACCGGCCGCGCCTCCGCTGCCGCCCGTGCTGTCGCCGCCGCCCGCACTCAGCCCCGTCAGGTCCAGCGCCCCGGCGTTCAGCTGCACGTTCAGCCGAGGCCGGTCCTCGCCCAGATCCACGTCCGCCGCACCGGTGAATTCATTGCCGTCCAGCCCCAGCGCCGCGTTGCGCAGCGACAGACGGTCGTCCTTGAAGGTCACGTCCGTCTCCAGCGTCGCGGCCCGGCCCAGGCCGTCGGGGATGTCGACCGGTCCCTGCCCGATAAGCGCCAGGAACCCCGACGTGTCTTCAAGGTCCGCGCTCAGCTTGCCGGCCAGTTCCGGCGCAGACCCCGCACGCCCGACGAAACGCGCCGTGCCCGCCTTGGTGGCGATCGCGGCCTGCACGTCCGAGACGCCGCCATCGATGAAGTGCCCCACGCGGTCCAGCGTGCCCGAGATCTCGACCACCTCTCCGCCGGGGCGCAGCGTCAGGTTGAAATCCGCGGCCCCGTCATAATCCGGCCAGCGCAGGTCGAAATCCACGCCCGACTGGCGTACCGTGGTGCCCTCCACATCGTCGACATAAACCAGCGACGCGTTCTCGATCAGCGCCCGGTCCAGCGTCAGCGACAGCCGGTTCGACCGCGCCGGTGCGCCACCCTCTTCGCCCTGCCCCGAGGGCGCCACGCCCTCGACGTTCAATTCCCAGTTCACCCGGCCGTCCTTTGCCCGCCGCAGGTTGATCTGCGGGCCCACCGCCTCCAGCCCGGTGATGCGGATGTCGCCGCCGAACAGCGCCTGTGGCTCCACCCCGATCTTCAGGCTGTCGGCCCGGAACATCGGCGCCTCCCCGGCCCATTCGGCATTGGCCACCGTGACCGCCCCCGTGCTGACCCCAAGGATCGGCCAGAAGCTGATCGTGGTCTCGCCGCTCATCGTGACCTTGCGACCGGTCATCCGGCTCAGCTGGTCCGCCGCGATGCCCGCGATCCGCTCGCCGGGCAGAAAGAACACCGCCGCCACCAGCAGCACCGCCGAGACCAGCACAATCACGAAAAGGCGAAAGATCCACCGCATCCTGCTCTCCACCGTTTTCTTTCCAGACTAGGCCTGCCCTGCACCTGCAACAACCGCTTTTCCGCTTTATCGGGTGGCCTTTGGGGACTATATCGCGCCGCATGAGCACCAACCCACCCGATCTGCGCCCCGACCTCGCGCGAGCCCGCATCACCGAGACGCCCCGCAAGGGCCAGCCCGTCATTGGCATGGTGTCGCTGGGCTGCCCCAAGGCGCTGGTCGACAGCGAACGCATCCTGACGCGCCTGCGGGCCGAAGGGTACGGGATTTCGCCCGACTATTCCGGCGCGGACGCGGTGATCGTGAACACCTGCGGCTTTCTCGACAGCGCCAAGGCCGAAAGCCTCGACGCCATCGGCGAGGCGCTTGCCGAGAATGGCCGCGTCATCGTCACCGGCTGCCTGGGGGCCGAGCCGGAGTACATCACCGGCACACATCCCCGCGTTCTGGCCGTCACTGGCCCGCATCAATACGAACAGGTGCTCGACGCGGTGCACACCGCCGTGCCGCCCAGCCCCGACCCCTTTGTCGACCTTCTGCCCGAGGCGGGGGTGAAACTGACGCCTCGCCACTACAGTTACCTCAAGATATCAGAGGGCTGTAACCACAAGTGCAAGTTCTGCATCATCCCCGACATGCGCGGACGTCTCGCCTCGCGCCCCGGCCACGCCATTCTGCGCGAGGCCGAAAAGCTGGTCGAGGGCGGCGTGCGAGAGCTTCTGGTTATCTCACAGGACACAAGCGCTTACGGGCTGGACCGCAAGTATGACGTGAACCCTTGGAAGGGCGGCGATTTGCGCAGCCATATCGTCGATCTGTCCCGCGCGCTGGGGCAGCTCGGCGCGTGGGTCCGGCTGCATTACGTCTATCCCTACCCCCATGTGCGCGAGCTTATCCCGCTCATGGCCGACCCGGAAAACGGCGTCCTGCCCTATCTCGACATCCCGTTCCAGCACGCCCACCCGGACGTCCTGAAACGCATGGCGCGGCCTGCCGCGGGGGCGAAAACCCTCGATGAAATCGCCGCCTGGCGCGCGATCTGCCCCGACCTGACCCTGCGGTCGACCTTCATCGTCGGCTATCCCGGCGAAACCGAGGCGGAATTCCAGACCCTGCTCGACTGGCTGGACGAGGCACAGCTCGACCGCGTCGGCTGCTTCAAATACGAGAATGTCGAGGGCGCCCGCTCGAACGCCCTGCCCGATCATGTGCCCGAAGAGGTCAAGCAGGACCGCTGGGATCGCTTCATGGAAAAGGCACAGGCCATTTCTGTGGATAAACTCAGCCAGAAGGTCGGATCCGTGCAAGAGGTCATCGTCGACGATATCGACGAGGACGGCATCGCCACCTGCCGCACCAAGGCGGATGCACCGGAAATCGACGGCTGTCTCTTCATCGACGAGCACACCGAAGGCCTGAACGTCGGCGATATCGTCACGGTCGAGGTGGACGAGGCCGGCGAATACGATCTGTGGGGGCAGATCGCCAAAAGCTGAAGCACCCATGCCGCTGGAAAAGATTGACGACAACATCTGGCTGGCCGAGGGCGGGATCGTCAGCTTCTACGGCCTGCCCTATCCCACCCGCAGCGTCATCATCCGCCTGCCGGGCGGCGGCCTCTGGGTCTGGTCGCCGGTCGCGCTGACCGATGCGCTGCGGCAGGCGGTCGATGCGCTCGGGCCCGTGGCGCATCTGGTCAGTCCCAATCCGATCCATCATCTCTATCTGTCAGAGTGGCAGCGGGCCTTTCCCGACGCCGCGCTCTGGGGGCCGCCGGGCACGATCGCCAAGCGCCGCGACCTTGCCTTCACCGCCACGCTGGGCGACACCCCGCCGCCCGCCTGGGCCGGGGTGATCGACCAGTGGCACCTGCAGATCGGGCGCCGCTTCAGCGAGGTCGTCTTCCTCCACCGTCCGTCCGGCACCGCCATCCTGACCGACACCAGCGAGGCGTTCGACCACGACTTCCTGCATCGCCACTGGTCGCGCTGGCAACGCGGAATCGCCCGGCTTCTCGGCATCACCGAGGATCCGGGGCGCGCGCCCCTCGACCTGCGCCTGCTCAGCCTGCCGCGCCGAGCCCCGCTGCGCAGCCGGGTCCAACAGCTTATCGACAGCGCGCCGCGACGCGTCGTCATGGCCCATGGCACATGGCAGCGCACGGACGGCGCGGCCTGGCTCGCCCGGTCTTTCAGCTGGCTGGGTGTCACCCCGCCCGGCTGAGGCCGGGCAATGACACGAGCGTGTCCGTCACGGGTTTCCACCCCGGGATGACGCCCCCGTGAAATCCTGAAATATTTCAACATTCACAGATATTTACACCAATCCGTGCGCTCACGGGCCTGTCAGTTGATTGTCACATCGGTCCGCCGCAGCTTGGCCGCACCAACGCAACCACGACTTGACAAGGAACCCCCGACCATGACGTCCCTCACCACCGACACCCCGCGCGCCCGGCCCGCCACGTCTCTGGACACGCTTACCCTGATCCTGCTCTCGGGGTCCGCCGGCACCATCGCCTTCGACCTTTTCGGCCAGGCGCTCTCCCCGCTCCTCGGCTTTGCCAACCTTGCCCCGGTGGGCCTTGCCCGCAGCCTCTTGGGGTCGCTCGGCCTGCCCAACGCCGCACCCTATGGCCACCTGATGCATCTCTTCTTCGTGGGCCTTCTGGCCTATCCCATCGGCTGGCTCTATATCGCGCGGCCTCTCCTGGCCCGGGTCGCGCCCGCGCTGCACTGGCTGCCGGCATCGGCGCTCTACGGCGCGGGCCTGTGGGTCTTCGCCATCGGCGGCATCACCAGTATCGCCGGACTGCCCTTCTTCCTCAATTTCACCGGGATAACCTGGGTGGCTCTCGTGGGCCACGTGATCTACGGCATCACCGCCGCCGCCACGGCGGTCTATCTTGAAAGGCTGGCCGCGCGCTGAAAGCCGGAACGCCCGGGAAAACGGCACGCGACGGCGCCGACCGCGCATCGCGTGCCGCCGGAACCGGGGCCCATCAATAATATTTTGACGCAGGGGTCTTAAAACCGAAACATAGTCGAGACATCTCTGTGTCATGCACTACACCAATAGGTACGACACCCCTATGAACGAAGACCGCGACATGCCCTATCCCGTCTATACGCGCGCAGAGCGGATCGCCGACGGCACCGTGCATGTGCTTGGCGTCGGTGGCGCGCTCATCGCGGTCGCAATCCTGATCGTCCGCAGCGCCGGGCAGCTGTCGCCGGGCGATGACCGCCGCCATCGCGCCACCGCATGATCCTGATGCTGGGCGCATCGGCGGCCTATCACCTCGCCGCGCATACGCGCCTGCGTCCGGTGCTGCGCCGGATCGACCACGCCGCCATCTACGTCAAGATCGCGGGCACCATCACGCCGCTGGCCGTGCTGCTGAACACGCCTTTCGCCTACACGGTCCTCACGCTGGTCTGGGTGCTGGCCCTGTCGGGCGCCCTGCGCAAGCTCCTCTCGGCGCGCGGAAAAATGAGCACGCACTGGTTGCCGCAGGTCGCGCTCGGCTGGCTCGGGCTGATCGTCGTCATCCCGCTCTGGCCCTCCCTGCCCCGGGACAGCCTCGCGCTGATCGTCGCGGGCGGGGTGATCTATACCGGCGCGGTGGTTTTCTATTGCTGGGACACGCTGAAATTCAGCAACGCCATCTGGCATGCCTGCGTCCTGCTCGCCACCGCCTGCTGTTTCCTCGGCATCGCCCGCGCGATGGCCAACACCATCGCCACGCTCTGACACCTGCAGGCAATCCGCCTCAGACCCGGCGGCCGGCCTTCAGGGTGGCGAAGACCTCGCCGTTGCGGCACATGGCCGGCGCCGCGTCTGCCACTGTGCCTTGCGCCGCCATCCATGCCTCGCAGCCATCGGGGTTGCTGCACCCGGTGCAGCGCAGAACCGCGTCGCACAGCGCTTCGGGGTCCAGCTGGCCGGAATAGACCTCTTCTTCCAGGTCGATGCCCAGCGTCCTGGCCATCATGTCGACCAGTTCGGTGTGCTGTCTCATGGTTCTCGTGCGGGGCATGGCGCGCGCTCCTGTTGCTTCGGGCGGGCCGGTGTCACCCCCGGCCCTTGTCCCCGCACCATGGCCCGGCGGCCCTGGCCCCGCCTTGATCTGCGTCAAGCGCCTGCAAGCGCCTCCATGTAGGCAGAGACGCAGTCCTGCACGTGCCGGAACCTGTCACCGCCAAGGTGCTTGCCACCATACCACCGCGTGACCACGATCACGTGCTCGCGCAGGTCGGCCCGTTCCAGCATCCGCACGATCACCATCCCCGCCCCGGCCTCGCCATCGTCGGATTTCAGCGCCGTGCCCTCGGCATCCAGCATCGCCCAGGTGTTGTGCGTGGCCTTGGCGAATTTCTTGTCGCGTTTCAATTCCTTCAGAAACGCGTCCACCGCCGCGCGGTCGGGCGTCACGCCGCCCGACACGGCGTATTTCGACCCCCGGTCGGAAATCACGCCCGTCAGTTGCAGCATGCCGGCCCGTCAGAACTGCGCATTCACGCGGCGCACCGTCTCGATCCGCTGCGCGTTGGGTGGGTGCGACCCAAGGAACCGGTTGCCGGGATCGGGAATGCGGGTGAAATACTCCGCGCCCCGCACCGGGTTATAGCCCGACTTCTTGGCGATGATCGTGCCCAGCGCATCGGCCTCCAGTTCGAATTCCTTGGAATAGCTGCGCGCGCCTACGGACGCGCCCACATTCGTCGCCGCGTCCACCGTGCCCGACCCGGCCCCGGCCAGCGTCGCCAATCCGCCCAGCAGGATCGCCCCCGCCGCGGCGCTTTGCTGCTGGCGGGGAATGTGCCGCCGGATGTGATGCGACGCCTCGTGCGCGAAGATGAACGCCAGTTCGTCCTCGTTGCGCACATCCGCGATCAGCGACGCGGTGAAGGCCAGGATCGGCCGGCCGCTGCGGTCCAGCGTCTGGAACGCGTTGGGCGGTCGCCCCGGTCGGTCGTCCAGCACGACGTTGAAATCGCAGTTCACGTTGCCGCCCCGTGCCCGGCACTCGCGCTCGGCCACCGGCTCGACCCGCGCGACCACCTGCCGGAACCGCGACAGCTGCGTCCCGGACGGGGCCTTCACCGCCTGCTGCGACGTGCTCGTGGGACGCGGCGCGCCAGAGCCGCCGCTGGTCGTCGTAGCCTCGCAGCCCGCAAGAAACACCGCGCAAATCAGAACTGTCCAACGCATATTATACACCCGCATTTGATATCCGCAGGTCAATCTAGCAGGCTTTGCGCGAAGGGCCAGTCCCCTCGCGCGCCGGCGCGGCGACAAGCCGATTGCGCTTGGCACGCCATGCGCTACTGTGGCCCCATGTTTTCGATAGAGCACGACTTCGACGCCACCGTCATCACCCTTGTCGACGAAGGCCCCGCGCCCCTTCAGGAAGACGTCATCGTGAACGCCTTCGAGGAATGCGTGACCATCGAACAGTTCGATCCGCGCACCGACCGGGTGCAGAAGGTGACCCTGTCGATGACCCAGCTTCGGGATCTCGGCGCGGCGCTCAACCTGCCCGAAGGCGTCTACACCCTGTCGCGGGACAAATCCTGACGCGCCCCGCGCCGGGCTACTCGGAATTTTCCGTGACGAATGTCACGATGTCGGAAACCAGCTGGCCGTGCAGCGGCAGATCCGGATTCTGGTAGCTGGCAAAGGGCTGCCCCGGCACATCCGCCTTCAGCATGTGCGTCGCCCCCTCCAAGGTGGTCGTTTCGGCCTGCGGCATGGCCTCCGCCAGCCGCCTGGCATCCTCGACCTTCACCTGAAGGTCCGCGTCGCCCTGCAGAACCAGCACCGGCCCCGTCCATGCCTGCGCCAACTCTATCGGGTCATGGGCAAACAGGTCGGTCATGTAGCGTTGCAGCCCCTCGGTGAACATCGGCCGCAGCGTCGGGTCCAGCTTGTCGGGCGCAACGGTCCGGCCGGCTTCCAGCTCGTCCACCAGCGCCTCCAAGTCCGGCATCACTGCCGCGTTCGCCGGGTTTGCCGCGAACTGTTCCAGCATCAGCTGCCCCACCGGACGCCCCGGTGCCGCCATCAGGATCAAGCCGCACAGGGAATCGGGCGGGGCCTGCGCGGCCATCAGCGCCACAAGCCCGCCCTCGGAATGCCCCGCCAGCCAGACGCAGGGCGCCTCTTCAGCGGCCCGCCCGACCCAGTCCCGCGCGTCCCTGGCATAGGCCGCGATGGTCACGTCCTCCGGGTCCGACACCGCCGCGGCACTCCCGAAGAACCCCCGCTTGTCGATCCGCATCGACGGGATGCCCTCTGCCTGCAGCGCCTCGGCCAGCAGGCGGTAACTGTCCGAGGACAGGCCCAGCTGCGGCCCGTTTCCGTCCCGGTCCACCGGCCCGGACCCCGGAACGATCACCAGCACGTGCCGGGCCCCCTCGGAGCGCAGCAACTCCGCCTCCAGCGGCCCCGAGGGGCCTTCGATCTGCACAGGTTCGCTCAGCGCCGGCAGGGGCAGGCAGATCATCGCGGCAAGAAAGCACAAGCGCCACATGGGGGCCTCCGTCATCTGTTGACCAAAAGAGGATAGCTTGCAGACCGGGCTGGCACCTCGCTGAACGAAGGATCGGCCTGACATTCTTGCGGCCGGCGCTCAACAGGCTTGTTCTAACAGCCCGCCCCGCCCGGTTTCAATGTCCCGAGGCACCCGGCGGCCCGGATCCGCCCCGATCCGGCGGCCGGGCGCCGTCCGTGCGTCCCCCGGTTTCCCCCCGAAAAGGGTTGACGCCCGCCAGGCGCCGCCCGACATATCCCTGACACGCAACGACAGAAAGCCCCTCATGCCCGAACGCGATCCCGCCGCCATGGAATTCCTGCTGACCCGCCGCTCGCGCCCCGCCAAGACGCTGTCCGGTCCCGCGCCGACGCAACAGGACCTGATGCCGATCCTGCAGGCCGCGGCGCGCAGCCCGGATCACGGCAAGCTGGAACCCTGGCGCTTCATCGTGCTGGAACACGCCGCCATGCCTCGCCTTGCCGCGCTGACCGCCGAACGGGGTGCGGCACTCGGCAAACCGGACGAGGACATCGCCAAGGCCTGCAAGCAGTACGAGGATGGCCAGTTGGCCGTCGCCGTGGTCGAGGTGCAGAAACCCTCCGACAAGATCCCGGCGATCGAGCAGACCTACGCGGCCGGGGGCGTCTGCCTGGCGCTGCTCAACGCCGCGCTGGCCTCGGGCTGGGGCGCCAACTGGCTGTCCGGCTGGCCCGTTCACGACCGCGATTTCGTGACCCGGGGATTCGGCCTTGCCGACAATGAACGCATCGCCGGCCTGATCTTTCTCGGGACCGAGACATCGGCGCCGCCCGACCGCCCGCGACCCGACCTCGACGCGATCACCACCTGGGTCAGCGAATGATCTTCACTGCCTTTTTCAAGGCCCTGGGCCAGCTGGGCGATCCCCGGTTCCGCCGCGTCTTCTGGCTCGGCGTGCTGCTCTCCTTCCTGCTGCTGATCGCGGTGACAGCAGCCTTCTTGATGTTCATCCAGTGGTCCACGGGTGACACCAGCACCCTGCCCGTGATCGGCGAGGTCCGCTGGCTGGACGATCTGCTCGGCTGGTCCGGCTTCTTCCTGATGCTGCTCCTGTCGGTTTTCCTGATGGTGCCTGTCGCGTCGGCGATCACCTCGATGTTTCTCGACACCGTCGCCCAGGCGGTCGAGGACCGGCATTACCCGTCCCTGCCCGCCGTCCCCCCGGTGCCCTTCTTCGACGGGGTCAAGGACAGCGTGAACTTTCTGGGCGTGATCATCGCCGCGAATCTCCTTGCCATCATTCCTTACGTCTTCTTCCCGCCCGCCGCGCCCTTCATCTTCTGGGCGATGAACGGCTACCTGCTGGGGATGGAGTATTTCCAGCTTGCCGCGATGCGGCGGGTCGGCCGCGCCAACGCCAGGGTCCTGCGCAAACAGCACCGCGGCACGATCTGGCTGGCCGGCACGCTGATGGCGCTGCCGCTGTCGCTTCCCCTGGTGAACCTGGTGATCCCGATCCTGGGGGCCGCGACCTTCACCCATATCTACCACCGCATCGCCCGCTCCGGCTGACGGGCACCCGGCCGGAAATGGCGCCGGAATCTTCATATTCGCGCCATGTTTCCCCGGTCTTGCAGGGTTGCGCCCAAAGCGCCGCGTTCACCCCAAGGCCGAAGACCGTTCATGTTCAGCAACCACGCCCGCCCGCCCGATTACGCCCGCATCGACGCATTGGCGCAAACCCTGAAAAAGCTGGAGGTCTGGGAAACCGCCACCCTGACCTACCGCCACGCCGACGGGCTCTACCGGCTGACATATGTGGACGTGATGCAGCCGCCCGACACACGGCCGAAACCCGTTTTCGAGGATCGCGGCTATCGTGCGGGCGAACTGACGGACCGACTGAAACGAGAGATCGGCCTGCTGGAACTGGAATGGCACCTCCATCGCGAGGACATGGCAACCGGTCGATACCGGCCCGAACATGGCGACTACATGGACGAGATGGCCGCGCCGGGCGACCGGGCCTTCATCAACGCACTGGTCGCACAGACAGATCTTTAATCGCGGTCGGGCAGGTCCAGCCACAGCCTGCCACGCTTATACCCGCCCCGGATCAGCCTGCCGCCGTCCCGCGCCTCTGGAAACGCGTCTTCCCAGTCCCGGAACCTGTCATTGGACACGATCGGCGCCTTCATGTCGCGCGCCGCCGTCAGGATCGTCGGATCGGCAGGCTGGCCACGGGGCACCACCATGATGCGATTGCGCGGCAGTCCCATCAGGGCCGCCAGCGCCCTGTCACCCAGATACCTGTCGCCCACCTTGTACCCGACATTGGCATCGAAGACGACACCGGGGGCAAAGCCCTCGGCGGTCAGGCGGTCGACCACCTCGCGCACAGTGGCAAGCTGCGGTGTACCGGCCTTCCAGTGCATCACGTTCGACCCGTCCAGCACGACCCGGTTCCGCCCGGTCGCCCTGCGCCGTTCCAGGTACCCGCGTAGCAACAGCCACAAGCTGCCGATCGCGCAGGGCCCCGCGACCAGCATCGCGTCGCGCCACCCCGGAACGGCCCAGGCCGCCGCGCATCCCGCCACCGACAGAAGGAACAGGATCACCGGGGCCTTCACCCGCCCTGCCTCACCGGATCAGCGGCCAGGACCTGCCCGCGCGCCCGCCTCATCCCAGCGACGTCACCCACAGGATCGTCGCATCCTCGTCGCTGACCGACACCACGTTATGGCCCATCGTTGCATCGTAATAGGCGCTGTCGCCCCGGCGCATCTCGATCGGCTCGTAGAACTCGGTATACAGCCGGACAACCCCGGTCAGGACGTACATGAACTCCTCGCCATCATGGCGCACCCAGCCGTCGAACTCCTCGACCGACCGCGCCCGGATGCGGGCGCGATAGGGCAGCATCCGCTTCTTCAACAGCGCATCGCCCAGAAGTTCATGTTCATAGGTCGTCGTCGCCTGCGCCGTGCCCTGCCCGGCCCGCGTCACCGCCATGCGGCCGCTGACCTGCTCGCGCTGCGGCGGCGTGAAAAGCTGCGGAATGGAAATCTCCAGCCCGATCGCCAGTTTCTTCAGCGCGTCGTATGTGGGCGACATCACCCCGTTCTCGATTTTCGACAGGGTGGACCGCGCCAGACCCGCCTGCCTTGCGGCCTGTTCCAGCGTCCAGCCCCGCGACTTGCGCAGTCCGCGCACACGTTCGGCCAGGTTCAGCGGCTGGGCCGCGTCCTCCTCACCGTTCTCACGGGCCAGCCTGATAAGGCTCACGGGCGATCTGTCTTCCATGATATACGCTATAAGCAGCACCGCCATGGCTTGCAACTTCGCCGTGGCGACCCTACTCCTCGATCATGCTTTCCGTGACCGACACGACCGCCTTTCCGCCCTGTCCCGCGCCGTTCAACCTGGCCGCCCACGTGCTGCGCCACGCGGACGACCTGCCGGACAAGGTTGCGCTGGCCGTTCTGGGCCTGTCCGGGGCCGAACGCTACAGCTTCGCGCGCCTGAAATCCGCTGTCCTCGGCACCGGCGCGGGGCTGCTGAAACACGGCCTTCAGCCCGGCGACCGTGTCCTCATGCGCCTCGGCAACACGGTCGACTTCCCCATCGCCTATCTCGGCGCCATCGCCGTGGGCCTCGTGCCCATCCCCACCTCCTCGCAACTGACCGAGCGCGAGGTCGCGGGCATCCTGAAAACGACGGAACCCAAGGCGATCCTGCGCGGCGATGCCATCCCCTGCCCCGACACGGACATACCCGTCATCGGCACCGACACCCTGCGCGCCATGCATGACGACGCCCCGGCCGCGTTCGACATGGGCGATCCCGACCGGCTGGCCTATATCATCTACACCTCCGGCACCTCCGGCAGGCCCCGCGCGGTCTGCCATGCCCACCGCGCCATCTGGGCGCGGCAGATGATGGTCGACGGCTGGTACGGCCTCACCCACGACGACCGCCTGATGCACGCCGGCGCCTTCAACTGGACCTACACGCTCGGCACCGGCCTGATGGACCCGTGGACGGCGGGCGCCACCGCCCTCATCCCCGCCACCTCTGTCACGCCCGACCAGCTGCCCCTGCTGATGAAACGCCACGACGCCACCATCTTCGCCGCCGCCCCCGGCGTCTTCCGCAAGTTCGTCACCCCCGGCAAAACGCTCGACCTGCCGAAACTCCGCCACGGCCTGACAGCGGGCGAAAAGCTCTCGGCCACCATCGACACCCAGTGGCGCGAAGCGACCGGCACGCCGATCTACGAGGCCTACGGCATGTCCGAATGCTCCACCTTCATCTCCGGCTGCCCCGCTCACCCCGCCGCCCCCGGCACGCTGGGCCGCCCGCAACCGGGCCGCACCGTGGCGCTCATCGGCCCGGACGGCCCGGTTCCGGTGGGCGACGAAGGCACCATCGCCATTCACCGCTCCGACCCCGGCCTGATGCTGGGCTACCTGAACGAACCCGATGAGACCGCAGACCGCTTCCAGGGCGACTGGTTCCTCACCGGCGACCAGGGCGTCATGTCGCCCGAAGGCAACATCACCTACCTGGGGCGCTCCGACGACATGATGAACGCCGGCGGCTTCCGCGTGTCGCCCATGGAGGTCGAGGCGGTGCTGAACGCCCATCCCGACATCACCCAATCCGCGGTGACCGAGATCGAGGTCAAACAGGACGCCCGCCTCATCATGGCCTTCTACACCGCCCCCGCCCCGGTTGCCGAGGACGCGCTCAAGGCCTATGTCGATGACAACCTTGCCGCCTACAAGCGCCCCCGTGGCTTCTTCCACCTCGATGCGCTGCCCACGGGCGCGAACGGAAAACTCCTGCGCCGCGCCCTGCGGCCGATCTACAAGGACCTGCATGGTCAAGCTTGATATCGTCTCCGACCCGATCTGCCCGTGGTGCTATATCGGCAAGGCCTGCCTCGACAAGGCGCTGGCCGAACGCCCCGGCCACCCGTTCGAGATCGAATGGCACCCGTTCCAATTGAACCCCGACATGCCGCCCGAAGGCATGGACCGGCGCGCGTACCTGGAAGCCAAATTCGGCGGCAAGGAGGGCGCGGTTCAGGCCTACGCGCCCATCGCCGAACGGGCCGAGGCCGAGGGGCTGACGATCAATTTCGACAAGATCACCCGAACCCCCAACACCATGGATGCCCACCGCCTGATCCACTGGGCGGGCATCGAGGGCCGCCAGATGGCCGTCGCCATGTCGCTCTTCCGCGCCTATTTCGAGGACGGGCGCGATATCGGCGACCACGAGGTTCTGGGCGACATCGCCGACAGCGCCGAGATGGACGCCGCCGTGGTCCAGAAACTGCTGGCCTCCGACGCCGATATCGAGGGTATCGCGGGCCGCGACAAGGCGTTCCGCGACATGGGCGTGACCGGCGTGCCCTGCTTCATCGTCGCGGGCAAACATGCCGTGCCGGGCTGCCAGCCCGCCGATCTCTGGCTCAAGGTCATCGACGAGATCGTCGAGAATCTCGAAAGCGGCCAGGACGCCTGAACCGCCGCGACGCAGGTGAACGCACGACCTGTGCAGGCCCTCCGCAATAATCCATGAACCGCTGCGAAACAGGCCTGCGAAACCCGGCCTAGCCTGTGGGCATGATCACCGCCCACCTGCCCGCCGCTTACCTCACCGCCCGTGCCTTTGCCCGGTCCGGGCCGGTGCTCTGGGCGGCGATGCTTGGCGGCCTCCTGCCCGATCTTGACCTGTTCTGGTTCTATCTCATCGATGACCGCGCCTTTCACCACCACCATTACTGGGTCCATGTTCCGGCCTTCTGGGCCGGCCTCGCCCTCATCGTCCTGCCTCCTGCCGCGTGGCGCGCGCTTCACTGGTTCCGCCCCGCACTGGCCTTCTTCGCCGCGATCCTCGTCCACCTGCTGCTCGACACCGTGGCAGGCGACATCAAGTGGCTCTGGCCCGTCCGGGACCGCTTCTTTCACCTTGTCACCGTGCCTGCCGCCCACAGCCATTGGATCCTGAACTTCATCCTCCACCCTGTGTTCCTCGCAGAACTGGGCATTTGGGCGACGGCCCTTTTCCTCTTGCTCCGGCGCAACCCGACCTGAGGCGATCACGTGAAAGGCGCGCTGCACGGCATCCAGGCACCTGTGCGGAAACGGCCCCCTGTCTGTGCAAAGCCCCCTCTGGCGCACATGCCGGCGCCGTGATAGCGCCCATGCATGACCGCCCCCACAGATCACCCCGCCACGTACGCCACGCATGCCATGGGACGGGCCGAGTTCGTGGCGCTGATGGCAATGCTGGTGGCCACGGTCGCCTATTCCATCGACGCCATGCTGCCCGCCATGCCCGCCATCGGGACCGAGCTTTCGCCCGACGCCACCGCGCGCAACTGGTGATCGGCAGCTTCGTACTGGGCCTCGGCGCCGGTACGTTTTTTGTCGGCGCCCTGTCGGATGCCTACGGGCGCAAGTCCATCATCATCTGGGGCGCGGTCGTCTACTGCTCCGGGGCGATCCTCGCGCTGCTTGCGCCCACCCTGGAAACCATCCTCGCCGCCCGCGTGCTGCAGGGCCTTGGCGCGGCCTCGGCCCGCGTGGTCGCGATGGCAATCATCCGCGACCTCTACAAGGGCCGCGAGATGGCCCGGCTGATGAGCTTCATCATGCTGGTCTTCACCCTCGTTCCCGCCATCGCCCCCATGGCGGGCGCGGGCATCATATCGCTCTATGAATGGCGCGGTATCTTCATCTCGTTCCTCGTCTTCTCCGCGATCAGCGTGGTCTGGATGGGCACCCGCCTGACCGAACCCCTGCCGCCCGAACGCCGGGTTCCCTTCCGCCCGACCAAGCTGCTGGGTGCGGCAGCAGAGGTCTTCCGTTACCCCATGGTGCGGCTGTCCATGGCGGTTCAGACCCTCTGCTTCGCCATGCTGTTCTCGTCGGTCAGTTCCATCCAACAGATCATGGACGTCACCTATGGCCGCGCCGAAGAGTTTCCCTACTGGTTCGCCGCCATCGCTGCCGTCGCCGCCTTCGGCAGCATCGTGAACGCCGCCCTCGTCATGCGCCTCGGCATGCGCCGGCTGATCCAGATGGCTCTCATGATCGAGGCAGGGCTGACCCTCACGGTCCTCACCGCCTTTCTTACCGGCTGGGGCAGTTTCCCGCTCTATTTCGTCTGGCAGGTCACCGTCTTCTTTCAGATCGGCCTGACACTGGGCAACCTCAACGCGCTGGCGCTCGAACCGCTCGGGCATATCGCCGGCATGGCGGCCTCTATCACCGCAGGCCTCGCCACGGTGGGGTCAATTCTTCTGGCGATCCCCGTGGGCCTTGCCTTCAACGGCACCCCCCTGCCGCTGATGACCGGCGTCGCGGTTTTTGCCAGCCTCGCGCTGCTGCTCGCCCAGCCGATGCGCAAGCTTGACCGCGACGGGACCCCGCCGGCCTGACAAACGCAGATTCTGACCACAATTTAATCGGTATACTGTTGCATACCGTCTGGTAAATCACCGCGCCATGGTCTATGACGCGCGCAAGACTCATGCTTTGTCACGTCCTGATCGAAAGGATTTTCCGATGGCCGACACCTCCACTCCCGATATCATCTACACCAAGGTCGACGAGGCCCCCGAACTGGCCAGCGCGTCCCTTCTGCCCATCATCCAGAGCTTCGCCGCTGCCGCGGACATTACCGTGGGCACCCGCGACATCTCGCTGGCGGGCCGCATCCTCGCCACCTTCCCCGATCACCTCAGCGAAGATCAGCGCGTCTCCGACGACCTCGCCGCCCTGGGCGAACTGGTCAAGCAACCCGGCGCCAACGTCATCAAGCTGCCCAACATCTCGGCCTCCGTGCCGCAGCTCGTCGCCGCCGTGCGCGAACTTCAGGGCCAGGGCTACGCCATCCCCGACTATCCCGAGACGCCCGAAACCGACGCGGAAAAAGAGGTCCGCGCGCGTTACGATGCCATCAAGGGCTCGGCCGTGAACCCGGTGCTGCGCGAAGGCAACTCCGACCGCCGCGCCGCCGCGCCGGTCAAGAAATACGCCCAGAACAACCCGCACCGCATGGGCGACTGGTCCTCGGACAGCAAGACGCGCGTCGCCTCGATGGAGTCGGGCGACTTTTTCTCGAACGAGACATCCGCCACGCTCGACGGCGCCGCCACGGCCAAGATCGTGCTGGAAGGCGCCAACGGCGAAACCGTGCTGAAAGACGGCGTCAGCTATCCCGCCGGCACCGTGGTCGACGCCACCTACATGAGCGCCTCCGCGCTGGATGCCTTCCTCGCCGAGGAAATCAAGAAGACCAAGGAAGAGGGCGTGCTCTTCTCGCTGCATCTCAAGGCCACCATGATGAAGGTCTCCGACCCCATCATCTTCGGCCACGCGGTCCGCGAATGGCTGAAGCCGGTGTTCGAAAAATACGGCGACCGGATGAAGGAGCTGGGCGTCAACCCCGCCTCCGGCATGGGCGACCTGCTGGAACGGGTCAAGGACGACGCCGAAATCATGGCCGCCATCGAGGATTGCCGCGCCGCGCGCCCGCCCATGTACATGGTCGACAGCGACCGCGGCATCACCAACCTGCACGTGCCCTCGGACGTCATCATCGACGCCTCCATGCCCGCGCTCATCCGCTCGGGCGGCAAGGGCTGGGGCCCGGACAACAAGGAACACGATGCCGTCTGCGTCATCCCCGACAGTTCCTACGCGCCGGTCTATGACGAGACCATCAAGTTCTTCAAGGAAAACGGAAAACTGGACCCCGCCACCGCCGGCACGGTGCAGAACCTCGGCCTGATGGCGCAAAAGGCCGAGGAATACGGCTCCCACCCCACCACCTTCGAGATCCCCGAGGACGGCACCGTCAAGATGATCCTCGAAGACGGCACCGTGCTGCATTCGCACGAGGTCAAGAAAGGCGACATCTGGCGCTCCGCCTCGACCCGCAAGGCCCCCATCGAAGACTGGGTCAGCCTCGCCATCGAACGGCAGAAGGCCACCGGCTACCGCGCGATCTTCTGGCTGGATGAAAACCGCGCCCACGATGCCAAGCTCATCTCCCTCGTGAAGCCGATCCTCGAGTCCAAAGGCGTCGCCGACAAGTTCGAGATCATGGCCCCGCGCGAAGCCACCCGCGCCAGCTTGGAAACCATCACCAAGGGCGAGAACACCATCGCCATCACCGGCAACGTCCTGCGCGACTACCTGACCGACCTCTTCCCGATCCTGGAACTGGCCACCTCTGCCAAGATGCTGTCGATCGTCAAGCTGATGCAGGGCGGCGGCCTCTTCGAGACCGGCGCCGGCGGCTCCGCGCCCAAGCACGTGCAGCAGTTGCAGTCGGAAAACCACCTGCGCTGGGACAGCCTTGGCGAATTCTGCGCCCTGGGCGAAAGCTTTAAGTTCCTGGGCGAGACCAAGGACAACGCCCGCGCCCGCATCCTGGGCGAGACCATCGAGGAAGCGACCCAAGGCATCCTCGACCACAACCGCTCGCCCTCGCGCAAGGTCGGCGAGCCCGACAACCGCGACAGCCACTACTGGTTCGCCCGCTACTGGGCCGAGGCGCTGGCCGCGCAAACCGACGACGCCAAGCTGGCCGAGGAATTCGCGCCCATGGCCAAGGCGCTGGCCGAGAACGAGGACAAGATCGTCTCGGAACTCGCCGCGGCCCAGGGCAGCCCGGCCGATACCGGCGGCTACTACCACCCCGACGACAGCCGCCTCGCCGCGGTGATGCGCCCCAGCCCGACGCTGAACGGCATCATCGGCAAGTAACCGGCACCATAGCGGAAAATCCATGCCGCTCCGGTGCGACACCGGGGCGGCTTTTTCATGCAAGACCTGTTCATCCTTTGAACGATTCGCCACTTGATCGGGCAGCAGCCCGACCAACAGGGGCATCACGGCGGGCAGAGATGGAAGTGACAGGGTGCCTGCCCTATCTCAACCGGATGGACAGCACCGACCCGCCCACAGTACCGCACTCCCCGATCGAAGACGCCCAGGGCATCGCCCTTGGCGTCATCCTCTGCGGGGTCGGCATCCACATCCTGACCACCGTGGGCCTCATCACCGGCCAGACCGCCGGCGTGGCCGTGATTCTCAGCTACCTCACCGGCTGGTCCTTCGGCGTGGTCTTCTTCCTCATCAACCTGCCCTTCTACGCGCTGGCCTATGGCAAGCTCGGGCTTGAATTCACCGTGAAGTCACTCGTGTCGGTCGGCCTGCTGTCCATCGTCACAGACCTCCTGCCGCTCGGCTTCACCATCGACCACCTGCACCCCGCCCTCGGCGCGGTCATTTTCGGCGCGACCGTGGGCATGGGCCTTCTGGCCATGTTCCGACACAAAAGCTCGCTCGGCGGGCTTGGCGTCGTGGCCTTCTGGGTGCAGGAGAAAACTGGCTTCCGCGCCGGTTATGTGCAGCTGATGACCGACGCGGTAATCTTCACCGTCGCCGCGCTTCTGTTCCCGCTCAGCGTGGTGGGCTGGTCGCTCTTGGGCGCGCTGGTGCTCAACCTCGTGATCACCTTCAACCACAACCGCAAACGCTACATCGCGAACTGACCCGCGCGGCGCACGCCGGGATGAAATCCCGGCCGACATGGACGCGCGCGACCGTAGGGCGGGGTTTCACCCCGCCATGGCGTCCCCGGACCGGCGCCCTACGCCCCCCGCCCATGCGTCTTGGCATACATCTCGCCAATCATCCGACTGGCGGTCTTCTCGAACGCAAAGGGCAGCACCGCATGCACCAGCGCGCAGAACCCGGCAGCAAATAGTTTGACACTGAACGATCCCGCGAACCGGGCATGTTCCAGATAGGTTTCATCGACGCTCTGCGGATGGGCAAGGAAAAGACGGGCCAGCATGGGACACTCCTGTTGATGGGGTTTTCCTACCCTACCAGCCCTCCGTCAGGAGAGTTTCTCAATCTTCAGCCGGATTGCTTGAATTTCGTGAAAATTTCCCACTAAAATGTCACCATGTGGGAACCTGACACACTGGATCGCAAGATCCTCATCGAACTGCAACGCGACGCCACCCTCGGGCTCGAGGAGATCGGCACCCGCGTCGGCCTTTCGCGGAACGCCTGCTGGCGCCGCATCAAGACGATGGAGGAGGCCGGCATCATCCGCGCCCGAGTCACGCTTCTGGATGCCGCCAAGCTGAACCTCGGCCTTACCGTCTTCATCCAGGTCCGCGCCGCCCGGCATGACGCGCAATGGCTCGACACCTTCGCCCGCGCCACCCGCGCCCTGCCGGAAGTCATGGGCGTCTACCGCATGACCGGCGATCTCGATTACCTGATCCGCGCCCGCGTGGCCGACATGGCCGATTACGACCGTCTCTACCAGGCGCTCATCGCCCGCGTGCCCATGCGCGACGTCTCGGCCAGCTTCGTGATGGAGGAAATCAAGGACACCACCGCCCTGCCGCTCTAAGCCCCCGGTACCGGATGTCTGGCAAGCCCTAGTTGCGCGCGCCCGACATCGTGCCGAAGAAATCGATGTCTTCCACCGTGATCACGCCGCCCAGGATGATATAGGCCAGAATTGCCCACAGCACCGTCGCCACCACCGTCACGATAATGACCTTCTTGCGAAGGAAATGCTTCTCGGGCGACCCCTTATGCGTGCCCTCCACCGTCGTGCCGGCCTCGCCCTGTGTCTGAATGCGGATCGGCAGGGCGATCAGGAAGGACATGAACCATATCACCAGGAACAGGACGATACCCGACGCGATGCTCATCAGACCTGCTCCAGCTCGACAAGGCAGCCGTTGAAATCCTTGGGATGCAGGAACAGCACCGGCTTGCCATGCGCGCCGATCTTGGGCTCGCCGCTGCCCAGCACCCGTGCGCCGCTGGCCTTCAGCTGGTCGCGCGCCGCGAGGATGTCCTCGACCTCGTAACAGACATGATGGATGCCGCCCGCCGGGTTCTTTTCGAGAAACCCGTTGATCGGGCTGTTCTCGCCCAGCGGATACAGCAGCTCGATCTTGGTGTTGGGCAGCTCGATGAAGATCACGGTGACCCCGTGATCCGGCTCGTCCTGCGGCGCGCCCACATTGGCGCCCAGTGCTGTGCGGTACTGGTCCGCCGCCGCCTCGAGGTCGGGCACGGCGATGGCCACGTGGTTCAGGCGTCCGATCATGGCGCTCTCCTTCGTCCTTTGGATGCTGGTCCACGTTATGGGCCGCACGCACCGCCGGGGCAAGCGACACGCCGACGCAACCCGGCGCGAATCGGCGCATTGGGGGAAATTTTGTTCCACTTGCTTAACCCTTCATTAGCCAACGCTGCCTAGCGTGACGGGGCATGTTGACCGTCACCCTTCTACCGGAGCAGATGAATGGACGACACCGAAAGCCTGTTACGCAGCAAAAGCCCGACCGCACGCCGCCCGCTTCTGGGCCTGACCATCCTGGTGGTCGAGGACAGCCGCTATGCCAGCGAGGCGATGCGCCTGATGTGCCTGCGCAGCGGCGCACGTATCCGGCGGGCCGACTGCCTGCGCTCGGCGCGGCGGCATCTCTCGGTCTATCGCCCCTCTGTCGTGATCGTCGACCTCGGCCTGCCCGACGGGTCGGGCCTCGACCTGATCGCGGAACTTTCCGCCGCCATCCCCCGCGTCAGTGGCCTTCTGGGTCTCAGCGGCAACAGCACGCTCAAGGCGGACGCGATCAATGCCGGCGCCGATATCTTCCTCGACAAGCCGCTCGACAGCCTTGCTGCCTTTCAACAGGCCGTGCTGTCCGCCCTGCCCGACAGCTACCACCCCTCCGGTCCCCGGCCACTCTCCGGGGCCGAGATCACGCCCGACCCGGTGGCCTATCGCGACGACATGAGTCACGTGGCCGGTCTCCTGGATGACGACTGCGAAGGCCCCGTGCTGGATTACCTCGCGCAGTTCCTCGACGGTGTCGCGCGCTCTGCCCGGGACATCGCACTGGCTCAGGCCGCAAGCGATCTTGCCACCGCCCGTGCCGCCGGGCGCGTCCCGTCAGGCACGGTTCCGGCGCTGATGGAAATGCTGCAGCAGCGGATCACCCGTCAGGTCGCGATCTGACCGGCCCCGTCAGGCGCCCTGCGCCGGGTCCGATCCACGCCGGACCAGCCGCGTGAGGTCGGCCAGCCGTTCCTTCTGACGGCCCTCCGCGTCGAAATTCCCCGGCGCCAGCCAAAGCTGGTAGGCTTCCAGCAGCGCGGGCCAGTCCTTGTCGATCACCGCGAACCACGCGGTATCGCGGTTGCGCCCCTTGACCACGGTTGCCTGCACGAAAACGCCTTCATAGGTAAAACCAAAGCGCTGCGCGGCGCGGCGCGACGGCATGTTCAGCGCATCGCATTTCCACTCGTACCGGCGATAGCCCGCGTCGAAGGCCGCCTGCATCATCAGGAACATCGCCTCGGTCGCCGCCCGCGTGCGCTGCAACTGCGGGGCCATCGCGATGAACCCCACCTCGATCGCACCGGACGCGGGCTTGATCCGCAGATACGAGGCGAAGCCGCCATAGGCCCCTGAATCCTTGTCGTAGATCGCGTAGAACAGGATCGTGTCCTTCGCGGTCTCGTCCCGCATCCAGCGATGAAACTGCGCCGCCGAGGCGAACGGCCCCACCGGCATGTAATCCCACACCCAGTCATGCCCGTCGAAGGCCTTGAACAGGATCGCCGCGTGCTTTTCCGCATCCAGTGCCTCCAGCCGGACATATCGCCCGTCCAGCGGTGCCATGTCGGGCACCGGCGGCGCACTCCAATTCGGTATCTCCGGCCCGACCGGGCGTTTTTCTGCCATGCGTGATGTCCTTCCGAACGCACAATAGACAGAGAACGCAGCGCAGGAAAAGCGAAAGCTACAGCAACAGCCTCGGATCCGCCCCCAGCTCCAGCCCCGGGAAAATCGTGCTCTCCACCTGCGACGTCTCGACCCCGATCAGGCCGCGCATCGCCCAGCCCGCATAGGCCCGCACGTCCCGCGTCGGCATCAGGTCGCGCTGCTGGTACAGGTCGGCTTCCGCCAGCCCCGGCCAGTCGCCCCAGACACGCCCGCCCCGGACCGCGCCGCCGGCCACCAGCATGGCGCCCGCGGTGCCGTGATCCGTGCCGCCACTGCCGTTGATCCGCGCCGTGCGCCCGAACTCCGTCATCGCCAGCACCGCCGTCTTGCCCCAGACCTCGCCCAGCTCCTCACGCAGGGTCAGCACCGCCTCCTGCAGCGGGCCCAGCGCGTTGGGCAGCGTGCGGTCCTGCGCCGCATGGGTATCGAACCCGTTCAGCGAAAACGCCGCGATCCGGCTGTCCCCCCGCAAGCGCTCGGCGGCAAAGCGGGCCACGCTGCTGACCCGGTCGCGCGCCCGGGTCGGGCGCATGGTCTTCTGCATCGTGTTCATCATCTCGCCCGCATCCAGCGTCTTGCCGTCTTCCAGGTCCAGCATCCCCATCTCCGACAGGGCGATCGCCTCGTCGATCGAATCGCGGAAAAGCGGGTCGTCATGCATCACCATCTCCAGCAGGCGCTGCGCTTGCGGGCTCAGTGCCAACCCCGCCTCGGGGGACCAGTTCGCCACCTCCGCCTCGCCCGACAGCAGCAGCATGTCCTCGCGCCCCACGGCATAGGCCGTCTGCGCCGTGATCCCCGGCATCGTCTGCAGCATCCGGTTCAGCCAGCCGTCGCGGACACGGCCCAGCCCGTCCTGCCCGGTGCCCGCCTCCAGGATGTCCTGCCCGTCGAAATGGCTGCGCTTGTCGCGATAGGGCGTGGAGACCGCATGCACGAAGCCAAGTTCGCCCTTGTCCCACAGCGGCATCAGGTCCGACAGGGCCGGGTTCAGGGAAAAGAACCCGTCCAGATCGGGGCCCCGCTCCGCAATGTCTCCGCGCAGCGCGGCAAGGCCCGCATCGCCCACCGGCCTGACCGTATCCAGCCCGTCCATGGCCCCCCGCAGGATGATCACCACCAGCCGATTGTCCCACGGCGCGCTGGCCATGGTGACGGGCGTGACGAACGGGCTTGCGGCCAGCGAACAGCCCAGCGCAAGGCTCCGGCCAAGAAAAGCGCGACGTGTCGTGACGGTCATGCGGGGTCTCCTACATCCTGTGAAAGGCCGGCGCGGCCAGCACCAGGCCCACGCCCTCGGCCTGCGTCTCGGCCGCCTTCGCCGCGAAATGCACCGCCTCGGGCGCCTCCGCTCCCAGCGCCGTCTCGACAAAGCCGCGCGGGTCCGGCAGCACCTTCATCATCCTGAACGGCACCGTCATGCCCCATTGCAGGCGCGCCGCCATCCGCTGCGGCGTGATCCAGGACGCATCCTCCTCGGGCCAGCCATCGGGGCCCTGCGGCGCGCCCCAGGTCTGCCCCATCAGCGTCA
>JBKAGF010000021.1:0-59554 GCA_046290265.1 Roseovarius sp. | reverse complement strand
CATACGTGCCGTCCGCGTGATACATGCTCCGCGGCCAGTCGGTTTCATTTGCGAGGGCGATGTCGACGACGGGTTGAAGGGCTGGGTCTGTGGCGTGAGACGTCATGTTGGGTCTCTCTTTTTCTTGGTTTTGGAGTTCTGAATGGCTCGACAGAGCTATTTGTGTTGCCCTGAAGGTGTGAGGCTACGCGTCTTCATTTACGCGCTTCGCGGAGAGCAGGATGAGCTCCGCCAACCGGTTGATTGCGGGAGTTCTGGTTCGCCAGCGCGGGAAGAAAATCACGTATTCCAGCGTCAGCTTTGGTACGAATGGGCGGATGACCATGTTCGGTCTGAGACTTGACCGAGCAACAAACCCATCCGAGACGGAAATCCCCAATCCTCGTGCCGCAAGTTCGCAGGCCACGACCCCATTTGGTGTCTCTAGCCGGATGTTCGGGGTTGCTCCCTTCTTTCGAAACAGCGCGTCAATCCGCTGGCGCATCACCGTGCGAGGGCTATTGATGACCAGGGGTTCGTCTATCAGGTCTTCAAGCGATACCTCGTCTTGTGTGGCTAAGTGATGGTTCTCATGCATCACGGCGACGGCATCTACTGATGCCATCGGTTCGATATCTATGAAGCTGTCATCCAGTGGCAGCACCGATATCCCGACGTCGAATTGCTCGCGGCCAAGCCAGATGTCGATGTCGATGCGAGTCCGGCTATCAATTGTGGCGGTGAACTGAGGGTCTTCTTCCGTGATGGTGGCGATGGCCTCGGCGACGAGGGCATTGGTCACGTGCGGCGCAGTCAGGATGCGCACATGGCTGCGTTGATGGGCCTTGATACGCCGCGCTTCGTTCTCGACTTCGTCGAGAGAAGACAGCGCACGTTCGACCTGTGCGTAGAGTTCGCGGGCTTCGCGAGTTGGATTTAGGCGCCGACCCTTGCGCACAAAAAGGGTAAAGCCGACCTCGTCCTCCAACATGGACAGAAGCCTGCTGACCTGTGGCTGGGTCCGATGCAGCCGCTCGGCCGCGTCGTTTACCGAGCCGCCCTCCATGAAGGCACGGAAGGCCAGAAGGCTTTTGTGATTCATAAAGGCGCTCCTGTCGATATATGCGTTTAACGCATATTTTCGTACGAAAACCGAATTTGACTTATATGATAGGGCTGCCGCAGGCTGGTGCAAAGCAGAAATGTCGGCGGGACGCTGGCGCAGGAACAGGGTGGCTGATGTCAGACTTCGACGGAAATAGTGCGGCTTGGGTTACGGCGCCGTCTCAATATCTGGATAAGCGTCCTGCGACGTACACGCTGCCTGAACAGCCCCGGTCGCAATATGTCGAGATGAAGGACGGGTGCCGGCTGGCCGTCGATACCTACTTGCCGCAATCGGACGCGCCGAGTTCCGGCGACTTTCCTACGATCTTGATCCTGACACCCTATTACCGTCGGTTTGCACTTCGGGATGGATACAGCGCGGCGACAGAGCCTAGTCCGAACATCGCGCTCTACCGCGATTTCTTCGTGCCGCGGGGCTACGCGCTGGTGGTCGTGGATGTCCGTGGCACCGGGGCCAGTTTCGGGACCCGGGACAGCTTTCGCTCACCGACGGAGCGGGAGGACTTTCACACGATCGCGGACTGGATTGTCGATCAGGATTGGTCCGACGGGACGATCGGTTCCACAGGTATCTCGTATCTCGGGGCGGCTGCGTGTTTCCTTGCAAGTACCGGGCATCCCGCGGTCAAGGCCATCGCGCCGCTCTTCGCGGTCTGGAACACGTATGCGGATCATTTTTATCCCGGTGGCGTGCTGCTGAATAAACTCGCTACGACATATGACGATATCATGGTCGGGCTGGACCATGACCGCCCCGATGTGCTGGAGGCGTTTTCATATTTCAACAACCCGGATTATGCCGGCCCGCAGCCTGTGGACGAAGACCCTGACGGAGCGCTGAAATGCGCGGCTGTGAAGGAGCATCTTGGCAATTTCCACATGCCTGATTTCATCACCGAGTTCAGGTTCACCGATGATCGCCTGCCATATGATCCCGACTTCGGCAGTCATTCGTTCAGCCCGTATCACTATGCCGACAAGATTTCACCTGATGTGGCAATCCTGTCTGTATCAGGCTGGTTCGATGGGGCCGGCTTTGCCAACGGCTCTATCGCGCGGTTCCTGTCACTGCCGAATCCCGATCAGCATGTTTTGCTGGGGCCTTGGGATCATGGCGCGCGCAGCAACGTATCCCCCTGGCGCGAAGAGGCGGGCAGTCAGTTCCCCATGATGGGCGCGGTATTGCGTTTTTTCGACCACTACCTGATGGGGCTTGAAACGCAGCTTCAGGAAGAAGCCCCGATCCATTATTTCGCGCTGCACGCAGAAGAATGGCGGGCGGCGCAGCAATGGCCCCCGCTACCCGAGGTCCGCCGCCTTTATCCCGACCGGGAGAATGCATTGTCCTTCGAGTTAGGGGCCGAAGGCGCGGACAGGTTTCGTGCCGACTTCACGCGGGGAACCGGCTCGGGGACGCGGCACGAGCGTTTGTCGGCGCAGCCGGTCACGGATTACTACACCGACTGGTCCGAGAAAGAGAGCGGTATGCTGTCATGGACGTCGCCACCGCTGAAAACCGCATCTGAAATTGCCGGACATCCGGTCGTGAACCTGTCGATAAAGTCCAGCGAGGCCGACGCGGTGTTGCATGTCTACCTGTCCGAACTGGAAGCGGACGGCAGCCTGCGATACGTCACCGAGGGTGTGTTGCGCGCCCTGCACCGCAAGGTCATTCCTGCTCCTGCAGATCAGAACTGGACCTGGCCGTACCGCGATTACAGTCGCAAGAACAGCGCGCCGCTGGTACCCGGCGAGCCGGCGGAGCTCAGGTTTGCCCTGTTGCCGACCGCTTGGCGCTTTGCCCGCGGCAGCCGGATCCGCGTCTCCGTCGCGGCAGCAGATGCCGACCACTACGTGCAGTTGCCATATGGACGCCCGCCCGAGATCGAGATTCTACGCGGCGCGGAGGATGCCACCTGGCTCGAGCTGCCGTGGCGCGAGACCGACTAGACGAACAACACCACCACCAACAAGGAGGAATACCAAGTTATGCTATTGTCGAGAACCATATTAGCGAGCGGCATCTTAGCGATCACTGCCGCGTCGGCACAGGCTGGCAAGGAGAACGACACGTTCGTCTGGTCCACGTCCACCGAAATGGACACGGCGGACATCTACTATGGCAACCAGCGCGAGGCGCTGATCAATGCCTACGCGATGTGCGACGGCCTGTTGCACCGCGACCCGGTCACCAATGAATTCCAAGCCTTGCTGGCAACCAGCTGGGAATGGACCGACGATACCACGCTTGAGCTGGAGTTGCGTGAAGGCGTCACGTTCCACGATGGTACCGATTTTGATGCGGAAGACGTGGCCTATACCCTGAACCACGTGGCGGATCCCGACAGCGACATGAAGATCCGCGTCCTGGTGGACTGGATCGACAATGTCGAGGCGGTGGACACCTACAAAGTTCGCATCAACGCCAAGCGCCCGACACCGGCGGCGTTGCAATACCTGACGGGCACCTCCCCGATCTATCCGACCGGTCACTATGAGGATGCGCCTGTCGTGCCGGGAGCCGACGGCGAGGACCGGCGCGACTGGGGGGCTGTGCAACCGGTCTGCACCGGACCCTACGAACTGGCGGAGTACGTGGCGGGCGAGTCCCTGACCCTGGAAGCCAACCCTGACTATTTCGAGGACAGCCCCAAGGGCAAACCGTCGATCGGGACCCTTGTCTATAAAACGATCAAAGACCCCGAAACCCAGATCGCAGAAGTCGTGACCGGTGGTGTAGACTGGATCTGGGGCGTTCCGCCCGAGAATGCGGAAATGCTGTCATCCATGGGCAACCTGACTGTTGTTTCGGCGCCGACGATGCGGATGTCCTTCCTGTCCCTGGATGCCGCGGGCCGGACGGGCGATACGCCGATGACTGACCTGAAGGTTCGCCAGGCAATTGCCCATGCCATCAACCGCGAAGCGATAGCCGAAAATCTGGTCGGCGACGGGGCCGAGGTTCAGAAATCCATGTGCGCACCGGTTCAGTTCGGTTGCGAGACGGACGTGAAGCAATATCCCTACGATCCGGAAAAGGCCAAAGCTCTGTTGGCGGAGGCCGGCTATCCCGATGGCTTCAGTGTCCCGTTCCATGCGTATCGTGACCGCGCATATAGCGAGGCGGTCCTGAACGATCTGCGCGCGGTGGGTATCGAGACCGATCTTCAGTTCCTGCAATGGCGTGCCCTGCGTCCGAAGATCGTCGATGACGAAGTGCAGATCGGCCATCTGACCTTTGGCTCGAACGGTATTCTCGATGTGTCCGCGTCGACCAGCTACTACTTCACGGGCAGCCCCGACGACTATGCGCGGGATGAAGAGGTCACGGCCTGGCTTGAAGAGGCAGACCGCACTACCGATCAGCAAGAGCGCGAGGCATTGTATTCCAAGGCTCTGAACAAGATCGCGGATCAGGCCTATTACATCCCGTTGTTCATGTACGGCCGGACCTACGCCTTCAACAAGGATCTGGACTACCCGGTAACGCCGGATGAGATGGCGCACTTCTACTTGGCCAAGTGGAAGTAACCCTAACCGAGCCAGCAAGACTGCGTGTGGGGGGCGGAGTGCCCTCCACGTGTTTCGCCAGGAGACCCCATGCTCGTATATTTATCCAAGCGGCTCTTGATGACATTGCTCGTCATCGCCGTGACGTCGGTGATCGCTTTTCTTCTTGTACACCTCTCCGGTGATCCGGCGGCAGCAATGGCGGGCGAGGGGGCCAGTCAAGCCGATATCGAGGCTGTTCGGGCGACCTATGGTTTTGATCGGCCGCTTTATGTCCAGTACCTGGATTGGGTGGGCCGCGTCCTGACTGGGGACCTTGGCCGTTCAACCTATCTGCGGGCCGACGTGACCGATGTTCTGGCCCGACATGTTCCGGTGACGGCCACACTTGGTGTCTGCGCCCTGGCGTTTGCCCTGGCCCTGTCGATCCCGCTGGGGGTTCTCGCTGCTTTGCGGCCCAACACGATGATCGACCGGTTTTCGCTCTGGTTGGCGGTGGCGGGGCAGGCGCTGCCATCGTTCCTGTTCGCTTTGGGCTTGATGTACCTCTTTGGTGTCTACCTGCGCGTGCTACCAATCTCGGGCAGCGAGACCTGGTGGCATTTCATCATGCCGTCGGTCGCACTGGGCTACTATGCCACACCGGCGATCATGCGCCTTACGCGTTCGGGCATGCTGGACGTGATGCAGTCCGATCACGTGCGTACCGCGCAGGCCTATGGTCTTTCGCCCTGGCGCGTGGTCGTGCGGCATGGCCTGCGTCACGCGATCATACCCGTCGTTTCATTGGCTGCCGTGCAGCTTGGTTTCATGCTGGGCGGGTCGATCGTGATCGAAACGATTTTCTCTCTCAAAGGGATCGGGCACCTCGCGTGGGAGTCCATTCAGCGCGCCGATATCGAGGTGATCCAGGCGATTCTCCTGGTCATAGCGGCGGCTTATGCCGTGCTCACCCTCCTTGCCGACCTTCTCAATGCGGCCCTCGACCCGCGGATTCGGATCTCATGACTGATTTGACTAGCTCCACCCAAGATGCGGCCGCTGTGTCGATGTCCCCGGGCCGGGTCGCGCTGCGTCGCGCAATTCGCCACGGCGGCTTCTGGATTGGCGGAACGATCATTTTCGTGATCATCCTGATGGCGATCTTTGCACCGTTGCTGACATCCTACGATCCTTCGGTTCAAAGCCTGTCAGAGGCCTATGTGCCACCCGTCTGGGCCGAGGCGGGCAGTTGGGAGCACCCTCTGGGAACCGACAATCTTGGCCGGGATTACTTTGCACGCCTTCTGTACGGCGCTCGGATCTCGCTCGGGCTCGGTCTTCTGACGGTCATCATCTCGGGTACGATCGGAACCGCAATGGGCATCACCGCCGGGTATTGGGGCGGCTGGCCGGACATGATCATAAACTTTTTCATCACGGTGCGGCTGACGCTGCCGGTCGTTCTTGTAGCGCTCGTCGTGGTGGCCTTGATTGGTAGTTCGCTCTGGCTGCTGATCCTGGTGATCGGTCTGTTGCTGTGGGACCGTTTCGCCATTGTCGTGAGAAGTGCGACACAACAATTGGCGCAGCGCGAGTACATAACGTCGGCGCGTGCAATCGGCAGTTCGACGCCGCGTATCCTGTTCCGCGAAATCCTCCCAAATATCACGGGGCCGCTGGTCGTGGTGACCTCCATCGAGATCGCACACGCCATCTTGCTGGAGGCTGCGCTGTCTTTCCTGGGATTGGGCGTGCAACCGCCTGACGTTTCGTGGGGGCTGATGGTGGCAGAAGCCAAAGCGCAGCTTCTGTTCCGTCCCTGGATGATCGCGATCCCGGGGGCCGCGCTGGTTTTGCTGGTTTTTGCGATCAACCTTGTCGGCGATGCGCTGCGCGACGTTACAACGCCAGAAGGAAAGGCCTGACATGACCGATGACACGCGGATCTTGAGTGTCCGAGGGCTCAATGTGCAAATCCCGGTCCCGGGAACTGTCCTGAGGCCGGTACGGGATGTAAGCATTGATGTCGGACGTGGCGAGACGGTTGCCGTGGTTGGTGAATCGGGCTGCGGCAAAAGCCTGACGGCCTTGGCAATCATGGGTCTTCTACCGCGCCAGGCAAAGGTAAAATGCAACGGGTTGCACCTGAATGCGGAGTCGCTTGCGGACGCCAGCCCGAAGCGCTGGCGGCAACTGCGTGGTGACCGTATCGCCATGATCTTTCAGGATCCGATGACCGCGCTGGATCCCTGCTATCGGATCGGCGACCAGATGTACGAGATTTTGCAGCAGCACCGCAAGATCTCGCGATCCGGCGCCATGGCACGGTCGTTGGACCTGCTGGGCAAGGTGGGTATCCCCGCGCCTCAAGAGCGGTTGAAGCAATATCCGCACCAGTTGTCGGGCGGGTTGCGCCAACGGGTCATGATCGCGATGGCGCTGTTATGCGAGCCCGAGCTGATCATCGCGGACGAACCCACGACCGCGCTGGACGTGACGATCCAAGCACAGATCCTGCGGCTGTTGCGGGATATCCAGCGCGAAACGAATATCGGGCTTTTGCTGATCACCCACGACCTTGGCGTCGTGGCGGGCATGGCTGACCGGATCGTCGTGATGTATGGCGGCGAAGTTGTAGAGGTTGGCACCTGCGACCAGGTGCTGGCCCAGCCGTTGCACCCGTATACCGAAGGGCTGGTGCGATCGATCCCCGTGCCCGGCGAGACGACGCAGGGCGAGGCGCTCGGGTATATCCCCGGGGTGGTTCCACGCCAGGTGGGCGAACGAACGTCCTGCGGTTTCGTGGATCGTTGCCCCTATGCGACCAGCGCATGCCGCAAGGGACCGATCGCCATGCAGGACGCCGGTAACGGGCGGCTCATGCGGTGCATTCTGCCCACGGATGGCAGCGCGCGCGACCCGGATGTCTGGATCCTGCCCGATGAAACCGCTGCCCAAAGCGCAGCCAATAGCGGGAGCCTGTGATGCCGGAAGTTCTGACGATGCGCGGCGTTACGCGCGATTACCGCGTTGGCAGCGGGTTCGCGCGCAGGCAGACATTGCGTGCTTTGCGGGGCGTTGATCTGAGCGTTGAACGCGGCAAGACCCTTGGTCTGGTCGGGGAATCCGGCTGCGGGAAAAGCACGCTCGCCAAGATTCTGTTGGGAGTCGAGTTGCCATCGAGCGGCGAAGTTCTGGTCGGTGGCAAACCAATCGAAAGTTACGACCGGGTTGAGCGGGCCCGCTTGATCCAGCCTGTATTCCAGGATCCGTATTCATCCCTCAACCCGCGCATGACCGTGGAGGCGATCATAGCCGCGCCGATGCGCGTGCGCGGCGAGGGCGGGCGTTCGCTTCAGACGAAGGTGCGAGATCTGGCCGGTGAGGTCGGTTTGCCGAGGCACCTCGTCGAAGCCTATCCAAGTCAGCTGTCGGGCGGACAAAGACAGCGCGTGGCCATCGCGCGAGCGTTGATTGGTGAGCCTGAAATCCTGATTTGCGACGAGCCTACCTCGGCTTTGGATGTCTCGGTGCAATCGCAGATATTGAACCTGCTTCACAACCTCAAGCGACAGCTGAACCTGACGATGATCCTGATCAGTCACAACCTGGCGGTCGTCCACCACCTCGCCGACGAGGTTGCGGTGATGTATCTGGGTCAGCTCGTGGAACGCGGCCCGAGCCGGGATATCTTCGAGGCGGCGCGGCATCCTTATTCTGATGCCTTGCTGAAGGCTGTGCTGCCGCCGAGAGCCGGTGTGCGCCTGCCCGAAATGGGATTGGAGGCCGAGTTCCCGAGTCCGGTCAATCCGCCGAGTGGCTGTACCTTCCACCCCCGATGCCAGAAGGCGCGCGCCCTCTGCGCGGAAAAGGTCCCCTGTCGAACTGACGCGGATGCCGAACACAACTATCGCTGCCACTTTCCAAACAATTTGAAAGAAGAAGAATGTCCGCAAGTTTGATCGACTATCGGATCACCGATCGCCGCGCCTTCGCCGCTGGTAAGAAATTTGGTGAGACAGGTGCGTACGAGCGTCTGAAGGGCAGGGTGTTCTTTCGTGTCGATCCCGTGGCGCCGGGCGTTCGGGATGTGACAGACATCGAACTGGCCCCCCGTGACGAGACCGGCCGGGTCAGCTTTGAAGCGGATTTCTGCATTCTGCGCCCTGTGGACCCTGACCGGGGGAACGGCAGGCTCTTCTATGATTACGGCAACAGGGGCGACAAGCGGGCATTGCAGTTTTTCAATGTTGCCACGGGCAGTAATGACCCGTTGGAAGAAGCCCATGCCGGCGATGGGTACCTGATGAATCGGGGGTACACGGTCGTTTGGATGGGGTGGCAGGGTGATTTGCTGCCCGGTGATGACCGCCTGTTGCTGGATGTTCCGGTGGCCACCCGTGACGGCGCACCGATTACCGGGACGATCTGCACAGAATTCATCGCGGCCGAGACCGGATTGCATGAGATGCCGCTCAGTACGCTGGCGTCCACGCGAAGCTATCCGGCCGTTTCGCTGGATACGACGCGCGCGACCTTGAGTCGGCGCGCCTACGCAAACGCGCAGAGGGAGAAGATCGCGCTGGAGGCGTGGGCATTCGCGCGGCAGGAACGGAGTGGGAGTGTCGACAGCAAGAAAACGGACACCGCTCTGATCCCGTCGGACAGCAACATCTATCTGTACGATGGATTTGAACCTGGCTGGATCTACGAACTGATTTACGAGGCCCGCGACCCGCTGGTGCTGGGACTTGGACATGTCGCTGTGCGCGATTTCATCAGTTTTCTGAAAAAGGGCGGTGCTCAGGCGGAGGGGCAGCCGGCGCTTGCGCCACGTCCATACGAAAAAGCATATGCATGGGGGCGCTCGCAGACAGGACGATGCATTCGGGACTTCGTCTATCTGGGGTTCAACGATGACGGCCAGGGAAACCGCGTGTTCGATGGCGTGATGCCGCACGTGGCGGGTGGTGGCAAGATGTGGATGAACCACCGCTTTGCCAATATTACACTGCTGCCCGGTCAGGAGCACGAGAACCACTATTCGCCCGTTGACAGTTTTCCTTTCTCGTATGCCCACAGCAAGGATCACTTGACGGGGCACGAGGACGCCATTCTGAAGCGACCCGAGACGGACCCGCTTGTGATCCATACCGATAGCTCTGCTGAATACTGGCATCGGCGTGCGTCTTTAGTGCATACCGACACGCGGGGCAAAGATCTGGAGCAACCCGACGGTGTGCGGATCTACCTTTGGGCCAGTTCACAACATTTCGCGGATCCCTTGATGACTGCGCCCAGTGCCGGGCTTGGTCAGACCATGTGCAACGTGGTGGCAACACATTACTTTTTCCGGGCCGTGCTCGACCGGCTTGATGCTTGGGCAACCGATGGTGTTGCGCCGCCGCCGAGCGTGTACCCGAAGCGGGCGGAGGGAACATTGGTAACAGGGGAGGAATGGCGTGCGGCCTTCCCCGCGATCCCGGGCGTGGCACTGCCGCGAGGGCCAAGCATGTTGGAGCAGCTCGACTTCGGTTCCGATTTTGCCGAAACGGGCGCAATCAGCGCCCCTGCGCGCATCATTTCGGAACAGGGATACGCCGTTCTGGTCCCCGCCGTGGACGAAGATGGAAATGACCTTGGCGGGCTGCGCGCACCGATGGCCGCAGCGCCGTTGGGCACCTATACCGGATGGAGCTTGCGCCGCCGGGATATGGGACATGGCGCGATGGTCGGGATCACCGGCAGTTACATTCCGTTGCCCGATACCGAGGAAGAACGCGCCCAGATCGGCGATCCCCGCGCGCCCATCCTGTCGCGCTTTGCGGATTCCGCTGCCTACGAGGACGCGATCCGCGATGCGGCGGAGGCACTTTGCAAGAAGGGCTACATATTGGAGAGCGACATCGCCAACTGTGTGGCCTTGGCGCAGGATTGGGGGCGACCAAGGCATCTGACGCGTCTGCCTGTTGCGGACGACCTTGGCGGAACCGACAGTGGGGACATCAGCAAATGACACGCGATGCGATGATTGTATGCCCGCAGCCCGAGGCCGCCGAGGCGGGCGCGGATATTCTTCGGATGGGCGGAAATGCCATCGACGCCGCCGTAGCCTGCGCCTTCGCGCAAGGCGTGGTCGATCCCTTGATGTGCGGCATTGCGGGTTTTGGCAGCATGGCCGTGTACTGGCCCGGAAACGGAATGACGGAATACCTCGATTTCCACGCTCGCGCGCCGCTTGCCGCACATGCAGACATGTGGGCCGATCTGGTCGAGGGCGAAACCCGTGACGGCTTTGGTTTCGTCTTGAAGGGCCGGATAAATGACCTCGGCTACCAGTCCATCTGCGCGCCTCCGGCATTGCGGGCCTATGCAGAGGGGCACGCCAAATATGGAAAGCTGCCATGGGATACCGTGCTGGCACCTGCCATCGAATGGGCAGAAAAGGGATACTTCGTACGCCCTGCCATGCAGACCTTCTTTGCCGAAGGTTCCGGCATGGGGCGTGCCGCGACCGCCGAGAGGCTGACCTTCAGTACCGACGGTCGCGCGCTCTATTGCCGGGAAGATGGACAGCCCAAGGCGACCGGCGCGGAGATCCGCAATCCGGATCTTGCCAAGACGCTGCGCATGATCGCGAGCGAAGGCGCCGACACGTTCTATATTGGCGCGATCGCGGAACAGATCCTTGCGGATATGGAGGCCAATGACGGCGTGTTGACCGCGGCGGATCTGGCCGGGTGCGCACCCGAATGGCGCGCGCCCCTGGAAGGCAGCTATCGCGGGCGAAGGATCGTGACGAACCCGCCGCCGGGTGGCGGTGTGATGCTGCTGGAGATGCTGAACATTCTCGAGAATTTCGATCTGGCTGATATGGGACACAACAGCCCGGCCTATCTGGCTCTGGTGTCTGAAGCTATGAAACGCGCCACGATCGACAAGGACCGCTTTGTAGGCGACCCGCGATTTGTGGATGTGCCGCTCGACCGCCTTACGGACAAGGGCTACGCCGCAGACCTCGCCGCCGAGATAAATCGTGGCGAGCGGGCGACAGTGCAACGCCTGCAGGCGACGGATGTGGTGCCGCGCGACACGACCCATATCTCGGTGACAGACGGCGACGGTAATTGCGTGTCCATGACACATTCGCTCGGAATGCCCTCCGGCGTGATCACGCCAGGGTTGGGCTTCATGTATAACGGATGCATGGGCGTGTTCGATCCGCGCCCGGGCCGAACCGGATCCATCGCTCCCGGCAAATCGCGCTTTAGCGCGATGTGTCCCACCATCATGTTCGAGGGCGAGGACCCGGCACTGATCCTGGGCGCGCCCGGCGGCACACAAATCGTGATGGGTGTTCTTCAGACAATCCTGAACAGCGTGGATTTCGGTATGCCGGTTTCCGAGGCCGTCTCCGCTCCGCGTTTTTCATCGACAGGAAATGCCATCGACATTTCCAACAGGATCCCACGATCTGTGACCAAGGTACTGGAGGACGATGGCCGGGATGTCATCCGAAATCCCTACGGCCATACGATCGGCTGGGTCCACGCTATCAGCGTTGCGGACGGGCGGATAAGTGGCATGGCGGATCCGGGCCGCGACGGGGTCGCCTACCGTGTGACAGCTGCAGAAGTAGATACGAAATGATCGTCGATGGACCATTTCGTAGCGCAGATTGATCGATGGAGAGTTAACTATGAATTACGGCGCCACGCGGCCCGATTGCCTGGATTTCAACCCGTTCAAGGCGATTATCACGCCTCGACCCATCGGGTGGATCGGCACGCTGGATGACAGAGGTCGCGCCAATTTGGCGCCCTATTCCTTCTTCAACGGTCTGGGCGCCTATCCCGACCAGGTCTACTTTGCGAGCGATGGCGCCAAGCACAGCTTTATCAATGCAAGGGACCGTGGCGAGTTTACATTTTCCCTGGCGACGGAAGACCTGGCGCAAGCGATGAACGTTTCCTCCGAGAGTTTGCCTTATGGAACGAGCGAGTTCGATGCCGCGGGTCTCGAAAAAGGCGATCCAGTCGAGATTTCAACGCCTTTCGTGGCGGAAAGTCCCGCCGCCTTTGAATGCGTTACAATCCAGACCCTGCAATTGGAAGATCGAACCGGGAAGCTGATCGATCGTTACATGGTCATTGGCGAGGTGGTCCGTACTCATATCCACGATGAATTCATCCGCAATGGCCGTTTCGACACATTGAAAGCCCGTCCGATAGCGCGGATGGGGTATCGCGATTACACGACGGTAAACGAAGCTTGGGAACTGGCGCGTCCCGATGACTGAAGACAGATGACGGGCCGAATCACCTAAAATGTTGTCACGATTTCCGAATGCTGAGTAAGATGAGAGCGCACCCATTCTTATACCGATGCGTTCAACTGCTATTGGTGTATTCTGGCGCGCTTCTATTCGGACTATTCGCCCACTGGATTCGTTTTCCGCTGCCTTGGATGATCGGGGCGATGGTCTTTGCCTCCTGCGTCCGGCTGGCCGAGCGGCCATTGCCGGTTCCGGGTCAGACGCGTCAGATCGGGCAGATCCTGGTGGCGACATCGGTTGGCTTGTCTTTCACGCCGGATGCCGTGGCCGCGATGGGTTCCTTGTTGGTTCCGATGTTCGGCACCGCGATTGCGACCATTGGCCTGGGGTTCGTAGTCGCGATGTTCCTGATGCGGGTCAGCAAGACCGACGTGATCACGGCCGTTCTCGCGTCTATACCAATGGGCCCGGTGGAAAGTGCCAATCTGGCGGAGAGGTACGGTGTGCGCCCCGGACCCGTCGTCTTCGCGCAGACCCTCCGGATCATGCTTTTGGTGATACTAATTCCACCAGCGATTGTTGCAATAGACGGGACTATAAAGGACCCCGTCGCAGCCTTGAGCCAAATGAGCTGGACCGCCTCGGGCGCGACTCTCCTGGCCGTGACAGGTCTGGCTGGAGCGTTTCTTGCCAGCGCAGTACGCCTTGCCAATCCTTTCTTCGTAGGGTCGCTGGGTGGGGCGGCTTTTGCCGCAGCCTTCAGTTTTCCGATCACAGCGTACCCCTATCCCATTCTGGTATTGGCCCAGATTTTCCTGGGTGTCTGGCTGGGGGCAGTTTTCGACCGGGATCTGTTGCGAGGCGCACGCGGTTTCATTCCGGGTGCAATTCTAGCATCATTGCTCTTGATTGTCCTATGCATCGGAATGGGCCTGGCGCTCGCGTGGATTACAGGAGAGACTTGGCAGGTCATGTTGTTGTCCACGGCACCTGGTAGCGTCACTGAAATGGCGCTGACTGCGAAAATCCTCCAAGACGGGCTAGCAGTTGTAACGGCGTTTCACCTGCTCCGCATTTTCATAATCTTGCCGTTTGCCGGAAGTATTATTGGGCTAACCGTACGATTTTTTGGACAATCGGGACCTCGGTAGGATGTTGAAAAGAATTCAAATCGTTCAACGTGTTCCATCCACACACACCCCAAAAACAATTCATTAGCACGCGGGCGCTGAAAAGAGCGGCACTTGGTGTCGCTGGAAGACTGGTTCCATTTTGACCTCTACGGCAAGGATGAACCGGTCGAACTGACGCTGGAGCGAATGGTGCCGGTCCTGAAAGAGTATCTGGTCTGATCTCGGGTGCTCCAGTCGCCCAATTGAAGGCAGGAGCGACGAGACAGGAAAAAATCAGGCCCTTCCAAAGGGGCCGGAAGCGGAAGTTCGCTGCGTGGTGCGTTGACGTCAGCCTAGTGGCAACGATAGCCATTGGCCGCGGTTCACCACCGGATCCTTATTAAGAAAACATTGTTCAGCCTGTCTGCGCAGTCAATCCATGCACGCTCAGAGCGGACACGGCGCATGCTTCATCGTTGTCCGAGGAATCGCCTGTGATACCGATGGCCCCGATCAGTGTCTCGTCACGGTAAATCAAGACACCACCGGGAACAGGAACCAGCTGGCCTCGGTTCAGCGCGTTCATGGCATCAATGAAGTACGGTTGCTCTTGTGCCCGCGCATACAGCGCTCGGGAGCCGAGGCCCATTGCCACTGCGCCTTTCGCCTTGCCCTGTGCAATCTCTGGTCGCAGGTTGCTGGTGCCGTCCTCGCGTTGAAGTGCAACAAGATGCCCTCCGGCATCTATGACGGCGATCGTGAGGGGTTTCATGTCATGCGCGCGCCGATATTCCAGAGCAGAGGCGATCAGTGCATTTGCAAGTTCAAGGTTCATGTCAGCATCTCCTGAACGTATGGCCGGCTTGCAAGGTCATGCAAGCCGGCGAGACCTTCGCCCTCAATTGTAGAAATAATCCACCAGGAAGAGTGGGATTGATGGGATGTATGTGCACATCAGAAGCACGGTGAGCAGGACCGCGACGAAGTAGATGTTGATCTTGCTCACTTCCCAGATGTTCGCCCGCGCCACCGCACATGCCGTGATCAGAACACTGGCGACCGGCGGCGTTTGTTGCCCGATGGCAAGGTTCAGCGTGACGACAAGGCCAAAGTGGATCGGGTTGATGTCAACAGCCTCGATCAGCGGGATGACAATTGGCACGACGAGAATGATCGCGGCGGCCGAGTGCAGGAAAAACCCGATGACGAGGAAGAAGAAGTTCAGGATCAACAGGATCAGCCACTTGTTTTCCGTGATGTTCAGGATCCCCGCCGCCAGTTCCTGAGGATACTGTGCACGCGTCAGAAACCCGCCCATTACCACGGATGCCGCCACGAGCAGCATGACGACGGCTGTCTGCATGCCGCCGTCGAGCATCGACTGCTGCAGGTGTTTGAAATCCACCTGACGGTACCAGAGGCTGATCGCGATGGCCGCCAGAACGGCAAGGCCCGCGGCCTCGGTCGCCGTGACGTAGCCGCCGAAGATGCCGCCGAGGATGATGACCGGCAACGCGAAGGTCGGCAGCGCATCGACGAACGTCTCCCACACGCGGCGGCCCGAAAACGCCTCCTCGCGGGGCAGGTCGTAGCGGCGTGCGAAATAGTAGGCGACGCCCATCAGGCCCGCCGCGCCCATCAAGCCCGGAATCACGCCGGCCACGAAAAGCTGCTCGACCGAAACGTTGGCCGAGGTCGCGTAAAGGATCATCGGGATCGACGGCGGAATGATAATCGCAAGCGACGCGGAAGACGAGGTCACGGCCGCAGCGAGCGCGCCGGAATAGCCGCGCTTCTTCATCTGCGGGATCAGCACCGACCCCATCGCCGCCACGTCCGCGACAGCCGAGCCGGAGATTTCGGCAA
The DNA here is from genome assembly GCA_046290265.1 of Roseovarius sp. Taxonomy (GTDB): domain Bacteria; phylum Pseudomonadota; class Alphaproteobacteria; order Rhodobacterales; family Rhodobacteraceae; genus Roseovarius. The sequence continues at coordinate 43,702 of JBKAGF010000021.1, read as the reverse complement.
AGAACAGCGACACGCCGATATTCACATGCGCCAGCCCGCCCCTGATGAAACCGATCAGGGCCGCCACGAAATTGATCAGCCGGTCGGTGATACCGCCGGCGTTCATGATTGCGCCGGCAAGCACGAACATCGGGATCGCGATAAGCGAGAACTTGGTCGCGCCGCTATACATGTCCAGCGCGACATTCACGAGCGAGTTGGTGCCTTCGAGCGCCAGCAGCCCACCGATCGCGGACACGGCCAGTGCAATCGCGATGGGCACGTTCAGACAGATCATCACGACCATCGCGATGAAGATACAGAGCATCAGCATCAGACGTTCCCCGCTTTCTTCATTTCGGTTTCGACCTCTTCCTCGATCTCGGCATGTTCGAGCGACACGCCGGCGGCCGTCTTGCGCCAATAGTCAGGAAGACTCAGCGCCTGGCATATCAGGAACAGGATCGCGCCGACCGGGATCACCGATTGGGTGAAACTGACAGGCACCCATGTGACCGATACAAGCGACATGCCCCCGAGGATCGACATGACCGTGAACCCTGCCCAGGCCAGCAGGATGAAAAAGCCAGCGGTCGTGGCCTCGGCCAAGGCCACTGCCCACATGCGCGCGGGCATAGGGACCGCAAGCAGTACGGTATCAAAGCCGATATGGCGACGGCGCAGAGCTGCCAGCGCCGAGCCGTAATAGGTGATCCATGCCAACAGGATGGCGGCGATCTCATCGTACCAGGCCAGGCTTGACCCCAGAAGACGATAGATCACCGCGACGACGACGATGGCGGTCAGGATAACCATGAGAAAGACCACGAAGTATTCCAGGGCAACTTCGAAGAATTTACGCAATGAGTTGAACATGATGGATCCCTGACGGGCGGCGTGCCCGGCGATAGTCTTGCGACGTTTGGTTCTCAGGTGCAGGAGTGTTTGCAGGGGGCCGCTGACGGCCCCCTGCGCAGTCGGGATCAGGAACCGGAAGCGAGGCTCTGAATTTTCTCGATCAGCTCGGCACCGCCGTCGACACTCGTCGCGAACTCTTCATAGATCGGCGCCGAGGCATCGATGAAGGCCTGGTTGTCGGCCTCGTTGACCTCTACCCCGGCCTCGCGGATCACCTCGAGAAGCTCGGTCTCCAGCTTTGCTGCGTGCTCATAGACGAAATCCTGCGTCTCGGCACCGCACGCTTCAAGCTCGGCGCGTACGTCCTCAGGCAGCTTCTGCCACTGGTTTTCGGCCACGAGGACATAGCCCGGCGTGTAGACGTGCCCGGTGATCGAGAGGTACTCCTGCACCTCCTGGAACTTGGCCGATGCGATCTGCGCATAGGGGTTTTCCTGACCGTCGATCACCTTGGTCTGCAACGCGGTGAAAACCTCCGAGAACGCCATCGGCGTCGGGTTTGCACCATACAGCTGGAACATCTTCACACGCCATTCGCCGTTCGGCGTGCGCAGCTTGATGCCCTCCAGGTCCTCGGGCTTGTTGATCGGACGCACATTGTTGGTGATGTGGCGGAACCCGTTCTCGAAGTAACCGATAATCCGGTATCCCTCACGTTGCGCCGCCGCCTGGAACACGTCGCCCAGTTCGGCCTGGATGCGGCGCATGTGGTCGCGATCCTTGACGATATAGGGCATCTCGAACACGCCGAATTCCGGCGCGACCGACGACATCACCGAGGACGGCAGAGAGAAATCCACCTGCCCCAGCTTCAGCTTTTGCAGCAGTTCGCGGTCCTTGCCCAGCTGGCTGGCACCGTAGGTCTGCACCTCGGCCTTGTCGCCCAGCTTGCCATTCGCGCACTCGGCAAAGGCGTCCGCGGAGGCCTCGAAGAGCGATCCGGGGTTGCCGACATGGCCAAAGCGCAGGGTCATGTCCGCAGCACTTGCCGCAAGCGGCATGGCAATCGCCGCCACACTGGCCAGGATGGTTGCTTTGAAAGTCATAGTTTCTCCTCCCTTATTGCTCCTCCCAGAGCGTTATTCCGCGGCAAACCGCGTGTTATCTGACTTTTTCAGATGCTCCATCGCCGCTTGTGCGCCGCCGGACTGGTGCGGGACGCCGGCCTTTTCCAGCCCCATCTCGACACCGGACAGCGTGGCCATCAGCATCAGGTCGTTGAAATCACCCAAGTGCCCGATGCGGAACACCTTGTCGGCCACCTTTGACAGACCATTGCCGAGCGAGATGTCATAGTGCTTCAGCGTTGTCGCGCGGAACGCATCGGCCGAATGTCCTTCAGGGACCATTACCGCAGTCAGAACTCCGGATTCCTGCCCCTGCCGGGCGCAGAGGACCTCGAGGCCCCATGCGCGCACCGACGCCCGTGTCGCGGCGCCATGGCGCGCATGGCGGGCAAAGACGTTGTCCAGACCTTCCTCGTGCAGCATGTCGATCGCTTCGTTGAGGCCATAAAGCAGGTTGGTGCCGGGCGTGTAGGGAAAATACCCAGTGGCGTTCGGTCCGACCATGTCCTGCCAGTCCCAATAGCTGCGCGGCATGGTCACCGACTTGGCATGCTCCAGCGCGCGGTCGCTCACGGCGTTGAAGCTCAGCCCGGGCGGCAGCATAAGCCCCTTCTGAGAGCCCGACACGCACACATCGACACCCCATTCATCGAAACGGAAGTCGACCGAGGCAAGGCCCGAGATAGAATCGACCATAAAGAGTGCGGGATGGCCCGCCGCGTCGATCGCCTTGCGCACCTCCTCGATCGGGGACACGGACCCCGTCGAGGTTTCGTTATGCACGATGCAGACCGCCTTGATCTCGTGGTCCTTGTCCTCGCGCAGGCGCGCCTCGATCCGTTCGGGCTCGGCCCCGCCGCGCCAGTCACCTTCCAGAAACTCCGGCTCCAGCCCGATCTTGCGCGCCATCTTGCTCCACAGTGTCGCGAAGTGCCCGGTTTCGAACATCATCACCTTGTCGCCCGGCGACAACGTGTTCACCAGCGCCGCCTCCCACGCGCCGGTGCCCGAGGACGGGAAGATGAAAACGTTCTGCTCGGTCTTGAAGATGGTCTTCATGCCGTCCAGCGCCTTCTTGCCGACATCGGCGAAATCGGGACCGCGATGATCGATGGTCTGCTGTCCGATCGCTTTCAGGATTCGGTCAGGAACGGCACTGGGGCCAGGGATTTGCAGGAAGTGTCTGCCAGCTTGACGCATCGCAACTTGTCCTCCGTGGCGCATGTTGTCCCGCGCAATTTTTATTGCACAAACGTAATTATGAACTCATAATTCAGTCAACTGAAAAGTTCCGGGTGCAGAACCACGCCCGGAAACGGGAGGAAAATCAGATTTTCATGCGCGAAGGCAGCCGTCTTTCAAGCCGCCCGAGCGCTGCCGTCGAAGCTTCGGTAATGGCCGATACCGCACCGCGCACAGCACATCGCCCACTTTGCGCAGGTCATGGAGCTAAAGGAGGCCTTCATGAGCTTGCGTGAAAATATCACCCGCCAGACCCTCCATCAGGAACTGGTCGAACGATTGCGCAACCTGATCGTGGAAGATGCCCTCAAACCGGGCGAGAAGGTGCCCGAAAAAGACCTGTGCGAAACCTTCGGCGTATCGCGGACACCGTTGCGCGAAGCGCTCAAGGTGCTCGGCTCCGAGGGGCTTGTCATCCTGCAGGCAAACCGGGGCGCACGCGTTGCCGAGGTGACACGCGCGGAGATCGAGAGCACGTTTCCCGTCATCGCGGCGCTGGAACAGCTCATAGGCGAGATGGCCTGCCGCAACCTCAGCAAGGCCGAGATCCAAGGCATCGAGAAAAGGCACGCCGCGATGATCAGTGCATATGAAGCCGGGAATCGCAAAACCTACTTCGAGGCCAATCAGGATATCCACAACGCCCTGCTGAAGGGCGCGCGGAACGATATCCTGGAATTGCACCATCGCATGCTCGGCGTGCGCATCCGCCGCGCACGTTTCATGGTCAACCTGTCGGAAGAGCGCTGGGCCCAGGCGATCGAGGAGCATGAAGAAATGATGGAGAAACTTCGCAACCGCGATGCGAGAGGTCTTGGACAGATAATGAAGGCGCACATGATGAACAAGTTCGAGGCGCACCTGAAAGCGTTGGGCACCGGCGTTTTCGATGTCGACGACGCCTGAAAGGCCGGCTCTTTGATGACAGCACCGCCTCCCGGCCCGAAAGAACACCTGCAGCACGCCCGCCAAGCTGGGCTCGCCGACCGCACGGCATCCCGTATCCTGCTCGCTTTCCAAACAGAAAATTCCCGATTTACCGTGGAGACCTTCTCGAGATGACAAACGAACTACACTCCCAGCGTCGCGACAACACGCTCTGGATCGCATTCAACCGGCCCGAGGCGCGCAATGCCCTGACCTTCGCGATGTACGAGGAACTGGCCGAGATCTGCGCCAACGTTCCGACGGACGGGTCGGTGCGTGCAGTGGTGATCCACGGCGCAGGCGGCAAGGCCTTTGCGGCGGGCACGGACATGACGCAGTTCCGCGGCTTCAAGACGGCGCAGGACGCGCATGATTACGAGGACGAGATCACCCGCATCCTGACCGCCGTGGACACTTGCCCCGTCCCCACCGTTGCTGCCATCCACGGCGCGTGTACCGGTGGTGGTGCCTCGATCGCCGCAGCCTGTGACATCCGGATCGCCAGCGCTCAGCTGAAGTTCGGCTTTCCCATCGCCCGGACGCTGGGCAACTGCCTCAATGCCAGCAATCTGGCCCGCCTGAGCGAGCTTATCGGCGCGGGGCGCGTCCGCGAGATGATATTCACCGCGCGCCTGATGACCGCCGACGAAGCCTTGGCGACCGGGCTCGTTTCAGAGATCCTAACCGATGAAGAGGCTCTGTTGCTGCGCGCCCAGGCACTGGCCGAGCATCTGGCAGACATGGCGCCGCTGACCCTGCGGGCCACGAAAGAGGCGATGCGCCGCAACCGCGAGGCGGTCGCTGTGGAAGACAAAGATCTCATCGCCATGTGCTACATGAGCGAGGATTTCAAGCATGGGCTCGAAGCCTTCCTGAGCAAGACCAAACCCGAGTGGAGTGGAAAATGAGCAACCAGGGTCCCCTTGCCGGAATGAAGGTCATCGAACTGGCGCATATCATGGCCGGCCCTGCCTGCGGCATGATGCTGGCCGATATGGGCGCCGACGTGATCAAGGTCGAAAAGCCGGACGGCGACGACAGCCGCCGCTTTCTGCCGCCCGATATCAACGGCGAAAGTGCCGCCTACCTGATGATGAACCGCAACAAGCGCGGCATCGCGTTGAACCTCAAGGATCCCGATGCCATCGCCGTCCTGCGCAGACTGCTCGAAAGCGCCGACGTGGTGATCGAGAACTACCGCCACGACACGATGGAGCGGCTCGGTCTTGGCTATGAAAACCTTCGAAAAAGCAATCCGAAGCTGGTCTATTGCGCCATCTCCGGCTTTGGTCGCACCGGCCCCTATGCCGAGCGCGGCGGCTTTGACCTGATCGCGCAGGGCATGTCGGGCCTGATGTCGATCACGGGCGAAGGGCCGGGCCGTCCGCCGGTCAAGCCGGGCGCGCCGATTTCCGACATCACTGCGGGGTTTCTTGCGGCTTTGGGGTGCGTTTCGGCCTACTCGCATGCGCAGAAGACAGGCCAGGGCCAGATGGTTGACACCTCGCTCTTCGAGGCCGGCATCTCCCTTACATACTGGCAATCCGCAATCGCCTTCGCCACAGGCGAGTCGCCGGGCGCCCTCGGGTCGGCCCATCCGCTCAACGCGCCTTACCAATCGTTTCGCACGCGTGACGGCTGGATCAATATCGGCGCCGCAAACCAGCGCAACTGGATGCGCCTGCTCGAGATCATTAACGCACCCGAACTCGGCAGCGATCCCCGCTTCGAGACCAACCACGCGCGCATGCAACACCTGCAAGAGCTCGTTCCGATTCTCGAAAGCCATTTCGTAGAGTATGACACGCAAGACTGGCTGGACCGGATGGAGGCCGCGGGCCTGCCCGCGGGCCCGGTAATGACCATCTCCGAGATGCACCGCGACCCACAGGCCCTGGCACGGGACATGATCGTTCAAACCGATCATCCGGAGGCCGGCGCGGTCAAGGCCATCGGTCTCCCGATCAAGTTCAGCGACACCCCGGGCGCCGTCACCATGCCTGCGCCCACGCTCGGTCAGCATGGTGCGGAAGTCTTGACCGAGCATGGGTACTCGAAAGACGAGATCCGTTCGCTCGAGGAAAAAGGAGCGCTTGTCGTGTCGTAGTTGCTTGACAGCGTTGGCTATCGCCACTCGAGACTGATTGCGGCAATCAAAAGTTTCAGGCGTTGTGCGGACGGTCCCCGCATCCGCGCAATATTCGCGCGAGACGGGATGCCTGAAAAGACTGGAGCATCTTATTCAGGTTAATAACGCGCACGATCACTGACCGTCTCTCACACAGCCACGGTTGACAAAATCCCGCGTATTTTCGGGAGTGGCGGCGCATTTCATTGAAATTGCACCGCCACGCAGTTCCAGCCGCTCCCGCCAGCGCACGGTCCGGTCTTTTGCAGAGGCGACGAGGCCGGACCGGAGAATTGCTTTCGCGCACTGCAAAATTTCCTGTCTTGCAAGTATTCCGTTCCGTTGGTCACTATGCGATCTGTTGGCCGAGGATCCGATGTGGGAATGTTCGAGGAATATAACGATTTTGAAGGAGAGCGGGATTGATTGCCGTGCGACCCCTGCGACTGCAAAATTTACGGATGCCTCGCAGCCGCCTGTGCGGGCTGGCGCGGGCGCGGGTGCAGCCTGAGACGCTGTCTAAAGTCACGCTGGACGAAAACACTCGCCCTTGGCACCTCCACGTCAAAGGCAGACCCGTCGCCCGATTACGCGTCTCAGGTGTTCGACATGTCGGGCCTTGCCGAGGTGCCGAAAGGAGTGTGACGTGAGATATCTGCTTCTGGTGCTGATGTTACTGGCACTGCCGGTTCAGGCCCGCACGATCACCGACAGCGCAGGGCGCGTCGTGGAGATCCCCGAGGACGTGACCACTGTCTTCGCCGCCGGGCCGCCCGCCGCCATCCTGCTCTACATCATGAAGCCCGAGGCGATGACCGGCTGGCCCCGTGCCTTGCGCCCCGAAGAACGCGCCTATATCGCGGAGCCCTATCGCGACCTGCCCGAAACCGGCCGCCTGACCGGACGCGGCGGCGAGGCGAACCTGGAGCGCGTGCTGCAGATCGCGCCCGACCTGATCCTCGATTTTGGCTCGGTCCGGGACACCTATATCGACCTTGCGGATCGTGTGCAGGACCAGACCGGCATTCCCTATATCCTGATCGACGGACGGTTCGAGAATACGCCGGCCGCGCTGCGCTTGCTGGGTGAGGCGCTGGGTGTGCCGGAGCGCGGCGACGCCCTGGCGCGGGATGTTGAGGCGACCTTTGCCCGGATCGACGCCATTCTGGAAGACGTCCCCGAAGAGGACCGCCCCCGCGTCTATCTGGCCCGAGGCCCCGAGGGGCTGGAGACGGGGATGAAAGGGTCGATCAATACCGAGATCATCGAGCGCGCGGGCGGGCGCAACGTCGCCGACGATGGCGGCGCGACGCGCGGGCTGGTGCAGGCGTCGATGGAACAGGTGGTCGTGGCCAACCCCGACACGATCGTGACATGGGACCGGAATTTCCATGGCAAGGTCTTTGACGACGCGCTGTGGCAGGGCATCGACGCGGTCGAGGCGGGGCGCGTATACCTCTCGCCCACCGCACCCTTCGGCTGGATCGACCGGCCGCCGTCGCTGAACCGGATGATGGGGCTGATATGGATGGCCGGATTGCTGTACCCTGACCGGTGGGAGGGTGACCTGCACGAGGAGACCCGCGCCTTTTACGACCTCTATTATCACGTAGACCTGAGCGACCGGGAACTTGAAAGGCTGCTGGAATGGGCCGAGGGACGACCGCCGAAGTGAGAGTTTCGAAACCCGGCCTGACCCTGACCAGCGGCCTTGCCCTGTGCGTGGCCTTGCTGGCCTTCGGCGCGGTCATGATCGGCCCCTATGGCCTGTCCCCGGGCCAGACGCTGGCTGCATTGCTGGGGCAAGGCGAGCGCCAGGCCCAGATCGTGGTGTGGAACATCCGCCTGCCGCGCGTTGTGGCAGCGCTACTGGTGGGCGCGGCGCTGGCGGCGGCGGGGGCCAGTTACCAGGCGCTGTTTCGCAACCCGCTGGTCTCGCCGGATATCCTGGGCGTGTCGGCGGGCGCGGGCCTGGGCGCGGTTGCCGGTATCTTCCTGTCTCTGCCGGTCGCGGCGATCCAGATGTCGGCCTTTGTCGGCGGCATGGCGGCAGTGGGCGTCGTGATGCTGGTTGCCTCCCTCGTGCGCAACATCGACCGCACGCTGACGCTGGTGCTGATCGGCGTGGTGATCGGCGCGCTGGCCGGGGCGGCGACGTCGCTTTTGAAGGTGATGGCCGACCCCTATGACCAGTTGCCGGCGATCACTTTCTGGCTTCTGGGCTCGCTGGCTGCGATCACCTCTGAAGACATCCTGCCCGCGCTGCCCATGGTGCTGACCGGCCTCGTACCGCTGGCTCTGCTGCGGTGGCGGATCAATGTCCTGAGCCTTGGGGATGAGGAAGCGCGCGCGCTGGGCGTCGAGGCCGGGCGCACGCGGTTCCTGGTAATCACCTCCGCCACGCTGATCACCGCGAGCGTCACGGCGCTGGCGGGCGTGGTGGGCTGGGTCGGGCTGGTGATCCCGCATATCGCGCGGATGCTCGTCGGCCCCGGCTTTGGCCGGCTCCTGCCGGCCTCGGTGCTGATCGGCGCGGGGTATCTTCTGATCGTGGACACGGCCGCGCGCACGATGGCGCAGGCCGAGGTGCCGCTGGGCATCCTGACCGCAGTGGTCGGTGCGCCCTTCTTCGTCTGGCTGCTGGCCCGGGGTCGGCGGGGTTGGTCGTGATGCTGGAGGCGCGGGGCCTTGCCATCGGATACGGAAACGCGCAGGTGGGCGCTGGCCTGGACCTGTCGGTCGAGGCCGGGGATATCCTTTGTCTGCTTGGGCCTAATGGTTGCGGCAAGACCACGCTCTTTCGCACCCTGCTGGGTCTGCTGCCGCCGCTGGCCGGTGACGTGCGGCTGGGCGGCACGCCGATCACGGCGCAGCGCCGCTCCGAGATTGCCCGGCGCATTGCCTATGTCCCGCAGGCCCACGCACCGCCATTTCCGTTCGAGGCGCTGGAAGTTGTCCTGATGGGGCGCACCGCGCGGTTGGGGCCGTTTGCGCAACCGGGCAGGGCGGATCGTGATGCGGCACAAAAGGCCATGAATCAGCTTGGGATCGGAAACCTCGCCGCCCGCGATTATTCGCGCCTCTCCGGCGGGCAGCGCCAGCTTGTCCTGATCGCACGGGCGCTGGCGCAGGACACGCCGCTGGTCGTCATGGACGAGCCCACCGCCAGCCTCGATTTCGGGAACCGGGCGCAGGTGTTGGCGCGGATCGCCGGGCTGGCGCAGGGCGCGTCGTCCGAACGGCGCGGGATCATCCTGTCGACCCATGACCCCGACCAGGCCTTTGCGCTCAATGCCCGAGTCCTGCTGATGCACCAGGGCCGGATCATCGCTGATGGCCCGGCCAGCGATGTGCTGACCGCGCGCAACCTCAGCACGGTCTACGGCATCCCCGTGACAATTGAGACCACCGGGTCAGGCCGAAAGGTCTGCCTGCCGTCCCTTCACCCTCAGTCGGACCCGACGATCACGTCCGACGCTTTTACGATTGCGTAGGCCGTCTTGCCGACCTCAAGCCCCAACTCCTCGACCGACGCATTGGTGATCATCGCTGTCACCATGGTGGCGCCGCCAACGTCGATCTGCACGGTCGCGTTGACCGCGCCCTTGTCGATGGCGGTCACGGTTCCGGCGAGCTTGTTGCGTGCACTGAGTTTCATGGCTTGTGTCTCCTGTCATGGTGAATTTCGTGCTGACGCTATGAAGCACAAGTTCGATCTCAACAACCCCACGCGCGTAACGCGGCGCCGTCAGCACCGGGAGGAGATGCGATGAGGCCGCGCGCGTCAGACCGGTTTCGCTTTGACCTGCGCGAAGTGAACGGGGCCCTGGGGGACCTCGGCACGCTGCTGCCGCTGACCATCGGGGCGATCGCGCTTGTCGGACTGTCGGCGACGCAGGTGCTGCTGGGCTTCGGTCTTTTCTATATCGCAACCGGCCTGATCTATCGCTTGCCGATCCCGGTGCAGCCGATGAAGGCCATCGCAGCGGTGGCGCTGGCGACAGAGATCTCGCCGACCTCGATCGCATTCAGCGGGATGCTGATTGGGGCGGTATTGTTGTTGCTGGGCGGCACCGGCGTCATAGATCGCATCGCCCGTCTGGTGCCGCAATCGGTGCTGAGCGGGCTTCAGCTGGGGCTGGGCCTGGGGCTGGCCTGGATCTCGCTGGGGCTGGTGGCCGGGCAGCCGCTGATCGGGGTGCTTTCCCTGGGGCTTGCGGCTGCGGCGTTGCGGCTGGGGACACATGCGGCGTTGGTGACGCTGGCATTCGGCGTAGCGGCGGGCCACTTCACCGGTCACGAGGCGCTGCCCGATCTTTCGGGCACGGCGGCTACGGGCTGGCTGGCGCCGGTTCCAAGCCTTGAGGACATGCGCATCGCCATTGCCGATCTCGCTCTGTCGCAGCTTGCCCTGACCCTGACCAACGCCGTTTTCCTGACCGCGCTTGTGGCGCAGGACAGTTATGGCGGACGCGCCGCGCGGGTGACGCCCAGACGCCTGTGCCTGACCTCGGGTGCCGCCAACCTGGCCCTGTCCCCGTTCGGAGCCTTGCCGATGTGCCACGGGGCCGGCGGCGTGGCCGCGCATCACCGCTTCGGAGCACGCAGCGGGGCCGCGCCGGTGATGCTGGGGGCGGTGCTTGTGCTGGTGGCGCTGCTGCCGCAAGACCTGCGGCACAGGGCATTGCTGGCGATCCCGTCGGCAACGCTGGGGGCCTTGTTGCTGATTGCCGCGGTCGAGCTTGCCGCCAATCGCCGGCTTTTCGATGCCAGGCCGTCGTGCAGACCCGTGATCGCGATCACCGCCCTTGCGACGCTTCTGGGCAACCCGCTGATCGGGCTGATCCTGGGCACGCTGGCCGAGGCGGTCCGGAAGGCCATTCTTGCTCGTCTGTCGGGCCGCAAAGCGGATCAGCCGAAATGACGATGCCACAGCGTTGGTCCCTGGTTTCGCCAAAGCCGCGGCCGAAAGAAAACCGACCATTCAAGAATTCTATCAAGGAAGCCGATTTCGATTGGCCTTACCGACATGATTGACAAGCTGGAAATGTTCATCGCCGTCGCACGAGAAGGTCATTTCGGCCGCGCGGCGACCGGTCTGGGCATCACCCAGCCGACCCTGTCGAACGGGATCAAGACGCTGGAGGATCACCTTGGTGTGCAGCTGATCTTTCGCGGGTCTCGGTTTGGCGGGCTGACACCGGAGGGCCAGACTGCGCTGGACTGGGCCAGGAAGATCGTCGGGGACACGCGGCAGCTGCGCGAGGAAATGCGCGTCAAGCGCGATGGCCTGTCGGGGCAGTTGCGCATCGCCGTCATTCCGACGGCCCTGACGGTGGCGGCGCGGCTGTGTCAGCGCTTCAATGCCAGGCATCCGAAGGTGCACTTCACCATATTGTCGCGCACGTCGATCGAGATCATGTCGATGCTCGACAACCTCGAGGTCGATGCAGGCATTTCCTATCTCGACAACGAACCGATGGGGCGGGTCAGCACCGAGCCGCTTTACGAAGAGCGTTACATGCTGGTCTGTACCGAGGGCTCGGCCTTCGCGGGCCGGCGCGAGGTGAAATGGGAGGAGTTGGCGGGCGAAAAGCTGTGCCTGCTGACGCCGGACATGCAGAACCGCCGGATCATCAACCGGAATTTCTCTGCGGCCAACGTTTCGCCGGAAACTTGTATCGAATCCAATTCGACGATCGTCCTGGTGGCGAATGTCGAATCCGGCGGTTACCTGACCGTGCTGCCCGAAGAGCTGGCACGCTTCCTCGTGGCCGGAAAGCCGCTGACTGTCGTGCCGCTGACGGGCCGCGAGCCGTCGCACGCGGTCGGCCTTGTGGCCCCGTACCGAGAGCCCCATACCCCGGTTCTGGATGCCCTGCTGCGAACGGCCAGGAAGCTGTCGCAAGCGGGTTGATAGCCTATCCCTATCGGTCGACCGATCTGCGATATTGTTGTCGGCGCGCACCTTCTGTCTGCTTGGCGCAACAGCATACAGGAGGTCAGCCCTTGCCATCAGCCGCCCCCACGCCCACCGAAGACGAGATCGCCGCGCTTATCGAGGCGAATGCCGATCTGGAAGGTCCATTGCTGCCGATCCTGCACGCGTTGCAGGAGAGCTTCGGGCACATTCCGCGGCCTGCCATGGAGATGATCGCGGATCGGCTCAACATCACCAAGGCCGAGTTGCACGGTGTCATCAGCTTCTACCACGATTTTCGCGATGCCCCTGCCGGCAAGCATGTTCTGAAGATCTGCCGCGCCGAGGCCTGCCAGGCGATGGGCGGCAACGCGCTGGCCGAAGAGACGCTGGCAAAGCTGGGGCTGGACTGGCACGGCACCACGATCAACGGCGCCGTCACGGTCGAGCCGGTCTATTGCCTTGGCCTCTGCGCCTGCGGTCCGGCCGCGATGCTGGACGACCGTTGTGTAGGCAAGGTGGACCGCAACCGCATGGATGCACTGCTGGCGGAGGCGGGCGCATGAATATCTATGTTCCCATGGACAGCGCCGCCAAGGCGCTTGGCGCCGAAGAGGTTGTGGCGGCCCTGAAACAGGCCGCACCCGAGGCGCAGATCATCCGCACCGGCACCCGTGGCATGATCTGGCTGGAACCTCTTGTCGAGGTCGAGATAGACGGGGTTCGCCACGGCTTTGGCCCCGCAACGCCGGACGACGCGGCAGCCATCCTCGATGGCAGCAGCGACAAGACGGTGGGCCCGGTGGATGACCTCGACTGGATGAAGCGCCAGACCCGGCTGACCTTTGCCCGCGTCGGTGTGATCGACCCGCTGTCGCTGGACGACTACGAGGCGCATGGTGGCCTTGCCGGGCTGAAACGCGCCCTTTCGATGACCGGCCAGCAGATCGTGGACGAGGTCAAGACCTCCGGCCTGCGTGGCCGTGGCGGCGCGGGCTTTCCGACCGGGATCAAATGGCAGACCGTGCATGACGCCGAGGCGCCGCAGAAATACATCGTCTGCAATGCCGATGAGGGCGACAGCGGCACATTCGCTGACCGCATGATCATGGAGGGCGACCCCTTCACCCTGATCGAGGGCATGGCCATCGCCGGGCTGGGCGTGGGCGCCACCAAGGGGTATGTCTACCTGCGGTCCGAGTATCCCGATGCCATCGCGGTGATGACCCGAGCGGTCGAGATCGCCCGCGCCGAGGGCGTCCTCGGCGAGAATATCCTTGGCTCGCCACACAAATTCGACATGGAAATCCGCAAGGGTGCGGGCGCCTATGTCTGCGGCGAGGAAACCTCGCTGCTGAACTCGCTCGAAGGCAAGCGCGGCGTCGTTCGCGCCAAGCCGCCGCTTCCGGCGCTCGAAGGGTTCCTGGGCCGGCCCACCGTGGTCAACAACGTCATCAGCCTGGCCACCGTGCCGGTGATCTTCGAGAAAGGCGCCGAGCATCACGCCAGCTTCGGCATCGGCAAATCGCGCGGCACCATCACGCTTCAGATCGCTGGCAACGTGGCGCGCGGCGGCCTGTTCGAGACCGGCTTCGGCGTGACCCTGGGCGAGGTGATCGACGACCTTGCCGGCGGCACCGCCACCGGCCGCCCGTTCAAAGCGGTGCAGGTCGGCGGGCCTCTGGGGGCCTACATGCCGCGGTCGAAATTCGACGCGCCGATGGGATACGAGGAATTCGGCGCCGAGGGCGGGCTCATCGGCCATGCCGGGCTGGTGGTGTTCGACGATACCGCCGACATGCTGGGCATGGCGCGCTTCGCAATGGAATTCTGCGCCGTGGAAAGCTGCGGCAAGTGCACCCCCTGCCGGATCGGCGCGGTACGCGGGGTGGAAACCATCGACCGCATCGCGCGCGGCGACGCCGACGCCGTGACCATCCTCACCGACCTTTGCGAGACGATGACCGACGGATCGCTTTGTGCGCTGGGCGGCTTCACGCCCTATCCGGTCATGTCCGCGCTCACCCACTTCCCCGACGAATTCTCGACCGCCAAGGAGGCCGCAGAATGAAAGACCTGATCATTCCCGACGACCGCGACATGGGCACCCCCGCCAAGACGGGCGCACCCGTGACCCTGACCATCGATGGCTTCGAGGTGACCGTGCCCGAAGGCACCAGCGTGATGCGCGCGGCGGCCGAGGCGGGCATCCAGGTGCCCAAGCTTTGTGCCACTGACAGCCTTGACGCGTTCGGTTCCTGCCGCCTTTGCGTGGTGGAGATCGAAGGCCGGCGCGGAACGCCCGCCTCCTGCACCACGCCCGTCGCCCCCGGCATGGCCGTGCACACGCAGTCGAAGAAAGTGCGCAAGATCCGCACCGGGGTGATGGAGCTTTATATCTCGGACCACCCGCTCGATTGCCTGACCTGCTCGGCCAATGGAGATTGCGAGTTGCAGGACATGGCCGGCGCCGTGGGTCTGCGCGACCAGCGCTATGAGGCTGGGCGCAACCATTACGATGCCAAGGGGGGCACGCTGGCGCAGGGCGACATCCGCGCCCGTGCCCCCGAGGGCGACAAGGGCAATCCCGAGTACATCCCGGCGGACACGTCGAACCCTTATTTCAGCTACGACCCCAGCAAGTGCATCGTCTGCAACCGCTGTGTGCGCGCCTGCGAAGAGGTGCAGGGCACCTTTGCCCTGACGATCGAGGGTCGCGGTTTCGAGTCGCGTGTCAGTGCGGGCACGGCCGAGGACGATTTCCTTGCCTCCGACTGCGTCAGCTGCGGCGCCTGCGTGCAGGCCTGCCCCACCGCGACGCTGCAGGAAAAATCGGTGATCGAGATGGGCACGCCGGACCGCTCGGTCGTGACCACCTGCGCCTATTGCGGCGTCGGCTGTTCCTTCAAGGCCGAAATGCAGGGCGACGAGCTGGTCCGCATGGTGCCCTACAAGCACGGCAAGGCGAACCGGGGCCATTCCTGCGTCAAGGGACGCTTCGCCTATGGCTACGCCCATCACAGCGACCGCATCCTGAACCCGATGATCCGCGACCGGGTGGACGAGCCCTGGCGCGAGGTCAGCTGGGACGAGGCGCTGGACTTTGCCGCGTCGAAAATGCTGGGGCTGCAGGAAACCTACGGCAAGAAATCCATCGGCGTCATCACCTCCAGCCGCTGCACCAACGAAGAAACCTACTTGGTGCAGAAACTGGCGCGCTCGGTCTTCGGCAACAACAACACCGATACCTGCGCCCGCGTCTGCCACTCGCCCACCGGCTATGGGCTGGGCCAGACCTTCGGCACCTCCGCCGGCACGCAGGATTTCGACAGCGTCGAAGACACCGACGTGATCATCGTCATCGGCGCCAACCCGACCGACGGCCACCCCGTCTTTGCCAGCCGCATGAAAAAGCGCCTGCGCCAGGGAGCGAAACTTATCGTCATCGACCCGCGCCGGATCGATCTGGTGAAGTCGGCCCATATCGAGGCGGCGCATCACCTGCCGCTGCGGCCAGGCACCAACGTTGCCGTGGTCACGGCGCTGGCGCATGTGATCGTGACCGAAGGGCTGATGGACGAGGACTTCATCCGCAACCGCTGCGACTGGGAAGAATTCCAGGAATACGCCGCCTTCGTGTCGGACCCGCGCCACAGCCCCGAGGCGACCGCGCTGCTGACCGGCGTGGACCCGGCAGAACTGCGCGCCGCGGCGCATCTCTATGCCACGGGCGGCAACGGCTCGATCTACTACGGCCTGGGCGTGACCGAGCACAGCCAGGGTTCGACCACCGTCATGGGCATCGCCAACCTCGCCATGCTGACCGGCAACCTTGGCCGGCGCGGCGTGGGCGTGAACCCGCTGCGGGGCCAGAACAACGTGCAGGGCGCCTGTGACATGGGGTCCTTCCCCCACGAATTGCCGGGCTATCGCCACGTCAAGAACGCCGATGTGCGCGAGATGTTCGAGGCGCTGTGGGGCACCCAGATCGACCCAGAGCCGGGCCTGCGTATTCCCAACATGCTGGACTGCGCCGTCGACGGCACCTTCAAGGGCCTCTACTGTCAGGGCGAGGACATCCTGCAATCGGATCCCAATACCAAGCATGTCGCGGCGGGCCTTGCGGCGATGGAATGCGTCATCGTGCATGACCTCTTTCTGAACGAGACAGCGAACTATGCGCATGTCTTCCTGCCCGGCTCCACCTTTCTGGAAAAGGAAGGCACCTTCACCAATGCCGAGCGCCGCATCAACCGGGTGCGCGAGGTGATGAAACCGCTCAACGGCTATGCGGACTGGGAGGTGACGCAACTTCTGGCTAACGCAATGCTGAAGAAATCGGGACGTCCGGAATGGGCCTATACCCATCCCGCCCGCATCATGGAGGAAATCGCGGCCACCACGCCCTCTTTCGCCGGGGTCGATTATGCCCTTCTGGAAACCAGGGGCAGCGTGCAATGGCCCTGCAACGAGGAGCACCCCGAGGGCACGCCGCTGATGCACGTGGACAGCTTCATGCGCGGCAAGGGCAAGTTCATCATCACCGAGTATGTGGCGACGGATGAAAGGACCGGCCCGCGGTTTCCGCTGTTGCTGACCACCGGGCGCATACTGTCGCAATACAACGTCGGCGCCCAGACACGGCGCACGGACAACACCATCTGGCACGAGGCCGACGTACTGGAAATCCACCCCCACGACGCCGAGAACCGGGGCGTGAACGAGGGCGACTGGGTCAAGCTGGCCAGCCGCTCGGGCGAGACGGCGCTGCGCGCCAAGATCACCGACAGGGTCAGCCCCGGCGTGGTCTACACGACCTTCCACCACCCCGACACGCAGGCCAATGTCATCACCACGGATTTCTCGGACTGGGCTACGAACTGTCCCGAATTCAAGGTGACGGCGGTGCAGGTCAGCCCCTCCAACGGGCCGACCGACTGGCAAGAGGACTACGCGGCGCAGGCCGCGCAGGCCCGCCGCATCCTTCCGGCGGCGGAATGATGGCCTTGGGTTTCTCTCCCTGCCAAAGCCGCTCGGGCCTGTCCGTTCAGGCAGAGGGCGCGCGCATGGTCAGCCGCGCCCTTCCCGAAGAGCTGCCGGTGGCGCTGGTCTTCGACGGCTCGACCCAGGCGGTGATGATGGCCACGCCCTGCGATATCGAGGATTTCGCCCATGGCTTTGCCGTGACCGAGGGGATCGTGACCGACCCCGCGCAAATCGAAGGTTTCGAAATCGCGGAACACGACCGGGGCATCGAAGCCCGGTTCTGGCTGCGCGCCGACCGACGCGAGGCGCTGGCGGCGCGTCGCCGGTTCATGGCCGGGCCGGTGGGCTGCGGGCTGTGCGGCATGGACTCGCTGGATCAGGCGGTGCGCGACGTTCCAAGCGTGGCGCAGGTTGGCCCGACTTTCAGCCGCGACGACATCGCCCACGCCGCCAACGCGCTGTACAATATCCAACCCCTGCACCGCCGCACCCGCGCGACCCATGCGGCGGGCTTCGTCCTGCCGGGCAAGGGCGTCATCATTGCGCGCGAGGATGTCGGCCGCCACAACGCGCTCGACCAGCTGATCGGCGCGCTGTGGCGGGCGGGGCGCGACCCGGCCTCGGGCGCTTTCGTCATGACCAGCCGCCTTTCGGTCGAACTGGTGCAGAAATGCGCCATGGCCGGCTGTGGCACGCTGATCGCAGTCTCTGCCCCCACGGCCCATGCCCTGCGCCTCGCCGACACGGCAGGCATCACGCTTGCCGCTTTCGCGCGCGGCGGTGGTTTCGATCTCTATTCCAACCCGCACCGCATTTCCCACGAGGTTCCCGATGTCGCCTGAGAAACTGGTCATGATGGCCAACCAGATCGCCACGTTCTTCAAATCCCAGCCCGGAAACGACCAGGCCGAGCGCGTCGCGGGCCACCTGCAGGATTTCTGGGACCCGAGGATGCGTCGCCAGTTCCGCGACTATGTCGAGAATGGTGGCGAGAACGTCGATGATATTGCGAGAAAGGCCGCGCAACTGCTCGCTTGAGCCGGTCCGAAACTCTCTCGTTGTCCTTGCGCGGAGAACGCGTCGGTCCAGAGGCTTCGCAAAGCAATTTTTCCAAGCGGTTATCGAGGTAATAGGGCGGTCGTCGGCTCCGCCCTACAGGCCTGTCGCTGCCAGCACGACAATCTGTTCCTTGTCATTGTTGCTCTTTCCAGCGAGGGGAGCACGCTTTATTTCACGGGCACAACAATCACCCGCGGGGCGTCGCGCGTGGCTGGCTGCAGCGCTGCGGATGCCGGTGAAACCACCATCGATCGAAGCGCTGTCGATCAAGTCGTGCGGCATGCGTCGCGGCCGGTCGTCGTATTGATGCACGTTTGACTGCATCCGGGAGAAGGGTGCGGAAAGCACATGGAACCTTTTCGACGATGCCGCGTTCGGGTTAAGCATCAGTGAGTTTAAAAGCAGAAGATCTTGAATAATATGTCTGTTGATCGTGTCTCCACCGGGGTGGATGGGTTGGATTCGGTTTTGCGCGGAGGATTGACCCGCAACCGCCTTTATCTTGTGGAGGGTACACCGGGGGCGGGCAAGACGACGCTGGGCCTTCAGTTCCTGATTGCCGGCCCCGCCGCGGGCGTAAAAGGGCTTTACATCACATTATCGGAAACGCAGGCCGAACTGGAGGCAGTGGCGCAGTCGCATGGCTGGTCGCTTGACGGGCTTGAAATTTTCGAGATGGCCGACGAGACCGATTTCGGTGCCGAACATGAGCAGTCTCTTCTGCATTCCAGTGACGTGGAACTTGGCGAGACCGTGAAAGGGATCATCGAACGCATCGAAAAGATCGACCCGCGCCTGGTGATTCTGGACAGCTTGTCGGAACTGCGCCTGCTGTCGCAAAGTCCGCTGCGCTATCGTCGCCAGATCATGGCGCTGAAGCACTTTTTCGCCAAGCGAAACTGTACGGTGCTTATGCTGGATGACCGGACCGCAGATCCCGGCGACCTTCAGTTGCACTCGCTGGCGCATGGCGTGATCTGCCTTGAACAGATGGCCAGCGAATTCGGTGCCGAGCGGCGGCGCCTTCGGATCGTGAAGATGCGCGGGTTGAAATATCACGGCGGCTACCATGATTTCACCATCGAGACCGGCGGGCTGCACGTCTATCCCCGCCTCGTTGCCGCCGATCACGCTGGGAGCTTTCCGACAGATCCCGTCTCGACCGGGCTTCCCGGACTGGATTCCCTGCTGGGGGAGGGGCTTGTTCCGGGGACAAACGCGCTTCTGACCGGGCCGTCCGGTGTCGGAAAGACCACGACGGCGATCCGTTGCATGTTGAGCGCGCTGCAGCGTGGCGAGAAGGCGGCCTATTTCCTGTTCGACGAGCGCCTGTCGACGCTGATGCAGCGTTGCAGGGCGCTGGACATGGCGCTGGAGCCCTATGTCGAGAACGGCCAGCTGTATATCCGGCAGATCGACCCCGCGGAGCTGACGCCCGGCCAGTTCGCAAGCGCCGTGAAGGACAGCGTAGAGGATCATGGCGCGACGCTTGTGGGGATCGACAGCCTGAACGCCTATCTGCACGCCATGCCAAGCGATACGTATCTGATGCTTCAGATGCACGAGCTTCTGAGCTATCTCGCGCAGTGCGGGATCGTATCGCTTCTGGTGGTGGGGCAGCACGGCATCACCGGTGATCTGCGCACCGATGTCGATATCAGCTATCTTGCCGACACCGTGATGCTGCTGCGGTATTTCGAATCCAAGGGACAACTGCGAAAATCCATCGCCGTCATCAAGACGCGAACGTCCGACCATGAAAAGGCCATTCGTGAGTTCAGGATCGACAAGGACGGGTTGAGCCTTGGAGAGCCCATCAGCACCTTTAGCGATATCCTGAGTGGGCGACCGATCCTGGATGCCCAACCGCGAGGCGGACAGACCGGCAATGGCGGGTCCGTGGCGTGAACGCGGAGGGATCACGGATCATGTCCTCCGCCTCGACCGATAGCGGGCCGGTGATCGCCGTTTTCGCGCCGCATGGGCGTGACGCCAGGGTTGCAGCCTCGCTTTTCCTGGAACAGGGCATTGCAACGATGATCGCGAAGGATCTTGGCGACCTGACCCGCTCGATCACGCCCGACCTTGGCGCGGTTCTTATCACCGAAGAGACGCTGGACACGCAGGCGGTCGAAAGCCTGCGCGCGCGTCTGTCCGAGCAGCCGGCGTGGTCGGATATTCCGTTCATCGTTCTGGCCGTGGGCACCGATCGGACAAGGTCGGAGTTTGCCCGGCGGCGCGTTGACGCCCTTGGCAACGTCGTATTGCTGTCCCGGCCGCTGCATGCCGAGGAATTGCTGCGCGCTGCGAAATCGGCGCTGAAGGCGCGGAGCCGCCAGTTCGAGGCGCGCGACCGCATGCAGGAGCTGGTCTTGCGGGAACAGCAATTGCGGGAGAGCGAGGACAAGTTTCACACGATCGCGAATTCCGTCGACCAGATGATCTGGTCGACGCGGCCGGACGGGTATCACGATTATTACAATGCCCGCTGGTATGAGTATACCGGTGTGCCGGAGGGCACGACGGATGGCGAGGAATGGAACGGCATGTTCCATCCCGAGGATCAGGAGCGGGCGTGGTCGATCTGGCGGCATTCGCTGACAACCGGCGAGCCCTACGAAATCGAGTATCGCCTGCGCCACAGGTCTGGGGAGTACCGCTGGGTTCTGGGCCGCGCCAAGGCGGTTCTGAACGATGCGGGACAAATCGTCCGGTGGTACGGGTCCTGCACCGATATCCATGACGAGGTGCTTGCCCGAGAAGCCGCAGTGGACGACCTGACACGCCAGCGGGATCAGGCTTGGAACCTGAGCCTCGACCTGATGGCGGTCTCGTCCCTCTGGGGCACGATGGAACTGCTGAACCAAGCGTGGGAGACGTTGCTGGGCTGGAACGTCGCGGAGTTGCGGGGCAAACGGTTCGCGCGGCTGGTGCATCCCGATGATATCGACACGGCCAAGGCGACCTTTCGGCATGTCACGAAGCACCCGGTCACCAAGCCGGCGGAGTTCAGGCTGCGTCACCGCGATGGCAGCTATCGCTGGTTTGCCTGGACGGCATCGGCGCATGAGGAACGGATCTTTGCCACCGGCCGGGATGTCACTGAACGGCGCGAGACGGACGCGGCGCTGCTGAATGCCGAGGCCGCGTTGCGGCAAAGCCAGAAGCTGGAGATGATCGGGCAGCTGACCGGAGGAGTGGCGCATGACTTCAACAACCTGCTGGCAGCGATCCGGTCGAGCCTAGAACTGGTCGCGCGCCGGGTGCCGGACGACGACAAAACATCCCGGTACCTGAACAATGCGATTGCCGCCACCGAGCGGGGGGCGGGACTGACCCAGCGCATGCTGGCCTTTGCCCGCAAGCAGGAACTGCATGTGGATGCCGTCGATGTGCGTCATTTGCTGCCGGGCCTGCGAGAATTGCTGCAGCGCACGCTTGGGCCGCGGATCGACCTGGTTTTTGACATCCCCAAGGCCCTGCC
Organism: Roseovarius sp.; assembly: GCA_046290265.1. Classification (GTDB taxonomy): domain Bacteria; phylum Pseudomonadota; class Alphaproteobacteria; order Rhodobacterales; family Rhodobacteraceae; genus Roseovarius. The sequence continues at coordinate 21,992 of JBKAGF010000021.1, read as the reverse complement.
GAGTGTCCTGGTCGATGCCAACCAACTGGAGATGGCGATTCTGAACCTGTCGGTGAACGGACGCGACGCGATGGACGGGGCGGGTGAGATCAGGTTCGCGGCAAGGCCGGTGCAGGAGCAAGGCAAATCCGACCTGGCGCCGGGGAGTTACGTGCTGGTGTCGGTTTCCGATTCGGGCTGCGGGATGGACAAGGAAACTCTGGAACGGGCGTTCGAACCGTTCTTCACCACCAAGGGCGTGGGCAAGGGCACCGGCCTTGGCCTGTCGATGGTGCATGGTTTCGCGGCCCAGTCTGGCGGTGTCTTTCGCATGGAAAGCAAGCCCGGCCAGGGATCGACGGCCTATCTTTACCTGCCGGTCGCGGACATCGCAGAGACCACGCCCGAGACTGAAAATGACGGATATGAGAAGGACGCCGAACGCGTGCAGGAACGAAAACTGACAATATTGACCGTGGATGACGACCTGCTGGTCGCGATGGGCACAGTCGGGATGCTCGAGGATCTGGGCTACGAGGTGCTGGACGCAAATTCCGGCGCCGAGGCGCTGGCGATCTTTGCCGAAAGGTCATCCGATATCGACCTGGTGATCACGGACCACGCAATGCCGAAGATGACCGGCACCGAGCTGGCACGGGAATTGCGCAAGGTGCGGCCCGACCTGCCGGTCATTCTGGCCACCGGCTATGCCGACCTGCCCGAAGGGACAGGCACGGACGTGTCGGCCAAGCTGGACAAGCCCTTCTCGGAAAGAAACCTGAACGCGGTCATCCATTCGGTGCTGGAAACCGCGTGACGCCGGGCGCGATGCCTTGCGTTCGCGACCTCGGCAGAGATCTTCGGCCGTGCGGCGCTCCGTGACCTTGCCGCGTGGGGGCGCACCGGCAAGCGATGCAGTTTCGCCACGTATGTACCCGATAGGGCCTGTACTGCTTTGCTCTTTCGCGCGCATGGCTTAAACATCGCGCCATAACCGCCAGGGAAGCATGACCGCACGTACCCAGCTTCGACAAGATTGAAATGGGACACTGTCATGAAACTCTCTCGCGTCAGCGCGTTGCTGATCTCTTCCGCTCTTGTGCCTGCACCCATGGCTTTTGCCCAGGATGCCGACGATGCGACCTTTCTGGGAACGATCCGGATCGGCGCGCCCGAGGCGCAGGCGCTGCTGGGCAATGATGAAATCACCGAAGAAGAGATCGAACAGCGCAATCCGCAATCCATCCGCGACGTGTTCGACGGGGAAACTTCTGTCACCACCAGCGGCGGAGCGGCGATTGCCAACAAGGTCTTTGTCAACGGGATCGAGGAAAGCCTGCTGTCGATCACCATCGACGGGGCGCGGCAGAACAAGTCGGCGTTTCACCACACCGGCAACGTGCTGATCGACCCGGCACTGCTGAAATCTGTGGAGGTCAGCAAGGGGCTTGCGCCGGCCGATGCAGGGCCGAACGCGCTGGCAGGATCGCTGGCCTACGAAACCAAGGACGCGGCCGACCTGCTGGAAGACGGCGACACCTTTGGCGGCCTGCTGACCCTGAGCTATGGCACGAACGAAGAGCGTATCCGCGCGGGCCTGACCGTGTTCGGGCGCACTGGCGGATTTGAGTACCTGCTGAGCGGCACGCGATCGGACAGCGGCAGCTACGAGGACGGCAGCGGGGTGACGGTGCCCGGATCGGCGGCGGATCTGACGAACTATCTTGGCAAGTTTTCCTATACGTCACCGAATGGTCACCGGCTTGAATTCGCGGCGTCGCATACCGAGGATACGGGCCTGCGGGCCGGTCAGGCCGGACCGGGCGGCATCATCTTCATCCGTCCCGATTTCAGCGGGGTTGTGGGCCGACCCAGCGTGCTGGTGCCCGCGCTGTCGGAGCGCAGGTCCTATACGCTGACCTACACCAACGACAACGCGACGGATTGGTTCGATCCGTTCTTTCAGTTGAGCTATAACGAGCAGATCATCGATGCCTCGGGTGTCTACGGAAAGAACGAAAGCCTAAGCGGGACATTCAAGAACCGGTTCGCCATTGCTGGGGGCGATCTGAGCTTCGGCATCGACTTTTTCGATGAATCCGCCTCGGGTTTCGGGCGTGGCGCTGGCCCGTTCGGCAGTTCGGGCCGCGAGGATCACTGGAATATCGGGATCTTCGCGCAGGCGCGGCAGGATATCGGCGAGCGCGTGTCGGTCTCTTATGGCGCGCGTTACGATTGGCAGGAGTTCAAGGCGGCCAACGGTCGGACATTCAAGGATGACGGGTTCAGTGCAAACGGCTCGGTGGATTTAAGGATCACCGAAGCGCTGACGCTGAACGCGGGATATGCGCATAGCTGGGGCGGATACGAGCTGGGCGAGGCGGCGCTGGTCAATTTCGGCGCGCCCTGGACCTATGCCGGATTCACCACGTCGCGGTCCGACGCGGGCCGGGTCGGGCTGCGGTTCGAGCGTAACGGCTGGCAGGTGAGCGGGGCTTATTTCGAAACCTACGTCAATGACATCAACGCGGTTCTGCCCACCGGCGGCGATAGGGGCGCGATTGCCGACCTGTCGTCGAAGGGCTGGGAAGCGTCCGTCGGGTACGCCTGGACCAACGGCTTCATCCGCGCGAACTATACCGATGCCGATGTCGAACTGGACAATGCCACGATCTCGTCCACGGCATATTACCTGGGCCGTCCGGTGGGCAAGGCCATCGCGCTGGAGGGGGCAGTCGACATCAATGATGAATGGAGCCTTGGCGGCACGGCCGAGTTCGCGTTCGACAACACAGACACGCCGGTGAAGCTGTCGGGCTACGAGGTCGTCAATCTTTACACGACCTATACGCCGCGCAATTTCGACCGGCTGCAGATGCGGCTGGATGTGCGGAACCTGTTCGACGAGACCTATACAAGCCGAAGTTCGGATGGCGTCGGGCTGGGCAATGTCGTCGCGTTGACCGAGCCGGGCCGGTCCGTCAGCCTGACGGCCAACCTCGCGTTCTGAGGGCCACGCGCAGACAAGACCGGGAAACCGTCGCAACGGGGCGTTGCGGCGGTTCTTTTCTGCCGGTCGGGCAAGTCAGCGGCGCAGGCTTCCCGGGAAGAGCCCCGACAGGAACCGGAAGATGATCTTCTCGGCATCGGCGCGGGAAAACTCGTTCATGTGGGTCAGGTAGTCGGTCCACATCCCTTCCAGCATCGCAAGCGTGCCATAGGTGGCTTCGCGCGACAGCATCAGGGCATCGTCGGCGCCTTCGGTCACGGCAATCGCCTCGAACGCGCCGCGCAGCATCTTGCGCAGGCGCAGGTCGCGGGTGTCACTGAACCGCGCGATATCGGGGTTGACGCTGGCCACGCCGCGAAAGGCGTGCCAGATCCTGACCGACCGTCCGTTCAGAAGCTGTGGACTGAGATCGGCGCGCACGACCGCCCAGAGAAGGGCCACGGGGTCGTCCGAGTGACCGTCGATCTGACGCTCCATCTCTTCGTAATAGGCGGTGTTGTAGGCCTCGGCCGCCGCGGCCATCAGGTTGTTCTTTCCGGCGAAATGCAGGTGAATCATCCCCCGCGAGAGGCCGGCGCGTTCAATGATGCGGCTGACGGTGGTTTCAGAGATTCCGTGCGCCGCGACAATGTCCAACGTCGCCTCGATCAGCAGCCTGCGGTTGTTTTCGGGCTGCCGCACAGCATTGGATGTCGTCCCGTGGGATCGCATTTTCGCGTTTTTTGCCAATGCGTTGAGCCTTTGCGCCAACGACCGGTCACGTCCGGTCGTCAAGGAGATTGACACAACACTCATTCCTGAGCAATGCTTAATGGACGATCGTCCATTAGCTTGGCGCAGCGTTGCGGCCACGGACCGGGGACATGATGTTCAGACTGCGGAGCGACACATCGAAGGGCATGGCGCTGGCGGCGCCCGCGACGATTTATGTCGGGGCGCTGGTGGCGGCGCCGCTGCTGATCCTGGTCGCCTATTCGGTCTGGACGCAGACCTATGTGGATATCGACCGGACGCCGACCCTTGCCAATTACCGAGAGGCGTTCTTCGATCCTCTGGTGCGGCACCTGATGATCCGGTCGATCCTGATCGCAGGCGCGGTGACTGTGGCAACCGTCGCGCTTGCCTATCCCATCGCCTATTTTATCGCGTTCCGTGCCAGGAAAAAGACGCTGTGGCTTTTGCTGATCACCATTCCCTTTTGGTCCAGCTACCTGCTGCGGGTCTTTGCGTGGAAGCTGATCTTGGGATTCAACGGCGTCCTGAACTCGGGGCTGATGGTGGCGGGTCTGATCGACGAGCCGCTGACCTTTCTTCTTTATAACGAATTCGCCGTGGTGCTGACACTGGCCCATGCCTGGGCGCCCTTTGCCATCCTGCCGATCTATGTCTCCCTGCAGAAGATCAACCCAAGCGTTCTGGAGGCCGCGACCGACCTTGGCAACGGCGCGGTCCAGAGATTTTTTCGCGTGACGCTACCACTCACGGTTCCCGGCATCATCGCCGCCAGCCTGATCATCTTCATCCCGACCGTTGGCGATTATGTCACGCCGTCACTGGTCGGGGGATCGGACGGGAAGATGATCGCAAACCTCATCCAGGTCCAGTTCGGCGCAGCCAATGACTGGCCCCTCGGGGCGACGCTGTCGCTGTTGGCGATGATGTCCGTGGGATTCGTGGCGCTGGTGTTCGTCGTCACGTTCTCAGGGTTGGGGAGGCGGATCAGATGATGCGGTCCCGGGGCCTGCTGATCTATACGACGCTGTACCTGGCCTTCCTGTACCTGCCAGTGCTGCTGTTGCCCCTGTTCTCGTTCAAGGACGGCACCATCGTGGCTTTTCCCATCAAGGGCTGGACGCTGGAATGGTACCGGCAACTGGGCGCGCAGGACACGCTGCTGCGGTCCTTCGTGAACAGCCTGATCGTGGGGGGGACGGCCGCGGTGCTGAGCACGTCGATGGGGTTGTTCGCGGCACGCGCCTATGTGCGGCACCGGTTCCCTGGCAAGGAAGCTTCGGAAGGGCTTGTCATGCTGCCATTGGTCATTCCGGGCATCATCGTGGCGTCGTCGATGCTGGTGCTGTTCATCTCCATCGGATTGCGCCCGTCGCTGACCGCCGTGATCCTGGGCCACACGTTTCTTGCGCTGCCCTTTGCCGTCTCGATCATGAAATCGGCGTTCGACGAGTTCGATGCCTCGCTCGAGGAAGCGGCGTTCGACCTGGGCTCTTCCACATTCGAGACGTTCCGGCGGGTCACCCTGCCGATCGTGGCGCCGGGGATCGTATCCAGCCTGCTGGTCACCTTCACGGTCAGTTTCGACGAGTTCGTGCTGGCCTTCTTCCTGTCCGGCAACCAGCCGACGTTGCCGGTTTATATCTGGAGCCAGATCCGCTTTCCGGCCAAGCTGCCCAACACGCTGGCATTGGGGTCCCTGTTGTTGCTGGCCTCCGTGCTGCTGCTGGTGGTGGCCGAATATTTCCGCCGCCGCGCGTCATCGGCCCCGGTGTGAGATGCCCATGACCGAGACCCACATCATCGAATTGCGCGACATCGAGAAACGCTTTGGCCGGTTCACCGCCGTGTCGGGCGTGACGCTGGGCCTGCGGCAGGGCGAGTTCTTTTCGCTGCTGGGTCCGTCGGGCTGTGGCAAGACGACCGTGCTGCGGATGATCGCGGGCTTCCAGGAGCCGAGCGAGGGCACGGTTTTCATCGACGGGCGCGACATGGCGCATATCCCGGCGAACAGGCGGCCCACGAACATGGTGTTCCAGAGCTACGCCATCTTTCCGCACCTGAATGTCGGGGACAATGTGGCCTATGGACTGCGCCACCGCGGTATCGCGCGGGCCGAAATCGCGCAGCGTGTGTCCGAAGCACTGCAGATGGTCGAGCTGACCGGGTTGCAGGAACGCGGGGCGGGCGAACTTTCCGGCGGGCAGCGGCAGCGCGTCGCGCTGGCCCGTGCGCTGGTGATGCGGCCCAAGGTGCTGTTGCTCGACGAACCCCTGTCGGCGCTGGACAAGAACCTGCGCGAGCAGATGCAGTTCGAGTTGCGCCACCTGCAGCAAAGCCTTGGCATTACCTTCGTCATGGTCACGCATGACCAGTACGAGGCGATGACCATGTCCGACAGGATCGGCGTGATGTTCAATGGCCGGCTGGCGCAGGTGGACGCGCCGAGTGTTCTTTACGCCCGGCCCTGCAACCGTGACGTGGCGAATTTCATCGGGGGCATGAATTTCCTGCCTGCGCGACTGCTGGACGAGACGGAGATGGCGCTGGAAATCGACGCGCCAGTGTTCGGTCGACTTTCCATCGCGCCGAACCCCAATGTGGCGCGACGGGGCCGTGACATGCTGGTCGGTATCCGGCCCGAGCAGATCGAGATCTCGGCGCAGGAACCGCAAGGCTATGAAGCGACAGCGCAGGGCAGGGTGCGCAACGTCGCCTTCTATGGCGAGAACGTACATTACCATGTCGCGGTCGAAGGGCTGGAGAAGCCGATCGCGGCCTCGGTGCCGAACTATTTCCACACCATAGATTTTCAGGCCGGGGACGCGATCTGGCTTGGGATGCGGACCGCCTCGATCATCGATCTGGGGCAGGAAGGCCGGTCAATATGATCAACATGGGAGAAACGATATGAAACTTGCTGACGTGACACGGGGCGCCGCCATCCTTGCGGGCGTGCTACCGGTGGCGGCTTTGGCCGATGGGGCGGACCTGACGGTATTCGACTGGTCGGGGTACGAGGATCCGGGGTTCTATGGCGCATATGCCGAGGAATACGGCGAGAACCCAACCTATTCCTATTTCGGCAGCCAAGAAGAGGCGTTCACCAAGTTGCAATCCGGCTTTACCGCCGATCTGGCGCATCCCTGTTCCGACGCTGTGCGCAAGTGGGTTGCCGCAGACCTGTTGCAGCCGCTGGACCCCGGGAAGTTGACACATTGGGACGCCATGCTGCCCGAAATCAAGAAGGTGGATGGCATCGTCATCGACGACCAGGTCTGGATGCTGCCGTTCGAGTGGGGCAACACGGGCCTGATCTATCGCACCGACAAGATCAGCGACGACGACATCTCGCTTCAGCTGCTGGCCGATCCGGCCTACCAGGGCAAGGTGGCCATACCGGACGCGGCCTCGTCAGCCTATGCAATGGCGTCGCTGGCGACCGGCAATGCCGCCGATTACACCAAGTTGAGCGATGAACAGTTCCAGGAAGCGTCGGATTTCCTGCGCGCGGTGCATCCCAACGTGCGGTTCTACTGGTCGGATGCGGGACAGATGGACCAGGCGATGGCGTCAGGCGAGTTGGAAATGGGTTGGGCCTGGAACCAGTCGGAGCTGAACCTGATCTGGAACGACACCCCCGCCCAGATGATGCGGGACGTCGACAAGGGCATCGCGACGTGGGTGTGCGGCTATGTTCACCTGAAATCCTCCACCACGCCCGAGGACCAGGTCTATGACCTGCTGAACGCATTGACCGCGCCGGAAAGCGGTAAGTACATCATCGAAAGCTGGGGCTATCCGCATGCCAATGCCGACGCGTTCGGCATATCCGACCCGGCGCTGGTCGAGCAGTACGGCTTTGACGACCCGGCGACATTCTTCGAGGGTAGCCTGTTCTTCGATGCGGTCGAGCCGGAACTGGAAGCCAGGATGCTGAAGGAATTCGAACGGATCAAGTCGGGCTTCTGATCTTGCCGCGGGGCCGACATGAATGCGGCCCCGAGACGACCCATACCCAAATTGCAGGAACGCGCATGAAAGACGCGAATGACTACTCTGTCCTGTTCGAGCCGGTCGCCATCGGGCCTGTTACGGCGCGCAACCGGTTCTACCAGGTACCGCATTGCAACGGGTTGGGTCATGTGCGCCCGCGCGCCGAAGCCGCCAACCGGGCGATGAAGGCCGAGGGCGGCTGGGCCGTGGTCTCGACACAGGAGACCGAGATCCATCCCACGTCGGACCTGGCCCCCTATGCCGAGGGGCGGTTGTGGGATGCGCGCGATATCCCGGCGCTGCGGCTGATGACGGACATGGTGCATGAGCGCGGCGCCCTTGCCGCGGTGGAGCTGGCGCATAACGGGCATCATGCGCCGAACCACCTGTCGCGCGCGCCGGTGCTGGCGCCGTCGGAGATGTCGCTGGACCACGCCTATCCCAAGCAGGCGCGAGCGATGGACAGGCAGGACATCCGCGATTTCCGCCGCTGGCATCGCGACGCCGCGATGCGGGCCCGGGATGCGGGGTTCGATATCGTCTATGTCTATGCCGGGCATGTGATGACCGTCGCGCAGCAGTTCATGCTGCCGCATCTGAATGACCGCGGCGATGAATACGGAGGGTCGCTGGAGAACCGCGTGCGGCTGACCCGCGAGCTTTTGGAAGAGACACGCGAGGCCGTGGGAGACGCCTGCGGTGTCGCCTTTCGCTTTGCCGTGGACGAGATGCTGGGCGGCGACGGGATGCAGGCCGCCGAGGAGGGCCGCGCCGTGGTCGAGATGCTGGCCGACCTCCCGGACCTTTGGGATGTCAATGTCTGCGACTGGGCGAACGATTCCGCCACCACGAGGTTCCAGCCGCAGGACGGCTACCAGAACGATTATATCGCCTTCGTCAAGGAGGTGACCCGCAAGCCGGTGGTGGGCGTCGGGCGTCTGACCTCGCCTGACATGATGGTTTCGATGATCCGCAAGGGAATCGTGGATTTCATCGGTGGGGCGCGGCCCTCGATTGCCGACCCGTTCCTGCCGAGAAAGATCGAGGAGGGACGGATCGACGAGATCAGGGAATGTATCGGGTGCAACATCTGCGTCAGCGCCGACAGTCTCGGCGTGCCGATCCGGTGCACCCAGAACCCGACCATGGGCGAGGAATGGCGGCGCGGCTGGCACCCAGAGCGGATTGCGGCGAAGGGCCGCCAGGCGGAAGCCCTTGTCGTCGGTGCGGGTCCGGCGGGACTGGAATGCGCGATGCAGCTGGCGCGACGCGGATACGAAGTGACGGTGGCCGAGGCGAGGGCAGAAGCGGGCGGGCGTGTCCTGCGCGAGAGCCGCTTGCCCGGGCTGGCGGCGTGGAAGCGCGTGGCCGATTACCGGCTGAACGATTTGCAGCAACGGGGCAATGTGCGCTTGTTCACCGACAGCCGGCTGGATGCCGATGCGGTGCTGGAGCTGGGAATACCCAACGTTTTTGTCGCCACCGGCGCCGAATGGCGGCGCGACGGGGTGGGGCGCAGCACGAGGCGTTGCCGCCCGGTGATCGACGCCGACGCGACGGTGCTCACGCCGGATGATATCATGGGCGGGGTACTGCCGCCAAAGGGTCGGGTGGCGGTATATGACGACGATCAGGCATATCTGGCGGCCGTGCTGGCCGAAAAGCTGGCGCAGAACGGGTACGAGGTATGTTTCGTCACGCCGGCAAGCGTGGTGTCGCCCTTTACCGAACTGACGTTGGAGCAGCACCGCGTGCAGGCCCGTCTCATCGAACTGGGCGTCGGGATATGGTGCAACCGATCGCTGGTCCGGGTGTCACCGACCGGCATAAAGGCGGCCTGCACCTATGGCGGCGGGGTTGCGGACATCGGCTGTTCAAGCACGCTAGTGGTGACCGAGCGCCTGCGCCACGCCGGCCTTTACGAAGAGTTGCGCGCGCGGGGCGGGCTGACAACGCTGGAACTGATCGGCGACGCGGCCATGCCGGCGCTGATTGCCGACGCCGTCTATTCCGGGCACAAGGCCGCCCGCGATTTTGAACGGGATCCGGCGGAAACGGAGCGCGAGCTGTTCCGCCGGGAAATCATCGCCTTGTCAGAGGAGGCTACATCATGAAACACCCCGAGGAACTTGACGGCCTGATCGCTGACTGTGTGCCGGGCCACGCGCTGCCGCGGGGGTTCTACACCAGCCCGGAGATATTCACGCATGATATAGCGGCATACTGGAATCGCAGCTGGATCTGGGTGGGTCACGAAAGCCAGATCCCCGAGCCGGGCGATTACTTCCTGTTCGACTACGGCCCTGAATCGATCATCATCCTGCGAGATCGGCTGGGGGAGGTCCGGGCACATCTGAACGTCTGCCGGCATCGCGGCTCGCGCATCTGCACCAAGGCACAGGGCAAGGCACGGGTGTTCGTGTGCCCATACCACGCCTGGACCTTCGAGCTGTCCGGCGAATTACGCATGGGGCGTGCCATGGGACCGGATTTCGACCCCGGAAAATGGCGGCTGTTCGGGGCGCAGGTGCGGCTGTTCCAGGGCATGATATTCGTGTGCGCCGCACAGGATGCGCCGGAAATCGACGCAGCCCTGGCACAGGTTGCCCCGATGACAGCGCCATTCGGACTGGAAAACCTGAAGGTCGCGCACACGGCAAGCTATCCGGTGCCGGCGAACTGGAAGCTGGCGGTCGAGAATTACATGGAGTGCTATCACTGCGCCCCGTCGCACAAGGAATACGCCCGCTCCCACACGCTGAAGGCACCCGAGGAGATGGCCGATCTGTTGCCCGGTTTGCGGGAAAGGTCCACGCAGATCGGTCTGCCACAGGAGATTCTGGACCTGACCGGCGACAATGCGGGCATGGCTTGCGCCGATGTCTACTATCGCCGCTATCCACTGTATGAAGGGTACAGCACCGGCAGCCGCACGGGCGAGCCGCTGGCCCCGCTGTTGGGCACGCTGGGCGGTTTCGACGGCGGTGCAACGGATCTTCAGATCGGGCCGTTGAACAATTTCCTGATCTATGCCGATCATCTTGTCGGCTATCGCTTCGTTCCCCGTGATCTGCAGCAGACGGATATCCAGATCGTCTGGATGGTGCGAGGCGATGCCGAAGTGGGGCGCGACTATGATCTCGAAGAGCTGATCTGGCTCTGGCATGTCACGTCGCTGGATGACGAGCGGATCATCCGACACAATCAGGAGGGCGTGAACTCGCATTTTTTCCGCCCCGGTCCGCTGGCGGAGATGGAATGGGGCATCGGAACCTTCTACCAGGGCTACCTCGCCAAGGTCGGAAGCAGGGGGACGGCGTGACGGCCCCAAGCCGCGACGGCCCTTGGGACAGCGGGCATGAAGTTGGCCGCGCCTTTGCCGGAAAGGAGGTCAGACCGCCAGTTCGCTGATCTGGTACTGCGCCCGGTCCAGCCAGTCGGGACAGATCTCGACCCCCCAGCCGGGGGCGTCGGTGACCGTGACATGCCCGTCTGTCACCTTGTAGGGATCGTTGCGGAAAAGACCGTCCTGCCACGGGTAGTAATCAAGGCCCTCGATCGAAAATTCGAGATACTTGCCGGCATTGGGAATGGCCCGCAGCAAATGCATCGTGAAAAGCGTGACCAGGGTCAGGTTGGCGGCATGAGGCGTGATCGGCATCTGCGCGACCTCGGCCATGCGGGTCACGCGCAGGGTTCGGGCGATACCGCCGATGTAAAGGACGTCGGGCTGCAGCACATCGACGATGCGGCGGTCGATCATGGCCTTCCAGTTTGCCATCATGCAATCCTGCTCGCCGCCGGTGACATCGATATCGAGTGCGTCGGTCACCTCTTTCGTCTGGTCGAACTCCCAATATGGGCAAGGTTCCTCGAAATGGGAAATCCCGTTATCCTGCAACAGCTTGCCCACCTCGATGGCCCTGGCCGGAGAATAGCATGAATTGGCGTCGACCAGCAAAGCGGGACCGTCACCAAGGGCGGCGCGGATGGCGGGAATGATCTCTTCCGTGCGGCCCGGCCATTCGTCGGTATCACGCCCGACCTCGGCGCCGATGCGGAACTTGAAGGCATCGAAACCGTGCGCGTCACGCAGCCGTTGAAAGCGATCCGCCTCGTCCGCCGGTGTGATGTCGCGCTTCATGGAAGACGCATAGACCCGGAGGGACCCCGGCGTGCCGCCGATCAGGTCGCAGACCGGCTTGCCCGCCCGTTTGGCCCACAGATCCCACAGGGCGGTGTCGACCCCGCCCATGGCGCGGCGGACGTAGGAGCCGGGAAACTTGTACTCGCGGTCGCGCACGAGATCCAGCATCGCGTCGATATCGCCGCAATCCAGTCCCATCACGTGGGGCGCGACCTGTCGGTGAAGGACCTGTGCCGTGATGTCGGCACAATAGGGCGCGACCTGCCCCCAGCCCTGTGATCCGTCCTCGGCAGTGGCGCGGACAAAGCAGACGAATTGGTCGGTGAAGGTTTCAAGGGTCGTCAGTTTCATCGGGCCATACCTGGGTCTTGATGGGACATGCCTGCAGGCTGGATAAAAATTGGCAGGTCAGGTATATCCATTTCGGCAAGTTGGTCAGACCAATTATTCGGGGGAGTCTGGTGAAGAACGCCGGAGGGGCCTTGCTATCGTCGCTGCAGATCGACCGGACCTCGCGCCGGCCGGTCAGTGTGCAACTGTACATGGGCCTGCGCGATATCCTTCTGTCGGGCGGTCTGCCGCCGGGAGAGCGCCTGCCGGCGACGCGGACGCTGGCCAGGGAAACCGGCGTGTCGCGCACCACTGTTATCGACGCGATTGACCGTTTGGTGTCGGAGGGGATGCTGGTCTCGCGCGTGGGGGCGGGCACGTTCGTCAGCGACACGCTGGAGAACCAAAGACCGGCACCCGCGGCCGAAGACGCGCCCGATGCGGGGCCGAACCCGCGCCTGTCCTATGCAATCAGCCATGCCGAAAAGGGTTACGCGACGCGGACCTGGCTGCCGCACGAGCCGCGCGCTTTCGTGAGCGCGCTGCCGGCGCTGGATGCCTTTCCGGTGGCACACTGGTCGCGCCTGTCGGCGCGGCACCTGCGGGGTGCGCGCAGCGAAGTCATGGGCTACGGTCAGCCCAAGGGGCTGGAGGCGCTGCGGCGGGCTATCGCCACGCATCTGAGCGCCCTGAAGGGCATTCGCTGTCAGCATGAACAGATTTTCATCACCTGCGGGGCGCAGCATGCGTTTTCCCTGATCGGACGCCTTCTTTTGAACCCCGGCGACAGGGTCTGGATGGAAAACCCCGGCGCCTCGGGTGCGCGCAACGCCCTATTGTCCGAGGGGGCGGAGCTGGTTCCAGTTGACGTGGACGAGCAGGGTTTGGTGGTGGCTGACGGGCTTGCGAAAGCGCCGCATTTCCGACTGGCCTTCGTCACGCCGTCGCACCAGCAACCGCTTGGTCACGTGATGTCACTGGCGCGGAGATTCGAGTTGCTGCAGGCCGCCGAGGAGGCCCAGGCGCTGATCATCGAGGACGACTACGACGGCGAGTTCTATTATGGCAACGCGGCGCAGCCCGCCTTGCGCGGAACGGACAGTTCCGGCCGTGTGCTGTATGTCGGGACATTCTCCAAGTCGTTGTTCCCGTCGCTGCGGCTGGGTTTCATCCTGGTGCCCGAGCGGATGACCGAAGTCTTTGACCGGATGTTCCAGTCCTGGGCCAGCGGGCCACCGACGGCGACGCAGGCCATCGTGGCAGACTTCATGGATGAAGGTCATTTTGCTACGCATATTCGGCTGATGCGGAGGCTTTACAAGGCGCGCTTCGATGCTCTGAAGGAAGCGGCGCGCCTGTTGCCCGATTGCGTGGCCCTGCAGGATACAGCAAGCGGATTTCACACGCCTGCCTTCGTGGAGGGGGATGTCGACGTTCTGGCGCTGGTGGCGCAGGCCGCTGAAAAGGGCGTCACGCTGGCACCGCTGTCGCGCTACTGCCTAGAGCCGATCCGCAGGTCCGGCCTTGTCTTCGGCTTCGGCAGCGTCGGTCCGGAAGACATCCAACGCGGCATCGAGGCGATCCGGGATCTGCCTGCGTGGCGGCGTCGATTGGTCTGATTGATTTGTGAAATTGGATATGAAGTCCGGGCCAATCGTGGCCTAGCGTTTTCGATGATATCATGCGTGGGGCGGTTCTTGCCCGTATCCGCGCGCCCGGAGGACCCCGATGGACGGCAGCACGTCGCACGCACAGACCCATCCCTGTTACTGGCTGGACGATATCGGTCCGGCCACGACATATGCCGACCCTTTGCCGGGGGTGGTGGATGTTCTGGTCGTCGGGGCCGGGTACACCGGCCTGAACGCCGCGATCCAGACGGCGCGGGGTGGGCGCAGTACTCTGGTGCTGGACGCACAGGAGCCGGGATACGGGTGCAGTACCCGCAACGGCGGTCAGATCAGCACCAGTATCAAGCCGTCGCTGGAAAAGCTGACGGCGCGCCACGGGGCGGACAAGGCGCGCGCGATCCGAGCCGAGGGCGCCGCGGCGCTGGGCTGGATCGGGGATTTCCTGCGCGCCGAGGGGATCGACTGCGATTTCCGGCAAGCCGGGCGGTTTCACGCGGCGCACACGCCGAAAAGCTATGAGAGGCTGGCACGCGACGCCGCGCGTTTGAGCGCCGAAGAAGGCATCGAGAGCTTTGCCGTGCCGCGTGCAGAGCAGCGCCGGGAATTGGGCACGGATACCTATCATGGTGGCGTCGTTTATCCGAAGCACTGCGCGCTCCATCCGGCGAAGTACCATCGCGGCCTGATGCGCGTGGCGGTATCTGCCGGTGTGCAGATCATCGGCAATTGCGCGGTGACCGGTATCGAACGGAAGCTGAAAGGATTTCGCGTTGCGACCGAGAACGGCGTTGTCGAGGCGCGCGACGTGGTCGTGGCGACCAACGGCTACACCACCGGTCTGACCCCGTGGCTGCACCGCCGCATCATTCCGATCGGCAGCTATATCATCGCCACCGAAGCCTTGCCGAAAGAACTGGTCGACGAACTGTTCCCGACAGACAGGATTGCCAGCGACACGTTCAAGGTTCTGTATTATTACCGCGCCTCGCCCGACCGGACGCGGATCCTGTTCGGGGGGCGTGTCTCGGCTGCCGAGACCGATCCCGCGGTCAGCGGTCCGCGCCTCTTCGAAAGCATGTGCCGGATCTTCCCGCAACTGGAGGGGCGCAGCATCACCCATTCCTGGCTTGGCACGGTGGCCTACAGTTTCGACGAAATGGCCCATACCGGGATACATGATGGCGTGCATTACGCGATGGGCTATTGTGGGTCTGGCGTTTCGATGGCCAGCTATCTGGGGATGCGCACGGGACAAAAGATATTGAAACTGCCCGAAGGGTCGACGGCCCTGGACGATCTGCCATTCCCGACGCGCCCGCTTTACAACGGCAAGCCCTGGTTCCTGCCGGCGGCGGTGGCCTGGTACCGCTGGCGCGATGCGCGCCAGTACCGGAGGGCGGCGAACAGGTGACACGGAAAGCCTCGCAGGTGCGCGCCGAGCCTGCGAGGCAAGACATATTCGGCCAAGGCCGCGAAAAAGCGCGGCATTTCCAACTCTGACAGGAGGACAATAGTCATGAAACGTATACTCGCCGCGCCGGTCGCGGTTTCAATGTTGGCGGCGACCGCCGCGGTCGCGCAGGATAAGGAAATTACCGTCGCCTCGTGGGGCGGCTCGTACCAGGAGGCGCAGAGCAAGGCGCTGTTCGAACCCGCCGCCGAGGCTATGGGCATCTCCGTGAAACAGGAAACCTATGGCGGCATGGCCGACGTGCGGCTGCAGGTGTCGACGGGGCAGGTCACTTTCGACCTGGTGGCCAGTGGATCGGGATCGGCCGCGCGCGCCGGGGCCGAGGGCCTGCTGGAGCCGCTGGATTACGACGTGATCGACGTGTCCAACTTCTACGAGTCGCTCTATTCGGATTATTGCGTGGGCGGCGACGTGTTCTCGGTCGTGGCGGCGTGGAATACCGACACCTATGGCGAGGACGGGCCGCAGAACTGGGCCGATTTCTTCGACACCGAGAAGTTTCCCGGTACGCGCGCCTATCGCAACACCGTGTCGGGGGCGCTGGAACCGGCGTTGATGGCCGACGGCGTGGCGCCCGAGGATGTCTATGACGTGCTCAGTTCGGAGGAAGGGATCGAGCGCGCGCTGGACAAGATCCGCGAATTGCGGCCCAATATCGCCGTCTACTGGTCGTCCGGCGCACAGCATGCGCAGTTGATGAAGGATGGCGAGGTGGACATGACCACCGGTTGGAACGGGCGGTTCGACAACGCGGCCAAGGATGGGGGCAAGGTAGCGTTCAACCAGGCACTGCTCGATTACGATTGTTTTGCGATCCCGAAGGGTGCGCCGAACAAGGACCTGGCGATGGAGTTCCTGGCCGAGATATCGAAACCCGAGTATCAGGACGACCTGCCGAAATACATAACCTACGGTCCCACCAACAAGGCGGCGTACGACACCGGCGAGATCTCGGAGGAGGTCGCGGCCGGATTGCCGTCGTCGCCCGAGAATGCGGCGAAGCAACTGCCGATTTCGCTGGAATGGTACGCCGAGTGGGAACAGGTGGCCGCCGAGATGTACCAGGAAATGCTGACCGAGTGATCGGGACCGCAGACAGGACCGGGACGGGCGCCGCGCAGCGTGCCCGTCCGCTCAAGAGATGCCGCAATCCGAGGGAGCCAAGATGACAGGAAACGCCACCGAAGCCCTGCCGATCTCGGTACGGGACGTGACCAAGACCTACGGCAAGGTGCACGCGCTGGACAACGTTTCACTGGAGGTGAAAAGCGGCGAGTTTCTGACCCTGCTTGGTCCGTCCGGGTCGGGCAAGACCACGCTGCTGATGGTGCTGGCCGGTTTCACGCGGCCCGATTGCGGCAGCCTGAAATTCGGCGACGAAGAGGTCATCCGCAAGCCGCCGCACCTGCGCGACGTGGGCATGACATTTCAAAGCTATGCGCTTTTCCCGCACATGACTGTGGCGGGGAACGTGGGTTATCCGCTGAAGCTGCGGAGGCGGTCCAGGGACGAGATTGCCGACCGTGTCGAACGTGCACTGGAAACGGTGCAGCTGGGAGGTTACGGCGAGCGGCGGATCGACCAGCTGTCGGGCGGTCAGAAACAACGCGTCGCGGTGGCGCGGGCCATCGTGTTCGAGCCGCGCATCCTGCTGATGGACGAGCCATTGTCTGCGCTGGACAAGAAGTTGCGCGACCAGATGCAGATCGAGCTGCGCCACCTGCACGAGCAGCTTGGCATGACGACGGTCTACGTGACCCACGACCAGCGCGAGGCCTTGACGATGTCGGACAGGATCGCGGTGGTGAACCACGGACGGATCATGCAGCTGTCGACGCCGCGCGACCTGTACGAGCGACCCGCGAACCGCTTCGTGGCGGACTTCATCGGCGAATCGACCTTTCTGCCGGTGACCCGCGAGGGCGGCGACGTGCGCTACGGCGATACCGCCCTGCGCTACAGCGGAGAGTTGCCCGAGACGCCGGACCTGCAACTCATGATCCGGCCCGAGCGCGTGGTGCTGTCAGAGGCCGGCGCCGTGGAGGGCGCCAACAATTTCGACGCCACGGTCAGCGATGTGGTCTATCAGGGCGACAGTTACCTTCTGCATGCCCGACTGGCCGACGGCCAGCAGGTGGTGATGCGCGGCGCAGTGCGCGGTAACAGCGCGACGGCCCTGCCCGAGGTGGGCGCGCCGGTCACCCTGACCATGGCGGTCGAGGACACGGTGCTGATCGACGGGCGGGAGGCGTGACATGACAATGGCCGATACACGCCTTAACGCGGCCGGGCTGCGCGCGGACGGTCGGCTGGAGCGGCTGCGGCTCTTCGGCCTGAGTTCGCCCGCGATCCTGATGATCCTGGTGATCCTGGTTCTGCCGGTGGGGTGGCTGTTCTACGTATCCTTCATCGGCGCGAATGGAGAATTCTCGCTGGAAAACTACGAGCGGATGATCAGCCGAAAGTCCTATGTGAGAATCTTCATCACAACCTTTCAGGTCAGCCTCCTGACGACGGGGCTGTGCATTCTGATCGGCTATCCGCTGGCGTATTTCATGGCACAGCTGCCCAATCGGCTGGCCAACCTATGCCTGATCACGGTGCTGTTGCCGTTCTGGACCTCGCTTCTGGTGCGGACCTATGCGTGGCTGGTGTTGTTGCAGAAACAGGGGCTGGTCAACCAGTGGGCCATGTCGCTGGGGCTGTGGGACGAGCCATTGAAGATCGTGCACAACATGACCGGCACGCTGATCGGGATGGTGCATATCATGCTGCCCTTCCTGATCCTGCCGGTCTATGGGGCCATGAAGGCGATCGACCGCGATTACCTGAAAGCGGCGTCGAACCTCGGGGCGAACCCGCGTACGGCGTTCTGGACGGTATTCTTTCCACTGACCACCCCGGGCCTTTTCGCCGGGGCGCTGATGGTGTTCATCCTGTGCCTTGGCTTCTTCGTGACGCCGGCGGTCCTGGGCGGAGGCAAGGTGATCATGGTGTCGATGAAGATCGTGTCCAATATCGAACTGTTCGTGAACTGGGGCGCTGCCAGCGCGATGGGGGTCGTGTTGCTGGTCATGACCCTGGTGATCCTGTGGATCGCATCGCGCTTCCTGCGGTTGGAACAGATCACGGCAGGAGGCGGTCACTGATGGCGAACTGGCTGAAATCCCCCGCCTCGGAAACGCAGGTCACGCATGGTCAACGGCTGTGGCTGTACGTTTTTGCCGTGATCACGATGATCCTGCTGGTGCTGCCGACGCTGATCGTGATCCCGATGTCGTTCTCGGACAGCCAGTATCTGGAATTCCCGCCAGAACAGTGGTCGACCCGTTGGTACGACAATTTCTTCGGGTCCGAGGAATGGATGCAGGCGGCGCGGACGTCGTTGCAGACGGCGGTTCTGACCATGTGTGTGGCAACACCTGTGGGTGTGGCCGCGGCCTATGGGCTGCACACGTCGAACGTGCCATTTGTGCGCATGGCCTTCGTATTGATGCTCACCCCGATGATGGTGCCGCTGGTGCTGGTCGCGATCGGGGCGTTCTATGCCTATGTGCAACTGAATCTGCTTTACACGGTTACGGGGCTGGTGCTGGCGCATTCGGTTCTGGCGCTGCCGCTGGTGGTGATCGTGACCGGATCGGCATTGAAGGGTTATGACATGAGCCAGGAACAGGCGGCACGAAGCCTGGGGGCGCCAAGATGGAAGGCGTTCTTTACAGTGACGTTGCCGCAGATCCGTTTCGCCGTGGTGACCAGCGCGCTGCTGGCCTTTCTGACATCGTTCGACGAGGTGGTCGTGGCGATGTTCATATCGGGCGGGGACAACCCGACGCTGACACGCAACATGTTCAACGCGCTGCGCGACCAGATCGACCCGACCATTGCGGCGATCTCGGCCCTGATGATATTCGTCACCACCCTGATGATGGTGCTTGCGCAGGTGTTCGGCCAGCAGGGCAAGCGCTGAGACAATCCGAATTGCAATTCGAAGACCGGAGGACCGGATGATCGACCTGAAGACCTTTGAAAACCTTGCCGGCATGTCGCTGGGCGCGTTTGCCGCCAAGCCCACCACTCTGACCGACGGGCAGGAGGAAGCCTCGAGCGTGCTGTGGACCTCGGCGGACGGGCGCACCAAGATCGGTGTCTGGGAATGTACGCCGGGCCATTTCACAGCCGACCGGACGGCGGCGGGCGAGTATTGCCACATCGTTTCGGGCCGGGCGACCGTGCGCAACGCGGACGGCGACGGCGCACGGGATATCGGGCCGGGGGACCTGCTGGTGTTGCCGCAGGGGTGGACCGGCGAATGGGTGATCCATGAACACATGCGCAAGCTTTTCGTGATCAGCGCCTCGCCGGACGCCTGAAGGCCGGAGCCCAACAAGACATGTCGGAATACGACTTCATCGTCGTCGGCGCGGGATCGGCGGGATGTGTGCTGGCCAATCGCCTGAGCGAGAGCGGCAGGCATTCCGTCCTGCTGCTGGAAGCGGGCGGGAGCGACCTGAACTTCTGGATCTGGATGCCGATCGGCTATGGCAAGACATTCTATCGGCCCGGCGTGAACTGGATGTACCGCACCGAACCGGATCCGAACACGAACGGCCGGGTATCCTATTGGCCGCGGGGCAAGGTAATGGGCGGGTCAAGCTCGATCAACGCGATGGTCTATGTCCGCGGCCAGCCCGAGGATTTCGAGGAATGGAAGGCGATGGGCAATCCCGGCTGGGGCTGGGACGACGTGTTGCCCTATTTCCGCAAGTCCGAGACCAATGACCGGGGTGCGGATGACTGGCGTGGCGGAAACGGTCCGCTGCATGTCAGCACGATGGACCGTGACCTGCACCCGCTTTGCGCGGAATTCATCAGGGCAGGGCAGGAACTGCAGTTTCCTCACAACGCCGATTTCAACGGCGTTGCGCAGGAAGGTGTCGGCACCTACCAGAACACTGCCCGCGGCGGGATGCGAATGTCGACGGCGCGCGCCTATATCCGGCCTGCGCGCAAGCGCGCCAACCTGCGGATCGAAACCCACGCCCATGCGACGCGACTGCTGTTCGAGGGCAGGCGGGCGACCGGCGTGGAATACAGTCAACGCGGCCGGCTGCAGCGGGCGCAGGCACGGCGCGAGGTGATCGTGGCGGCCGGCGCAGTCAACGCGCCGCAACTGCTGCAACTGTCGGGGATCGGGGCAGGCGATGCGCTGCGGGACCACGGGATCGAGGTGATCGAGGACCGTCCCGGCGTGGGCCGTCACCTTCAGGATCATATCTGCGTGGATTTCCTGTTCCGGTCGCGGGTGCCGACCCTGAACCAGATGCTGGGCCCGTGGTACGGCAAATTGTGGCACGGCGCGCGCTATGTCGTGACCCGGCGCGGCCCCCTGTCGCTGGGCGTGAACCAGGCGGGCGGTTTCGTGCGGTCTCGGCCGGGGTTGCCCAAACCCAACATGCAGTTGTTCTTCTCGCCTGTCAGTTACACCAAGGCCCCGCCGGGCAAACGCCCCTTGATGAACCCCGACGCATTTCCGGGCTTCCTGATGGGGGCCCAGCCAACCCGGCCGACCAGCCGGGGGCATATAGACCTGCGCTCGCCCGATCCGTTCGACGCGCCGCGGATCTTTCCGAACTACCTGTCCACGGAAGAGGACATGCGCGACATGCTGGATGGGTCCAAGTTGATGCGGCGCTTCGCCGGGACGCCGGCCATGCAACGGCTGATCGAAGAAGAGATCGCGCCAGGACCTCAGGTGCAGAGCGACGAGGAGTTCATCGCCGATATACGGGCCAGGGCCGGTACGGTGTTCCACCCCGTCAGCACCTGCCGTATGGGGCCGGATCCGTCGACCGACGTGGTGGATGCCCGCCTGAAGGTGCATGGCATCGAAGGCTTGCGCGTAGCCGATGCGTCGATCTTTCCGACGCTGACCTCGGGCAATACCAATGCCCCCGCGATCATGGTCGGGGAAAAGGCTGCCGACATGATCCTGGAAGATGCACGCTAGGCGCGGCTACTCCGCGATATCCTCGGCCCAGAGGCCGGGTTTTTCCGCGATGAAGCGCTGCATGAGCGCGATGCAATCTGGATCATCCGCGATGACAACTTCAACGCCCCTGCTGCGCAGGAACGCCTCGTTGCCGCCAAAATTTCGCGTGTCGCCGATGACGACCCGGGGGATGCCGAACTGGACGATGGTGCCCGAGCACATCATGCAGGGGCTGAGCGAGGTATAAAGCACCGTGTCGCGATAGGTGGACTGGCGGCCCGCCTTGCGCAAGGCATCCATTTCGCCGTGAGCAATGGGGTCGCCCTGCTGGACACGCTGGTTACGGCCCTGCGCCACGACCGCGCCGCCACGGGCGAGGACCGAGCCGATGGGACAGCCGCCCTCGTCGAACCCGGCCCTGGCCTCATCATACGCGATGCGCAGCAGGCGCGTGTCGTCGTCGGTCATCATGGTCGGTCTCTTATCCTTGTTGCGCGGGGGGCGTAGTGAAATAGGGCAGGGTTTCGACGGATGGCGACCACGTGCCGGCGTTTTCCAAGGCCGCCATGTGATCGGCGATGCCGCCCAGCGTGGTGAACCAGACCTTGCGGGTCTTGAGCACGCCTTCGATCCATTTTTCGACCTGCCGCCAGCGCGCCAGCCGCCCGGTCAGGAAAGGGTGCAGGATCAGCATGAAGAAACCG
>JBKAGF010000020.1:0-59743 GCA_046290265.1 Roseovarius sp. | reverse complement strand
AGCCCAAGGGAGGGGCTGACGATGGCCGGGCCGCTGCGCGGCTGTTAACCGGCTGAAATGCGGACGAAGCGGACGTTGGTTTTCGACGGTGATGCGCGGCGGGCTTCGCCCTTGTTCCGTGCCAGCACTTTGTGGCTGTGGCAATCATGGGCTCAATCCTGACGCTGGAACACGGGTCGAGCACGCGTCGCATCATCCGCGCGCCTGAGAGGTGTGCACGAAAAAAGCCCTGCCTTCCGGGGGAAGGCAGGGTCAGGCGGTTGCGACAGCCCCGGGGAGGGGAGTGTCACAGGGATCGTGAGTGGTTGATCAGGCGACGTCGCGCAGGGCCACCTTGGGAGTGATGCCAAGCGCATGGCAGATGTCGCGGGTCAGTTCGGGGCGGTTGAGCGTGTAGAAATGCAGGTGCTCTGCCCCGCCGGCGATGAGATCGCTGCAGAGTTCGGTGGCCAGCGCGGTGGCCAGCAGGGTTTCGCGGTCGTCGCGGGTGGCCTTGGTGAACGCGTCGTCGAGCCAGGCGGGAATCTTTGTGCCGCAGGCGGTGGCGAAACGCTTGGTGCCGCCCCAGTTCTCGATCGGCAGGACGCCGGGGATGATGGGCGCGTCGATGCCCGCATCGGCGCAGGCGTCACGGAAACGGAAGAAGGTGTCGGCGTCGAAGAAGAACTGGGTGATCGCCTCGGACGCGCCGGCATCGATCTTGCGTTTCAGGTAGTCGATATTGGCCTGCGCATCGGCGGCCTCGGGGTGCACTTCGGGATAGGCGCCGACGCGGATCTTGAAGCGGTCCATGTCGGCCAGCGCCGAAATGAGCTCGCAGCTGTCGGCAAAGCCCTCGGGATGGGGGGTGAAACCGCTCGCACCCTTGGGCGGGTCGCCGCGCAGGGCGACGATCTCGTTCACGCCGGCCTCGGCGAAATCGCGGGCGATGGCGAGCGTTTCCTCGCGCGTGGCCTCGACGCAGGTGAGGTGGGCGGCGACGTTGAGGCCGCTGGATTTGTGCAGCGTGGCCACGGCGTCGCGGGTGAGTTCACGGGTGGTCCCGCCGGCGCCGTAGGTGACCGACACGAAGCTGGGGTCGAGCGGCGCGAGGGTCTGGACGGTGTCCCAGAGGCGGAACGAGGCCTCCAGCGATTTGGGCGGGAAGAATTCGAAGGAAACGGTGGGGGTGCTCATGACGGGTATCCTGCAATCGTGTGTTGGATCCCTTGTCGCAGGCGCGCGTATGTGAGACAACTTCATAAAATTCATGGTCTGAATGAGGCGGGCTAATATTCATGCATATCGACTTTCGCCATCTGCGGACGATCCGGGCCATTCACCAGGCCGGGGGACTGGCTCGTGCGGCGGACCTTTTGCACATCACGCAGTCGGCTTTGTCCCACCAGATCAAGGGGTTGGAGGATCAGGCGGGGGTGGAACTGTTCGTGCGGCGCTCGAAACCGCTGAAGCTGTCTGCGGCGGGGCTGCGCCTGTTGCGGGTGGCCGAGAAGGTGCTGCCCGAGGTCGAGGCGCTGGAGGCGGAATTCAGCGGGTTGCGGCAGGGAAGCGCCGGGCGGATGCATATCGCCATCGAATGCCACGCCTGTTTCGAATGGCTGTTCCCGGTGCTGGAGCGATTCCGCCAGACCTGGGCGGAGGTGGATATCGACATCCGCCCGGGCCTGGCCTTCGACGCGCTGCCCGCGTTGCAGAAGGAAGAGGTGGACCTTTGCTCCGCGGCACGGACCTCGACGGCGTGATCTTTCAGCCGCTGTTCGACTATGAGCCGCTCTTCGTGGCCTCCAGCCAGCATGTGCTGGCGGGCAAGGATTTCGTCGAGGCGGATGATTTCCGGGACGAGACGCTGATCACCTACCCGGTGGACCGCTCGCGGCTCGACATCTTCACCGAGTTGCTGACCCCCGCCAAGGTCGAGCCGCGCGCGGTGCGGCAGATCGAGCTGACGGCGGTGATATTGCTGCTGGTGGCGTCGAACCGGGGCGTGGCGGTGTTGCCCGACTGGGTGCTGCGGGAACAAAGGACAAGTTCGGAATACGTGACGCGGCCGGTGACGAAGGGCGGGCTGACCAAGCGGCTGTATGCGGCGATCCGCGAGGACGAGGCCGACAAGCCATACATGGCCCACCTGATCCGGCTGGCGCGGGAGATTCCCTTGCGCCTGCAAAGACCGGCGGCGGCGGAAACGGCCTGAGTGGCGCCGGCGGCGCTGCGCGGTTAGGGTGGCCGAAAGACCGGTAAAGAGAAGTGAGCATCATGAAGATCGCGACAGCCGCCTACCCGCTGGACGAGTTGCAAAGCTGGCAGGCCTATGCAGACAAGTTGGAACGCTGGGTGTCCGAGGCGGCCGGGCAGGGGGCCGATCTGCTGGTCTTTCCCGAATATGCGGCGATGGAGCTGGCGCCGCTGGCAGGGCGGGCTGTATCGGCGGAGCTTGAGCCGTCCTTGCGGGCGGTGTCGGAGCGGATGCCCGAGGCCGACGCGCTGCATTCGAAACTGGCCGGGCAGTATGGCGTGCATATCCTTGGCGGGTCCGCCCCGGTCTATGACGATGCGCTGGGCCCGCGCCCGGTGAACCGCGCGGCGTTCTTTGCGCCCGGTGGGGCCAAGGGCGTGGTGGACAAGCAGATCATGACCCGGTGGGAGCGGGAGCCGATGGAATGTGTCGGCGGGGGACCCCTGAAGGTGTTCGACACCGCGTTGGGGCGGATCGGCGTACTCATTTGCTATGACAGCGAATTTCCACTGCTGGGCCGGGCGATGCAGGATGTGGACATCCTGCTGGTGCCGTCCTGCACCGAGACGCTGGCCGGCTATTGGCGGGTGCGGATCGGGGCCATGGCCCGCGCGCTGGAGCAGCAATGCGTCAGTGCGATGTCGTCTCTGGTGGGCGAGGCCGCATGGTCGGAGGTCTGCGACGTGACGACGGGCGCGGGCGGCGTCTTTGGCCCGCCGGACCACGGGTTTCCGCCGACGGGCGTGCTGGCCGAGGGGGTTCTGGACTCACCGGGATGGACCTTTGCCGAGGTCGACCTGGAGAAAATCGCGCAGGTACGGGCGGATGGCGGGGTGCTGAACCGCAGCCACTGGGCCGAGCAGGCGGGACGCGACGGCGCCCCCAAAGTTGAACGGCTGCAATGATATTTGACTTGAAAACCTTGGGGAATGGGGCCATTTAAACGCCTGTCCTGCAACCGGCAGGGCGGAAACCAAGGAGAGACCATGGCCAAGGAAGATACGCTCGAATTTCCAGGTGTCGTGAAGGAACTCCTGCCGAATGCGACATTTCGGGTCGAGCTAGAGAACGGCCATGAGATCATCGCCCACACGGCAGGCAAGATGCGCAAGAACCGCATCCGGGTTCTGGCAGGCGACAAGGTACAGGTGGAAATGACACCTTACGATCTGACCAAGGGTCGGATCAATTATCGGTTTAAATAAGCCAAAACAGCGTTTTGCCTGGTGCGCGGAAGCGTTTCACCCGAGGTGAAATGCGGGCGCACCCCGTCGATCATCTGGGGGCAACATGACGACAGCGCAGAGCCCCAAGTTGATCCTGGGGTCCGGCAGCCCGCGACGCCGGGATCTGCTGGCGCAGATCGGCGTTGTCGCCGATGACGTGCGCCCGCCGGATATTGACGAGACCCCCGAGAAGGCCGAGCTGCCGCGCCCCTATTGCGTGCGGATGGCGCGGGAAAAGGCGCTGGCCGTCGAGGCCGGGGCCGAGGATATCGTTCTGTCCGCCGACACGACCGTGGCGCTGGGCCGGCGCATTCTGGGCAAGCCCGCCGATGCGGACGAGGCCGGGGATTTCCTGCGCAAGATGTCGGGCCGGCGGCACAAGGTGATCACGGCGGTGGCCGTGCGCCGCGGCGCGCGCATCTGGGAGCGCGACGTGGTCAGCGACGTCAAGATGAAGCGGCTGGATGACGACGAGATCGCGTTCTACCTGAGATCCGGCGACTGGCAGGGCAAGGCCGGGGGATACGGCATCCAGGGGCCCGCGGGCGCGTTCATTCCGTGGATACAAGGCTCGTTCACGGCCATCGTGGGCTTGCCGCTGAAGGAAACGGCGGGGCTTTTGCTGGCCGCCGGATACCCTGTGTGGAAGGGAAAGACATGAAGGGACGCGTGGTGGCGCTGGGTCGGCTGGGCGAGTTCGAGGCGGCGGCGCTGATGGAGGATGGCGTGCTGTCCGATCTGCTGGTCGATACCGACCGGCCGCGCCCCGGCACGATCTATCGCGCCGTGATCGAGCGGCCGGTGAAAGGCCAGGGCGGGCTGTTCGTGAAGACGCCCGATGGCAACGGATTTCTGCGCCAGGTCAAGGGGATGAGCGCCGGGGGCACGGTGCTGGTGCAGGTCACGGGCTATGCCGAGCCGGGCAAGGCGATCCCGGTGACGGCGAAGGTGCTGTTCAAGAGCCGCTATGCGATCGTGACGCCCGGTGCGCCGGGGATCAACGTGTCGCGGGCGATTCACGATGACGATCTGCAGGACCGGCTGATGCTGATCGGCAAGGACGCGATGGCTGGGGACGGCAACGGCCTGATCCTGCGCTCGGCCTGCGAGGGCGCGGACGAGGACGCCGTGGCCGAGGACGTGGCGCGCATGGCGGAACTTGCCCGCGCGGTGATGGCGGATGCGAGCGGAAAGCCGGAAAAGCTGGTCGAGGGTGCGGGGTCGCACGAGCTTGCGTGGCGCGACTGGCCGGAGCCGGAGATCTGGGACGAGGACGCGCAGGCCTTCGCGCATCACGGCGTGCTGGATGCGGTGGAGGCGTTGCGCTCTCCGCGCGAGGACCTGCCGGGCGGGGCGAGCATCTATGTCGAGCCGACCCGGGCGCTGGTGGCGGTGGACGTGAACGCGGGGGGCGACACCTCTCCGGCGGCGGGGATGAAGGCCAACATGGCGGCGGCCCGGGCGCTGCCGCGCGCATTGCGCCTGCGCGGGCTGGGCGGGCAGGTGGTGCTGGACCTCGCACCGATGCCCAAGAAGGACCGCAAGACCTTCGAGGCCACGCTGCGCGCCGCGTTCCGCCGCGACACGGTGGAGACGGCCCTTGTCGGCTGGACCCCGCTTGGGCACTATGAGCTGCAGAGAAAGCGAGACAGGCTGCCGCTGCCCGAAGGTGATAGGAGTGGCTGATTGCGGAGAAGATACGGTGAAATACGCCTTCTGTTCCGTAACGCTGTGCCAACCGCGACTTGGCGGTGCTGGCGGGGATTGTGCCATCGTCCAGCCGGTTGGGGATGCCGAGGAGGTTTGCCGAGCGATGGACGAAACACCGGGCTGCGCACCACCACTGAAAGTGGCAAAAACCCACTGGACAGTGGCGTGGCCCTCGCCTAGAAAGCCGGAACCCGAACGGCCCGCCCGTTCACCCGTGCCCGGGTAGCTCAGGGGTAGAGCAGTGGATTGAAAATCCTCGTGTCGGTGGTTCGATTCCGCCCCCGGGCACCACTTTTACCAAGTAAAAACAACTGTGTTCGCTGCAGCGGGACACAGATGCATCTGTCTTGCGTCACCCGGATCTGTCGCCGGTCACAGCCAGAAAGCCCAGAAGCTCGCGGGCGGGGACAGGTTTGGGAATGAACGTCCAGCCTTCGGTCGCGCATTCGCTTCTCAGCCAGGGCGAGCGGTTGGCGGAGATCACGCAGGTCGGGCAGGGGCCGTAGCGTGCGTGAAGGGCGCGCGCCGTGTCGAGCCCGTTTTCCATGTTTCCCAGCTGATAATCCATGATGATCGCGTCGGGAATGATGTCCACTTCGTCGAGAAGCGCGCTTGCCTGGGCCAGGCTTGCGGCGTCCAGGGCGCTGACACCCCAGCGTTCGAGCAGCGCGACCAGAGCGTTGCGTATCCCGTCATCGTCGTCGACGATCAGAACCAGCAGGCTTGGCGGCAGGTTTGCGACGGGAAGTTCCGGAAGCCCCTGCGACGCGGCGCGGGCCTGGGTCTGCTGCGCCGCCCCGCGCAGCGTCACGATGAACCCGCTGCCCCGGTCCGGTTGCGAGCGCAGGCTGATCCTGTGTCCCAGGCGCGCGCACGCCCGTTCCACGATCGCGAGACCGAGCCCCATGCCCTCGGCGGCCGACGCGCGGCGGTTCAATCTTCTGAATTCCTCGAAGATCACGCCGCGATCCTCTTCGCGGATGCCGATGCCGGTGTCCCAGATATCGATCCTGACGGAGTCGCCCCTGCGACGCGCCCCGACGAGCACCCCTCCCTCGGTCGTGTACCGGATGGCGTTGGAGATCAGGTTTTGAAGGATGCGGTGCAGGTAGGAGGGATCGCTCATGACGCGCAGGCGGCTTGGCCGGATGCGCAGGTCCAGCCCCTTGGCGGCGGCAACCGGCGCAAAGGCGTGGGACAGCGGCGTCAGGATCTCGTCAAGGGCCACCTCCACCGGGGTGAAACGGATTTCCTCGGTGTCGAGGCGGGAGATGTCGAGCAGGGCCTCGATGATTGCCTCTACGCTGGTCAGGGCCTCGGCGGCCTTTCGGATCGACTCGGGATGCGTGCCGTCTTCGGCCGCGGACAGGTAGAGCTTGGAGGCGGAGAGCGGCTGCAGGAGGTCATGGCTGGCCGCCGCCACGAAGCGCGACTTTGCGGCGTTCGAGCGTTCTGCCTGCTGCAAGGCCGCCTGCAATTCTTCGGTCCTGGCGGCGACCCTGGCCTCGAGCTCTTCGTTTGCGCGCGCCAGGTCGCGGGCGTTGCGCCGTTCGGCGGTCACGTCGGTGAAAGAGACGATGAAGCCGTCGTCGGGTAGGCGCTGGGAAAACGTGTCGAGGATTCGGCCGGTCGCGGTTTGGGTGAGTTCGAACGAGATCGGCGAGCGGGGTGTCGAGCCACGGACCCATAACGCCAGCCGCCGTTCCTCTTCGCGGTTGGCCATGTGGAAGTTCTGCGAGAGATGCTCGGCCATGCGTGCGAAGGGCATTCCGAGGACAAAGGCGTGCGGCGACAGGGCCGTCAGGGTCTTGAGGCGGCTGTTCCATCCCGCGAGTTGGGCCTTGGCGTCGAAAATCGCCACCCCCTGGTCGAGATGGTCCAGCGTTGCCCGGATCATGCGGCTTTGACTGTCCAGAAGCCGCTCGCGCTGCTCGCGCTCGGTGCGCATCAGGTCGGTCACGTCGGTCTGGACGATCGCCGTTCCCGAGTTGGCGGTGCGATGCTCCGAGATCTGCAGCCAGCGATCGCCCTTGAGCGCCAGGTTGAAGATCATGTGTTCCTGGCGGTGGCGGCCGAGCCGGCCGTTCACCCAGTCTCCGCTGTCCGTATCGGGTGGCAGGTACAAGGCCCGGCTCTGGCTGACGATTTCGACATATTCGTCGAAGCTGAGGCCGGGCTTCAGCCTTGCGCGCACATCCGGCATCTGCCAGCAGAAGCGCCGGTTGAACAGTAAAAGCACGTCTTCTTCGTTGAAGAGAGCGAAGCCTTCCTGCACCGCTTCGATCGCATCCGAGAGGTCGCGGCGGGCGGCCTCGACCTCGTTGTTCGCGGCGGACAGGCGTTCATTGGATTCATTCAGAAGATCAAGGGCACGCTCCAGTTCCTGAGTGCGCGAGCGGACCTGATCCTCGAGCACCACGGCACGTTCGAACTGGGCATATGCCGCCCCGTCCCGATCGGCGTGGCTCTCGACGCGGCGCATGAGGACGGCACTGATGGCGCGCAGGCGTTCGAACTGGACTTCGAGCGGTTCGCGCGGATCGACGAGATTGTCATACATCGTCAGTCGTCCTCGGGCGCGTAGATCGCAACGCCGGTCATGGTGAGGTTGACATGCATGGCGCCGAACTGTTCGCCGTAGGTGGAAAAGCCGACGACGCGGTTGCGCCTGAGGACATCCGAAACGGCAAGGCTGCGCTGTTTCTGGTGGGCTTCGATCCGGCGCAGGATGCAATCGCAGGCCAGAATGCCGTCCAGCCGGCCGCCTTGGTTCAGGGTTTCGAAGTCTTCGGCGAGGGTCTGCGCGATCTCGCGCGGTTCGGCCAGGGTCAGGACAACGCCTTCGTCTATTGCGGAAAAGAAGATCAGGTCGTCGCCGTCGACCCGCTGGATGGAGCGCACGTGATACCGGCCGCCGATGCGCACGACGAGCGGATGGGCTGCAAAGGTGAACGGGTCGAGCTGGGTCTGGTCCTTGCCGAGGATGCGCGCGTATTCCCGCGCGGCGGGGGCGGCGT
Organism: Roseovarius sp.; assembly: GCA_046290265.1. Taxonomy (GTDB): domain Bacteria; phylum Pseudomonadota; class Alphaproteobacteria; order Rhodobacterales; family Rhodobacteraceae; genus Roseovarius. Next base: position 51,554 of record JBKAGF010000020.1, on the reverse strand, counting down.
TGATCTCCTGCACGCGGCGAGCGGCGGCGTTGGCACGGGTGACGACCATGCGTTGATCGGCAGGGTCGAGGTGATTGAAGCTGAACACCTTGATGGGGCAGCGGGTCCGCAGGAAGGTCAGCAGTGCGGCGTTCTTGTGCACCTTTCCATCGCAGAAGAGCAGGCTTTGCCTGAACCGCGTGCCATCCCCGGCGGAGCCTCCGAACAGCGGTACCGGTCCGAGCCCTCGGGCCAGCACGTTCATCAGGGCGTCCTCGCGCAGGGATGTGCCGTCGACCAGAAGAAATGCGAATTCGTTCTCGAAATCGGGGCTGTTCTTCTCCAGATCCCGGCGGGTCCGGATCATGTGCTCGATCAGCGCCGTGGGTGCGATCTCGTCGAGGTTCTCGATCGTTATGACACTGGCCTCGAAATGGCTTCGCGGCAGGCCGATCCCGACGATGCCGTCCTCGACATAGCCGCCGGCGATTTCGCCGGCGGTGGTGCAGCCCAGGACCTGCGTGCCCGCAAACAGAAGGTTTGCTTCATCCATCACGGCGGAAAAATCCGCGCGGGGCGAGACGAACAGGATGGCAAGCGCGAGATCGTCACCAAGGTCGCGAAAAAGCTGCGGGACCGCGTCGGGCGCATCGGATGCGACATGGGCGGACCGCATCAGCGATGCGCCCTGCCGGGGCGCCCGAGACAGAGCCTGCGATGCCGCTTCAGATGAGCCAGGCCGCGCCCGAACCTCTTCGAGCGTACCCTCCTCCCCATGAGCGGACGACCTCCCGTGTTTTTCGTCCATCTCTTGCCTAGTCTTGCTTGTGCGCCCCCGCGTCAGGGCTGGTGAATTACGTCACGAGGCAGACAGGTTGTCAAACTTTGCGGTCTGCGCGATCAGAACGGCCTGCGTCCGGTTTTGTACCCCCAGCTTGCGCATCATGACGGTGACATGGGCCTTGACCGTCGCTTCGCTGATCGAAAGATCGAAGGCGATCTGCTTGTTCAGCTTGCCCTGGCAGATAAGCCTCAGGATACGGGCCTGCTGCTCGGTCAGGTTTTGCAATCGTTCCAACGGTGTAGGCTCGTCTCCGGGAGACTTGGAGACATTGACGATGAAGCCCTCGGGCAGGAATGTCCGGCCTTCGGAAATCGTCCTCAGGGCCGCCTGGAACACCGCGCGTTGGCTGTGCTTGGGCACGTAGCCGGCCGCGCCGACCTCGATGGCCGCGCCGATGATCTTGCTGTCGGTGATGGACGACACGATCAGGATATCGGCCTCGCCCGCCGCATTCCTCACCCGCAACAGGCTGTCCAGCCCGTCGGAATCGGGCAGGTTGAGATCCAGAAGGATGACTTCCGGCTTTGCGCCGGCTTCCAGGGCGGCAAGGCATTCGGCGATGCTGTGGGCGGTGCGGACGCTGTGGATGTCGGCGACAAGCTGAAGCGTCAGCATGAGCGCATCGCAGAACAGAGGGTGATCCTCGACGATCAGGGCCGAGGAAATGGTCCTGGGTTCTTTGGCGGGGCGATCCGCGCCGGTGGCGGCCTGGTTATCGAGCTGCGTCATGCCAAGGCACCCCCGCTGCGTCCGAAAGCGGGATCGCGACACCTGTCCGCGCAGGTGGAGAGCGCGCAGGTCACGAGCATGTCCGAGCCGAAACCGCCAGCGGGCGGGCTTCTGTCGTGGGGTGGTCCATGTCCTGCCATTCTTCGACCCCGCCAGGATACCAATGGATCCGAGTGTACCCCATTCCCGCGGCGTGCTGAACCGCATTCCAGCTCATCCAGCAGTCGTTTCGGCAGAAGATCACGATGGGATGTTCGGTGTTCCCGCCCGTGCAACGGGCAAGGGAGCGGCGCAGATAGTCGGCCATTGCAGGCGCCAGCCGTCCATGGCCGGTTTCCGGCAGCCAGACCGCATCGGCGAGCGTTTCGTGCCGCTGGGCAACGATCCAGCGCCCTTCATCGTCGATCCAGTGCCCGGGCGCCGCTCGCACGTCGACCAGCAGCGCGCCTTTCTTCGCCAATGCGACGACTTCGGAAGTGCCGACGGTTTCGCCGCCCGGCACCTTTTCAGGCACAGGCGCGCGATAGGCGACGATGCGGAGGCCGGTGACCGGGTCGAACAGGGGCTCGGCCGTGGCCGGGCCGGCCATGAGGACCGGGATCAACAATGCACCGATGGATTTCGAAATTCGCATCTGTCGATGGTCCCCGTTTTCGGCGACCCGGGCCATTCGACCAAGGTCTAGGGGTGGGTCCTTTCCATCGACGTTTCGCCAATTTCGCGGGGCGGGCACGTCGTCACAATGCAGGGCGAAGGATTTGACCTGAGAGGATACGTTATGAAGCGCAAGCTATCGACCGCCGCCATCTTCGCCGGCCTGGGGGCCATGGCCCTTGCGCATGGCGACGCCGCGCCGCAAGCCGTCGACACCACCGGACTGCCCGAACTGCCCGAAGAAATGGCGTCGGAAAACCCGTGGCGCGAGGCCGAGCCCGACGTGCTGTTCAAGGCCGTCGAGATCGGCGCGAAAGGGTTCAACAGCAATTGCGCACGCTGTCATGGGCTAGAGGCGATCTCGGGCGGGCTGGCGCCGGACCTGCGATTTCTCGAAGCCAATGATTGGGGCGACGAATGGTACCTGGACCGCGTGCTGAACGGGTACGAGCAGAACGGCGCGGTCAAGATGCCGCCCTTCGCCGACATTCTGAGCCAGGAAGCGATCTGGGCCATCCGCACATATGTCGAGACCCGGCCCGACGACCAGGAAATGGTGGACCGGCAGGACGAGCTGAAGGCGATGCACGGCAAGCTGGTGGAAGTGAAGGACGATGCCGAAGCCTCGGCGGCGCTTGCCGACGAGCTTGAGCAGGCAGGGGCCAGTTTCGAGCCCTTGTCCGGTGCGCCGCGTTCGGTCACGGCACTGGACGAGGCGGCGCAAATGCTCAAGCGCGACACGCCGAACCCGGATGCGGCGATCGAGGCGCTGCAATCCGTCCTGCGGAACTGAGCCACGCCGATGTCCGCGCTGCTGTCGCATCTTCTTCCCGGGGGGCCGATTTCGGGCGCCGTGCCGACGGCCCGCGCCGGGGACAGATCCGACCCGTTCGACAGCGGCATGTGGCCTTTGCACCGGGAAGAATACCTTGGAGGGCCGCGAGATTGGCAGCAGGACGCGAATGTCCTGACATTGGCACCGGGCGCGGCCGAAGACGCCGCGCATGTTCCGCTGATCGTGGATGCGACCGGCATCGAGGGCCAGGTGCGGCGGATCGTCGTGACGATCGACTACAGCCCGATCCCGCTGGTGCTGACCTTTCACCCGGGCAGGGCGTTGCCGCTGCTTGGCTTTGGCGTGAAATACGAGACCGGCAGCGCCTTGCGCGCATCGGTGGAACGCGAAGACGGCAGTTGGGCGATGGGTGCCGCCTATGTTGCCGCGATGGGCGGGGGCTGCACGGCGCCGGCTGCGGCCCATGCACGGCCTGACTGGCAGGAGCGCCTGGGCGAGATCCGGGCGCGGCTTTGGCCGGACACGGGACGCCTGCGGGTGTCGCTGCGGCACCCGATGGATACCGGCCTTGCACCGGGCATCGCCGCGCATCATCTGACCGAACTTGATCTGGCCTCGGGCGACGGTGCGACGATTGCCCGGCTGGAGCTGCACGAGCCGGTGGAGGAAAACCCGGCGCTGACGTTTCTGCTGCCGGCCGCTCTTGCACGGCAGCCGGTGACGATAAAGGCCCGGGACAATCTTGGCTACCGCTTCGAGGGCCGGGTGGAGGCACAGTCGTGACGCGGCGCGCCCCAAGCCGCCGCCAGGTCCTGCTGGGCGGTGTCGCGATTGCCGCGGCGTCTTCCCTGGTCCGGCCCGCGCGGGCGGCATCAAGCTATGCGCTGAACCCCTTCGAGGTTGCGGGGGGTGTCTGGATGATCGAAGGCGCGCAAGAGAGCCTGGACGCCGCCAATGGCGGGGCGATCTGCAACATCGTGCTTCTGGAGACGGACGCCGGTGCGGTGATCGTCGACACCGGATCGACCGCGCGGTTCGGCGCCGCGTTGCGGGCATTCGCGGATCAGAGGCTGGGGGGCGTCGCGGCGGTCTTCAACACGCACCATCATCCCGATCACTGGCTGGGCAACCAGGCCTTCGCCGACCGTCCCATCAAGGCGCTGGCGGACAGCAAGGCCGCGGCCGAGGCGAACGGGCCGGATTACGCAACGGCGCTCTATGCCATTCTTGGAAACTGGATGACGGGCACCGCGCCGCATCCGCCGGCGCAAGCCGTGGCGCCGGGTCCTGTGGTTATTGGCGGCCGCGCGCTGCGGTTGATCGAGGAGGCCGGGCATACGGGGGCCGATCTTGCGATTCTCGATGAAGAGACCGGCACGCTTGTCGCGGGCGATCTGCTTTTCCTCGACCGTGCGCCGAGCTTTCCGGACGCTGACATCGCTGCATGGAAACGGGCGCTGGAGCGCCTGGCCGACCTGAACCCCGCAGGGGCGGTTCCGGGCCATGGGCCGCTTGACCGTACCGGCGCCGCGTTGGCGCAGACCCGAGCCTATCTTGAAGGTTTTGAAGATCGCATGAAGCGGGCCGCCGCACGGGGGCTGTCGCCGATGGAAGCGATCCTGGCCGGGCCGATGCCGGAATTCGCGGCAATGGGTGCCAATCCCGAGGAATACCACCGCAGCGTCGTGCAGCGGTGGACGGATTACGAAAGCGAGGCCCTGCCGGTGGTCGGCGGGGCCTGAGCCAACCCGGACGGATGTGGACGCATCGTCCGACAACTTCGACGGAGGAGGAACAGAAATGAAGAATCTCTTGAAAATGACGGGCGCCAGCGTCCTGGCCCTGGCTGCCGCCGCCAACCTTGCGGCAGCGGAGACCAGCAAGGTGACCTGGGAGGATATCCTCAACGACCACGAGACCACCGATGACGTATTGATGTACGGCATGGGCAACAATGCCCAGCGATGGTCCACGCTGGACCAGATCAACGCCGATACGGTCAAGCACCTGCGCCCTGCATGGGCGTTCTCGTTCGGCGATGAAAAGCAGCGCGGGCAGGAAAGCCAGGCGGTCGTGCATGACGGCGTGATCTACATCACCGGGTCGTATTCCCGCGTCTGGGCGCTGGATGCGAAAACGGGCGAACGCCTGTGGAAATTCGAGGCGCGGCTGCCCGACGATATCCGCCCCTGTTGCGACGTGATCAACCGCGGCGTCGCGATCTATGGTGACAAGGTCTATTTCGGGGCGCTCGACGCCAGCATCTATGCGCTGAACAAGGACACCGGCAAGGTGGTCTGGCGCGAGAAGTTCGGCGACCACAAGATCGGCTATACCCTGACCGGTGCGCCGACGATCATCAAGGACCAGGAGACGGATCGCGTCATGCTGATCCACGGCTCGTCCGGAGACGAATTCGGCGTGGTCGGCAAACTGTTCGCCAGGGATCCCGAAACCGGCGAGGAAATCTGGATGCGGCCTTTTGTCGAGGGTCACAAGGGACGTCTGGCCGGGACCGACAGCACCACGACCGGCGACGCGGAAGCGCCGTCCTGGCCGATGAACGAGGATGGAAGCGACAAGAAGGAAGCCTGGTATCACGGTGGCGGCGCCCCGTGGCAGTCCGCCAGCTTCGACCCGGTGACAAACACGATCATCGTGGGCACCGGAAACCCCGCGCCGTGGAACACGTGGGAGCGTTCGGAAGGCGACAACTACCAGGATTTCGACTCGCTCTATACCTCGGGGCAGGCCTATGTGAACCCGACGGATGGCGAGGTCATCGGCTTTTACCAGCATACGCCCAACGATGCCTGGGACTTTTCGGGCAACAACGAGATCGTCCTGTTCGACTACACCGATGCCGAGGGCAACACCCACCGGGCCGGCGCCCATGCCGACCGCAACGGGTTCTTCTATGTGACCGACATCGATGCGCTGTCGGATCGCGAAGGCGAAAAGATCAACCGGCCGACGGCACTTCTGAACGCGTTCCCGTTTGTCGATGATATCACATGGGCCTCGGGCATCGACCTGGAGACCGGGCGACCGATCGAAGTGGAAGGGCAACGCCCGCCGCTGCCCGCGGAGGGTGAAACCAAGGGCGCCACGATCCAGGTGACGCCGCCATTCCTTGGGGGCAAGAACTGGAACCCGATGGCCTATAGCCAGGAAACCGGCCTTTTCTACGTGCCGGCGAACAACTGGACCGAGGATTACTGGACCGAGAACATCACCTACCAGGCCGGCGCGGCCTATCTGGGGCAGGGGTTCCGCATCAAGCGGCTTTACGATGATCATATCGGAACGCTGCGGGCCTATGATCCGGCGACCGGCGAGAAGGTCTGGGAGCATAACGAGGAGTTCCCGCTTTGGGCCGGCGTGCTGGCGACGGCAGGCGATGTGGTCTTCACCGGCACCTCTGACGGCTATGTCAAAGGCTTCCATTCCGAGACCGGCGAGCAACTGTGGGAGTTCAACACAGGGTCCGGCGTGATTTCGCAGCCCATCACATGGGAGATGGAGGGAAAGCAGTATCTCGGGATCGCGTCGGGATATGGCGGTGCGGTTCCGCTTTGGGGTGGTGACATGGCCACGCTGACCACGCAGGTCAGCCAGGGGGGATCGTTCTGGGTCTTCGAGGTGCCCGACGAGCTTCTTGCGAGCGCACAGTAAGGCAAACAAGGAAGGGCGGCATGATGCCGCCCTTCGACCTGTGCAAGGAGCCTGTGCAAGGAGAGAGTGAATGCTGAAGGCCAGCTTTTGTGCGGTTTGGGCCCTGCCACTGGCGATCACCGCCGCCGCCTCCGCCGAGACCTGCTTTGACACGCCATTGGAACCGGGCGCGCGGGACTATCCCGTGATCGTGGACTCGGACGCGCCGCGCGCAGGTCCGCTGGTGATCGGCACCTGTAGGCTCGAACCCGGTGCGGACTGTCCGGGGGTCGACCTGTCCGATGCCGATCTTCGAGGCGTGCAGTTGACCGGCGCGAACCTGCGCGGCGCCAAGCTGACGCGGGCCGACCTGTCGGGCTCGGTCCTGAAGGGAGTGGATTTTACCGGCGCCGACCTGCGCGGGGCGGTTCTGACGAAATCCTTCATGCAGGGGATGACGGCGACCGATGCCGACTTTACCGGCGCGAACCTGGATTTTTCCCGCCTGGCCGGTGCCGAGCTTCAGGGGGCGAACCTGACGGCGGTCTCGATGGAGGCGTCCTGGGCGCCGAAGGTCCGGCTGGTCGGTGCCACGATCCGGGCGTCGAACCTGCAGGAGACGAAATTCTACAATGCCGACCTTGCCGGGGCCGTGATGGAGGACAACAACATCCGGTTTGCGATCTGGGAAGGCGCGCATATGGAGAACTGCCAGGGATGTCCGGTCGACTGGTAGGCGCGTGCGCCCTGATGATTGGCTGGCTTGCCCCGTCCCAGGTCTTGGCCGATTCTGTTGCGGCCGGCCTGAGTGCCTGCCGTGACATCGCGTCCGACGCCAGGCGATTGGCGTGTTTCGACGAACTGGCGGCGGCGGAGGATGCCGAGGAGTTCACCGGGTCGGGCAGCGGGGTGACGCCGCAATTCGACGTGGACGCGCCGCGCCTGATGACCTTTGAAAGCAGCGACGCGGTGATGGTGGTCTACCTGTTGAACGAGCGCGACGAGGTGGTGCAGAACCTGCATAGGGGCGGCAAGGGCGAAGGATCTTACCTGATCGAGATGCCGGGGCGTTACCACGTCCAGGTCAACGCGACCGGGCACTGGAAAATCCGCGTCCGACGGGCGCGGTGACCGACTGAGGCAGAGCCGAATGGCGGCAGATGACGTCACCCCTCGTCGGGCGTGTCCGGCCCAGCTTCGCTGATGGCATCGCTGCCCTTGGCAACGCGACTACTGTTCGCCACCCGTGGCGCGGCCGCCTTCTTGTCGCGCGAGGTCCTCGTCCCCCTCGGCCATGGCAGCAAGCCTGTCCCCTTTCTCGTGGCGCCGAGGTTCAGGCGCCGGGCGCGATCGGTGGCCTTTACAAGCGCAGGGCGACCGGAACGATCAGGACGAGGGCAAGGATACGCGCGAAGTGGTGTACCGCGACATAGGCCGGGTCATATCCCAGCGACAAGCCGATCGCGGCCATGGCCTCGACCCCTCCGGGGGCATAGGCGATCCAGACCTGCGCAAAAGGAAGTCCCGTGACGCTTTGTGCGATCCATGCGAACACCAGGGACAGGACGAGCGCCGTCGCCACGACGGACGCGCCTGCCAGGAGATTGTGTTTCACCTGGGCCGTGGTCACCCGGCTCAGTCTGCTGCTGAGGACGGCGCCGGTGATGGCGAACGCGGCAAACAGCAGCCACGACGGGGATGAACCGTGGACGAGCCCGCTGGCATGCGCAGACGCACTGACGATCATCCCGGCAAGCAGACAGGCGGCGGGCAGGCCTGCGCGTGCGCCCAGCAGACCCAGCCCGGCCGAAAGGCTTACCAGAACGGCCAGCGCAAGGAGCGGCATGGCGTTGTCCGCGAGTGTCACACCTGTCGAGGACCCTTCCAGAACATAGGCCAGGGGCGGCACCGAGATCACCAGGATCAGCAGACGCATCAACTGCAGGAACATCACGGTGGTCGCATCGCCATGTCCCTCTGCCGCGATGGCGATCACATTCGACATCGTCCCGGGCGAGCTGGCCAGGGTCGCCGTCCGCGTATCCAGTCCGAAGACCCGTGTCATCAACACGCGGCCGATGCTGATTGTGGCGATCAGGGACGCCACGAGAACGGCGAGGCTGACGGCCCAGACCTCGACCTGAGCGAAGATCCGTTCGTCGATTCCGGAGCCGAGCGACACACCGATGCTCGCGAAGGCAAGATCGCGCAACCTGGAGGGCAAGCCGACGCGGTGGCCGGTCGCGGCGACACCGACAACGGCCACGGTGCTGCCGATCAAGGCGCCCGCCGGAATGCCCGCGAGGGCGGCCAAGGCCGCCCCCGCGAAAGCGGCCACGAGCGTGACCGCATATGGTTTCGCGTTCTTCATGCCGTCAGCCCTTGGCCGTGGCGTCGCCTTCCATCTTGCGCGCCCGGCGGGCCAGCCAGATCGGAGCGATCACCACCAGAACCGCGAGGACGTAGAGCGTGATGCTCTTGTAGTCCTGGACCAGGATGCCCCAGTCCCCCCCCGAGATCGACAGCGCCCGGCGCAGGTTGTTCTCGAACAGGCTGCCCAGAACGAAGCCCAGGATGACCGGAGCGAGGCTGAAGTCGAGTTTGCGCAGGAACCAACCGAAGACGCCGAGACCCGTGATGAGCAGCAGGTCGAAGGGGTTGCCGACGATCGTGTAGATGCCGATGAAGGCCAGGATCGCGATCAGCGGTGTCAGATAGTGCTGCGGGATCGTCAGCATACGGGCGAACAGGCCGACCAGCGGCAGGTTTATCACCAGTAGCGCGATGTTCCCGATATACATCGACGCGATCAAGCCCCAGGCCACTTCGGGCCGTTGCGTGAACATCATCGGGCCGGGCTGGATGTTGAACATCAGCAGGGCACCGAGAAGGATCGCGGTGGTGCCCGAACCGGGAATGCCCAGCGTCAGCATCGGCACCATGGCGCCACCGGCGGCCGCGTTGTTGGCGGCCTCCGGCGCGGCGAGGCCGCGGATATCGCCCTTGCCGAAGGTTTTCTCGGCATCCGAGATCCGCTTTTCGGTGCCGTAGGCGACCGCGGAGGCCACCGAAGCGCCGGTGCCCGGCAGGATGCCGATGAAAAAGCCGATGACGGAGGCGCGCACGATGGTCCATTTGCATTTCACGAGATCGGCCATGCGCACAAAGCTCTTGTCCACCGGCAGGGACTTCAGCTTGCCGGAGACCTGGTGCTCGACCAGCGACAGGAGCTCGGCCATGCCGAAGAGACCCACGACGACGATCAGGAAGTCGATTCCCGCAAGGATGTCCGGGATGCCGAAGGTGTAGCGCGGCACGCCGGTATTGGCGTCGATGCCGATGGTGGCCAGCATCAGGCCGATGGTTGCGCCCAGCAGCGTCTTGACTGTGCTCTTGCCCACCAGAGAGGCCAGCGACGCGAACGCGAAGACCATGAGGGCGACGTAGTCCGCAGGAGAAAACGTGACGGCGAAACCGGCCAGCAGGGGCGCGAAGAGAGACATCAGGATGACCGCGAAGGTGCCGCCGATGAAAGACGCCACCGCCGAGAGCGAAAGCGCCCGGCCGGCGTCCCCGGCGCGTGCCATGGGATTGCCGTCGAGCGTGGTCATCACGGCGCCCGCATCTCCGGGTACGTTCAGCAGAATCGACGAGATGCGGCCGCCATATTCGGCGCCGTAGTAGATGCCGGCCAAGAGGATCAGTGCGGATTCGGGGCCGAAGCCCAGCCCGTAGGCAATCGGCAACAGGATCGCGACGCCATTGATCGGGCCAAGCCCGGGCAGTGCGCCGATAAGAGTTCCCGCAAAGCAGCCCGCCAGCACGAGAAACAGGTTGAATGGGTCGAGCGCGACACCGAAGCCGGTCGCGAGGCCCGTGAACACGGCTTCCATCAGGAGGCTCCTTCTTCTTGGACGGAGGGTTCGAGGAGGTATTCGATCACTTCACCCTCGGGCAGGTTCAGGTCGAGCAGCGTCACGCAAAGCAGGTAGCCCGCGATGCCCGCTGCAACGCCGAAGACGACAGAGCGCAACATGCCCGCGCCCAACATGGCGCAGAGCGCGGTGCCGAAGAGGATCGTGGACAGGATGAAGCCCAGCGGCTCGTAGAGCTCTGCATAGACGCAAAGCATTATGACGGTCGCGCAGAGGCGGAACCAGGTCTTGCGGGCCACGCCCATCTCGTCGGTGTCAGGCTTCCACAGGATGATCAGCAGGCAGATGATCGCGACAACCGACAGAATTTGCGGCCAGCTTTCCGGGCCGAGCGGATCGTATTGAAAGGGCGCACTGATGGCGGTGAAGGCGATGACCGCGTAGGCCAGCGTCACGATCAGAAGCACCCCGGCGAAAATACGGTCGACCATGGCGGTCTCCTTCGTGTCAGGGGTGAATGTCGAAAAGGGAAATGGCCCGCATCACATGTATGCGGGCCGACAGGTTAACCGATCAGTTGCCGATCAGGCCGGCCTCGGTCGCGATGTCGCGCAGCTTCTGCACGCGCTCTTCGATCGAGGCCTGAAGCTCTTCGCCCGCCATGTTCAGCGGCAGAAGGCCACGCTCTTTCTGGACCGCGGCGAATTCTTCGGTCTCGTAGGCGGCCTTGAACGCATCGACCCAGGCCTGATAGTCCTCGTCGGAAACCTCACCGCCCATGTAGAAGCCGCGCAGGATCGTCCACTCGACGTCGTAGCCCTGCTCCATCACGGTGGGGATCTCGGCGAAGGGTTCGTCCAGACGCTCGGGCGACATCACGCCGAGGATGCGCATCTGACCCGATTCGAGGTGCGGAACCATCTCGCCCACATCACCGGTATAGACCGCGATCGAACCGCCGAGCAGCGCCGCGATGGCATCGCCGCCGCCGTCGAACGCGACGTAGCGCATGTCCATCGGGGACGCGCCGGCCTCGCGCAGCAGAAGCGCGCCCTTCATCCAGTCCTGCGACCCGACGGAGCCACCGGCCCCCACGACCACCGACGACGGATCGGACGAGAAGTCTTCCATCAGTTGCGACAGGTTCTCGTACTTGCTGTCGGCGCGCACGACGACCGCCCCGAAATCCGCACCGGCAGTGCCCACCCAGCGCACGTCCTGCTCGGTGAAGTCGCCGTATTTGCCGGTGACGATATTCAGCAGCGAGCCGGTCGAGAAGGCGACGATGGCGGATCCATCATCGGTGCGGGTGGTGTTGAAAAGGTTGTAGGCCACGGCGCCGATGCCGCCGGGCATGAAGGTCACCTGGACCGGCGCGTCGATATGCGGGTCGAGCCCGGTCTGGGCGACACGGCAGGTCAGGTCGAAGCCGCCGCCGGGATTGGCGGGAGCGACGCATTCGGGATCGTCGATCTGGCTTTGAGCGAAAACGGGTGCCGCGAATGCGGTGGCGGCCACGACAAAGGTCGCGCCAAGGCGTGCGAATGACATAAGATCCTCCCAGATGTCTCTTGTCCGGGTCCTCTCCCGGTGATCCCTCTATCGCTGACCAGCCTGAGAGAAGCCTGACGCCAAGCTGACAGGACGCTGACTCGGGGCCTGCAGCATTAACCTTTGCTATGCGGGGCTATGTGACCCTGCTAATTTGCGTGCATGAGAATGCTGCTCGTGGAAGACAATGACGATCTGGCCGAAACGATCATGGATCGGCTTCGGTCGGAGGGGCATTCCGTGGACCGCGAAAGCGACGGCAACGAGGCGAACGAACTTCTGCGTCACTTCAAGTTCGACATCGTGCTGCTGGACGTGAACCTGCCGGGGCGCAGCGGTTACGAGGTTCTCAGGTCGCTTCGAAGCCGGTCCGACGACACCCCGGTCATCATCCTGACCGCACGCAGCCAGATCGACGACCGGGTGATCGGCCTGGATGCGGGCGCCGACGATTACATGATCAAGCCCGTCGATTTTCGCGAGCTGTCGGCACGGTGCCGGGTCCTTGCCCGGCGCCGTGCGGGAAATGCCAGCAACATTTTCTCGGCCGGTGCGCTGGTTTTCGATCGGGCCGCGAAACGCGCCACGATCCACGAACGCGACGCCCAGATGCGGGCACGCGAAATCCAGCTTCTGGAAATCATGATCGACAATATGGGCCGCATGCTCACGAAAGAAGAGGTTGCCGACCGGCTGTACACTTTCGAGGAGGCCCCGAGCATGAACGCGGTGGAACAGCTTGTGACGCGTCTGCGGCGGAAGCTGGAGGGCACGCCGCTGGTGATCAAGACGGCGCGCGGGCTTGGCTATATGGCGTATCTGTCGGACGATGACTGAACCTGCGGGCCATTCGCTTCAGCGTCGGCTGCTGGTCTCGATGGCGGGCGGGTTCGCGATCCTGATCGTTCTGATATCCCTGCTTTTGTGGAGCTATGCACGCAATGCGGCGAACCGAACGCATGATCTGCTGCTGGCCGGAGCGGGGCTGTCCATCCTGGACCGGACTTCCGTTGGGCCTGCAGGTGTCACGGTCGACCTGCCGAATTCCGCGATGGAGATCCTGTCGCTCAATCCTGTCGACCGGGTCTTGTACCGCGTCTTCGTTCCGGGTGACCGCGAGATTACAGGCACTGAGGATCTGCCGCTTCCCGAAGGCGTGGCGGCGACCTCGGAACCGGTGTTCTTCGAGATGGACTATCAAGGTTCCAAGTTCCGCTTCCTGGTCCAGGGCCGGCAGTTGATCGGGTCGAACGGCCGGCAATGGGTTGCGGTCCAGATCGGCCAGACGGTCGAATGGCGGACCGCACAACAGCTGTCTTTCTTCGTCACCGGACTTGCCGGTCTTGCCGGGCTTTCGTTGATCGGGCTGGGCTTTGTCTGGGTCGCCATCCGGACGTCGCTGCATCCGTTGCGGCAGATCGCGTCCGATCTCGCGCAGCGCAAGCCCTCCGATCTTGGCTTGGTGAAGGGAACGCCGCCCCGCGAGATCAGGGCACTCTTCGACGCGATCAACGGTTTTATCCAGAGCCTGCGACGCAACCGCGCGCTGACAGAGACGTTCATCGCCGATGTCGCGCACCAGACGCGCACCTCGCTGTCCGCATTGCAGGGGCATCTGTCGCTGGCCGTCGATGCGCAAGAGCCGGAGCAGATGCGATACCGTCTTCTGAAGGCCGACCGTCAGTCGGAGCGGACGGTGCGACTGACGAACCAGCTTCTTTCCAATGCGATGGTCATTCATCGGTCCGACCGGGCCGGTCTGGAACCCATCGCCCTGAAGCCGCTTGTCCACGATTTCCTGGCCGAGAGCCTGCGCGACAGCCGGTTGCGTGAAATCACACTCGCCTTCGACGGCGACACGATCGGGGAGGGCGACGACGTCATTGCCGGTGACAGCGTCTCGATCCGAGAGGCCCTTCGCAACCTGATCGAAAACGCCGTCCGGCACGGCCCGGCGGACAACTCGATCCTGATTACCCTCAGCGCGTCTCGGTCTCACGTCCAGCTTCAGGTCGAGGATGCCGGTCCGGGCATCGCCGAGGCGGATCTGCCAAAGGCAACCGAGCGCTTCACCTCCTTGTCGGAAAAGAGCAGGGGGTCCGGGCTCGGCCTTTCTATCGTGAAGGCCGTGGCCGAGGGGCATGAGGCGCAACTGAAGCTTGGCCGTTCGCGCATGGGAGGGCTGGACGTGACCCTGGTCTTCCGGCGGATCGTTGCGATGATCCTTCTGGCCGTCTTCGCATCACCCTGGGGGCAAACCGCGCAGGCCCAGACCCTGGTCGTTCACAGCGCGACCGACACGCCCGCGATGCGTCCTCTTATAGAGGCGTTCGAGGCCCGAAAGCCCGGCGTCGATGTGAGTTATGTGGAGTTCCAGACGATCTCTCTCTACCAGTCCATCCTCGACCCTGAAAACGACGCCATTCCGGACGTCGTGATATCCTCGGCGATGGATTTGCAGGTCGACCTGGTCAATCGCGGTCTTGCGCAGAGCATCCAGTTGCCGCCCCAGATCGCGCCACCGCCCTGGGCGACCTGGAGGTCGGAAATCTACGGCTTTACCTTCGAGCCGGCCGTCATGATCTACGACAAGCAGGCGATCCCTGCGGACGAGCTGCCGGCGAGCCACAGGGATCTTGCGACCTTCGTGCGGGCCAACGAGCAGCGTTTCAAGGGACGGATCGGGACATACGACATTGCCGAGTCGGGCATAGGATATCTCTATGGCACCCAAGACAGCCTTCAGGGGCCGCAGGTGCTGCGCCTGTTCGAAGTCCTCGGGCGGGCCGAGTTGCGCACATTCTGCTGCACGTCGGAGATGGTCGACGCGACGGCACGGGGCGAGCTTGCTTTCGCCTTCAACGCGATCGGGTCCTACGCGGCGGCCCAGGCCGAGACCGAGCCGCATATCGGACTGCATTTCTTCGACGACTACAACCTGGTGATGACGCGAACCGCCTTCGTGCCCCAGAGCGCGCCGAACGCGGACCTGGCGGCCCAGTTCATCGCGTTTCTTCTTTCGGCAGAAGGCCAGAAGATCATAGAGGATCGCACGCCGCTGCTGCCGCTGGTCCAATCGCAACCTCCGACCACCCAGATCGGACGGCAGATACAGGATCGTATCGGAACCTTTCTTCCGATCCGGTTGACGCCCAGCTTGCTGACCCATCTGGACGAGCTCAAGCGACAGGGTTTTCTCTCTGCCTGGAAGACAGCGTTGGGCAGGTAGGCCGGGCCGGACGCCTGCGCAAGGGCGATGCGCGCCGCTTGTGGCGGATGGCGCGGCACGCGGTTCGGAATTGCAAAGCCGGGCGGGCTGTGACATGGAGTTTCCGCAGGCAGCCAATCATCCGCTACCCAAGACAAGATCACATCTACTGGGGAATGGATATGCGCACTGTCACGCCGTATGCGTCGGCTATCTTCATCATCGGCACCGGGAGCGCGTTTGCGCAGGCCCCTGAACCGTTCGTTCTGGGCACGATTTATATCGGGTCGGATGCCACCACCTCTATCGGGATCGACAACGAGGACCTGACGCGTTCGACGCCGAAGGATCTGCAGGAGGTCTTCAAATCCGAGCCGTCGGTATCGGTGGGAAGCTCGCTGCCCATATCGCAGAAGATCTATGTGAACGGGGTCGAGGAGAACAACCTGAACGTCACCATCGACGGGGCGCGGCAGAACAACCGGATCTTTCACCACAGTGCGACGACCTATATCGACCCCGAACTGCTGAAGGCGGTGCGGGTCGATCCCGGCGTGGCGCCGGCGGATGCGGGGCCGGGGGCGATGGCCGGCGCAATCGCGTTCGAGACCAAGGACGTGGGCGACCTGCTGGAGGAAGGGCGCACGTTCGGCGGGCGCTTCATCACCGAGTACCAGAGCAATGGCGACGTCTTTACCAACAGTCTGGCGCTTTTCGGCGTGTCGGGGCGGTTCGAATACCTGGCCTTCGGGAAATATGCCGATGGCGGCATCCGCGAGGACGGCTCCGGCGGGGATATCACCGGCTCGGGCACGGGGCTGACCAGCGGCTTGGCCAAGGTGGCGTTCAATGCCGACAATGGCGGGCGGCTGGAACTGGGATACGAGATCGTGCGGGACGATGCGCTGCGGCCCTTGCGGGCGGATTTCGCGGGCCTGCGCGGCGTGCTGGACACGAGGACCTATACGCTGGAGCGCCAGAACCTGGTGCTGTCCTACCAGTTCGGGAACACCACGGAGATGTGGAACCCGTCGGTACAGATCGCCTATAACTCGACCGACCTTTACACCGGGCCGATGCCGGGTGCGACGGACGCCTATGCGGGCAAGACCACGAGTTTCACCGGCAAGATCCAGAACGAGTTCCAGGTGGCCAATGGCACCGTCAACGCGGGCCTCGATTTCTACAGCGACGTGGCGGATATCAACGGCGAGGGCACGGCGGTGTTCTTTGCCGAGGAGAAGGCCACGAATATCGGCCTGTTCGTGCAGGCGGAGCTGGGCCTGTCGGAACGGTTCCGGCTGTCCACGGGCGCGCGCTATGATTTCCAGGAGTTCGAGGGCGTCGATGGCACGACTTATGACAATGACGGGCTGTCGGCGAATATCGCCGGGGATTTCGACGTCACCGACGCGATCACGGTCAGCGCCGGGGCGTCGCGCGTGTGGGGCGGTATCGCGCTGGCGGAAAGCTTCCTGTTCGACACCGCCTGGACCTATCCGGCGTCGATCGAGCCGGTGACGTCCGAGAACTATTACCTTGGCGCCAATTACCGGGTGGGCAACTGGGACTTCAACGCCAAGCTGTTCAAGACCGATATCGACAACGCGCGGACCCTGCTGGACCCCACGACAGGCCTGTTCAACGGTGGGCCGGGGCAGGTTTCGGACCTCGATACCGAAGGCTTCGAGATCGGCGCGGCCTATACATGGACCACCGGCTTTGCCCGGATCGCCTATGCCGATATCGACACCAAGGTCAACGGCGGCCCCGCCGACAGCTACACCGGGCGCTACCTGACCACGCCCTTGGGCGACAACCTGGTGTTCGAGGTTGCCAATTCGTGGGATCGGCTGGGCCTGACGCTGGGCGCGGATGCGCAGATCGTGTTCGACAAGTCGGCGGCGGGCGCGCCGGGGGGCGAGATCGACGGGTTCGAGGTGGTCAACGCATTTGCCGAGTATACGCCGCGCCGGATGGAGAACCTGACGGTGCGGGCGGAGATCGACAACATCTTCGACGAGACCTACACCGAGCGGGCGACCTACGGTCAGGAATTCGCGACGGTGACGCCGCTGCGGGAGCCGGGCCGGTCCTTCAACCTTCGGGCGACGCTGCGGTTCTGAGCGTGGTTCTTCCCGCGTGGGCGGGGTTCGTGAAAGGCGTGTTGATGATCGCGACCGTAAGGGTCGCGGTCATCCATGGGCGAGGGTCTGGTTGGAGCCTTTGTGAGACACCGGGTTCGAGCCCCCAGCCGGTTAACAGCCGCGCAGCGGCCCGGCCATCGTCAGCCCCTCCCCTGGGCTGGCGATTTGGCTGAGGCTGGGCGCAACGATCGTTCCGAGGATGTATTTTGCAGGCATAAAGTGTTTCGGAATTTCCGTCGGATCGCCACCACAGGGGCTGACGATCGCCTGTGTCGTGAACGGCAGCAAAACCTGCATCTCGGCCATTCATTCTCATCGCAGCGAATGTACGGTGCGAGCCCAAAGTGACTTACAACTTGTCCGATCTACTCGACATCCAAGGACGGTAAGTTCTCTCGAGTTGAAGAATTTTTCCTGGATGCAAGCTGACGATGTCGAAGCCACCATCATATGGCGCAAACACAGTTTGAGTCTCTTCGGAGAAAAGGACCGCTCGTTCACGGTCGTCGGCGATTTCTCGAAATAGCCTATCCAAACAGCTCCGCTTCCATTCCAAACGAGATGCAAAAACCGACCATTCCATTTGGTCGCCGGGTTTTTGGTTTTCGTCGATCCAAACCATCGCTTTCGACAAGTTCAGTCGGCTAGGTAGATCATCAATCTCAAGGGCAAAATCCGAGTAGTATGCGGCAGCTATCCAAACGCAGGCACGTTCTCCGAAACACTCCGTCGCA
This sequence comes from Roseovarius sp., assembly GCA_046290265.1. GTDB lineage: Bacteria > Pseudomonadota > Alphaproteobacteria > Rhodobacterales > Rhodobacteraceae > Roseovarius. The sequence continues at coordinate 33,383 of JBKAGF010000020.1, read as the reverse complement.
AGTGTATTGGCTCGGTCGAGAATGATGCCAACTTCTTCATCATTTTCTGGATACCGTTTGGACTCCGGCAAAGCATGGAACCTCGTCCAGATTTGGAAGTAGTCATGTCTCAGCACATGTCCTAGCGGAGGACTTTGTCCAAAAGATCGCCTCCAGACTTCCGAGAATTCATTTGGTTGAAGATCATTATCGTTCGCTGACATGCCGACTGAATAGAACACTTCCGCGAATGGCCGCAACGTCCCGCACAGCCGCCATTCGTGCCACCCGCAACGAATGCCGGGATCGAGCCATTAAGAGACACTGGTATGAAGCCCCCGGCCGGTTAACAGCCGCGTAGCGGCCCGGCCATCGTCAGCCCCTCCCCTGGGCTGGCGATTTGGCTGAGGCTGGGCGCAATGATCACCCCGAGGATGTATCTGGCAGGCATAAAGTGCTTCGGAATTTCCGTCGGATCGCCACCCCGGGGGCTGACGCTCGCCTCCGTGGTGAATGGCAGCAAGGTCCGCTGAGCGGACAGCCGTTGGGGTGCGCTGCGCAGCACCAGGTCAGGCCGCGGTCCACTCCATGCCTTCGATCTTTTCGCGGTGGGCGAAGGTCACGAGGTGGCTGTCGATGACGCCCTTGGCGGCGGGCACGTTCTTGTCCTTGTCCACGTCGAAGCGGATGGTGAGGCCCTGGGGGTCGGCCTCCATGATCGCGGGGCCGAAGACGAAGTCGGCCCGGCCGTGGTTGCCGTCCCAGGTGGCGTCGATCTTGTGGGCGAAATGCTTGCAGAGCTGGGTGAGGTATTTCGCGCCGTGCTCGGTTTCGATGCGTCCGATGAGGGTGGGCATGGCTGCCTCCTTTTCGTGAAGTGTTGGGCGTAGACTCTTCTTTTCCCCGCGGTTAAGCACAGCGGAACAGCGCCTGCAAAGCCAGACTTCCCAGCCATGCAGGTTTTTCAGGACAGAGGGAAGACATGCTTCGAAAATTCGCTTTTGCGCTTTGCCTTGCGGCAGGGCCGGCCGGTGCGCAGGACGTGACCGTCGAGACGTATCGTGGCCCGGTCACCGTTGCAGAGACCCCTGAAACTGTCGCCGTCTATGACATGGCCGCGCTCGACACGCTGGAGGCGCTGGGCGTCGCGGTGGCGGGCACGATTTCCAATGTCTACCTGGACTACCTGGAGGACGCGGCGGAGGGCGCGGCGCGGATCGGCACGCTGTTCGAGCCGGACATGGAGGCGGTATATGCGCTGCAGCCGGACCTGATCATCGCCGGGGGGCGCAGTTACGAGAAGGTGCCGGACCTGGCCCGGATTGCACCGACCATCGACATGACGATCCAGGACGACACCTTCGCGACCGGGCTGAAACGGCTGGAAGCCTATGGCGCGATCTTCGGGTAGGAAGACGAGGCCGCGGCGCTGGCGGAGGACCTGACGCGAAGCAGGACATGGTGAAGGCCGCCGCCGCGGGCGCGGGCCGGACGCTGATCGTGATGACCAACGGGCCGAAAGTGTCGGCCTATGGCGCGTCGGGCCGGTTCGGCTGGCTGCACACGGCCTTCGGGCTGGAAGAGGCCGCCGAGGAGGTGTCTGCGTCCGATCATGGCGAGGCGATCAGTTTCGAGTTCATACGCCAGACCGATCCCGATGTGATCCTGGTGATCGACCGCAGCGCGGCGATCGGTGACGTAAAGACGGCACAGGCGACGCTGGACAACGCGCTGGTGCGCGAGACGACGGCGTGGCGCACGGGCCGGGTGATCTACCTCGAGAGCGCCCCGATCTACATCGCGGCGGGCGGGGTTCAGGCCCTGAACGCCACACTGGACCAGATGATCGCCGCCTTTTCCGGGAACTGAACCGTGGTCAGGATGGTCCTGGGGCTGGGGGCGCTGCTGGCGCTGTCGGTCGTGTCGCTTTTCATCGGCGTGATCGACCTGCGCCCCGGGGCGCTGTTGCAGGACCCCGAGGCGCTGCAATTGATGGTGGTGAGCCGGGCGCCGCGCCTGTTCGCGGTACTGATCACCGGGGCGTCGCTGGCGGTGGCGGGGACGGTCCTGCAGATGCTGGTGCGCAACCGTTTCGTCGAGCCGATGACGGTGGGCAGCGGTGAGGGTGCGGCGCTGGGCATCCTGCTGGTCACGCTATACGCGCCGGCGGCATCGCTCTTTGCCAAGATCGCGATGGCGTCGGCGACGGCGTTCGCCTCGACCGCCGGTTTCCTGCTCATCGCCCGGCGGCTGCCGCCGACGCAGCCCTACATGGTGGCCCTTGTCGGGCTGGTCTATGGCGGGGTGATCGGGGCCGGGGTGACCTTCGTGGCCTATCAGAACGACCTGTTGCAGTTGATCGGCGTGTGGATCACCGGAGAGTTCTCGGGCGTGTTGCAGGGCCGGTATGAGACGTTGTGGCTGGCCGCCGTCGCCGCGGTGTTGTGCTTCGTGGCCGCCGACCAGTTCTCGATCCTGGGGTTGGGGCATGCGGCCAGCATCAACCTCGGCCTCAATTACCGGCAGGTGATGCTGTTCGGGCTTCTGGCCGTGTCGCTGGTCAGCGCGCTGACTGTCGTGAGCGTGGGGATCATACCTTTCGTGGGGCTGATCGTGCCCAACATAGTGTCGCGCATGATGGGCGACAACCTGCGCCGCACGCTGCCGGTGATCGCGATGACTGGCGCGGGGCTGGTTCTGTTGTCCGATATCGTGGCCCGCGTGCTGCGCTATCCGTTCGAGATGCCCTCGGCCACGGTGCTGGGGGTGGTGGGCGCGGCCGTTTTCATCTGGCTGCTGTACCGTCCGGCGCGCCATGCACCGTAGGCGGCTGATCGTTCTTGCGGTGCTGTTCGTGGCGTCGGCGGTGGCCTACATGACCATCGGCGCGCGCGGCAACTGGGGCTTCGTGCTGGAGTTTCGCGGCGCGAAGCTGGCGGCGCTGTGCCTTGTGGCGGTGGCGCTGTCGACCTCGACCGTGCTGTTTCAGACGATCACGCAGAACCGCATCCTGACGCCGTCGATCATGGGGTTCGACGAGCTGTTCGTGCTGATCGTGGCGATGGGTGTCTTCGTGTTCGGGATGACCGATTACCTTGTCGTCACGTCGTGGGTTCAGTTCGTCGTGTCGCTGGTACTGATGACCGGCGCGTCGCTGCTGCTGTTCGGGACGCTGCTGCTGCAGGAGCGGCCCGACCTGATGCGGATGATCCTGACCGGGCTGGTGCTGACCGTGCTGTTCCGGTCGCTGCGCACGCTGCTGGTGCGGATGCTGGACCCCAACGAGTTCAGCGTGGTGCAGGTGTCGTCCTATGCCCGGTTTCACCAGATCGAGACCGGCCTGCTGGCCATCGCGGCGGCGACCATCGGCGCGGCGCTGGTGGGCGCATGGGCCATGCGGCACCGGCTGGACGTGCTGTCGCTGGGGCGCGAGGCGGCGATAAACCTGGGCGAGGACGTGCGGCGCGGCACGTTGCAGGTGTTGTTCCTGATCGGCGTGCTGGTGTCGGTGGCGACCGCGCTGGTCGGGCCAACGGCGTTCCTGGGGCTGCTGGTGGTCAGTATCGCCCACGTGGTGACGCCGACGGGGCGGCACGCGGTGCTGCTGGTCTCGGCCGCGCTGATTTCGGCCACGACGCTGGTCGGGGGACAGGCCCTGCTGGAACGGGTGTTCGGGCTGGTGACGCCGCTGACCGTGGTGATCGACCTTGCGGGCGGCGTGCTGTTCCTGGTGCTGGTGATGAGAGGATTGAGACGATGATTTCCGTGACGGGCGTGAGCCACGCGCTGGGCGGCAGCGAGGTGCTGCACGATATCGAACTGGAAATCCCGAAGGGCAGGGTCACCGCGCTGATCGGGCCCAACGGGGCGGGCAAGAGCACGCTGCTGTCGCTGATCGCGCGGCTGGCGCGGCATCGCACGGGACGGATCATGGTGGACGAGCTGGAGGTGGGCGCCTGCGCGTCGAACACGCTGGCGCGGCGGCTGGCGATCCTGCCGCAAAGTTCCGAGATCGCGCCGCGGCTGACCATCGCGGAGCTGGTGGCGTTCGGGCGGTATCCGCATCACCTGGGGCGGCCGGGCAGGGAGGACCGCGAGAAGGTGGCCGAGGCGCTGACCCTGTTCGACCTGGACCCCTTGGCAGAGCGCACGCTGGATACCGTTTCGGGCGGGCAGCGGCAGCGGGCCCTGCTGGCGATGATATTCGCGCAGGATACCGATTACATGCTGCTGGACGAGCCGCTGAACAATCTGGATATCGCGGCGTCGCGGTCGCTGATGGCGTTGTTGCAGAGGCTGGCGCGGGAGCATGGGCGCACGGTGGTGATCGTGCTGCATGACATCAATTACGCCTGTGCCTATGCCGACCATATCGTGACGATGAAAGGCGGGCGGATCGGGCCGCAGGGCGATGCCGGAACGCTGGTCGATGATGCGCTGATGCGGGATGTCTTCGGGACCGACGCGGGGGTTCACCGGATCGACGGGCGCACCTACGTGTCGGTCTGAGCGTGCCTGCCGGCACCGTCGGCAAGCCGGGCGCAGCGCGCCATTTCATGCGGAAATCTTCTGGCAGGTACTGGCCCGGATGGCGGTGGAACGGGGGGTTCTGGCCTGCCTTGCCCAAAAACTGTGCGGCGCGGCAGGGTGCGGGTAAAAAGAAACATTCATGAATGAATGTAAGTTGCGCGAATCGAAATCCTGTGCTGTCACTTGGGAAAAGGGGAGCGTGATGGCCCGGAACATGAAGACCGATCAGGGTGAAAAACCGACCAGGCGGAGGCGTACGCAGGACGAGCGTTCGGCCAGCACGATCGAGAACCTGTGCAGGACGACGGTCGAGCTGATCGCGGAAATAGGGTTCGTCAACGTGACGACGACCAAGATCGCGGAGCGCGCGGGCATCTCGCGCGGGGCGATCCTGCATCATTTCGATTCGAAGGCGGATCTTGTGAAGCGGGCGACGGGGCTGATGTGGTCTTCGGTCGTGAGCAGCGCCGCGGCGATCAGCGAGGACCACCGCAACGCGGGGCTGGATCCGAAGACGCTGATCGACCGCGCCTGGACGGGCCTGATGAGCGACCTGTTCGTGACCGTGTCGATCGACATGATGGCGGCGGCGCGGGGCGACCCGGACCTGAACGAGCATGTCCATTTCTGGATCAACCAGATGTTCGCAAGCTATCGCGACACGGCGCACGAGGTCTTTGGCCGGTCGGGCATGAGCGACGCGGAGGCCGAGGCGTTGATGACGGTCATGACCTCGACCCTGCGCGGCCTGCGGATTGCGCAGATGATCGAACCGGACCCGAAGAAGGCCCAGGCGGCGCTGGATGCGCTTGCCGACCTTCTGAAAGCCCGGATGGGAAGCGGGGACAGGCCGTGAGTATCATTCTGCAGGCGACCGGGATGAGCCGAAGCTTTGGCGGCGTGCACGCGGTGCGGGACATGTCGCTGGACGTTCCGGCAGGATCGGTGACGGGCCTGATCGGGCCGAACGGGGCGGGAAAGTCCACCCTGTTCAACCTGCTGAGCGGTGTGCTGAAGGCCGATGCCGGAGAGGTGGTGTTCAAGGGCGGCAACGTCACGTCGCTGTCGCCGTGGCGGCGGGCCCGCCTTGGGATGATCCGCACGTTCCAGCTGGCGCGGGAATTTCAGCGCATGACGGTGCTGGAGAACCTGATGCTGGCGCCGCAGCTTCAACGGGGAGAGTCGTTCTGGCCGAATTTCCTGACGCCGGCCAGGGTCCGCGCGCAGGAGGCGCGGATCCATGACCGTGCCCGCGAGGTCATGGAAATCTCGATGCTGACGCAGCTGCGGGACAGCTATGCGGGCGACCTGTCGGGCGGCCAGAAGAAGCTGCTGGAACTGGCGCGCACGCTGATGATCGACTGCGACCTCATCCTGCTGGACGAGCCGGGCGCGGGTGTGAACCCGGCGCTGATGCAGACGCTGATCGACATGATCCGGCGGCTGAACCGGGATCACGGCAAGACGTTCCTGATCGTGGAGCACGACATGGACATGATCGCACAGCTTTGCGATCCGGTCGTCGTCATGACCCAGGGGACTTTCCTGACAAGCGGGACGTTCGATGCCATCCGCAAGGAACCGGCGGTGATCGAGGCCTATCTCGGGGAGCCTGCCGATGTCTGAGCCGCTGCTGGAAACCCGCGGCCTGGTGTCAGGCTATGGCAAGACGATCATCTGCCACGACGTGTCGCTGCGGCTGGCGCGGGGCGAGATCACCTGCATCATCGGGCCGAACGGGGCGGGCAAGTCCACCCTGCTGAAAACCATCGCGGGCGTCGTCAGGCCGGTGTCGGGCAGTATCGCCATCGCGGGGCGGGAGATCGCCGGGTTGCCGGCGGCGCAGGTGGCGCGCTCGGGGATGGCCTATGTGCCGCAGGAGGCCAATGTCTTCAGGCAGCTGACCACGCATGAGAACCTGGCGATGGGGGCCTGGGGCGACAAGGCGCGGCTGGAACAGGCGCGGAACCGGGTCTACGGGATGTTTCCCGATCTGGCCCGGTTGCGCCAGACCCGCGCCGGCAACCTGTCGGGCGGGCAGCGCCAGATGGTCGCCTTCGGCATGGCGATGATGCTGGAGCCGCAGATGCTGCTGCTGGATGAGCCCTCGGCGGGCCTGTCGCCGCTGATGGTCGGGCAGATGTTCGAGATCGTGCAGCGCGTCAATGCCGAAGGGGTGGCCATCCTGATGGTGGAGCAGAACGCGATACAGGGCCTGCGGATCGCGCACCGGGGGCTGGTGATGGCGGCGGGCAACGTCGTTCTGCAGGACGACGCCTCTGGTCTGCTGGAGTCGAAAGAGGTTTCCGAACTGTACCTGGGGTCACGCACATGAGCATGCAGATGATATTCAACGCCCTGGTGAACGCGGCGCTGATCGCCCCGCCGGCCATGGCATTTTCCCTGCTGTTCGGGATCCTGAAATTCCCGAATTTCGCCATCGGCGGATATATCACGGTGGGGGCGTTTGCCGCCTATACGTTCAACGTGCCGCTGGGGCTGCCGCTGCCGCTTGCGGCGGCCTGCGCCATGGTCGTGACATCGCTGGTCGTCTGGGGGGTGCATGTACTGGTCTTCCGCCCGATGGAGGACCATTCCGCGATCACCCTGCTGGTGGTGTCGATCGCAGTCACCCTGATCATCGAGAGTGTCATCCGGCTGTTCTTTTCGGCGGATGTGCGGGGGTTCGAGATCCCGCTTGAACGACCGTGGAAGGTGATGGGCGCACGGATCACGCCCGAGCAGGTGCAGATCGTCATCTGGAGCCTGGTGATCGGCGTCGCGCTGCACTGCCTGCTGGCCTATACATGGATCGGTCGCGCGATGCGGTCGGTGGCGGACAATCCGATGCTGGCCGCGATCCGGGGGGTGAACGCGGCGCGGGTCACCGCCTTTACCACCATGATCTGCGGCGCCCTTTTCGGGCTGACGGGGGTTTTCGCGGGGCTCGACCTGGTGATCGAGCCTCTGGTGGGATGGAACCTGACGATCCCGATCTTCGCCGCCGCGATCCTGGGCGGCATCGGGTCGGTCTATGGCGCGATCCTGGGCGCGTTCCTTGTCGGGCTGGCGGAAGAGGCGACGATCCTGTTCCTGCCATCGACCTACAAGATCGGCGTCGGTTTCGTGATCATCGCGCTGCTTCTGCTGGTGCGCCCCCAGGGCCTGTTCGGAACGGCGGAGATCAAGAAATGACGGCTTATCTTGTTTCCATGGCCACCTATGCGGGCTTTTTCATGATCCTGGCGCTGGCGCTGAACCTGCAATGGGGAATTGCCGGGATGGTGAATTTCGGCATCGCGGGGTTCTACGCGCTGGGGGCCTATGTGTCGGGCCTGTTGGTGGCAAAGCTGGACGTGCCGGTGGGCCTTGCAATTCCGGCGGCCTGCGCGGCGGGGTGGCTTCTGGGCGGGATCGTCGCCCTGTTGTCCGTCCGGCTGCGGGAGGATTTCCTTGCCATCGTGACGCTGGGCGTCGGCGAGGTGATCCGGCTGATCGTGCTGAACGAGGACGAGATCACGGAAGGCCCGCGGGGGCTGCGGATCGAGGGGCGTCCGTTCGGGGATGTCATCGAACCGGGGATGTATCCGCTGTTCTATCTGGGGCTGGTGGCCGTCTGCGTGCTGTTCACCTACCTGGTGTGCGAACGGGTGCGCCGCGCGCCCATGGGCCGCGCGTGCGCATCCGAGGATGACGTGGTGGCCGAGGTGCTGGGCAAGAGCGTGCTAGTGCACCGGGTACGGACCTTCGCGATCGGCGGCTTCTTCATGGGGTTGGCCGGCGCGCTTTATGCGCATTACGTGCAGAACATCAGCCCCGAGGTATTCATGCCGGTTGTGGCGATGTTCATCTGGATGTCGGTGATCGTCGGCGGGGCGGGCAACAACCGCGGCATCCTGATCGGCGCGGGCACCGTGATGGTCCTGCTGGAAGGCACGCGTTTCATCGGCGATTTCACCGACGTCTTGGATGCCGAGAAGATGTCGGCGCTGCGGATCATCCTGATCGGCTTTCTGCTGATCGTGACGCTGCGCCTGCGGCCGCGCGGCCTGCTGCCGGAGCGGAAATTCAAGATCAACCAGAACGCCCGCTGAAGGCGTCGAACCAACCCAACAAGGAGTGACCCATGAAGTTTTCGATGACGAGACGCAGCGTGCTGGCCGGAAGTGCGGCCGCGCTGATGACACCCTCGATCCTGCGCGCGCAGGACGGGGATATCGCAATCGGCTCGCTGACGCCCAACACCGGCGGGGGCGGCCCGTTCGGCCCGAACATCACCGCCTCGCACAAGCGGGTGGCGGATGCGGTCAATGCCGCAGGCGGCGTGTTGGGCCGGCAGATCCGGCTCTACCAGGAAAACTCCGAGACCAACCCCGAGACCGCCGTGCGCGCGGCGGACAAGCTGATCAGCGTCAACGGCGTGTCCGCGATACTGGGGACGTTTTCGTCATCGGTCACGCTGGGGATCATGCCGAAATGCCAGAGCGCGAACATCATCCAGATGTGCACCTCTTCAAGTTCCGACATTCCGGTGGCGGACGAGAAGGGGCTGGTGTTCAACTTTCAGCCGCTGTCGCCGATCTGGGGGCGTGCCATCGCGGACCTGGTTCTGGAGCGCGGGCTTGAGAATTATGCGCTGATGGCGCTGAACAACGATTTCACCCGGTCGATGATGGACGGCTTCATCGAGCGGGTGGGCACCGAGGCGCTGGTGCAGGAGCCCTTTTACTACAATGCCGGGCAGTCCTCTTACCGGTCGGAGGTGACGCAACTGATCCAGCAATCACCCCAGGCGGTGTTCATCCCGTCCTACGTGACGGATTTCACCAGCGTCTACAAGGAGTTGTATCGGCAGGGCTATGAGGGCGAGGTGATCACCACGTCGCTGGCCACGGGGGACCAGTTCAAGAGCGCCGTGGGCGCCGCGGCGGACGGGATCATCCACGGCTTCCCGGTGCCGGCGCTGAATTCGCCGGCCTACAAGGAATATCTGGCCGAGGCGGGGCTGGAAGACACAGGATCGGTCCAGCATCCGTTCGGCACGGCGGGACGCGACCAGATGTCGGTTCTGCTGCTGGCGATGGAAAAGGCCGGAACCACCGAGACCGGCGCGGTGGCGCAGGCGGTCTGGGACGTCACCACCGGCGAAGGCAAGACCGAGGTCTTCAACGTCGCCGACGGGCTGGAGGCGATCCGCGCGGGGGAGGAGATCAACTATTCCGGCGCGTCGGGCAGCATCGAGTTCGACGAAGAGGGCATGGTGCTTGGCCGCGACTTCCAGTTGTCGGAAATCCAGGATGGCCAGGACGTCGTCCTGCAGCGGATCGAGTATTGACGAACACGCGAAGAGGGCCGGCGCCCTCTTTGCATCACCAGTGAGAGGAGCACCGCGATGGCGCGCGTAAGAGATGTCGAAATTCACGAGGTACCCGCCGAGGTGCAGCCGATCTACGAGCGGTACGCGACCGAGTACGGCCCGTTTCTGAACCAGGTCAAGGTCTTCGCACACCGGCCGCCGGCGCTGAAGCACATCATGGGGCTGCTGCTGGAATTGCATGACGAGGCGCTGGTGCCGAAACGGTACCTGGAGATCGCGCTGGTCACCGTATCGACGATCAACAAGTGCGAGTACTGCATCAGCCATCACGCGCCACGTGCGCTGGCCTATGGGCTGAGTGCCGAGGCGCTGGACGATATCCTGGCCGAGAGACCCGACGGCTTTGACGAGGTCGACATTCTGGTGCGGGATTTCTCGGAGCAGGTGACGAGCAACTTCCAGTACATGCGCGACGCGATCTTCGACGAGATGAAGAGGCATTTCACCGAGGAACAGCTGGTGGAACTGACGATGCGCATCGCATTGTGCGGATTCTTCAACCGGGTGAACGACGCGCTGCAGATCGAGAACGAGGACGGCGTCGAGCACCTGCTGGTCTGAAGCGACGGCAAAGGCAGAGGAGGCAGGCCATGACGAGCAGGCTGAATGACGGGCTCTGGGCGTGGAAGCAGAGCGAGAACAACAACAGGATGATCGGCTTTCAGGGCGATGTTCCGCAGGGCGGAGCGGTCAAGCTGGCCTATTACGGCAGCTCGGCCTTTCGGATCACGGCGCCGTCGGGGCTGACGATCATGATCGACCCCTGGCGCAATCCGCCCTGGGGGACGTGGAACTGGTACCTGTGCGACTTTCCCGATGTGGAGGTCGATATCGGCCTGTCGACGCACGCGCATTTCGACCACGATGCGCTGCACCTTCTGCATGCCAGCACGCTGATGGACCGGCTGATCGGGCGGTTCGAATTTGCCGATGTCACGATCACGGGCATCGCGGACAAACATGTTTCGGACTCGTCGCACGGGGATGTGGACTGGGCCGGGCTGACGCGGAAACTGACGCCGCTGGAAACGCTGCCGCCGGACAACTGGCGGTCTTTCGACAACACCATCTACGTGATCGAGACGGGGGGGCTGCGGATCCTGCACTGGGGCGACAACCGCCCCGATCCGGGTGCCGATGTCTGGGACCGGATCGGCAAGATCGACGTGGCGCTGATGCCGATCGACGGTTCGCAGCATATCCTGAGCTATGCGCAGGCCGCCACGATCTGCGACAGGATCGGGGCAAAGGTCGTGGTGCCGCATCATTACTTCATCTGGAACGTGACGCACCGGGCCTCGACCCTGGGCAAGCCGGATGCCTGGATGGCGCGGCAGGGCAATGCCCGGTGGCTATCGCAAGCCGAGGTGGATCTGCCGCGCGACTGGGTGCAGGCGCAGGACGGCCTGGCGATGTGTTTCGGCGAGAACGTCTGTTTCGAGCCCGCCAAGGGCGCGGGCGTGGACCCGAAGGACGAGCTTGCCTAGACGCAGGGCGGCCCCGGCGCGGTGACGCGGCGGGCGGCATGCAGCCGCGAGAAGAGGCCCGAACCCGGCCGCGGATTCACGGTCGGACGGTGTGTGGACGGGCAGGGGTGTCCTTTTTTGAGGACCGACAGGTGCACACCTATGGGTAGAGCGGGTGTGTTATGTATCGCATTTGGGGTGATCAACCTTTGCGCGAAAAGTCTGATTTTAGTTAAATTTCAATCCGTTAACCATTTTAACCCTGGTTAAAGAAAAGTTGATTTTTTCGAAATTACCCTGTTGCCCGAAAGCGCCGTAAAAGATTACCGTACCGGGGACCGCGTCATTCGCGGCTGGGAGTTGGGGAACTTTCAAGAAGGGTATTGGTTTTGGATTTTATTGAACGGCGCATTGCGCCGACCGGTTGGGGTGTGTCTGCCCCAATTGACGAAATCTCGAAAGCCTTAGCAACGCACAGCACCGTATCGCCGTTCAAGGCGACGGACTGCGCCAGCCATTCCCGATCCAATTCTGTTCAGATCTGAATTTTGTCGCGCCGTCTATCCGGCGCTTTGAACGTTAAAGAGGAATAAGCACATGACCGCAGAGTTTCTGGGTGCCAGCATCGTCGATGAGCAAGCCGCATACAAAGAAGGCGACACGATCACTTTCCTGGTCACCTTTACAGAGGATGTGGTTACGACAGCCCCGGCGATACCGCCCCAGTTGGAACTCTCCGGTTCAAGAAATGCCACATTCATCGGTACGGTCGGGACCGACACTCTCGCATTTGAATACACGGTCGGTGAGAACGATAACGAGGCGGATCTGGAGATCCTGGGTTATACGCCGGCGGGTTCCATCTTGGACGCCAGCGACGGCATGAGCGTAGAAACGTTTTCGACCACGGATCTCAACGTCGTTCTGGACACGATCGCACCAGCGGCCCCGACCATCACGCTGGACAGTGACACGGGCGCGAGTGACTCGGATGGCATCACCAATGACGGCAGCTACACGGTAACGCCCTCGGAGGGCGGAACCATTGAATATTCGACCGATGACGGCGCCACCTGGGTCGAAACCAAGCCCGATGCCGCCGAAGGGTCGAACACGATCATGGTCCGCGAAACCGACGCGGCCGGAAATATCAGCGACACGTCGACCCTGAGTTTCACCCTGGACACGATGGAGTCAGCGCCGCTGAGCACGCCGGACCTGGTTGCGGCGTCGGACACGGGGGTGTCGGACAGTGACGACATCACATCGAGCCTGACGCCCGGTTTCGCGGTGGATGTCTCGTCACTCGCCGCCGGGGATGTGGTGACGGTGACGGCGGACGGTCTGACCGTGGGCAGCTACACGGTGCAGGGCGACGAGACCGGCAGCGTCGAAATCGCGACAACGATGACCGAGGGCGCGCAGCTTGTCGCGGCCTATGCCACGGACGTGGCGGGGAACACGTCGCCGGTCTCTCCGAGCCTTGCGGTGACGATCGACGCAACGGCGCCGACGGTGCAATCCGCAACCTTCACCGGCGAGGCGACGGACGGCACGATTGCCGAGGCGGATGTGGACAATTCCGTCACGCTGGTGCTGACCTTTGACGGGAACATGGATACCGCTGTCGCGCCATCGGTGGATCTGGGCGGCGCGGTGACCAGCCTGTCGCAGACCGGGGCGGCGTGGTCGGACGCCACCACCTATACGATTACATACACCGTTCTGGACCAGGACGTGGAGCTGGAGGACATCCTGATCGCGGTCTCGGGCGCGCAGGACGTGGCGGGCAATGTCATGCTGCCCGACAGCGACATCACGACGACCACCGCGCTGGACACGACGGCGCCCGGGGCGGAGTCGGAAACCGTCACGATTGCCGAGATTGCAGACCAGGATGCGGCCAGCACGGGCACGCCCGTGACGCTGGCCTCGCTTTCGGGCGATGACGGCACGACCTATGCCCTTGGCGGCACGGGCGGAGTCTATGACGCGGTCGAGATCGTCGCGGTGGAGGACGATTACGAGCTGCGGATCATCGATACCGAGGCCGCGCGCGGGTATTTCGACCTGGAGGACGCCGGGTCGACGATCCTGATCGACCTGGTGGGAACCGACGACGCGGGGAACACGACGCCGTCGACGATCACGGTCAACCTGACGAATGTGAACGATGCGCCGGAAGCCGGGGACGGCCCGGATTCCTTTGCCGAGACGCTGGAAGAGCGTGCAGACGATACGCCGGGCGAGAACGCGACGCCCTTCGGCACATCGGGCAGCTTTACCGTGCATGACGACGATGTGAGCGACACGCACTCGATCAGCTTCTCGAACGTGACCGCCGGAAATATCGGCTTCTTCGAGGTCGGGTTTGCCGACGTGATCAACGGCGACGGCAACGGCGTCGTGGATTGGGCCTTCACCATCGGTTCGCCGCAGCCCGTCGCCGTGCAGGCCAGCCAGATGGCGACGGTCGATGCGCTGGCCGCGGGGCAGAGCATCGTGCAGGTCTACAACGTGACCGTGACCGAGACGAACAGCGGCGAGGCGCTGACCTATACGAGGCAGGTCACCGTGACCATCGCCGGCACGAATGACGGGCCGGTGATCTCGGGCGAGGACACAAGTGCCACGCTGACCGAGGTGGTCGATGACGGCGTGACGGACCAGACCCTGACGGCGTCGGGCTCGCTGGCTGTCGCGGATGTGGATACGGCCGATAGCGTGACGGTGAGCGTTGCGAGCGTCGCCATCAAGGACAGCGAGGGCGGCGATGCCTCGGGCGGGCTGCCCGAAGGCCTGTCGGCGGGCGATATCCTTGCGATGATGGAAGTGGCGGCCTCCGGCGGGGAATTCGGCAGCGATACCGGCGCGCTGGATGCGCCGAACGATGGCACCGGATCGGCCTTTGACTGGCAGTTCACGGCAGGCGACGCGGAGACGTCGCCCTTCGATTACCTGACGGATGGCGAGGTTCTGGTTCTTGAGTACACGCTGAGTGCACTGGATGATTCCAGCGATCCGGCGGGCGACGAACAGGTGGTGACGATCACCATCACGGGCAGCAACGATGCTCCGGTGATCGCGGCCGACACGGTTGCGGGCACCACGGCCGTCGAAGCGGGCGGCACGGGCAACGACATCGCGGGCACGGAGGAGGTCAGTGGCGAGCTGAACTTCCTGGGCGCCAACTGGTCCGATGCGGACGCGGGCGAGACCGCGGCGCTGGTGGTGTCGGCGGGCTCGCACGGGGCGGATGCGCAGGCGGTGCTGAGCTTTGACGGCGGCACGGGCAACGAGGCCGTGATCCAGGGCACCTATGGCACGCTTTACCTGACGGAGACGGGCGGCTACCGCTATGAACTGGACGACGACAGCATCGCGACACAGATGCTGAATGGCGGCGAGGAGGTCAGCGAGACCTTCAACTATACGATTTCCAACGGGCCGGATGCCGACGACGCGGCCTCGGCCACGCTGACGGTGAACGTCACCGGGGCGAATGACACGCCCGAGATCATCTTTGTCGAGGGCGAGGAGACCGGCACGGTCGAAGAGGCCGGTGTCGATGGCGCCAATGCGCCGGTGAATGTCGGGCCGACCACGGCGACGGGCGTGTTTTCGGCCGATGACCTGGACGCGGGCGACGGCCTGAGCGGCGTCGCGCTGACATGGTCGGTCGAGGCGGAACCGGGCCAGACGGCGGCGAGCGCTGTCGAGGTGACCGGCATCCATGGCAGCCTGGCGGTGGACCAGTCCGGCAACTGGACCTTCACGCTGAACAATGACGCGCCGGAGGTTCAGGCGCTGCACGACTCGGAGTCCGTTTCCGAGACATTCGTCGTGGCCGTCGCCGATGACAGCGGCGCCACCACGACGCAGACCGTGATGATCACCATCAACGGCACGAACGACGCCCCGGTGATTGCGGCCGAACCCATGGCCGATACCGACGTGACCGAAGCCGGCGAAGGCGTTCCGGGCGATGCGACCGCGTCGGGCAGCTTCACCTCGACGGATGTGGACACCGGCGGTGACGACGAGACGCTGTGGTCGATCACGGCGGTCAACGGCACGGGGATCGCGCCGGTGCAGGCCAACGGAGCAGCGGCGGAGGCCGGCGGCACCTATGGCAGCCTGTCGCTCGACAGCTCGGGCAACTGGATCTACACGCTGAACGACGACGCGGAGGCGACCCAAGCGCTGGATACCGGGGACACCGGAATGGACGTCTTCACGGTGCGGGTTGCCGATGGCCTGGGCGGATTTTCCGAACTGGACGTGACGGTGAATGTCAGCGGATCGAACGATGCGCCGGTGATCACGGTCGAGGCGGGCGATTCACAGGCGGAGTCCGTCGAGGAATCCGATTCCATCGGGTTGAGCGCATCGGGCACGATCACCCTGTCGGACGTGGATGCCGGGCAGAGCGTGACGGCGAGCGTAACCGGCGTGACCGCGACCGGCGTGTTGGGCGAATACGGACCCGACGACGCGGCGCTGGAGGCGATGCTGAGCCTTGGCGCGGGCAACCCGCTGTCGACCGGCACCGGAAATGCCTCGGGTCAGGTGGCGTGGACCTTCAACAGTGCGGGCGAGGCGTTCGATTTCCTGGCCGCGGGCGAGAGCATCGTCCTGGCCTACGCGGTGGAAGCCTCGGACGGGGCGGCGACGGATACGGACACGATCACGGTGACCGTGACCGGCACCAACGACCGGCCCGAGATCACGAGCGGAGACAGCGCGACGCTGACCGAATCCACCGAACTGGTGGATGACAATCTTGAGGCCGCGGGCACGCTGAGCATTGCGGATGACGATGCGTCGGACACGCACACGGTGTCGGCGACGCTGAATGGTGCGGTGTGGGATGGCGGCGAGCTGCCCGAAGGTCTGGAAGCGGCCCTGGCGGTCGGCGAGCTTGGCGCCTTCAGCACCTCTATCAACGAAGGCGACGCGCGGCAGATCGACTGGAGCTTCAGCCTGGCCGATACGCTGGCGGATTTCCTTGCCGCGGGCGAGACGCTGACCGTGACCTATGACGTGACCGTCAATGACGGGACAGGGTTTGACGGGGATCCGGCGAACGAGGACTCGGAGTCCGCCGTTCAGCAGGTGACGATCACGATCAACGGCAGCAACGACGTTCCGACCATCACGGCCGGCGACATCGACGCCTTTGACGAAGGCAATGCGCTGGAGATCGACGAAGACAGCGTCCTGGTCGGACCGAACGGCGCAGAGACGGTCACCGTCAACCTGCTGGGCGAGGGCACCGATACGAGTGGCGAGATCTGGGTGACGGACGTGGTGGAACTGGACACCAACGACACCCGCGCGATCACCGGGACCACAGGCGTTTCGGCCACGGGCAGCATTCCCGCGGGCTTTGTCGCGGCGGATGCCGAGGCGGCGTTTGACCTGAGCGGGGCGTCCGGGGGGGCGATCACGTTCGACCGCAACGCGGCCATTTTCGATGCGCTGGACGATGGCGAAAGCATCGACATCGAGGTCAGCTATCAGGTGACGACCACGTCGCCGGACGGCACGATCACGGTCGACAACCTGACCACGACGATCCGCATCAACGGGGCCAATGACGCGCCGTATATCATCATGGATGCCGATCTGGCCAACGCGGTGACCGAACTGCCCGAGGAAGACCCGGATGCGGGAACCGGCAACCAGGTGGTGACCGGCGGGATCACGTTCAACGATGTCGATCCGGACGACCTTGCCAACCTGGTGGTGCAGACGACCGCCGTTGCGGGCGAAGGCGACGACGCGGCGCCGCTGGCGGCCTATGTCGGCACCATGCAAGCCGGTTTCCTGACGCCGACGGGCACCGACCCCGAGGATGCCGGGCTGGTGTTCTATACCTTCACCATCAATGACGGCGTTCTGGACAACCTGGCGGCGGGCGAGACCTTCACCCAGTCCTACAACGTGTCGATCTCGGACGGGACGGCGACGACGACGCGCCCCATCGTTCTGACCTTCACCGGCACGAACGATGCGCCGGAGATCACCGGCACGACCGGATCCACGGCCCTTTCCGAGGACGCGGGCGTGGTCGAGACCGGGTCGGAAGACACGCAGATGCTGACCGGCACGATCAGTTTTGACGATGTCGATACGTCGACCATGGCGGCGCTGGACGGCGCCGGGACGGCGGATACGCACAGTGTCGAGGCCGAAGTCACGGGCGTCACGCGTGGCGGCACCGCGGTCATGGGCTATGCCGGGCCGACCGGTTCCCTGACCTTTGACATGTCGGCGGCCAATGCATCGAACGCGCAGGCGAACACCGCCGGCTGGACCTATCAGATCACCGATGGCGATTTCGATTTCCTCAATGCCGGCGAAGAGCTGGCGATCACCTATACGGTGACGGTCGATGACGGCAATGGCGGGACGGATACGCAGGACATCACCTTCACGATCACCGGCACCAACGATGCGCCGGTCCTGGCGGAGGTTGCCGCGGCGACGCTGACGGATACCGCGGCATTCGACGCGTTCGATCCGGTGACCGGAACGCTGACAAGCACCGATGCGGATGACGCCAGCGAGGCCACCTATTCGGCCACCGGGCAGGTGGCCAGTGCCGAGGCCGGGTTCACCCACGAGGTGAGCAACGCGTTCGGCACGCTGTACCTGAACGAGGAGACCGGCGCCTATTCCTTTGTCGCCGACGACAACGCGGTCAATGCGCTGACCGCGTCGCAGGACATCACCTTTGACCTGAGCGTGACCGACGAGAATGGCGCGAGCGATGGCAAGACCCTGACCATCACGCTGGCGGGCGCGAACGACGCGCCGGTGCTGGGCGCGATTGCGAACGGGACGATCACCGATACCGAAGATGATGACGTGTATGCCGATGTCGACGGTACCTTCACGTCCACGGATATCGATACCGGGGCCGTGCCGACCTATTCTGTCACCGGCCAGGTCGCCGACACGAGCATCGAGGATTTCACCCACAGCGTGGCCCATGCGCTGGGTACGCTTTACCTGAACGAAGGCACCGGCGCATACCGGTTTGTCGCGGATGACGCGGCGGTCGAAGCGCTGTCGGAGGACACGACGATCGATTTCGGCGTGACGGTCACCGACGATGCCAGTGCGTTTGACGCCGGCACCCTGACCATCGACGTCACCGCCATCAACGACAACCCGCGCGGCACGCCCGATGCGGACCTGGCGGACGGGACCGAGGACGTCGCCTATACCGTGTCGGAGGCCGACCTGCTGTCAGGCTTTGCCGATGCCGAGGGCGATACGCTGTCGGTGGGCAGCATCGTGGCCGACAACGGTGCAACCGTGGCACCGGACGGGGAGGGCGGATTCATCGTCACGCCGGCCGACGACCATAACGGTCCGGTCACGCTGACCTACAGCGTCGTGGACGGCAATGGCGGCGAGATCGTCGGCCAGACGCAGACATTCCATCTGAACGCGGTGGCGGATCCCGACACGATCACCTCGCAAGACGGGAACGCGGTGGCGACGGATGACGTGGACGCGCCGGGGCTGGAGATTGCGCTGAACGCGACGCTGCGCAACACCGGGGAGCACTATATCGACACCGATGCCGACCCGGACGGGCAGACCTATGTGGTGCCGGATGGGGCCGCCCTGGGGACGCCGCAGGACGATATCGGGACCACGGATGACGATGCCTTTGCCCGCTGGGACGCCGAGATCCTGATCGACGCGAATACCGACGGCAATGGCGGCAGCATCGGCGATCACCTGTTTACCTTCACCATCGAGGACACGGGCAGCCCTGCATCCTTTGCGCCCTATTCGATCACGTTGCAGGATATCGCGGACGGGCTTGAGGCCGAGACGCCGGGCGCGGGCGCCGACTTTCTTTCCAGTGCGACCTATTCGGTCAGCCTGAACTTCATGATGGAGGAGCTGGAGCTGGCCGGGTTCGACCCGGAAGCGCCCGGCACCTATCGTTTGACCGTGACGGCGACAGACCTGGATGCCGGCACGCCGGTTCTGGAAAACCACATCGATATCGTGGTGAACGAGGCGCCTGTGGCAGTGGATGACACGCTGGAGGCGACCGAGGACACGGCGGTGACCTTCCAGGCATCGGATCTGCTTGGCGATGATACCGATGGCAACGGCGATACGCTGACCATTCATTCGGTGACCGCGGTGTCCGGTGGCACGGTGGAGCTGAACGAAGACGGGTCGGTGACCTTCACGCCCGACGAGAATTTCAACGGCGCGGCCAGCTTCACCTATGTGGCGACGGACGGTCAGCTGGTGAACAACCTGTCCAACAGCGGCACGGTCACGGTGAACGTGGCGGCGGTGAATGACGATCCGGTGCTGCAGGCAGAGGACGCGGGAACGGTCAGCGACACCGAGGCGGATGATGCGTTCGAAACGCCGCTGACGGGCACGCTGACGGCGACAGACGTGGAATCGGACGGCAGCCTGCTGACCTATTCGGTGACCGGGGATGTCGTGAACACCGGCACGGACGGCGACGGCGACTATACAGAAGTTGTCGGCATCTATGGCACCCTGCGGGTCTATGCGGACGGCAGCTATTCCTTCGAGATCGACGCGGCGGCGGTGAACGCGGAGCCGGAAGGCACCGACATCACCGAAACCTTCGACACCGCGGTGGCCGATCCTGACGGCGGTTCCGCCACGTCCACGCTGACGGTCACCATCGACCCGGCGAACGATACGCCCGAACTGGAGGCAGTGCCCGGCGCAACGATCGTCGACACGGCCGCGGCGGAGGAGCTTGAGGACATCACCGGCATGCTGTCGGCATCGGACCGCGATACGGGCGATGCGGCCGGTATCGTCTACACGATCTCGGGCGAGACCCCGGTGGAGGGCGCGACCAGCCAGACCTTCACCTTCAACGGGATCGAGCTGGGCACGCTGACGGTGCAGACCGATGGCAGCTACAGCTTTGATCCGAATGATGCGGGTATCGACCAGCTTCAGGCGGGCGAGACGCCGCAATACGTGGCGACGCTGCGGGCCACAGACAGTGGAGATCTGTTCGACGAAACGACGCTGACCATCGATTTCACCGGTGCGAACGACAACCCGGTTGTGATCGGGACGACCCCGCCTGAGGTCGAGGGCGTCGTCAGCGTCACGGCGCAGGAGCAGGACCAGGAGAACGAAGGACAGCTTGTCACCACGTCCGGCACGATCACCTTTGCCGACGCGGATTCCGTCAATGTTCCGTCCTTCGGCTTCGTGCCGCAGGGCGCGGGCTATCAGGGGACGATCAGCTTCACCCCGTCGGGCGGCACGGTCGCCTCGGGCACGGTGGGCTGGAACTTCTCCATCGACGATGCGGTCCTGAATTCGCTGGGCGAGGGCGAGGCCCTGTCGACCAGCCCGCAGGTCTATGACATCACCATCAATGACGGCAATGGCGGATCGGTCACGCAGACCGTCTCGATCAGCATCGTCGGCACCAACGATGCCCCGGTCATCGCCGGGGCGCTGGGTGGCGGCGCGGTGGCTGACAGTGCGGACCTGGACGAGGCTGCGGACGGCGCGATGGATGCCACGATCGAGGCGTCCGGCACGCTGTCGGTGTCGGACGAGGATACCAACGACAATGTCACGGTATCGGTGACGGATGTTGCCGTGGCGGGCACGTTCGGCGGCACGCTGCCGCTGACGAACCTGCAACTGGCCGCGATGATGCAGCTGGCCGCGGGCACGGCCGCGACGACGGGCTTTGGCGCGACGGCGGTCCTGGGTGCGGATGGCGCGGGGTCAGACTTTACCTGGGCGTTCGGATCTGGCGCGTCGGGCGACGCGTCCTTCGACTTCCTGGCGGTGGGCGAGACGCTGGAGCTGACCTACGAGCTGACGGCGGACGACGGTTCGGAAACCGCGACGGCCACAGACACGCAGACGGTGACGGTCACGATCACCGGCACGAATGACAGCCCGACGGTGTCGGCTGCGGTGTCGGGTATGGCGACGGAGGATGACGCGGGCTTCAGCATCGACCTGCTGGAGAACGCGGCGGATGTCGATCTGTCGGACACGCTGAGCATTGCCAACCTGACGGTCGTCAGCGGCGATGCGTCCGGCGTGACGGAAAACGGCAACAGCCTTGACGTGGACCCGTCGGCCTATGGCGCGCTGGCCGTCGGCGAAAGCGAGGTCATCACCTTCAGCTATGACGTCGAGGATGGCAATGGCGGGACGGTCTCGCAGACCGCGACGATCACCATCACGGGGCAGAACGATGAGCCGACCGTGGCGGCGGAGGTCGCGGCGACCGCGAGCGAGGATGACGCGGGATTTGTCGTCGACCTGTTGCAGGGCGCGGCGGACGAAGACATGTCCGACACGCTGAGCATCGCCAACCTGTCCATAGTCGGTGACGCGGGCGGTCTTACCGTCGGTGCCGACAGTGTGGTCGTCGATCCGTCTGCCTATAACGCTCTGGCGTTCGGTGAAGAAGCGGTCATCGTCCTGAGTTACGACATCGTAGACGGCAACGGCGGCAGCGTTCCGCAGACGGCGACGATCACGATCACCGGGGCGAACGACGAGCCGACAGCCGTCGCCGATTTCGGTGCGGCGGACGAGAATGGCGGCACGGTCAATATCGACGTGACGGGCAACGATACCGATCCGGATACCTCGGACGACCTGGAAGTGGATTCCGTCGATACGACGGGCACGCTGGGCCTTGTTACCATCGGTGCGGATGGCGACAGCGTGGATTACGACGCCAATGGCGCGTTCGAGTATCTTGCCGCGGGCGAGACCGCAACCGATACGTTCACCTATACCGTGACGGATGCCAATGGCGGTACGTCGACCGCGACGGTCGAGGTGACCGTCACTGGGGAGGATGACGACCCGGTCGCGGTGGACGACGTGGCCGCCGCCGATGAGGACGGCCCGGGCATCAGCATCAACCTTGTCGCCAACGACACGGATGCGGATGCATCGGACGTGCTGACGGTTGCCAGCATCGACACTTCGGAGACGCTGGGATCGGTGGTGATCAACCCCGACAACCTGGGTGTGACCTATGACCCCGGACGGCAAGTTCGATCTGGACGAGGTGAAAGCGTCGAGGACGTTCACCTATACCGTGACGGACGGGGCGGGCGTGACATCGACGGCGACGGTGAGGGTGACGATCAACGGCCAGGACGACGACCCGCTGGCGGTGGCCGACAGCGCCACGGTCAGCGAGGACGGCCCTGCCCAGACCATCAACCTGACGGACAACGACACGGATGCCGACGAGAACGACGTCCTGTCGATTGCATCGGTGGACACCACCGACACGCAGGGCAGCGTCACGATCAACGAAGACGGTGTCAGTGTCGATTACGACCCCAATGGCGCCTTCGAGTCGCTGGCCGAAGGGGACATGGCGCTGGATACCTTCACCTACGAGGTGACGGATGGCGACGGCCTGACCTCGACCGAGACCGTGACGGTGACGATCACCGGGGTGAACGACGATCCGAACGCGGTGGCCGACAGCGGCGAGGCCGATGAGGACGGCCCCTCGGTGACGATCAACCTTGTTGCCAACGACACGGATGTGGATACCGGCGACGTGCTGAGCATCGCCTCGCTTGACCTGACCGGGACGCTTGGCGCGGTCACGATCGACGCGGGCAATGAAAGTGTCACCTACGATGCGACCGGCGCGTTCGAGAGCCTGTCGGAGGGTGAGACCGCGGAGGATACGTTCAGCTATACCGTGACCGACAGCAATGGCGGCACCGCGACCCAGACGGTCACCGTCACGATCACCGGCCGGAATGACGCGCCGGTGGTCACGGCGATCACCGAAGGCCCCGTCAGCGAGGATGACGGCGTTCAGGTGATCGACCTGCTGGACGGTCAGACCGATATCGACGCGAACGATACCCTGTCGGTCCAGAACATCACCGTCAGCGACGATACGATGGCGATGGTGGCCTTTACCGACAACGGCGATGGCACGATCGGTATCGACGCGGATCAGTATGACAGCCTGAATGTCGGTGAAAGCCGGACCGTGACGGTCAATTACGAGGTGTTCGACGGCACCGTGGCGGTGGCCAATACCGCGACGCTGGTCATCGAGGGCCGCAACGACGCGCCGGTGGTGGATGCCGAAATGTCGGACCTGGCGGTCAGCGGCGACGAGGACACCACGATCACCGGGACCGTCGTGGCGACCGACCCCGATGCGACCGGAACGCTGAGCTACAGCGTGGCCGGCATGGATGGCCCGGCCAACGGATCTGTCCTGATCGACGCAGTCTCGGGGGAATACGCCTATACTCCGGACGACGATTTCAACGGCTCTGACAGCTTCACGGTGACGATCACCGACGACCAGAACGTATCTGTCACGCAAGTGATCAATGTGACCGTCGATCCGGTGAACGATGCCAGCGAAATCGACGTGGGAGCGCAGGTGACGGCCGAGCATACCGAGGCCGTGGACGCGCTTGCGCCGGTTCCGACGCTGGTGGCCGGTGACGTGACCGTCAGCGATGTCGACGGGCTGGACTATGACGGCGGGGTGTTCACCGCGTCGGTCGTCACCGGCGACTTGACCGACCTTCTGGACCTGAACCAGGGCGGCATCGTGTCGATCAGCGGCACCGACGTGTCCGTGGACGGCACGGTGATCGGCACCATCAGCGGACAGGGCAGCAGCACGCTGAGCGTGACGTTCAACAGCAGCGCCCTTGCCGCGGACGTGCAGGCGGTGATTTCGGAACTGACCTATGCCACCACGGACGACACGCCGGTGGCATCGCGCGATATCACGCTGGACCTGAGCGACGGTGACGGTGCAAGCGCGGTGCAGCAGACCGTGTCGGTCGACATCACGGCGTCGAACGACAGCCCGCTGGCGAACGACGATGCCTTCGGTGTGAACGAAGGGGCGTTCTCGTCAACGGTGAACGTGCTGACGCGGGCACCGGCGGACAGCGACCCGGACGGCGACACGCTGAGCGTGACGCAGATCTCCGATCTGCAGGACGGCGACGCCGCGAGTGGCGGGTCCGCTGCAGTGGGGGCCTCGGCCGGTGTCATCACCACCGATCTTGGCGCGGAAGTGACCCTGCAGGATGACGGCCAGCTGTTCTACAACCTGTCCGGCACGGGCGCGTTCAACGCGCTGGCCGCGGGCGAAACGGCGGTGGACAGCTTCACCTACACCGTTTCGGACGGGAATGGCGGCACGGACACGGCGACGGTTTCCGTGACCATCACCGGTGTCAACGACGCGATCGTGGCCAAGAATGACAGCATCGTCACGACCGAGGATGACGCCGACACCGAAACCGGCAACATCCTGGACAATGACGTGGACGTGGACACCAACGATACGCGGTCGATCGTCAACGTGTTCAACTCGGCCACCGCAACGGCGATTGCCACCGCAGGCGGCTTCCAGATCACCACGGTGGACGGCATCGTCATCCAGCTGGCCTCTGACGGAAGCTATACCATGACCGCGCCGGACGACCTGGCCAGCGGCGAGGTGGCGACGGCATCGTTCCTCTATACCGTTCAGGACGGCGGGTCGGCGCAGTCGACAGCGACCGTGACGGTCGAGGTGACCGGCAACAATGACGCGCCGGTGGTGGATGCCGGGAACTCGGACCTGGCCGCGAGTGGCGACGAGGACACCGCGATCACCGGTACGATCCTTGCGACGGATGCCGATGCCGGTGCGGTTCTGACCTACAGCGTCGAGGAAGGCGACGGGACGGCGAACGGCTCGGTGTCGATCGATGCGGTGACGGGCGAGTACACCTATACGCCCGATGCCGACTTCAACGGGTCCGACAGCTTTACCGTGACGATCACCGACGATCAGAACGTGTCGGTGACGCAGGTGGTCAGCCTGACGGTCGGTCCGGTGAACGACGCGCCGGAGGTTGACGGGCCGGTCGATCTTGGGTCTTCGGACGAGGATGTGTCGCTGGTCATCACCGAGGCGCAGCTTCTGGCGACGGCGTCGGATGTGGATGGCGACGACCTGTCGGTGAGCGGCGTCACGGTTTCGGCCGGAACGGTTGTCGACAACATGGACGGCACCTGGACCTTCACGCCGGCGGCCGACGATGACACGGAGGTGACATTCACCTTCGCGGTCAGCGACGGCACGGACAGCACCGCCGCGATGGCGACGCTGGACCTGCTGCCGGTGAATGATCCGGCGGTCGTGGGTGGCGATATCAGCGGCAGCGTCACGGAAAACGCCAACACGCCGTTCAACGGCGTGCTGACGGTGACCGATGTCGACGGGGACGATACGAGCTTTGTCGTCAGTTCCGTCAGCACCACCTACGGGGCGTTCATGCTGGATGCCGGCGGGGCCTGGTCCTATACGCTGGACGAGGGGGCCAATGCGGTCGAACGTCTGGTGGATGGGCAGGTCATTACCGAGACCTTCGAGGTCTTCACCCAAGGCGGCGTTCAGCAGCAGGTCACGGTGACGATCAACGGCACCACAGACCTTGCCACCCCCGGAAACGACACGCTTGTCGGAACCGGTGGCGCGGACTTCATCGAGGGCCTGGCCGGTGACGATGACCTCAACGGACTGGGCGGCGACGACACGCTCGATGGCGGAGACGGCAACGATACGCTGAACGGCAGTGTCGGTGCAGACAGCCTGATCGGGGGGAGTGGCAACGACAATATCGACGGCGCGGACGGTGACGATTTCATCGACGGTGGCGACGGCAACGATGTCTTGTTCGGTGGTGACGGCGACGACGAACTTGTCGGAGGCGACGGGGATGACAGGATCCGGGGCGATGCCGGGAACGACACGTTGTCCGGCGGCGCAGGCTCTGACGATCTGCGCACAGGTGGCGGCAACAGCGTGGCAGACGGTGGTCTGGACAACGATACCGTGATTGGCGGCACCGGCATGGATACGCTGCGTGGCGGAGACGGCGATGACCTGATCAAGAGTGCGTCCGGCAACGACTCGATCAACGGGGATGGCGGTGACGACATCATCAGGGCCGGTGCCGACAACGACATCGCACATGGTGACGACGGCAACGACCTGATCCTTGGACAAGGCGGCGACGACGAACTGATGGGCGGCGCGGGTCAGGACCGGTTGCTGGGCGGCAGTGGCAACGACACCCTGGACGGCGGCTCTGGCGACGATACGTTGTCTGGCGGCGGCGGAAACGACGAGCTTGACGGTGGCGAAGGCGACGACCGGCTTTACGGTGACGTTGGCGACGATATCCTGTTCAACTCGGCGGGCCAGGACCGGTTCGAAGGCGGCAGCGGTGCGGACACGTTCGTCTTCGACGACCATACGGTGATGGGAACCGGCGCGGCCGGACGGGATCTGATCTTCGATTTCGAGGATGGAATCGACGTCATCGACGTGTCGCAGATGGATGCCGACCCGTCCACGGCAGGGATTGTGGATACCTTCACCTTCGTCGGCGCCTCGGGCTTTACCGGTACCGCCGGTGAGATCCAGATCTCGAGCGTCGGTTCGCACACGGCACTGGATTTCGACTTCGATGGCGACGCGGTTGCCGACGGAACGATCCTGCTGCGTGATTTCACCGGTACAATCACCGAGGACGACTTCCTTTTCTGATCCGGTTCCGGTTTGAACTTGCGGGGCCCCGGCGACCATCGTGTCGCCGGGGCCTTGGCGTTTGGGGGCAGGCGTGGCGGGAACCTGCCGCTCTGGCGGCGCGGGTTTCTGGCGCGGGCCGGGGCGTGCGCTAGATCATCGGGACACAGGTTCTGGTATCGAGGTTTCCATGAAGGTCTTCACGGTTTGCGCATCGGTCGTCCTGGGCGCGGGAAATGCCATAGCGGAGGAGGCCGCGTCGCATGTGGATCCCGATGCGGCGGCGGTATTCGCGCAGTATATCGAGACCGAAGGCCAGGATTTCGAGGCATGTTTCCGTGCGCTGCCGGACATGCTGGGTGCGCCCGGGCCGGCCAGCTTCGAGGACGCGACGCCTTCCGCGCCGCAGGCACATCGCCTTGTCGTCGCTGTGGACGCGTCTGGGTCGATGGCCGGGACATTCGGAGGGCGGACCAAGATGGATGCCGCGCGGGCGGCGACGCTGGGTTTCCTGGGATCGACGCCTCGGGAAGTCGAGGTCGCGCTGGTGGCTTTCGGACATCGCGGCACCAATGAGGAAAGCGGCCGGGAAGAGAGTTGCGCGGGCGTCGAGACCCTGGCGAGCCTGAGCACGGGACGGGACGCGGTGA
The DNA here is from genome assembly GCA_046290265.1 of Roseovarius sp. Classification (GTDB taxonomy): domain Bacteria; phylum Pseudomonadota; class Alphaproteobacteria; order Rhodobacterales; family Rhodobacteraceae; genus Roseovarius. The sequence goes on along the minus strand of JBKAGF010000020.1, from coordinate 5,771 downwards.
GGGCAGGCATCGAAGACCTGACCCCCAATGGCTGGACCCCGCTGGCCTCGGCGATCGAGGCCGCTGCGGCAGAGCTGAGACCGTCGGAGGAAGGCGAACAGGTTGTCTATATCGTCAGCGACGGAGAGGAAACCTGCGGCGGCGATCCGGTTGCGGCAGCGCGGGCGCTGCGGGAGGGGGCCTTGCGCGCGGTGGTCAACATCGTCGGGTTCGATCTGGCCGACGAGGACAGGGCACAGCTGATGGCGGTGGCCGAGGCCGGGGACGGCACATTCGCCGAAGCCGATCCCGATACGGCACTGGATGCAGAGCTGGAACGGTTGCTCGCGCAGGCGGCGAATGCGAACGAGATCACCCGTGCGCGCGCCGGGGCGGCCAATGCCGGCACGTCCAACCGTGCGGATATCGCCAATCACCTGACGACACTGCGGGCCTGCGTGGCCAATGCCGGCGTCACGGAGCGGGCCGGCCTGTCGGAATTTCTGACACGGGGTGCGGTGGAACGTGGCGCGCGGCGGGATGTCGAGGACCTGTTGAAGGAGCGCCATGCCACGTTTCAGACCCGGGTCGCCGATATCGAGGGGCGCGCCGATGCGCTGCTGAACGCCGCGCAGGATGAGATCGACGCGGCGCGCGACAAGGCGCAGCAGGGATACGACGAGACGTTGAAGGGGGAGTGACGCAGGCCGCCCGGCCCCCGCGCGCGACGGGGGCCGGCCCCGTGCCCTAGCCGTAGATCAGCCGGGGCAGCCAGGTGATGATCAGCGGGAAGACCATGCAGAGGACCAGCCCGACGATCTGCAGGAACAGGAAGGGCAGGGCGGACTTGAAGATGTCCGACATCGGGATCTCCGGCGGCGCCACCCCGCGCAGGTAGAAGAGCGCGTAGCCGAAGGGCGGCGACAGGAAGCTCATCTGCATGTTCACGAGGTAGAGCACGCCGAACCACAGCACCAGGTCCTCGGGGCTGTCGAGGCCGAAGGCGGCGGCCCCCAGCGCCTTGATGATCGGCACGAAGATCGGCACGCACAAGAGCAGGATGCCGACCCAGTCGAGGAACATGCCCAGGATCACCAGCAGGATCTGCATCAGGATCAGGATGCCCCAGGGGCCGAGGCCGGTGGCCGCCAGCGCGTCCTGCACGAATTGTTGCCCGCCTTCCAGCACGTAGAGACCGACGAAGATCGTGGCGCCGAACATGATCCAGATGACCATCGCCGAGGCTTTGAGCGTGGTGGTGCAGGCCTCGCGGATGGTGGGCCAGTCGAGCTTGCGGTGAATGGCGGCCACGATGAAGGCGCCGAAGGTGCCGATGCCCGCGGCCTCGACCGGGGTCGCCACGCCCGAGAAGATGATGCCGAGCACCACGACCACAAGGACGATTGGTGCGGCCATCTTGCCGATCAGCTGGACCTTTTCGCGGTTCGAGACGCGTTCCTCGACCGGGATCGCAGGGCCGAGGGCCGGGTTGATGTAGCTGCGGACGACCACGTAGAGGATATACATGCCCGACAGCATCAGGCCGGGAATGACCGCGCCGATGAAAAGCTCGCCCACCGATTGTTCGGCCACAACGGCGTAGATGATCGCTAGGATCGAGGGCGGAATGAGAATGCCCAGCGTACCGCCCGCCATGATGGAGCCCATGGCGATCTTGGGGTCGTAGTGGCGTTTCAGCATCGCCGGCAGGGCGATGATGCCCATGGTCACGACCGCCGCGCCGATCACGCCGACCATCGCGGCCAGGATCGTGGAGGCGATGATGGTGGCGGCGGCCAGACCGCCCTTGAGCCCGCCCATGACCTTGTAGATCACGTCGAACATGTCGTTGATGATGCCTGCCCTTTCCAGCATCGCGGCCATGAAGATGAAGAGCGGGATCGCCGAGAGCTGATAGTTGGTCATCAGCGGGAAGATGCGGCTTGGCACGATGTTGAGCGCGCGTTCATCGCCGAGGATGAACAGGAACACGCAGGCCAGGCCGCCGGTGACGAAGGCCAGAGGCAGACCCGCCATCAGGAGCGCCAGAAGGCTGCCGAACATGATGAGCGTGAGCCACGCGATGTCGATTTCAATACCCATGTGCCTCAGTTCCCCCGTGCGATTTCACGGATGTCTTTCGACAGTTTCGAGATGCCTTGCAGGACGAGCAGCAGCCCACCCATCACCATGACCCATTTCATCGGCCAGAGCGGCACTTCCCATTCGTTGAAGCTGATCTCGCCCCAGCGGATGTTGGGGTTGGTCCACTGGTCGAGGCCGAAGCCCGAGACCATCTCGCCAAAGGTGATCTGGCCCCGCGCCCAGTCGGAGATGACCGCGTTGCCCGACGGCACCGCGATGGCGTCCATGGCGAAGATCCAGGAGGTGACCAGCAGGGTGCCCGCGAAGATGAAGAAGAAGATCGAGGTCAGCAGGTCGACCCACGCCTTGTTCTTCTTGCGCATGGGCGCATAGAAGATGTCCACGCGCACATGGGTTTCGGTCAGCATCGCGTAGGCGCCCGAGATCAGGTACTGCATCCCGAACATCAGGTACATCGCCTCGTGCGCCCAGTTGGTGGGCGAGCCGAAGACGTAGCGGGCCAGAACCTCGTAGTAATAGACGAAGACGGCGATGACGGCCCAGTAGGCCACGAACTCGCCGCAGAAGAGCGACAGGCGGTCGATCCAGTTCTCGGCATAGTCGCTGTCGTGGCCGGGGCCTTCTTCTTCCTCGTGGGCGGCCAGCGCCTTTTCGGTTTCCGAGACATGTTCAGGCGGGATTTTCTGGTTGGCGCGGCGCACCAGCATCGGCAGCAGCAGAAGATCGACCGCCAGAAGGGCGAGGATGGCGTAGAAAGCGTAGCCTGCGGCGTTGTCCCACCAGGCGCGGGCGCGGAACGCCTCGATCTGCTGGGGGCGGATTTCCTCGAGCGAGGCCTGCGCCTCTTCCAGGCGGGCGGCGCCTTTGTCGATGGTGTCCTGCGCGCGGGTCAGGCGGCGCTCGGCGGCTTTCTGGGAAAAGCTGCCCTCTTCGGCCTCTTCAAAGGCAGCCTGAAGGTCGGGCAAGTCGGCGCGCGCCTCGTTCACGCGGCCCTCTTCACGGTCGATGACCCGCTGGGCCACGCGCAGCTCGTTGTCGAAGCCCGACAGGATCGTGCGGGCGTCCTGGGTCTGCGCATTGGCGTAGAGGATGAACAGGAAGATCGGAATGAAGACCAGTCCCCACAGGCTTTTGAGATAAAAGCGGTGCAGGCCGAGGATGCCGCCGGTGACGGCGATCATGTAGGCCAGCGGCAGGGTATAGCGTTTCTTTTCGGGCTGTGGTCGGCGCGACAGGATCATCGCGATGATGGGGAAGACGATCAGTCCCACCCAGTACAGCCAATGCGGCAGCGTGAAGCTGAGCCCCGGCATTGCGGTCCTCACTTGGTTAAGGCGGCAAAAATGCCGCCCGGGGGCGCGGGGCCCTCGGGCGGCGGGTCTGTTGCGCGATCAGAGCTTAAGCTCGAGTCCGTCTGTCAGGGCCGGGTCGACATAGCCCAGCGAGCCGGACATCATGTAATCGAGCTGGATCTTGAAGACGCGCGCGGCCTGCGGATCGCGGTTGGCGTAGTCGAACCAGATCGGCACGGCGACCTCTGTCATCAGTTCCACGTCGTCCTGGCTGAGCCGGGTGACCTCGGTGCCGTCGGCCTCGAACTTTTCCCAGGCTTCCTGGTCGGCGGCCTGGATCGCGGCATGGTGCATGTCGGAATAGACATGGGTTTCCATCTCGACGAATTTCTTCATCTCGGGCGAGAGGGCGTCCCACGCGTCCTGACCCACAGTGATGTCCATGGTGTCGACCGGCTGGTAGAGCGACATGAAGCCCGGAGGACCCATGACGATGTAGTCGGTGACCTGGCTGAAGCCGAGCGCGTAGTTCACGGCGGGGCCCACGTAGTCGGCCACGTCGATGGTGCCCTTTTCCAGCGCCGGGAAGATTTCCGAGCCGGGCAGAACGGTGGTTTCGGCGCCGATCTCGTTGAAGATCTCGGCGACCATGCCGCCGGGCAGGCGCATCTTGCGGCCCGCGAAGTCGTCGATCGAGCGGATCGGAACCTTGGAGTGGATGATGTTCGGGCCGTGGTGGACGGGGCCGACAAAGTGCAGGCCCTGTGCGGCATACAGTTCGCGTGCGATGTCGATGCCGCCCAGGCCGTAGTAGAACACGTCGAATTCATGCGGGTTGCGCATGCCGAGCGGGATGGACGTCAGGAACGTGGCCGCCGGGATGATGCCCTGGGCGTAGATGGTGAAGGGGTTCACCGCTTCCAGAACGCCGTTCTTGACCGCGTCGTAAAGCTGGAAGTCGCCGACGACGTCATTGGCGCCGAAGGGTTCGAAGGCCAGCTCGCCGCCGCTCTTTTCCTGGATCGAGGCGGCCCAGTCCTTGAAGATCTGCAACCCGATGCCGCCGGGCCACGAGGTCTGGATCTTCCAGGTGGTGGTCTGGCCCTGCGCCGTGGCGATGGCCGGGGCCGAAAGCCCCGCCGCGCCCGCTGTCGCGAGCCCGGTCAGCGCGGCGCGGCGTGAAATCGTCTTGTCGTATGTCATTCTTTCCTCCCAGTTGTCTGGCATGCCGCGCAAGGCACCCTCCCGGATGCCGGCCGCAGCAGTGCCGCGAGGCCCAAACTAAAGCCTCACTGAAATTGGTAAAGGTTTTTTTCCAATTTGGCGGGTGGCGCGTGGCGGGCAAGGGCTCTGGCGGTGGTCGGGTGGTCTGTTAGCGTGCACTCGAATGGAATCGGAGAGGAACGGAACATGGCGGAGAAGGTTTGCGTGATCATCGGCGGGGGCCGCGGCATGGGCGCCGCCACCGCGCGGGAGATGCACGGGAGGGGGTACAAGCTGGCGCTGATGTCGCCGTCGGAGAGCTGCGAGGCGCTGGCGGCGGAGCTGGGCGGCGTGGCACGGCGCGGCAAGGCGGAGGTGGCCGGGGACACGCAGGCGCTGTTCGACCTGGCGATGGAGACCTATGGCCGGATCGACGCGCTGCTGATCCACGTGGGCGGGCCGCCCAAGGGCGACCTGCTGGAGATTTCCGAGGAGGATTGGGACCGGGCCAACGAGATGGTGCTGAAACCGGTGATCCGCATGGCCAAGCTGGTGACGCCGGTGATGGAACGCCAGGGCGGCGGCTCGATCGTGGCGATCACCACGTTTTCCGCCTTCGAGCCGAGCCTGACCTTCCCGACCTCGAGCGTCTACCGGGTGGGGGTGTCGTCCTTCGCCAAGCTCTACTCCGACCGGTACGGGCCGGCGAATATCCGGTTCAACTGTTTGTTGCCCGGTTTTACCGACAGCCTTGACCTGCCGCAGAAGTTTGCCGAGATGTCGGCGCTGGGCCGGCTGGGAAAGGCCGAGGAGCAGGCGAAGGCGGCTGCGTTCCTGCTGAGCGAGGACAGCGGGTTCATCACCGGCCAGTCGCTCAGGGTCGACGGGGGCGTGACGCGGCATATGTGATGGGGTGGGGCATGGCCGGCCCGGGCCGGCCTGCCGACACGAGAAGGAGAGTGCCGATGACCCTGCGTGTGTTTGTCTTGCTGATGCTGCTGGCCGGCCTGCCGATGACGGCGGGCGCGGTGGACCGGGCCGCGGTGGAGCGGCAATACCAGGACTGGCTGGAACAGGCGGTGTGGCCCAGGGCCAAGGCCGAGGGTGTGTCGCGGGGCACGTTCGAGGCGGCGTTCCGGGGCGTCACGCTGGATTGGAACCTGCCGGACCTCGTGCCGCCGGGAAGCGAGG
>JBKAGF010000019.1:0-61092 GCA_046290265.1 Roseovarius sp. | reverse complement strand
GCCGAGGCCGACGATCTGGACGAGAAGGATCGCAAGCGCCTGAACTACTTCGCCCGCCAGATCGTCGACATGATGAGCCCCACGAATTTTCTCGGCACCAATCCCGACGCGCTGGAACGCGCGGTCGCGACCGAGGGCGAAAGCCTGGTGAAGGGGCTGGAAAACCTCGTCGCCGATCTCGAGGCCAACAATGGCGAGATGGTCGTGCGCCTTTGCGACGAAAGCGCCTTCAGGCTGGGCGAGAACGTCGCGGTGACGCCGGGCGAGGTGGTCTACCGCAACCGCATGATGGAACTGATCCAGTACACGCCGACCACCGCGCAGGTCCACAAGACCCCGCTGGTGATCTTCCCGCCCTGGATCAACAAGTTCTACATCCTCGACCTCAAGCAGGAAAACAGCCTGATCAAGTGGATCACCGACCAGGGCTATACGCTCTTCGTGGTGTCCTGGGTCAATCCCGACGAAAGCTACCGGGATGTGCGCATCGACGATTACATCGACGAGGGCTTTCTGACCGCCATCCGCGAGATCAAGGCGATCACCGGGGAAAAACAGGTCAACGCCGTCGGCTACTGCATCGCCGGCACCACCCTGCACCTGACCCTGGCCCTGATGGCCAGGCGCGGCGACACGTCGATCAAGTCCGCCACCTTCTTTACCGCGCTCACCGATTTCGGCGAACAGGGAGAGTTCGTGCCCTTCTTGCAGGACGATTTTGTCGACGGCATCGAACGCGAGGTGTCCGAACGCGGCGTGCTGCGGTCCTTCATCATGGGCCGCACCATGTCCTTCCTGCGGTCCAACGATCTGATCTACAAACCGGCCATTCGCAGCTACATGATGGGCGAGACGCCCCCGGCCTTCGACCTGCTCTACTGGAATGGCGACGGGGCCAACCTGCCGGGCTGCATGACGATGCAATACCTGCGAGAGCTGTGCCAGCAGAACGCCTTTGTCCGCGACGGCCTCGAGATTTGCGGCGAGACGGTACATATCCGTGACGTGACCGTGCCGATCATGGCGGTTGCCTGCGAAAGCGATCACATCGCGGCCTGGCGCGACTGTTACCGGGGCTTTTTGCAGACCGGGTCCAAGGATCGCAGCTTCGTGGTGTCGGAATCCGGCCATATCGCCGGCATCGTGAATCCGCCCTCCAAGAAGAAATACGGCTATTACATGAACAGGGACCTGCCGCCGACGCCGCAGGAATGGCTCGATGGCGCGACCGAGCGCGAAGGCTCGTGGTGGCCGATGTGGGAAACATGGCTGCGCAAGCGGTCCGGCACCAAGATATCCGCGCGCGAGCCGGGCGATGCCGAACATCCCAGCCTCGGCCCCGCGCCGGGCACCTATGTTCTGCGCAAGGCGACCGCCTGATTTTCCCCCGGGCCATGCCGGGGCGCAATTCCCGGTTGCATGACGGAAGTTTGACACCCGCATGAAGTTTTTGCTGCAGTGCAGCAAAAAGACTTGCAATGCTGCACTGCAGCGTCTATATGTGTGTCAGACGCGAACAACGGCGGGCCAACCGCCAACGAACCAAAGCAACCGAACACGAATTTCGAAGGAGCCGAACCAATGGCAAAAGCACAAGCACAAGACTTCAACGCAATGATGAAAGACATGATGGGCGCATTCCCCGTCGATACCAAGGCGATGGAAGAAGCGTTCAAGAACCAGGCCGCGCTGAGCGAGAAGATGTCGGGCGTCGCCCTCGAGGCCGCCACCAAGTCGGCCGAGCTGTCGGGCAAGTGGACCCAGGACACCCTGACCAAGCTGCAGGACGTCACCAAGGCGAAATCCGAGCCGGCAGACTATGCCAAGGCCATGACCGACTTCGCGTCGGCCAACGCCGAATCGGCCGCCGAGCACATGGCCGCCTTCGCCGAGATCGCGAAGAAGGTCCAGATGGACACGGTCGAGCTGATGATGGCTGCTGGAAAAGACCTGCAGGAAGACGCCTCGAAGGCCGTCAAGAAAGCCACCGACGACATGACCGCCGCGGCCAAGAAGGCCTCGACCACCGCTGCCAAGTAAGCCGCAGCCGGTCACCGGTTTAACGAGTACGGGCCACACTCCTCCCTTTTGGCCCGGATGACCGAAGGGCGAGCCTCACCGGCTCGCCCTTTTTTCGTATCCGTGCCGGAAAGGGCCGGGCCTGCCGGCGCGCTGAAAGCCCTCACGCGGGTCCGCCTGGTTCCCTGCTTGGCCTGGCGGGTTGGCCGTCCGAGCAAGGCCGCTTTGGTGTCGGCTATGCGGAAGAAGCGGACGTGCACCACGGAGGCGAGCGTCAGCCCCTGGGGTGGGGATCCGACGGCAAATATTAAGCACTTTATGCCCGCCAGATACATCCTCGGGATGATCGTTGCGCCCAGCCTCAGCCAAATCGCCAGCCCACGGGAGGGGCTGACAGGCAACAACCACCGGACAGCCTCGGCCCGGCGTTTGATGCCAATATGCCGAAACCGTATCCATGCTCTAGATAACCGCGCCCATGGACCGAGCGATCTCCAGCCCTGTCGGGAGTGCTTTGCGCGCTTCCTCGACGATGGTGTCGCGATTTATGCCGTAGTGGCGGTAAAGATCGCCAATTGTCCCCGTTTGGCCAAAATGTTCCACTCCAAGCGGGATGGTCTGGTGCCCGGCAACGGCCCCCAACCATGACAGCGTGGCCGGATGCCCATCGAGCACCGTCAGAACTTTGCAATGATTGGGCAGGCCATGCATGAGCCTTTCCACATGACAGGTCGCGGTGCGGTCCCCCCGCGCGCGGCTGCGTTGCGCGGCGGTCCAGCCCGCGTTCAATCGATCCGCAGAGGTGACCGCAAGCACGCCGATATCGCGGTGTGTCTCGGCCAGTTGACCGGCTGCACCGATGGCTTCATTGGCGACCGCACCCTGATAGGCGATGACAATGTCACAGTTCGGCCCAGGCTTGCGCAGCCAATAACCGCCATTGATGGCCCCTTGGCGAAACCCATCGTCCGCGCGCTGCCCCGGTTGTTCCAATGGCTTGGTCGTCAGGCGCAAATAGACGGACCCGCCGGTTTCATCACGCAACCAGGTGTGCTCATCCGGGTCGCCCTCACCGTCGCGCTGCATATAATCCAGCGCCCATTCCATGATCAAAGCCAGCTCATCGGCAAAGGCGGGTTCAAAGCTCGCCAACCCGTCCTGCGCCATGCCCGTCAGGGGCGTACCCACCGACTGATGCGCCCCGCCTTCGGGCGCGAGGGTGACGCCCGACGGCGTGCCCACGATCATGAAACGCGCATCCTGATAGCAGGCGTAGTTGAGCGCATCCAACCCGCGATGGACAAACGGATCATAGACCGTGCCAATGGGGATGATGCGCTTGCCCCAAAGACTGTGCGAAAGCCCCGCCGCCCCCAGCAGCAAGAACAGATTCATCTCAGCGATGCCCAATTCTATGTGCTGGCCTTCGGGCGCGAAATTCCACTTGGCGGTCGACGGAATGCGATGCTCGATAAACGCATCCTTTTGCGGCGCTCGGGCAAAAAGCTTGCGGCGGTTCACAAAGGCACCCAAACCCGTGGTCCCTGTCACGTCAGGGGACGCGGTCATTATCCGCTCCGCAAGCGCGCTGTCTCCCTTGGAAAGTTCATCGAGGATCTTGCCGAACGCGGCCTGGGTCGAGATTTCCCGATCCGTTGCAAATGCGATCTTCGGGACAGGCAGTTTGGCGTCAGCATAGCGCCGGGGACCCTTGGCAAAGAACGGCGCGTCAGACAAAAAAGCCCTCAGCCCGGCCTCATCCTTCACCGCGGCAAAGGGGTCCCATTCCTGACCCTCGGGCACGCCCATGTGATATTGCCATTCGGCCATCTGCGCCTTGGTCATCAAGCCGCCGTGGTTGTCCTTGTGTCCCGCAATCGGCGTGCCCCAGCCTTTGATCGTATAGGCAAGGAAACAGGTCGGGCGGTCGTGGTCGATGGCGGCAAAGGTCTCGGCCATGGTCTGCACGCAGTTGCCGCCCAGGTTCTCCATCAGTGCGGCAAGTTCGGCATCGCTGCGCTTGTCCAAAAGGGCTGTAACATCGCCCTGGTCGCCCAAATCGTCCATCAAGCGCGCGCGCCAAACCTCGCCACCCCGATAGGTCAGCGCGGCATATTCGGCGTTTGGGCAGTCGTCGATCCACCCGCGCAGCTTGTGACCCCCCGGTTCCTCAAACGCGGCGCGTTGCAATTCGCCGTATTTGACCTTGACCACGTCCCAGCCGAAGGCGTCAAAAATCTTTTCGATGCGTTCAAACAGACCTTCCCGCACGATCCCGTCAAGCGATTGGCGGTTGTAATCAATGATCCACCAGGTGTTGCGCAGGTTGTTTTTCCAACCCTCCTGCAACACCTCATAGACGTTGCCTTCGTCCATTTCGGCGTCTCCCACCAACGCCACCATGCGGCCCAGGTCCGCATCCACGCCCCATGTCTTTGCGGTGATGAAGTCCTGTACGATCGCGGCAAGCGCAGTTATGCCTACGCCCAGTCCAACCGAACCAGTTGAAAAATCCACATCATCGGTGTCCTTGGTGCGGCTCGGATAGCTTTGAACCCCGCCAAAGCCGCGGAAATTCTCCATCCGCTCGCGCGTCTGGTTGCCCATCAGGTACTGCATCGCGTGAAACACCGGCGAGGCATGGGGTTTGACTGCAACGCGGTCCTCTGGCCGCAACGCAGAAAAGTAAAGCGCGGTCATGATCGACACCATCGAAGCGGAAGACGCCTGATGCCCGCCAATCTTGATCCCGTCCTCTTTGGACCGGATGTGATTGGCGTTGTGGATCATCCAATGCGACAGCCAAAGCAGCCGTTGTTCGATGGTTTTCAGATGTGCACAGGGCATCAGGTATCCTCGCTTCAATTGGGCGTCGATCACGTTGTCCGAAGAAGAAAGGTCAGCCGTCCTTATAGTAGTAGCTGTACCCGTTCAGCGCCGGTGCGCCGCCCAGATGGGCATAAAGGACCCTTGATCCCTTGGGAAAGAACCCCTTTTGCGCAAGATCGATCATGCCTTGCATGGATTTGCCCTCATATACCGGATCGGTCATCATCGCTTCGGTCTTTGCCGCCAGCCGGATCGCCTCGTTGGTTTCCTCTGATGGAACACCGTAGGCGGGATAGGCATAATCCGGGTTGATGTGGATTTCGTCCTCGCGCACCTTGCGGCCAAGCCCAACCAGTTCGGCCGTGTTGTCCACGATTCCGCGCACCTGTGCCCGCGTCTGATCAAACGTGGCGGAGGCATCGATGCCGATCACACGGTCTGCGCGATCCTGTGCCGCGAAACCGACGATCATCCCAGCTTGGGTTGACCCCGTCACAACACAGACAACGATGTAGTCGAATTTGAAGCCAAGCTCGGCTTCTTGCTCGGCAACTTCCTCGGCAAAACCGATATAGCCCAATGCGCCATACTTATGCACCGAGGCACCAGCCGGAATCGGATAAGGCTTGCCGCCCGCGTCCTCGACCGACTTGATGGCATCTTCCCAGCTTTTGCGAATGCCGATGTCAAACCCGTCTTCGACCAGTCGGGAATCCGCACCCATGAGCCGGGTCAACATGATGTTGCCAACCCGATCATAGACAGCATCAAAATGCGGCACCCATTTTTCCTGAATGACCACGCATTTCATACCGATCTTGGCCGCCGTCGCCGCCACCATGCGGGTGTGGTTGGACTGGACGCCGCCGATAGACACCAGCGTATCCGCACCGCTGGCAAGGGCATCCGGCACGATGTATTCCAGCTTGCGCAGCTTGTTACCGCCAAAGGCCAGGCCCGAGTTGCAATCTTCGCGCTTCGCGTAGAACTCGACATCCGCGCCCACTGCTTCGGTTAGTCGCGGCAGGTGCTCGATAGCGGTTTTGCCGAATGTAAGGGGGTAACGTTCAAATTTATCTAGCAACGACATTGGCGATCTCCTGATTTCGTTGTTCAAAACCGTACCAAAGAGTTCGCGGAAGGTGCTTGCGAAATGGCATTATACTTTTTACGTTTCTTCCTCAGGCCGACGCCTGAAAACAAAATATATTAAAAGCGCGGCAAAAAACTGGAAGAATCTTTCATGAGTAGCCTGGATCGAATCGACAAGAGCATTCTTCGCAGGCTTCAATCGGATGGTCGTCTGACCAATGCCGAGCTTGCAAAGGCGGTAAATGTCAGTCCTGCGACGTGCCACAGGCGAACCCAGGCCCTGTTCAATGACGGGCACGTCTCTCGCGTCGTAGCGCAGATCGATCCTGCATCGGTTGATTTGGGTACACTGGTAATGGTGGCCGTGGTGCTAGACCGCTCAACACCCCAGAGTTTTGCCGCTTTTGAAGAGGCAGTATCTGGCATGAACGAACTACTCGATTGCCATCTGGTCGCGGGAGATTTCGACTACCTACTGAAGATCCGCGTTAGCGACATGAACGACTTCAACTCCATGCATAACAAAATGCTCATAGCTTTGCCGGGTGTCCGCCAAATCCGAACTTTCTTCGTGCTGAAGGAAATCAAGGAGAATGCGCCTTTGGCATTCTAGGAGCGGACATTCGCTGCGATCTGACGAAGGTGCAGGCTGGGCTCGCACCGTACATTCGCTGCGATGAGAATGAATGGCCGAGATGCAGGTTTTGCTGCCGTTCACGACGGAGGCGAGCGTCAGCCCCTGGGGTGGCGATCCGACGGAAATTCGGAAGCACTTTATGCCTGCCAGATACATCCTCGGGATGATCGTTGCGCCCAGCCTCAGCCAAATCGCCAGCCCAGGGGCTGACGATGGCCGGGCCGCTGCGCGGCTGTTAACCGGCCGGGGACTCGTTGCCGGTGTCTCCCAAGTCCTCAATCCGGACATTCTCCGCGAGTGCCCCGGAAACTCCACTCCCATGTCACAAAGAACCAGTGTCGCGCCACTCTCCCGCGCGCCGCCTTTGATTGCGCGGCGGGCGACACGCCCCAAATCCTGCAGTCACACGCCCTTTCTTTTTGTTCTGCACTGGCATAGGCTTTGCTGCAGCGCACGCATTCCGGGGAGGACACACGTGGCCGAAGACGAAAAACCGCTCCTGATCAAACGGTATGCCAGCCGCCGTCTCTACAACACCGAGACCTCGGATTACGTCACGCTCGAGGATATTTCCGAGTTCATCCGCGACGGCCGCGAGGTGCAGATCATCGACCTGAAATCGGGCGACGATCTTACCCGGCAATACCTGCTGCAGATCATCGCCGAGCATGAAAGCCGCGGCGAGAACGTCCTTCCGATCAGCGTTCTGACCGACCTCGTGCGCAGCTACACCACCCACGCCACCTCGATGGTGCCCGACTTCCTCGCCGCCAGCTTCGAGATGCTCCAGAAGGGGCAGAGCCAGATGATGGAGAACATGGCCAAGGCGAACCCGCTGGCCAAGTCCTTCAACCAGATGCCCGGCCTCGACGCCATGCGCGCCCAGCAGGAGGCGTTCCTCAAGGCGATGACCGGCGGCGGCATGCCCGGCATGACCGGCAAGACCCCCGACGAGGCGGCGACCTCCGGCAAGGACGGCGGCAGCGGCGGCGAGGGGCTCGACGACATCAAGAAGCAACTGGCCGAATTGCAGGACAAGCTGTCCCGACTGGACAAGTAAGGCCCGCCCATGGTCGACAGCCCCGGCCGCATCACCCTGTGGGGGATCGAAGTGTTCATGGCCGCGGCCGACGAGCGCTCGATTTCCGCCGCGGCCAAGCGCCTGGGCGCCAGCCCCTCGGCGGTCAGCCAGCAGCTGACCAACCTCGAAGGCGCGGTCGGCGCCACGCTCCTGCAACGCAATGCCCGGCCCATCCGCCTGACCCCGGCGGGCGAGATCCTCAAACGCCGCGCCCAGGTCATCCTGAACGAGGCCGCCCAGGCCCGCGCGGAACTGGCCATGTCCGACCTCTCGATGCTGACCCGCTTCCGCCTCGGCATGATCGAGGATTTCGAGGCTGATGTGACGCCGCAGCTGCTCACCCACGTGGCGGGCGAGCTCAAGACCAGCCAGTTCCTGCTGGAAACCGGCGCCAGCCACTATCTCTACGACCTCCTGGAAAGCCGCGCGCTCGACGTGATCGTCGCCGCCGAACTCAATGCCGGCGACGACTGGGCCGAGGTGCATCCGCTGATGCGCGAAGGTTTCGTCGTGGCCGCCCCCCGGGGCCATGTCAGGCCCGACCGCGACGTGCTGCGCCAGCTCAAGCGCCTGCCGCTCATCCAGTATACCCAGCGGCACTACATGGGCCGGCTGCTCTCGGCCCATCTCGCGCGGCAGAAGCTCAGCCTGCCACACCGGTTCGAGCTTGACAGCTACCACGCCATCCTCGCTCTGGTGGGGCAGGGGACCGGCTGGACCATCCTGCCACCACTCGCGCTGATGCGCGCCCGCCGCTTTGCCGATCAGATCGACGTCATGGATCTGCCGTTCGAACCGCTCAGCCGCACCATCAGCCTGACCGCCCGCAAGGACATCCTGCAGACATTGCCGGCCCAGCTGGCCGACACGTTGCGTCCCATCCTGCGCGACACGATCCAGGCGCCGGCGCTGGCCGCCTATCCTTTCCTCGGCGACCGGCTCGAACTGCTCTAGGGCGGAACGGGTGCCGCGTCAGGTGCCGAAGGCCCGTGCGGGTTCGACCGGTCCCGCGGCCTCTTCCGCCGCGGCGATCAGCGCGTCGGCCACGACATCCAGATCCTCGCGCGTCAGCCGCGCCGGCAGCCGCACGTCGCAGGCCCGCATCAGCATCGCCCGCGTCCGCGGCAGCTCCGGCGCCGGCCCCGGCAGGAACCGCCAGTTCCAGAAGGCCCGCGCATTGTCCGCCGACATCCCGAACACCTGCACCTTCACACCCCGCGCGGCGGCGGCACCGGCAAAGGCCCGCACCTCCGCATCGTCCATGTCCACAAGGTTGAACTGGATCGAATCCGGCGCCCGCTCTTCACGGTCCAGCGTGTCGGGCACCTGCATCCAGGGCGACCCGTTCAGACGCCCGGCGACATAGTCATGGTTGGCGCGCCCGTCGCGCACCCGCCGTGCCACTTCCGGCAGTTGCGGCCGGATGATCGCGGCGCTCAGATTGCCCATGCGCAGGTTGTAAAGCGGCAGCCGGTTCTGCCAGTCGGCAAAGGCGGCGGCCAGCATCGGGTCGTCGCCCGCCATATGCTTGGCCCAGTTATGCTCGTAGGCCCCCGACATGATCACCGCCCGCGCCACCAGCTCGGCATCGTCCGTCACCAGGATCCCGCCTTCGCCCGCGTTGACCAGCTTGTAGGATTGAAAGCTGAAGCAGCCCACGCGGCCCAGAGTGCCGATCTTGCGCCCGCCCCAGACCGTGCCCAGGCTGTGCGCCGCATCCTCGATCACCGGGATGCCGCGCATGTCGCACAGCCCCATGATCGCATCCATGTCCGAGGTATGGCCCCGCATGTGGCTGACGATCACCGCGTCGATGCCCGAGTCGAGCCTCGCCTCGAAATCGGCCATGTCGATGCGGTAGTTTTCACCCACCTCGCACAGCACCGGCACGCAATCGGCATGGATGACCGATGACGGCACCGCGGCAAAGGTGAACCCCGGGATCAGCACCCGCGCATCCCGCGGCAGCCCCAGCGCTTTCAATGACAGGAACAGGGCCGCCGAACAGCTCGACACCGCCAGCGCATATCGCGTGCCCATCAGCGCCGCGAATTCGCGCTCCAGCAGGCTGACCGGCGCATCCTCGGGCGCGGTATAGCGGAACAGGTCGCCCGATTGCAGCATCCGGTCGATCTCGGCCCGGGCCGCCTCGGGGATGGGTTCGGCGTCATAGACATTCGGTGCAAGGCTCATCTTCGGATTTCCTGAAACTGGAATTTCGATTTTCCGAATGTCTTACATCAGAACCCTGCGGAACCCAAAGCAAAGTTTTCATGACGGCAACTCCCCGCCGGCCATTCTTCTTGCCGGAAATATCCCGGGAGCGCAGGGCTGACCCGCTCAAACCTGCTGCGCGGGACCGCTCGCGCGCCACATCGCGTCCCGCCTCACCCCGCCTCCGCCACCGCCCAGTCGCGAAATGCCGCCACTTTCGGGTCGTCCCACCTGTCCCGCATCGCGATCAGGCAGATGCCCCCCGTGGGCGAGGTGCAGACCATCTCCGGGAACAGCTTCACCAGCAGGCCCGCGTCCAACTCGTCGCGATTGAGCGCAAGGTCCGCCATGACCACGCCCGCCCCCAGGGTCGCCGCCTTGGCCGCCATGTCGAGATTGGGAAAATCGCTGCCACCCTCGGGATCCACGCCGCGCACGTCGAAGGCCTCCAGCCATGCGCGCCAGTCGGCGTGGCGCGGCGTCTCGTGCAGCAGCAGGAACCGGACCAGGTCCTCGGGCCGCTCGGGTCGTCCTTGCGTTTCCAGAAGCGACGGCGCGCAGGCGGGCGTCACCTCGACCGGAAACAGGGTCTGCACCTTCAGATCGCCGGGCCGGTCCGGCCAGTGCGTGACCGAGAACCCCACGTCATACTGGTGCGCGTCAAAGCCGTAGGGTCCCACGAAATCCGTGGTCAGCCGCACGCCGATCCCGGGGTGCAGGGCGCGGAATTTCTCAAGCCGCGGCAACAGCCAGCGGATCGAGGTGGCGGGCGGGCAGATGATCCGCAGATCCGACGCCTGCGTTCCGATCCGCGCGGTCTCGGCCAGGATCTCGCCGAAGACGCGCGTCAGCACCGGCTGCAACCGCCGCCCGGCCTCGGTCAGTTCGACCCCCTTGCCATGGCGGCGAAAGAGCAGGGCGCCGATATCCTCTTCCAGCAGCTTGATCTGCCGGCTGATCGCCCCGCGCGTCACGTGCAGTTCCTCCGCCGCCCCGACAAAGCCACCGTGGCGGGCCGCGGCCTCGAAGGCGCGCAAGGCATTCAGCGGGGGCAATCTCATCACCGCTCCATGGAACAGGTTTTCTCACCCATGGTGCCAGAAAGAATGGTTTGAGCGCAAGCCGCGTCGCGCCCTATCCTCAAGGGCATCACGATCCCGAAAGGCATTTCCATGCTTGATCTCGCCCTGTCAAAGCCGTCACGCCCATCGCTCGCGCAGCGTCTGCGCCATTGGATGCGGTCCGTGAGAAATCCTGACCCGACCGACCAGATGATGCTGGCCGATCTCGAACGTCTGGCCGATATCTCGCCGCATCTTCTGGCGGATCTCGGCTTCGAGGACATCCGCACCGGCCCGTCCGGGATCACATCCTGGCGGCGCGGCTCCCTGAGGGTCGTCCGCCACACCGGCCCGGAGGCCCGCCATCACGCCTTTCGCCTTCCGCGCGGCTGACCCGCCTCAGATCCCCAGCCGGTCGCGTGTCGCGTACCACGTCATTGCCAGCACCAGAAGCGGCGAGCGGAACGCCGCACCCCCGGGGAAGGTCTGCGCCGGCACCCGCGCCAGCGTGTCGAAGCCTTGCGTTTCTCCGCGCACCGCATCGGCCATCAGCTTGCCCGAGAAGGCGGCCATGCCCACCCCGTGCCCGGAATAGCCCGAGGCCGACAGGACATTCGGCGCCACCCGCGCGAGGTACGGCATCCGCTTCATCGTGATCGCCAGCGTCCCGCCCCAGGCATGGTCTATCTTCACGTCCCGCAGATGCGGAAAGATCTGCGTCATCGGCTTGCGCACCAGCCCCGCGATATCGTCCGGGAAGCGATAGCCATAGCTTTCGCCCCCGCCGAAGAGCAGCCGCCTGTCATGGCTCAGGCGGAAATAATTCACCACGAACTTCGAATCCGCCACCGCCACGTCCCGCGTCAGCACCTTGTCCGCGTCGTCCCCCAGCGGTTCCGTCGCCACCACGAAGTTGTTGATCGGCATCACCTTGGCGGCGACCTTGCGATTGAGCCCGCCCAGATACCCGTTGCACCCCAAAATCACGTGATCCGCCGTCACCCGGCCCGCATCCGTGGCCACCACCGCCGGCGCGCCCTCGTCGATGCGGTGCACCTCGGCCCGCTCGAAGATCCGCACGCCCGCCTCCCGCGCCGCCCGCGCCAGTCCGAATGCAAAGGCCAGCGGATGCAGATGCGCCGCCGACATGTCCAGCGACCCGCCCACGTATTTCGGCGAGGGGCAGAGCGTCTGCGCCTCGTCCCGGTCCAGCGTCTCCAGCTGGTCATAGCCATAGCGGCGAAACAGGAAATCGGCATAGTCATGCTCTTCGCGCACCTCCGCCCTGGAAAAGCACATATGCGCCACGCCGGGCTTCAGGTGGCAGTCGATCGCGTGCCGGGCCACCAGCGACTTCACCAGGTCCTTGGCGCCCTCCGCCAACTCCCACAGCTTGGCCGCATCCTCACGCCCCACCAGCCGTTCCAGCGTCTGCTGGTCCTGCCGCTGCCCGCTGCCCAGCTGCCCGCCATTGCGCCCCGACGCGCCGAAGCCGACGCGATGCGCCTCCAGCAGGACCACGTCCAGCCCGGCTTCGGCCAGATGCAGCGCCGCCGAGAGGCCGGTAAACCCAGCCCCCACCACGCAGACATCCGCCCGGACCTCGCCGCGCAACGGCGCGAACGGTGCCAGCGGCTCGGTCGTGGCCGCGTACCAGCTGTCGGGATATGTCCCGGGCGTGTCGTTGGAATAAAGCAGGTTCATTGCGGAGCAATCCTGTAATGGGCCAGGGTAAAGGACGGCGGATCAAGACGATCCACCCGGATGCCCGCCACCGTCGGCACGGGCAGTTCGATCTTGAAACAGTCGGGGCAGGGGCGGCCCAGATGCGCCTCGGCCATCTCCGCCAGGCGCGCGGCCACAAAGGGCGGCTCGGGCGGCAGGATTTCGGGCATCCGGTCAAAGGCGCCCGGCGCGCGCAGGCGCTCGGCCATTCCCTCGGTCACATCCACGCTCAGCGACGACGCGACCACCATGACACCGCCGAGGCCGCGCAACGTGCCGTCCTCCTCCCGCAGATGGCCGTCCACTTCCTCGCCCACCACGGGCCAGCCCGGCTGCGGCGGGTAGATCTCGCTTATCCGCATCGGGTTCAGCCGATAGGCGTCCGTTTCGGGAAAGACATGGGCGAACGCAGCGGCAAACCGCGCCTCCAGCGCGGCCTGATCGAACGGAACGCGCGCGGCATGCCCGCCTTCGCCCGTCTCCAGCAGGATCGCGGGCAGGCTCAGACGCATGCGCTGGGGAAAGACGATGGTGCCCGGCGCGGGCAGGTCCGCAGGTTCGATCAGCGCCACCTCCGGGTCCTGCATCAGCTTGAACATCCGCCCCCGCGCGGCGTCGTGGTGGTCAAAGCGCTCGGTCACCAGCTCGACCGGCTCCGACGCCTCGACCAGCCCGGCCATGTCCCGCTCATGCGGCGGATCGAAGGCCTCGGTCCCGGCGCAGAAGGCGCGGTAACAGCGGTAGGTCTCGCCCCTCTGCTTGTCCTTCAGCACGGTCACGAAAGCCCCGTCCGGCGGCATGCCCGGCGGGCTCAGAAACAGGATCGACAACAGCGTGCGCTTCAATTGCGCACCGGGATTGTCGGTGTAATAGGCCCGTCCCTGCGCCGCCTTCAGCGCGGCGGCATCCCGCACCACCCGCAGCCCGTCGCCGGTCGCCTGCTCGTGCAGCAGCAGCGCATAGCCCCCGTCGTCCAGCGGCAGCCCTTCCAGAAAGTCATGCCGCTCGACACCGGATGTGTCTTGGGCCGCCGGCGCCGGGGCAGGGCCCTCGCGCAACAGCCAGATCCCGGCCACCAAAAGGACCATCACGCCAAGGGCAAGTCCCGCCGCCCTAGACATTCATCAAGAGATGCTCGCGCTCCCACGGGGAAATCACCTGCAGGAACTCGGCATATTCCGTGCGCTTTACGATGGAATAGACCCGCGCGAATTCGGGGTGCAGCACGTCGTGCAGCTCTTCCGCCTCGTCAAAGAGATCCAGCGCCGCGCCCAGCCCGTCGGGGAAATCCGGTTCGCCCTCATAGGCGTCGCCCCGGTATTGCGGCTTGGCGCGCAGCTCGTTCCTGATCCCCAAAAGGCCGCAGGCCAGGCTGACCGCGATCCCCAGATAGGGGTTGCAGTCCATCCCCGCGATCCGGTTCTCCACCCGCCGCGACTCGGGCTTGGACAAGGGCACGCGAATGCCCGTGGTGCGGTTGTCGCGCCCCCATTCCAGGTTGATCGGCGCGGCGTTGTCCTTGACGTAGCGGCGATAGGAATTGACGTAAGGCGCCATCACCGCGATCGCGGCAGGCATGTAGGTCTGCAACCCGCCGATGAAGTGATAGAACATGTCCGTCTCGCCGCCCTGCGGCCCGGAAAACGCGTTCTTGCCGGTCTCCATGTCGAGGATCGAGTGGTGGATATGCATCGCACTCCCCGGCTCGGCGGCGATGGGCTTGGCCATGAAGGTGGCGAAACAATCGTGCCGCAGCGCCGCCTCGCGGATGAGGCGCTT
Source organism: Roseovarius sp. (assembly GCA_046290265.1). Classification (GTDB taxonomy): domain Bacteria; phylum Pseudomonadota; class Alphaproteobacteria; order Rhodobacterales; family Rhodobacteraceae; genus Roseovarius. Next base: position 46,655 of record JBKAGF010000019.1, on the reverse strand, counting down.
GAAATAGAACACCTCGTCGGCCAGCTTGACCGGGTTGCCATGCCGCAGGTTGATCTCCAGCTGGCCCGCGCCGCCTTCCTGCGTGATCCCGTCGATCTCGAAGCCCTGCGCCTCGGCGAAATCGTAGATATCGTCGATGACCGGGCCGAACTCGTCCACCGCCGTCATGCTGTAGGCCTGCCGCGCGGCGGCCGGACGCCCCGACCGGCCCACCATCGGCTCGATCTCCTGCCGCGGGTCCAGGTTGCGGGCGATCAGGAAGAACTCCATCTCCGGCGCCACGACCGGTCTCAGGCCCAGCTTCTCGTATTGCCGCACCACCCGTTTCAGCACGTTGCGCGGCGCAAAATGGATCGGGTCGTGGTCGCGGTCATAGGCGTCGTGGATCACCTGCAGCGTCCAGTCGCCGGTCCAGGGCGCCGCCGTGGCGGTGCTCAGGTCGGGCGTCAGGATCATGTCGCGCTCGATGAACCCTTCGGCGCCCGCGGCCTCGCCCCAGTCGCCGGTGATCGTCTGGTAGAAGATCGAATCGGGCAGGTGGAAATACTCCTGCCGCGCGAACTTGGTCGCCGGCACGGCCTTGCCCCGGGCGATGCCGGGCAGGTCGGCGACGATGCATTCCACCTCGTCCAGCCGCCGGTTCTCCAGATAGGCCTGCGCCGCCTCGGGCAGTCCGCTTGTCCAGTCTTTGGCCATGTCAGGCCCCCTTCCTGAAATGCGCCGCCATGCGCGCGGCAAAGGCGGCGGCGTCCGTGGGCGTCCGGGCGCTGTCGGTGGCCCTGGCCAGCTGGTCGTCCGGCACCACGCCCGCGCCGCGCTGGTCGATGATGGTCTGCAACACATGCGCGGTGAATTCCGGATGCGGCTGGATCGTCAGGATCGTGTCCCCGATCATCAGCGCCGCGTTCTCGCAGAAATCCGAATGACCGATCACCTCGGCGCCCTCGGGCAGCTCGACAACCTGGTCCTGGTGCCAGGCATGCAGGGCCATCGGTTTGCCCTCGATCTCGTATTCGGTGCGCCCCACCGACCAGCCGCCGGGAAACTTCACCACCTTGCCGCCCAGGGCCTGCGCGATGATCTGGTGGCCGAAGCACACCCCGATCAGCGGCTTGCCCGCGTCGCGGATGTCGCGGATGAACGCCTCCAGCGGCGGGATCCACGGATGATCCTCGTAGGCGCCATGCTTCGAGCCGGTGATCAGCCAGCCATCCGCGTCGTCGGGGCCCTCGGGGAATACCCCGTCCACCACGTCATAGCGCTCGAAGGCAAATCCGTCCCGCCCCAGCAGGTCGGCGAACATCGCGTCGTAATCGCCCGTGCTCTCGATCAGGTCGGGCAGGGCGTGGCCGGTCATCAGGATGCCGATTTTCATGGGTCACCAGAAATTTGATCAAATTCACGCTAGCCGAGCCAATCGGCCCGTTCAAGGCCGTTCTAGGCCATTTCCGGCGCCCGCGCCACGGGGTCCGCGCGTCCGGCATGGTAACGCCTTCGGATTTTGAAAAAATACCGCCGCGATACCACCCGGATACCGACGCGATACCGACGTGGGTTTGCAGCGTTAACCTTTAAGTCGCTCAGACCGTTTCCAGGTAGACTTTCCAGTGCTCCGCCGGGTCCATCTCGGCGAAAAGCGCCAGTTCCTGCCGCTTGGTCATCACCAGGTTCTGGATCAGCATCGGATCGAACACCCGCGCCAGGATGGGCGCGGTCTCGAACATGTCGATGGCGCTCTCCCAGTCCTCGCAAAGCTGCAAGAGGTTGAGATCATAGGCATTTCCCGTGATCGGCTCGGGCGGCTCCAGCGCGTCCTCGATGCCGGTCAGCGCGGCACCCATCACCCCCGCGAAGGTCAGGTAAGGGTTGGTATCGCCGCCCGCCACCCGGTGCTCGATCCGCCGCGCCTTTGGGCTGCCCCCCGGCACCCGGATGGCCGCCGTGCGGTTCTCATAGGCCCAGGCCACCCCCGTCGGCGCATGCGCCCCCGGCACCAGCCGGTCATAGCTGTTGGCATGCGGCGCGAACAGCAAGGTGCTTTCGCGCATTGCCGCAATGCACCCCGCAACCGCTTGTTTCAAAAGGGGTGTTCCCTCTTCCCCGCCATTGTCGAAAACGTTCTTTCCGTCCTCGTCCCAGACCGAGAAATGCAGGTGCATCCCGTTGCCCGCGTCGTCGGCAAAGGGCTTGGCCATGAAGGTCGCGGCGAATCCGTGCGTGCGCGCAAGGTTGCGAATAAGCCGCTTGAACAGCCATGTATCATCGGCGGCCCGCATCGCGTCCTGGTGGTTCAGTGTGATCTCGAACTGCCCCACACCGCTTTCGCTGGTCATGGTCTGGGCCGGGATGTCCATGGCCGCGCAGGCCTCGTAAAGCTCTGACAGGAAAGGGTCGAAGAGGTCCAGCTGCGCCATCGAAAGGATTTCTTCCGACCCGATTTCACGCCCCGTTAGGGGGTTCTTAACCGGGCTGAGCGTATCGTCGCTGTCATCGACCAGGGTAAACTCCAGCTCGGTCGCGGCCACCACGCGCCAGCCCCGCTTGGCATAGCGCGCCAATACGGCATCCAGCGCATGGCGCGGGTCGCCCTCGAAGGGGCGGCCATCCTCGTGATACATGGCCATCGGCACCAGCGGCTGCTCGGTTTCCAGCCAGGGCAGGGGCAGGGCGCCGCGCCCGGTGGGCAACAGGATGCCATCGGCATCGCCCGTTTCGAACACCAGCGGGCTGTCCTCGATATCGGCCCCGAAGATATCGAGGTTGAGCGCCGAGATGGGCATCCGGATCGCGCCCTTCTCCAGCTTGCCGGCATAATCGCCCGGCACGCGCTTGCCGCGCATGCGGCCATTGAGGTCGCACGCCGCCACCCGGAAGGTCTGGTAGGTCGAAAGGTCCATGACGGATTTCTTTACCCAAGAAAAATGCCGGGGGCCAGAGCCATTCGGTCGCCCGGCTTTTTCTTGGGAAAAATACTCAACTCCAACGGGTTAACCGGAAACCGACGCCCGATGGATGCTGTTGATCGACCCTGCGATCGTGTCGTTGAACGCCGCGTCCGACTGCTGGGCCGACAGCCCCTCGGTCAGCGCCCGAGAGAAACTGGCGATCATGCCGGTGTTCCTGGACAGCCGGTCATTGGCTTCCTCGCGCGAATACCCGCCCGACAGCGCAACGACCCGCAGCACGCGCGGATGATCGACCAGCGGCTTGTAATGATTGGCGGTCTCGGGCAGCGTCAGCTTCAGCATCACCTCGCGCCCTTCGGGCAGGGTGTCGAGATGCCTGGCGATCTCGTCGCGCAGGATCGTCTCGGCCTCGGCCTTGTCACCGATCGAGATCGTCACTTCGGGTTCGATGATCGGCACCAGCCCGTGATCGAGGATCATGTTGCCGATCTCGAACTGCTGGTCCACCACCGCGGCGATCCCCGACGGCGAGGCCGCATTGATGACCGACCGCATCTTGGTGCCGAAGATGCCCGCCGCGTTCGCGCGCTCGAGCAGATTTTCCAGGTCCGGCATCGGCTTCATCAGCTGCACGCCGTCTGCTTCGTCCGCCAACCCCTTGTCAACCTTCAGAAAAGGCACCACGCCACGCTCTTCCCACAGGTACTGCGCCGAGGGCTTGCCGCCCATCTCGCGGTCCATCGTCATCTCGAACAGGATCGCGCCCAGCACCTTGTCGCCGGTAAAGGCCGGGGCCTGCGCGATGCGGGTCCGCATGCCGTGGACCAGGTCGAACATCTCGTCCTCCGAGCCATAGGCGTCTTCCTCGACACCGTAGAGACGCAGCGCCTTGGGGGTCGAGCCGCCCGACTGGTCCAGCGCCGCGATAAAGCCTTGTCCGTTGCGTATCTGTTCTGTCTGTTTGGCCTTCGACATGCGATCCCTCTTGCCGGTAAATCCGTTTGCCCGTTTCATACGTGAGGGGCGCAGGCCGCGCAATCCTTGGCGGTGCCGTTCCGGCGGGCGCCGCGACGGAACTGCACGTTCCGCCCGCGCTTTGCGCAGCACCCTGCGGGTGGTCCCGTCCTAGTCCTGCCTGGCGTAACGCGCCGCAAGGTCACCCTCGATCCAGTCGCGCAGGGCAAGCGACTGGATCTCGTTGCGCAGTCCCGCCCATGCCGCCCGCACCGCGTCGCCGCGGCTTGCGAACCGGTTCTCGATATCCTCGCGCAGGGGGCGCGCGCCGATATCGCCCGCCGCCTCGGCGATCAGGGCAAGGTAATAGGCCTGGCGATAGGACCGCGGCGCGCCCAGACCGGTAAAATAGGCCAGTGCCTGCCCCCGCACCGCGCGGATGTCGTTGCCCTCCGGCAGGGCCGGCGCAGCGGCGTGGTCCTCCAGATGCGCGTCCTGCTCGGCGATGACCTGCAGCGTGGTCAGCCGCTCTTCCAGCCGGTCGAGAAGGGCAATCGCACCGGTCTGCCGCCCCGCCGCGGCGCTCAGCGCGTTACGGTAGGCCATCGCCGGGTCGGTCGCCGACTGGGCCCGGGCGGTCAGCAGCGCCGCCTCGGGCGCCGCGGTGCCGTCCTCCAGCAGGGGCGCCAGGATATCGGGCACCAGCGCCTCGGCTCGGGGCACCCCGTCGCCATGCAAGAGCGCCCGCGCTAGGGTCATCCGTTCATCCGCGCTGACCTCTCCCGAGTCGAGCCGCGCCAGCAATCGCGTGTCCAGCAGACGGGATTGTGCCAGCGGGGCGGTACGGGCATCGGGGGCCAGCGCCTGCAAGAGTTCCTCGGGCGACTGGTAGATCTCGGGTTCCAGCACGATGCCGTTCTCCGGCAACTGGGCCTCGATGGTGATCTCGCCGGGGGCATCGACGAACCCCGCCACATGGGTCATCAGGTCGTCTATGAACCGCCGCTCCGTCGCCGTCAGCGCACGGGTTCCGTTGTTGCTCAGCATGTTCGTCAGCTCTTCGGTGCCCAGGCTGCGGATAATATCCGGCTGGCGCAGGTTCTCGGGGATCAGCGTGGACAGGCGCTGCCATCCGCCCTGGTCCTGCAGGCCCAGCACCGCGCGCCTGACCCGGACCGCCGGATCGCCCGGCAGGCCGAACTGGTCCAGCCGCGGCAGGATCGACCCGGCCACCTCGAGGTCGAGAATCGCAAGATCGTTGACCGCGGCCGACCCGTTCACCCGGATTTCACCGGTACTGTGAACATAGTCCGTCTCATAGGTCAGCCGGTCGACCTCGATCGCGTTATAGCCCGCCGAGCGCAACGCCAGCCCGGCGTCACGCGGGATACAGGCAATGGCGGCGCTGGCACCGACCATCGTGGTCGAGATCGTGGCCACCCCAAGCGCCGCGGCGGCCTGGCCGAAATCGACGCCCAGGCGCTGCACCGTGATTTCGCACTGGCGCGCCTGGTCGTGGCGCAGTTGCGGGCGCAGGGTCACGCCGGTCAGCGAGACGGTCCCCCGCAGGATATCGGTCTGAAGGTGCTCGTACTCGACCTCCATCTGCGTGCGCAGCGCCGAAATGGCCACGCTGGCAAGGCTGTCCGCAATGCTGTCGATCGTAAGCAGGTCCAGAAGGCCGGGCTTGGGATCGCCCTCGGCCCGGAGCGGCGCGGCAAGGCCAAGACACAGCACGGCGGCAATGACAGGATTGAACGGACGCATGGTTTTTCCCCTTTGGCGTTTCACCTTGCCACGCAGGCTAGGCCTGCGCAGGGAAATACCACAGTCCGGTTTTCCATACCTGCGAAATGCACAGGCTGCCCGCGCCGGGCGGGCAGGGGCGGGCAGCGGCGGTCAGCCGCCCAGGGCCGCGACTCCGGGCAGGGTCTTGCCTTCCATCCATTCCAGAAAGGCCCCGCCCGCGGTGGAAATATAGGTAAAGTCGTCCGCCGCGCCGGCCTGGTTCAACGCCGCGACGGTATCGCCGCCCCCCGCGACCGAGATCAGCTTGCCTGCACGGCTGAGTTCGGCGGCATGCGAGGCGGCCGCGTTCGTGGCCGCGTCGAATGGCGCGATCTCGAATGCGCCCAGTGGACCGTTCCAGATCAGCGTTTTCGCGGTGTCGAGCGCCGCGATGATCCGTGCCACGGCCCGTGGGCCGGCATCGAGGATCATTGCTTCGTCAGGGCAGGCATGGGCGGGCACTGTCTCATGCGGGGCGCCGGCGCGGAATTCCTCGGCCACGACGACATCGGCGGGTAACAGGATCTCACACCCCGCAGCGCCGGCCTTGACCATGATCTCGCGGGCAGTCTCGGCCATGTCATGCTCGCACAGGGACTTGCCCACGTTCAGCCCCTGCGCGGCCAGGAACGTGTTGGCCATGCCACCGCCGATCACCAGTTTGTCGACCCTGCTCACGAGGTTTCCCAGCAGGTCCAGCTTGGTCGAGACCTTGGCCCCGCCCACCACCGCCACCAGCGGGCGCTCGGGCGCACCAAGCGCGGCTTCCAGCGCCGACAGCTCGGCCTGCATCAGGCGACCGGCACAGGCGGGCAGGTGCCGGGCCAGCGCCTCGGTCGAGGCATGGGCTCGGTGCGCGGCCGAGAAGGCGTCGTTGCAGAAGATATCGCCCAGGCCGGCAAGTCGGGCGGCGAATGCGGGGTCGTTGGCCTCTTCGCCGGGGTGGAAGCGGATGTTCTCCAGCAAGAGAACCTCGGCGGCGCGGGCCTCGGCGGTAGGGTCCTCGGCGCCTTCCAGCGTTTCGATGAACTGCACGCTGTGGCCGGTGGCCTCGCGCAGGGCGGGCACCACGTGGCGCAACGACATCTCGTCTACGACCTTGCCCTTGGGCCGTCCGAAATGGGCCAGAAGCAAGGGCTTGCCGCCCGCGGCAAGGATGGCGTCGATCGTGGGCTTGATCCGTTCCAGCCGGGTGCTGTCGGTTACGCGACCGTTCTCGACGGGAACATTGATGTCGACCCGCGTCAGCACGGTCTTGCCGTCCAGGTCCATGTCATCAAGCGTCTTCCAGCCCATCGCGTTTGCCTCCCACGGGTATTGGTCGCGGGCCTTTTGGCGTGGCCCGGCGGGGGCGTCAACCTCTGGCTTGGCAATCCCGGCCATAGCGCCTAGGTATTGCCAAGCCCAAGTGAACAAGGAGGCCCGCATGGCCGAGATCAAAGACCCCGAGAACACGATCCTGATGGAGCTGAAGGACGGCACCGTGACGATCGAGCTTCTGCCCGACGTGGCCCCGGGCCATTGCGAACGGATGAAGGAACTGGCGCGGTCGGGTCAGTACGACAACGTGGCCTTCCACCGGGTGATCGACGGCTTCATGGCCCAGACCGGCGACGTGGCGAACGGCAACATGGAGCAGGACTTCAACATCCGCATGGCCGGCACCGGCGGCAGCGACCTGCCGAACCTGAAAGCCGAGTTTTCCGGCGTTCCGCATGACCGTGGCACGCTGGGTGCCGCGCGCAGCCAGAACCCCGACAGCGCAAACAGCCAGTTCTTCATCAACTTCTCCGATAACCATTTCCTCAACCGGCAATACACGGTCTATGGCCGGGTGATTGACGGAATGGAACATGTCGACGCCATCACCCGCGGCGAGCCGCCCGCAAGCCCCGACCGGATGATCAGCGTAAAGGTGGCCGCCGATGCTTAAGCTTTCCGCAGTTTTCATCCTGATGGCCGCTCCCGCGCTGGCCACCGGTCTTGACATCGAGGTCGCGGGCGAGGCCAACGGCACGATCAAGGTCGACCTGCTGGAGGACGTGGCCCCCGGCCATGTCGAGCAGATCACGGCGCTGGCCGAAGAGGGCGCTTATGACAACGTCGTCTTTCACCGCGTGATTGACGGCTTCATGGCCCAGACCGGCGACGTGGAATTCGGCAAGTCGGGCGGCGACATGTCCATGGCCGGACGCGGCGGCAGCGACCGGCCCGATCTTGCGGCCGAGTTCTCGGACATCACCTTCGATCGCGGTGTTGTCGGCATGGCCCGCAGCCAGAGCCCGGACAGTGCCAACAGCCAGTTCTTCATCATGTTCGCGCCGGGCCCGTTCCTTGACGGGGAATACACTGTCGTGGGCCGCGTGACCGAAGGTCTGGACGTGCTGGACGCGATCAAGCGCGGCGAAGGTCCCAACGGGGCCGTCATCGGCGAGCCGGACCGCATGGTATCCGTCACGGTCACGGAGTAAGGCGCTTGACGGCCACGGGGTACGAGCCGCTCGACGTGCTCAAACCCGTGGCCGATGGCATCTGGATCATCGACGGTGCGCCGGTGCCGGTGATGGGGTTTCCCTTTCCCACCCGGGCCACCGTGATCCGGCTGGAGAACGGCGACCTGTGGGTGCATTCTCCGACCCCGCTCAACGACGATTTGCAGGAGGCCCTGGCGGTGCTGGGGCCGGTGCGCCACCTTGTTGCGCCGAACCAGTTCCACTTTCTGCACATTGCCGAATGGGCCGCGGCCTTTCCGGAGGCGCAAGTCTGGATGGCGCCCGGTACGCCGGAACGTTCGGCAAAGCACGGGATCGGCTTGCCGGACGGGCAGGAATTGCAGCCCCGAAAGGCAGAGCTGCCGTGGGAAGGGCAGATCGCCCAGCTGCTGGTGCGGGGCAGCCGGACGCACAAAGAGGTCGCGTTCTTTCACAAGGCGTCCACCACGACGATCCTGACCGACCTGATCGAGGCCTTCGAGACCGCCAAGCTGCCCGCGCGGTGCCGGCCTTTCGTGTGGCTGAACGGGATCGACGACAGCGATGGCAAGACACCGCCCCTGATCCGCTGGACCTTCCGCGACAAACAGGCCTTTGCCGAGGATATCGAAACCATCGTCGGATGGGGCGCGCGGCGCGTGATCATCGCCCACGGGCGCTGGTACGCGCGCGACGGCACGGCAGAGCTGGAGCGGGCGTTCCGTAAATTGCTGGCGCCGCGTCAGTGGGACCGGGCACTGCACGGTATGAAGACGCGCGGGCGTGCCAAAGACCCGGGCTGAGCCGCCCCTGGGATACGTCGGATGCCTCCGGCGGGAGTATTGGAAGAACCGTGAAGCCGGTCAGCGGATCAATGTCGGGCGAAAGCGTATGCGCGTGCGGCGTTCCCGCGGCAGATGGCGATTGAGGCGCTTGTTCACCAGCCCGAAGATAGAGATTACGACCAGCGTAAGAAGGATGAAATAGCCCGCCAGGATCGGGTAGGGCACGAAGGGGTTGAAGGTCTTGTCCGCGATATATTTCGCGTAATAGAGCGCGTCGCCCCGTTGCTGCCAAATAGGGAAGGCCGAGAAGAACACCAGCGTCGTGGCATGAAACAGGAAGATCGCCTCGTTCGTGTAGGCGGGCCATGCGAGCCGCAGCATTGTCGGCCAGACAATCCGGCGAAACCGTTTCCAGCCGGTGAACCCGTAGGCATCCGCCGCCTCGACCTCGCCCTTTGGAATCGAGCGCAGCGCGCCGTAGAAGATCTCGCCGGAATAGGCCGCGGTGTTCAGGAACAGCACGATGAGCGCACCCAGCCAGGCCGCGGTGAAGGGATCAAAGGCCGGCGCCACCGATTTGAGGTTCAGGAAGGCCGCATAGGCGAAGAAGAACTGGATGAAGAGCGGCGAGCCGCGGAAAATGTAGATGAACCATGCCGATGGTTTCTGGAAAAGCCGGCTCGATGACGCCTTGCCCACGGCCACCAGCGTGGCCAGCCCGAACCCCAAGACGATCGCCAGAACGCCGAAGTAGATATTCCACAGCATCCCCGAACCGATCAGCGTGAAATGATGGCAGAGCGTGAAACCTTCCTGTGGCAGTCGTTCGCCGATCCCGATCGAGCGCAGGCCGTAATCCTGGATGGTCTGCCAGCAACTCATGATGCGGCCGCCCTGCGCTGGGCTTCGCCGCCCGTGGTGGCCTGCCCGTGCGACAGGCGGATCATCAGCCGGTCGAGCACGATCTCGGACACGCGGGTCAGCCCGAGGTAGAACACGAGCAGCGCCAGGAAATACCACATGCGCCAATCGCCATGGGGATAGTCGGTAAACCGGGGCAGGGCCGTGCCGGCCAGTTCGCGCGCCCAGTAGACGATGTCCTCGACCCCCAGCAGGAACAAAAGCGGTGTGGCCTTGGTCAGCACCATCCAGACGTTGCTGAGGCCGGGCAGGGCATAGACCCACATCTGCGGCACCAGAATGCGCCAGAAACTCTGGCGCGGGGTCATGCCATAGGCCTCGGCGGTCTCCATCTGGGCGCGGGGCACGGTACGCATCGCGCCATAAAGCACGTTTCCGGCAAAGGCGCCGAAGACCAGGGCGAAGGTCAGGACGGCGATGAAGAAGCCATAGGTTTCGTGCACCCATTGCGGGGCAGAGCCAAGGGGCAGTTTCGCCGCCTGGCAGACGATGAAATCGTTGCCCTGCCAGATCGGTGCATCCCAGTCCGGGCATTTGACCTTGTGACGCACCCATTCGAAGCCCTGGTCGAGGGCGATGACGAAAAACAGGAAGAAGGCCGTGTCCGGCACCCCGCGCACAAGGTTTATATAGCCATGCGCGAGCCACGACAGCGGCCCGAACCTGGACCGGGCGGCCGACGCGGCGGCAAAACCGAAGGCCAGCGCGGTGGGGGCGGTGATGGCAAGCAGCACCAGGACCAGGATGACCGCGACATAGAGATTGGCGTGCTTCGCGGTGGTCAGGTAGCAGGCCAGCCACTGAACATCGCCCAGAACGGACGGATCGGCGCAGAATTCAAACATCGCCGGTCCCGATACCGCGATACGCGGACCCCGGCCGACCTGCGATGTCGGTCATCGAAATGTCTGTGTTGCAGGCCATGTGTCCCCGTCCGGCCGGATACGCGCGCGCCCCGGGCGAACCGGGGCGCGGCGGGATCGTTTATTCGAAAGTCGACGAGACTTCCCATTTGGTGATCATCTCGTTCAGGCTGCCATCGTCCTTCATGGACTGGATGGCGGCGTCGAACTTTTCCTTCAGCTCGGTGTCGGATTCGCGCAGGCCCATGCCCACGCCGCCGCCCAGCGGCACGTCGTCGCCGACGAACATCATCTCGCTGTCCTCGGCCACGATCGGCGCGAGGAAGGACTTGTCCGCCAGCACCGCGTCAGCCTCGCCGTTCTTTACGGCGGCGATGGTTTCCTCGGGCGTGGCGAACTCCACCAGCGTCGCGCCGGATTCCGAAACATAGCCCGCCTGGATCGTGCCGGTCTGCGCGGCGATCACGCCGGCTGCGACATCGACGCCATCGGACATCGCGGCATAGGCCGACGGATCCGGCGGCGTGTAGTTCTGGGTGAAATCGATGACTTCGTCGCGCTCGTCGGTGATCGACATGCCCGCGATAATGGCGTCGTAGTTACCACCCACCAGGTTCGGAATGATCGAATCCCAGTCGTTCTTGACCCATTCGCAGGTCAGCTCGGCGCGGGCGCACAATTCGTCGCCCAACTCGCGCTCGAATCCGTCGATTTCGCCTGCGTCGTTGACGAAGTTCCACGGCGCATAGGCGCCCTCGGTGCCCAGACGGATCGTCTTGTCCTGGGCCATCGCCACGCCGCCGGCCATGGCCATGGCGACTGCGGAAAGAACTAGCTTTTTCATAAGTATCTCCCTTGCTTGGTTCTTTGGTTCAGGCGGCCATCGTCGAGCTTAGAAACTGGCGCAGCCGCTCGGATTTGGGCGCACCGAAGAGTGTCTTCGGATCGCCTTCTTCTTCAATCAGGCCCTGATGCAGGAAAATGACGTGGTCGGACACGTCATGGGCCATCTTCATGTCATGGGTCACGATCATCATCGTCCGCCCCTCGGCGGCCAGGTCCTTGATCACGCGCACGACTTCCTGTTCCAGTTCGGGGTCGAGCGCCGATGTGGGCTCGTCGAACAAGAGCGCCTCGGGTTCCATGCAAAGCGCCCTTGCGATGGCGGCACGCTGCTGCTGGCCGCCGGAAAGCTGCGCGGGATAGGCGTCGCACTTGTCGCCGATACCGACCTTGTCGAGATAACCGCGCGCCGCGGCCTCGACCTTGTCCCGGGGGCGGCCCAGCACCGTCACGGGCGCCTCCATCACGTTTTGCAGGATGGTCAGGTGCGCCCAAAGGTTGAACTGCTGGAACACCATCGACAGGTTCGTGCGGATTCGCAGGACCTGCTTGGGGTCCGAAGGATGCCGGTTAAGGCCGCCGCCCTTCCACGTTACATGCTCGCCCTTGAACAGGATTTCGCCCTGCTGGCTGTCTTCCAGCAGGTTGGCGCAGCGCAGGATGGTGGACTTTCCCGAGCCGGAGGACCCGATCAGCGACACCACGCTGCCGCGCGGCGCGGTGATATCGACGCCCTTGATCACCTCAAGACTGCCATAGGCCTTGTGCAGGTTGCGGATCTCGATGACGGGCGTTTCGTCGGGCAAAGGCAGCTTCCGATTGGCAGGGTCAGTCAGTGACACCGGACACTAGGGCAGTAAATTCGGGCCATTGCAACTTGCAAAACGATGTTTTTGCGCCCGTTTCGTGCGATTTGCCCGGCTTTTGGGCGAATGCGGCGGGGTGCCGTTGCGTCAAGCCACGGGCGGCGCGGGTGTCGGAACTGCCAGGTAAGTCTCGGCCGGGATGCGCACGATCCCGGTCAGGCCAAGCGCCGCACGATCCTCGGACGTCATGGCGCCGATGGCCTGGCGCAGCGCTTCGAAAACGGCGTCCGTTTCGGTGCCAAGAGCCGCGATGAAGGGCAGGGCGGGGGTTGGCGGCGTGGCGGCAATCACCTGCAGGTCACCGGCGAAAGCGTCGTGGCGCTGCATCAACCGCCAGCTTTGAGCGTCAAGGGCGGCAAGGTCGGCCCGCCCTTCGGCAACGGCCTGCGCCGAGGCGCGATGCGCGCCGGTACGCCGCGTGTCGGCAAAGATAAACCCGCGCGCCTCGGACCAGGCGGCCGGCGCGGCCCATCCGCTTTGCGACATCGGCTCGTTATAGGCGAAACGGGCTGTCGCGAATTCCCGCGGATCCGTGCGCGTATCGTCCCGGCGCGCCACGAAGACAGAGCGGTATTCGCCGGGTCCGCACCCCTCCAGATCGTAATCCGGTGTGCCCACGAGGGCGACCCTGCCATGCAGGCGGGCGCGGTATGGGTAGCCACAGGTCTGCGACAGGACAAGGTCGGGCGACAGCCACTGGTCCCAGATGTCGCCTTCTCGGCACAGCCCTGCAGGCCCGTGCCCCAGCCTTGTCCGGATCGCCTGCCAAAGCCGGTCGGTCGCGTCCTGCACCTCGGGCCGGTCGTACATCGGCAGGCTGGCGATCATCCCTCTTCCTGGCGCTGGCGGGCCAGGGCGCTGTCGACATCGGTGACACCAAGGAAATTCGATGCCATGCGGATGATCGCATCCTCGCTGGCGTCGCGCTCGCCATCGGCCAGCGCCACCTGCCAGAGGGCTTCGATCACGCCGACGCGGTCCTCGTAGGCCACGGCATCCTTGATCGCGCGTGTGAAACGCACCGTATCGGGCGCCTCGCCTTCCAGTTGTTCCGCCTCGTCCACCAGTGTCGCGGCATCGTCGGGCAAAAGCCCGTAACGCGTGCGGGCAATGGTCAGGATCCGTTCGCGTTCGGCCGCGTCGAAATGCCCATCGGACCGTGCAATGCGGATCAGAAGCGCGGTCAGCGCCAGCCGCGCGTCGGTCTCGGGCAGTGCCTCGGGCGAGGCGTCGGTGAGTCTCTTGAGGAAATCAGCAAACATGAAGGGCATATAGGCGCAGTCTTCGGCGCGGCCAACGGGTTTCTGACCGCACTCGCATTATTGGCTGCCGCCCAATTCCGTCTCGGCGCGCATGCGGGCGGCGTCGCTGTCCTCTGGCGACAGGCCCAGCGTGCGGCGGACGTCCTCCAGCACGTGGAGTTCTTCGGCGTGGCCCTCGCCATCGGCCAGCACCACCTCCCACAGCGCTTCGAGCGCGTCCACGCGGGCGGCAAAGCTGACAGTCTTTCGCAGAATGTCGCCGAACGCTTCGGTGTCGGGGGCGTCGCGTTCCAGCCGCTCGGACGTGGCGCGCATCTTCGCCGCCTCGATCGGACCCAGCCCGTAGAGTCGCCCCAGCAGCAGGTCGATCCTGTGGACTTCGGCAAACTTGTAGGTCCGGTCCGACATCGCCACGCGCACCATCAGCGCCCCGAGCGCCAGTTTCTCGTCCGGTGCGGGCAGGGGCGGCGGCTCCGGCGCGTCGAACGCGTGAAGCAGACGATGCAGCAGAGAGTGTTTTTCCATGGGCGTCTCCACGAACCTGACAGATCGCGGCAAGCTCTAACCTGAACGTCGCCGTGGGAAAACGAATTTCCGCAACCTTGCGGAATGCCTGCCAACTGCCGTCTGAAACGTGACACATTTGCTCCCAACTATAGGCCTAATCCTGCGACAGATTGCCGAAAGTCCCATTGAAACCTTGGCGAAACCAGGCATGTCCCAAAGTAAGACCTCGACCGTCCTGAACCCGCTGACCTGCACGCCGCAGGAACAGCTGGAGTATCTTCGGCGGTGCACGGTCGACCAGGCGCGCAGCTTCGTGCGGAAGTACGACTGGAAAGGGGATCCGCAACTGGTGCTGGGTTGGGTGATGGCGCAGAAATACATGGACCTGGGCACGGCCCTGACCGTGTTCCTGAACGCTCAGCCACAGCGGCTGAACTATCTGTCCAAGCGCGACTTGCCGATGGACCTGCGCGGGATCGCACTGGTGCTGGACACGATCTGCCTGCGTGTGAATTCCGGATTTTATCTGGTATGGCCGGACCAGGACGTCGACGACCGCGACCGTATCGGGCGCTGGCTGGATACCCAGGCGCTGGACCGCAAGGAAGGCCGGCAAGGCCGGTATCTGCTGGACGAGCGGATTGTGGCGACCCTGCTGAACAACGAACTTCGGCTGGACCGCGGGTCGGAGACCGCGATCTACCACGAGAACCGGTCGTTGCTCCGCGACCTTTTCAGCCCGATCCTGGAGCTTGGCGTGTCCCGGCGCATGCTGCGGTTTCATCCGCCCCGAAAAGACCCGGACGAGGACCTGACGAACCTGAGGTATTAGGATCCCCCAAACGTCGGCAGGGCGCCCATGCAAGAGCGCCCTGACCAAGAGACGGAGCCGGATCAGAACTTGTAGGCAACACCCACCGTGAACGCATCGACCTCGCCGTCGTTGCCGCCCAGGCCGGGGCCCGAGAAATCGTAGTTGGTGCGGGTATACTCGAACCGTGTCGTGATGTTCTCTGTCAGCATGGTTTCAAGGCCGATGCCGTAGGAAAACCCTTCGCCGGAGCCGGAAATGCCCGCTGCGGCCACGTCCCATTCCGTCCAGCCATAGCCAAGCGTGCCGTAGAGCATCGAGTTGCCGAAGGCATAGCCGCCGCGGCCGCGCAGGCTGATATTGTTCTCCAGGTCCAGCCCGGTGCCGACGACGGTGTAGTCGAGCTTGCTGTCATAGCCCAGTTCGGCGCCAAGGACGAAATTGGGCGAAACGGCATGGTTGTAGCCGCCGAAGACACCGGCGTTGATCTCGGGGTCGATCCCGATGGGGGCACCCGAGACTCCGAGATTCTGCATGTTGACGCGGCCACCAAGGTAGAAGCCCTGCCATTTCTCGGCATCCTGGGCGGCGGCGGTCGTGGTCAGGGCCGCGGACAGGGCTGCGGCGGCGGTCAGAGTTTGGAAAAGCGTTTTCATAATGGACCTCATGTCTGGTTTCGGCCCGGAACAATCCCGGGGCTCGGACATAGGTCGCGACGACGTCGGATGCAGTTCAAATCCGCCGTCAGAAAATCTTAACTGTCTGATCTTGCATGCGAAATGGAGGGGGTCAGACCAGGCGCGAAGTTTCCACGGCCGCCCGGACGAAATCCGCGAAAAGCGGATGCGGCTTGAAAGGCTTCGATTTCAGTTCGGGGTGGAACTGGACGCCGATGAACCACGGGTGATTTTCCCACTCCACGATCTCGGGCAGGCGGCCGTCGGGGGACATGCCGGAAAAGACCAATCCGCAGTCCTCAAGCTTCTTGCGGTACTCGATATCCACCTCGTAGCGGTGGCGGTGGCGTTCATCGATGGCGGTTCCGCCATAGACCTCGGCCACCTTGGAACCTTCCTTGAGCACGGCATCATAGGCACCCAGACGCATGGTGCCGCCCTTGTCGTCGGTCACCTTGCGCTTGACCTTTTCGTTGCCTTGCACCCATTCCTTGAGATGATAGACGACCGGCGTGAAGCGCTTCTTGCCTGCCTCGTGATCGAATTCCTCGGAACCGGCATCCTTGAGCCCCGCCTTGTTGCGCGCGGCCTCGATCACCGCCATCTGCATCCCCAGGCAGATGCCCAGGTAGGGGATCTTGCGTTCGCGGGCGAATTGCGCGGCCTTGATCTTGCCTTCGGTACCGCGCTCGCCAAAACCGCCGGGGACAAGAATGGCGTGATAGCCTTCCAGATGCGGCGCGGCATCCTCGCGGTCGAAGACCTCGGCATCCACCCATTCCACGTTGACCTTCACCCGGTTGGCCATGCCGCCATGGGTCAGCGCCTCCTTGATCGACTTGTAGGCGTCTTCCAGCTGTGTGTACTTGCCGACGATGGCCACGTTGACCGTACCGTCGGTGTTATGGATGCGGTCCACCACGTCCTTCCAGGTGGTCAGGTCGGGACGCGGGGCCGGGGAGATGTCGAAGGCATCGAGAACGGCCTGATCCAAACCTTCGTGGTGATAGGCAAGCGGCGCCTCGTATATCGAATTGAGATCGTAAGCGGCGACCACCGCCTCTTTGCGGACGTTGCAGAACAGCGCGATCTTCTCGCGTTCCTTTTCCGGGATCGGCTGTTCGGAGCGGCAGACAAGGATGTCGGGCGCGATCCCGATGGATTGCAGTTCCTTGACGCTGTGCTGCGTCGGCTTGGTCTTCAGCTCGCCGCTCGCGGCAAGATAGGGCAGGAGCGTGAGGTGCATGAAAATGCACTGACCGCGCGGGCGGTCGTGGCTGAACTGCCGGATCGCCTCGAAAAAGGGCAGGCCCTCGATGTCGCCCACCGTGCCGCCGATCTCGCACAGCATGAAATCGACCTCGTCATCGCCGATACCGATAAAATCCTTGATCTCGTTGGTGACATGGGGAACCACCTGGATCGTCTTGCCAAGGTAGTCGCCCCGGCGCTCGCGCTCCAGCACGTTGGAATAGATGCGTCCCGAACTGACCGAATCCGTCATGCGGGCGGGAACGCCGGTGAAGCGTTCGTAGTGACCCAGGTCCAGGTCGGTTTCCGCGCCATCGTCGGTGACGAACACCTCGCCATGCTCGAACGGCGACATAGTGCCGGGGTCGACATTCAGGTAGGGGTCGAGCTTGCGCAGTCGCACCGAAAAGCCGCGCGCCTGCAGAAGCGCGCCCAGGGCCGCAGATGCAAGGCCCTTGCCGAGAGAGGAAACAACGCCGCCGGTGATGAAAATGTAACGTGCCATGCGCTGGCAAACCCCCGTGATTGCGGCGTTTGTCGCCTGTTAGATGCGGTCGAATCGAAGCCTTCGGCACCGCATCACCACGGGACTCGAGCCATAAAGGATTCGGACGAAAGCCGCAATATGCTGTGACGCGCAGGTGCGCATCCGCAAGCTTTAGTGGTGATTCCGCGTCAGTCCGCGGTGGGCGTCAGCGGTGCGTCGTCATCGCCCGAAGGCGGCAGAAGACCATCGCCGGTGCTGTCGAGCCCCGGATTGCTTTCTTCGGTTGCGGGCCTGTCGTCGGTGATCCGGTCAAGAACCGAAGATCCGCCGGCGTTCTGTGCCGCAATCACCGTCAGGGTCAGCGTGGTGACGAAGATCGACAGCCCGAGGATCCAAGTCAGCTTGCCCAGTGCGGTCGCGCCGGAGCGTCCGGTGGTCACGTTGCCGCCTCCGCCGCCCATGCCCAGGCCGCCGCCCTCGGAGCGCTGCAACAGCACGACACCGATCAGCGCGAGCGCCAGCAGCAGGTGAACAAGCAGGATGACATTTTCCATAAGACGCGGTCCCTCGGGTTCGGATGGGCGGTATCTAAGCAATTCGGCCGCGCCCCGCAACCCGCCGTTTTCCTTCCTGCCGAGCGTGGGCGCAGCGTTGCGGGCAGTCGGTGCGGCCCGGTCCTTATTCGTCCACGTCGTCCATGTCCGCCTGGCCCGACAGGCGACGGCGCACGTGGCTCCAGCTGAGGCCGATGCCGAGGACCAGGGACAGTGCGACAAGACCCAGCCAGAGGTTCTGCGTCGGGTTGTCGAGGTTCAGCAGGCCGAAATCCACCAGCACCCAGCCAAGCGCCGCCGTAATGGCCAGGATCAGCCCCATGCCGAACGCCCCGATCGAGCGGAGCGTCGCACGCAGGTAGATGATGTAGCCCACCAGAAGCAGCAGCGCGAAAAGCACTGTCAGCGGCATCTGTGCTTCCCAGTTGTCCCGCGCCCAGACGATGAAATTGTACCGTGTCGGGTTGAACGTCGCGGCCAGCAGGACAAAGGCCAGTGCCCAGCGTACGAGAAATCCGATCATCCTTGTCCTCCGACGGTTCCGCTGTGACAGATGTGCCTGCCCGGTGGCGGCCTGTCCAGCCCGGCCGTGAAATTCCGGTTTCGCAAGCGGATCGGTGTGGGTATACGGGCGCGGGGTTCAACCACCGCCTGAGAGGTTTCCATGGCAAATGTCGTCGTTGTCGGCGCCCAGTGGGGCGACGAGGGTAAAGGCAAGATCGTTGACTGGCTGAGCGAGCGCGCGGACGTGATTGCGCGGTTCCAGGGCGGGCACAACGCGGGCCATACGCTGGTGATCGACGGCAAGGTCTACAAGCTGAACGCGCTGCCCTCGGGCGTGGTGCGCGGCGGCAAGCTGAGCGTGATCGGCAACGGCGTGGTGCTGGATCCGTGGCACCTGCTGAAGGAAATCGCCGCGATCCGCGAGCAGGGGGTCGAGATCACCCCCGAAACGCTGATGATCGCCGAGAACACGCCGCTGATCCTGCCGATCCACGGAGAACTGGACCGCGCCCGCGAGGAAGCGGCCAGCAAGGGCACCAAGATCGGCACCACTGGCCGCGGCATCGGACCCGCCTACGAGGACAAGGTGGGGCGTCGCTCGGTCCGCGTGGCGGACCTGGCCGACGACGCCACGCTGGAAGCGCGGGTGGACCGCGCGTTGCAACACCACGACCCGTTGCGCAAGGGGCTGGGAATCGAAGCCGTGGACCGCGACGCGCTGGTGGCACAGCTGAAGGAAATCGCGGCAGAGCTTCTGCCCTATGCCGCGCCGGTCTGGAAGGTGCTGAACGACCAGCGCAAGGCGGGCAAGCGCATCCTGTTCGAGGGGGCGCAGGGCGCATTGCTGGACATCGACTTTGGCACCTATCCGTTCGTGACGTCCTCGAACGTCATCGCGGGGCAGGCGGCCACGGGCGTCGGAATGGGGCCGGGGGCGATCGACTATGTCCTGGGCATCGTCAAGGCCTACACCACCCGGGTGGGCGAAGGGCCGTTCCCGTCAGAGCTGGAAGATGCCGACGGGCAAAGGCTGGGCGAACGCGGGCGTGAATTCGGAACGGTCACGGGCCGCCAGCGCCGCTGCGGCTGGTTCGACGCGGCCCTGGTGCGCCAGACCTGCGCCACCTCGGGCGTGAATGGCATTTCGCTGACCAAGCTGGATGTTCTGGATGGGTTCGAAACGCTGAAGATCTGCGTTGGGTACGAACTGGACGGCAAGCAGCTGGATTACCTGCCCATGGCGACCGACCAGCAATGGCGCTGCAAGCCGATCTACGAAGAGATGCCGGGATGGCAGGACTCGACCGAAGGCGCGCGCAGTTGGGCGGACCTGCCCGCCAATGCGATCAAGTATGTGCGGCGGGTCGAGGAATTGATCCAGTGCCCCGTCGCGCTACTCTCCACCTCGCCGGAGCGGGAGGATACGATCCTCGTGACCGATCCCTTCGCCGACTGACGCTGTTTTCCATCGAGGTCCTCATGGCCCTGAGCTACAAGTCCCGCCGCCGCTGGTCGCTGGTGATCCTGCTGATCGCCCTTCCCCTTTACATCGTGGTGGCGGTGAACCTGACGGACTGGCTGCGGGAGAGGTACGACATCGGGATTCTGACCGAGTTTGCCGTTTTCGTGGTCCTGGGCATCGCGTGGGTCCTGCCGCTGAAGCCGGTCTTTCGGGGCGTCGGGCAGCCGGACCCGGACGCCCGCGATTAGGTCACAGCAAATGCCCTGATTTCGCGGCCTTGGTGGCGAGGTACGCGCGGTTATGTGCCCCTTCGCCGACCTTGAGCGGGACGCGTTCGACCACGTCGATCCCGCAGCTTTTCATCATGTCGATCTTGGCGGGGTTGTTGGTCAGCAAACGGACTGCCCCGAACCCCATGCTGTGCAGGATGTCGGCCCCGATGCGGAAATCGCGCTCGTCATCTTCGAACCCAAGCCGGTGATTGGCCTCGACCGTGTCAAAGCCCTGGTCCTGCAATGCATAGGCCCGCATCTTGTTGGCAAGGCCGATGCCGCGCCCTTCCTGGTTGAGGTAAAGCAGCACGCCCGCGCCCTCGGCCCCCATCTGGGCCAATGCGGCCCGCAACTGCGGGCCGCAATCGCATTTCAGGCTGCCCAGAAGATCCCCGGTGAAACAGGCCGAATGCAGGCGCGAAAGCACGGGCGCAGCGCGGGGGGGGCTGCCGATCTCGATGGCATAATGCTCTTCGCCACCGTCCTCGGGACGCCAGATATGCAGGCGCCCGGCTTCGGAAACCTCAAGCGGCAGGCGGGCGCTGACCACCTTGTGCATCGGGCTGGCCGTTTCGAGATGGGCAAGAATTTCGGCCACTTCGAGAACGGTAAGCCCGTCGCTCTGCGTGCCGGCGGGAACGGCCATGACCAGAGCAGCGGGCAGAAGGCGGGCCGACTTGACAAGCCCGAGGGCGGCGCGATGGATCGCTGCCGTGCCGTCGCGGGCGGCAATCAGCGGCCCTTTCATCGGTGACCGCAGATCATCGGCCGGATCGGCGACGGCTTTGACCCAGGACAGGGATGCGTCCCGCGGCAGGATGATCCTCGCAAGGTCGCCATCATAAGGACGCGCCTTCAGCGTCGTGGCGCGCCTTGCCGAAATGGCGAGATGGATTTCCGTACCCTGGGACTGAAGCGCGGCCAGCCGGATATCGTCGCAGGTCTCGGCGGCGGCCACCACCGACAGCGTTTCGCCATCGCGCAACACCACCGGCACACCCATGCGCAGGTCGGCGCGCGCACGCGCCAGCAGTTCCGTCTTGTCGGGGCCAAGCTGCATCGTGCGCCATCCCTGTTCCGTGAAGCGTGTCCTGAGCGGCTGATCTACAGGCTTTTGTAACGGAATGAAACATTTGACGACCCGGCAACACTAGCCCGTGATCATGCTGTCACAGACCTTGTCGCAGTTGAAAAAGCGGCGCAGGTAACATGCGACAGAACGGAGAGAACGTGATGGCTCAGCTGAAGAAGATACTGCTTGTGGACGACGACGAGGACCTGCGCGAGGCCCTGAGCGAGCAGTTGGTGATGACCGAGGATTTCGATGTGCTTGAGGCCGGAAACGGCGCCGAGGCCATGGCCCACGCCAAGGACGGTATCTATGACCTTGTCATCCTCGACGTGGGGCTGCCCGACACCGACGGCCGCGAGCTGTGCCGCAGGATGCGCAAGCAGGGTGTGAAGGCGCCAATCATGATGCTCACCGGTCACGACGGCGATGCCGACACGATCCTTGGCCTCGATGCGGGGGCCAATGACTATATCACCAAGCCGTTCAAGTTCCCGGTCCTGCTGGCCCGGATCCGCGCGCAGCTGCGCCAGCACGAACAATCCGAGGACGCGATCTTTCAGCTGGGACCCTACACGTTCAAGCCGGCGATGAAGATGCTGATCACCGAAGAAGATCGCAAGATCCGGCTTACGGAAAAGGAAACCAACATCCTGAAGTTCCTTTACCGTTCGCCCGATGGCGTGGTGGCGCGCGACGTGCTTCTGCACGAGGTCTGGGGGTATAACGCCGGGGTCACGACCCACACGCTGGAAACCCATATCTACAGGCTGCGCCAGAAGATCGAGCCCGATCCGTCGAATGCGCGCCTGCTGGTGACGGAATCCGGCGGCTATCGCCTGCTGGCCTGACCGCGGCAAAGCGGCAGTGCGTTCCTGCTTGTGTCCGGGGGCCGGGTCGGGTTTACCTCCCGGCACCCCTAGACGCATACCGGACAGGAGACCCATGCCTTTTACACTTGCCACCTGGAACATCAACTCGGTCCGCCTGCGCGAGCCCATCGTGCTGAAGCTGCTACAGGAGGACGCGCCCGATATCCTGTGCCTTCAGGAATGCAAGTCACCGGTCGAGAAGATCCCGCTCGAAGGCTTCGCGGCGCTGGGCTATACCCACGTGATCGCCCGCGGGCAGAAGGGCTACAACGGTGTCGCGATCCTGTCGAAGCTGCCGATGCGCGATGTCGGCGACCGGGATCTTGCCGCGCTGGGCCATGCGCGTCACGTGGCCGGAGAACTGGAGAACGGCGTGGTGATCCACAACTTCTACGTTCCCGCCGGGGGTGATGTGCCGGACCGCGACGTGAACCTGAAGTTCGGGCAAAAGCTGGATTACCTGACCGAAATGCGTGACTGGTTCCGCGATGAGCGACCGGAGAAATCCATCCTTGTCGGCGATCTCAACATCGCCCCGCGTGAAGACGATGTCTGGAGCCACAAGCAGCTTCTGAAGGTTGTCAGTCACACGCCGGTCGAGGTCGACCACCTGAATGCCGCCATGGAGGCGGGTAAGTGGACCGATGTGACCCGCGCCGACATACCCGACGGGCAGCTTTACAGCTGGTGGTCCTACCGCGCCAAGGACTGGGACGCCGCCGACAAGGGCCGCCGGCTGGATCACGTCTGGGCCAGCGACGACATCAAGGCGGCGGGGCATTCCAGCCGCATCCTGCGCCATGCGCGCGGCTGGGAAAAGCCGTCGGACCATGCACCGGTCTTCGCAACGTTCGACCTCTGACACTGCCAGGAAGCGCTGGCGAGGATCGTGCGGTTCGCGCCGGACGAAAGGTTGACGGCGGAACGCGCAGGCTGCTTTTGCCGAAGGAACGTATCCGGACACGGCGGAGGTCCGGCTGTCGTTCTGCAAACCGTTAGGGAGCATCGCGGCGGCAGAAACGGTGTCGGCAAAGCGTCGGTACTCCACCGGTATCGCGTCGGTGTTATCGGCGCCTGCCGCGCAGCGTCCGATCGTGCCCCTGCCGGGCGGTTCGACAGTGCCGGGCGCGGTGCCGCCTCTTGCAACAAGAGGCCGCCTGCGCCATGTACACGGAAATACTCATTTCCAAGCGATGCGGAGGATCCGATGCTTGAACTTGGCGGCCAGCCCCAACCCGAAACCGACCTGATCAAGGACGTGTCCGAGGCGGATTTCATGACCGAGGTCGTCGAGGCCTCGCAGACCGTGCCGGTGATCGTCGACTTCTGGGCACCCTGGTGCGGCCCCTGCAAGACGCTGGGCCCGGCACTGGAGGCGGCCGTGACCAAGGCCAAGGGCGCGGTGAAAATGGCCAAGGTCAACGTGGACGAGAACCAGATGATCGCCCAGCAGCTTCGGGTCCAGTCCATCCCGACCGTCTATGCCTTCTGGCAGGGTCAGCCGGTCGACGGTTTCCAGGGTGCCGTGCCGGGATCGGAGATCGACGCGTTCGTCGAACGCGTGGTCCAGGCTGCGGGCGGAGATGCCAGCGGCGGTCTGGACGATGCCATCGCTGCGGCCCAGAAGATGCTGGACCAGGGCGCCGCGGCGGATGCCGCCCAGACATTTGCCGCGATCCTGCAGGAAGACGACAAGAACGCCGCCGCCTATGCCGGACTGGTGTCGAGCCATATCGCCATGGACGATCTTGACCAGGCCGAGGCGATCCTGAACGGCGCACCGGCGGAAATTTCCAAGGCGCCCGAGCTCGAGGCCGCCGCCGCCCGGCTGGCGCTGGCGCGGCAGGCGGCCGATGCCGGGCCGGTGGCCGAGCTGCGCGCGGCGGTCGAGGCCGATCCCGGTGACCACCAGGCGCGGTTCGACCTGGCACAAGCCCTGCATGCAGGCGGCCAGACACAGGAGGCTGTCGACGAACTGCTGGAGCTTTTCCGGCGAGACCGGGCATGGAATGACGAGGCGGCCAAGACGCAGCTTTTCACCATCTTCGATGCGCTGAAACCCAGCGATCCCGTGGCCCAGAACGGGCGGCGAAAATTGAGCTCGATGATATTTGCCTGACGCCCCGCGCGGGCTACGTCCCACGGCATGACATTCAAGGGTGATCTGCCGGATGTAATTCCGGTCTTTCCATTGCCGGGGGCGCTGCTGCTGCCGCGCTCGCGGCTGCCGCTGCACCTGTTCGAGCCGCGCTATCTGGCGATGCTCGACGATGCCCTGAAGACGCCGCATCGCCTGATCGGGATGGTCCAGCCCGATCCGGGTGCGCGGGCGGGCGAGCATGGCTTGCACCGGATCGGCTGTGCGGGACGGGTCACCCAGTTTTCGGAAACCGAGGACGGGCGATACATGATTACCCTGTCGGGGGCATCCAGATACCGTGTGACTTCGGAGGTGGAAGGGTTCACGCCCTATCGCCGGGCGCAGGTCACGTGGGACGGGTTCGAACAGGACCTAGCCGCCAGTGACAACGATCCGGGCTTCAACAGGCCGTCCTTCATGGACCTTCTGTCGCGATATTTCGATGCGCGGGAGCTGTCCACGGATTGGGAAACGCTGAAGGAGGCCGAGGACGAATTGCTGATCAATTCGCTGTCGATGCTGCTGGGATTCGAACCCGAGGACAAACAGGCCTTGCTGGAGGCGCCCAGCCTGTCGACACGGCGCGAGACTCTGGTCACGCTGATCGAATACGATCTGCGTGGCGGTGATGACAGAGAGGTGATGCAATGAGCGAAGATGCCGACAGGGTGCCCGGCTTCGACCGGCGGATGCTGGAAGCACTGATCTGCCCTCAGACTCATTCGGTGCTGGAATACGATGGCGAGCGCCAGGAACTGATCAGCCGCGATGCTGGCCTGGTCTTCCCGATCCGCTCGGGCATCCCGATCCTGCTGATAGACGAAGCGCGCCGGTTGGATTAGGATACCTTGCCGGCATGCGTCCGGGCGCGGGACGCCGAAGGTTGCGCCGGTGGCGGCGTCGGAGCCTCCGGCGGGGATACTTGATGCAAGAAGAAAGGCCGGACGGGCAGCGCACCCGCTGGCTTTTTCTTGGTCCAAATACTCATGACCCGCGGTTCGCCACGGACACTGTCAGCGAGAATGAGGCGCGCGGCTGGCCATCACGTCGCGGCCAAGGGTGAGGGTATAGGCCTCGAGCCGGTGCAGGGCGGTGTCGGCGGCGGCGGCATCCTGCGCCGCGATCGCATCGGCAAGATCGGTGTGCAGGGCGATGATCTCGCCACGCGAGCGGGCGGTAAAGGTGATCATGTTCATCAGCGGCTGCATCGCCTCGACCGCACCGGCAAGCTGGTAGCTGAGCACGGGGTTGTCCGCCGCATCGACCAGAGCGCGGTGGAGCGCGACGTCGGAGGCGCAGAAGGCCTCGTCGGAGAGACCCGCCTGCGACTGGCGGGCGATCTCGGCGCGCATGGCGGCGAGGCTGTCGTCGGTGCGGCGCCGGGCGGCGAGGGGGGCGCAGGCGCGTTCGAGCGTGTAGCGGGCCTCGCATGCGGTCTCGAAGCTGACGGCGTTCATCGACAGAAGCAGCGTGGAGGTGGTGATGTGCTGGCTGTAGGCGCCCTGGTAGCTGAGCCGGTTGACGAAGGCGCCGCCGAAAGCGCCGCGCTGGGTGCGGATCAGCGATTGCGCGGCCAGCCGTTTGAGCGCCTCGCGCACGGTCGAGCGGGAGACGCCGAATTGCTCGGACAGCTCCGCTTCAGAGGGCAGGCGTTCGCCGGTGATCATCCGGCCCTCGACGATGGCGTCGCGGATCGCCTCGGCGATCTGGGCAGAGAGATCCTGGCGCGGCTGGGCGGGGTCGGCGGTTTTCATTTGTCAGACCTTTAATTGTCTGACATTCATAAAGGCAAACGTGACTCGAACCAAGGGTGATCTTCTGCATGTCGGCTCTTTCCCTGCGCTCCGTGGCCTGGCTGGCGTTTTTCGCGGCGATCCTGGCGGCGTGGGTGGTGATGTACCTGATGGCGACGGGGATGGACCTGGACCTGATCGGGCGGCCCGGGCCGATGGGCGAGACGATGCGGGCGATGCAGCCGGGCATGGAGATGGGCATGGGCACCGGTATGGAGGGCGGCATGTCCGGTGGGATGTCGGGTGGCATGAGCGGCGATATGTCGGGCGGCATGGACATGATGGCGATGGACAGGTTCGGGCCGCTGTTCGCCATGTGGGCGATCATGATGGCGGCGATGATGCTGCCGACCATGGTGCCGACGCTGCGCTGTTACGACGACCTGTGCCGCAGCGCCGATGGCACGACCGCCGGATGGCTGGGCGTGCTGGCGGGCTATTCCATCGCCTGGGTCGGGTTCGCGGCGGTGATCGCCTGGGTGCAGATCGCGCTGCTTTATGGCGGGGTGATCGACATGCTGGGGATCGCGAAGTCGTCCTTGATTGCCGGCGGGCTGCTGATCGTCGTGGGCGCGTTCCAGTTCACCCGCGCCAAGGAACTGTGTCACGGGGTGTGTCATAGTCCGATGACCTATTTCCTGGGGCACTGGCGCACCGGCTTTGGCGGGGGCGTGCGCATGGGGCTGGGGCTGGGCGCGTTCTGCGTGGGCTGCTGCTGGGGCTTCATGGCGCTGGGCTTCGTGGGCGGCGTCATGAGCCTCTTGTGGATGGGCCTGGCGACGCTTTTCATGGTATTGGAGAAACTGCCGCAGATCGGGCACCGGGTGATCCGGCCGATGGGTGTGGCGCTGATCGCGGGCGGGGTGGCGGTTCTGGCCGCGCCGCTGTTTATGGGAGGATAGAGCATGGGTTTGACACGCCGGAAGGACGCCGACAAGCTGCCGGTGTCGCAGCGCATCGACAACCGGATGGCCAACCCCAAGCGGCGCAAGATGACGCCGACCGAGTGGGCGATCAAGGGCGAGCTGTTTCTGAACTGCTCTTGCACCGTGTTCTGCCCCTGCGTGGTCAGCCTTGGGGCGCATCCGCCCACGGAAGGGCATTGCCATGCGTGGATGGCGATCGCCATCGACGAGGGGCATTACGAGGGCGAGGACCTGAGCGGTCTGAATGTGGGCCTGCTGGTCGACATCCCCGGGCGCATGGGCGAGGGCAACTGGAAGGTCGCGGCCTATGTGGACGAACGCGCCTCTGGCCGCGCCTATAACGGGATCCTGCAGATCTTCAGCGGGGCGGCGGGCGGCACGACGGGTCTCTTCACCATGCTGGTAAGCGAGATCATCGGGGCCGAGCGCGAGAAGGTCGAGATCGTGCGCGACGGCAAGAAACGGGGGCTTTACATCGGGCGCAAGATCCAGGGCGAGATCGAGATGCTGGACGGCGCGAGTCCCGACCATCCGGTGATGGTGACGAACTCGAAATACTGGATGGGGCCGGATATCATCGCCGCGCGCGGCACCAAAAGCCGGGTGCGCGATTATGGCCGGGTTTGGGATTTCGGAGGCATGTCGGCGGAGGTCTGTCCCATCGACTGGAAAGGGCCGAAATAGGGACGCCGGCGATGATCATACCCGAATATTGCCGCATGATGGCGCGGTACAACGCATGGCAGAACCGGCAGCTGACCGAGGTGCTGGACGGCCAGCCGCTGGAGATGCTGACCGAGGATCGCGGGGCGTTCTTCGGCTCGATCCTTGGCACGCTCAATCACCTGCTGTGGGGCGACCTGATGTGGATGGCGCGGTTCGATCCGTCGGTCGTGGCGCCGACGGTCGGCGTGAAAAAGAGCGCGGAGATGCACCCGACGCTGGGGGCGTGGAGCGCGGCGCGCTATCACGTGGACGGCAAGATCGGGCATTGGGCCAATTCGCTCAGGGCGATGGATCTGACGGGCAACCTGCACTGGTACTCGGGGACGGCGCAGCGCGACATGGTCTCACCCCGGACCTTGTGCGTGGCGCATATGTTCAACCACCAGACCCATCACCGGGGGCAGGTGCACGCGATGATGACCGCCGCCGGGCTGGAGGCGCCGGTGAGCGACCTGTTCCTGCTGCCCGGGGAGGGCTGAGCCGATGCTGGCCTTTGTCCTGGCGCTGGTGGTGATCGTGGCCGTCGCATGGAGCCTCGGGCGCGGTCGCGCGGGCGGCCGCATGGCCGGGCCGGGAAAAAAGCCCGCGAGGCGGGCGTGCCAGTGGAGTGAGACCGGCAACAGCAACGGCCGGTTCGTCGAGTATCGCTGTGCGGCCTGCGGGGTCGCGGCCTATTCCGCCACGGGCGACGCGCCGGTGATCTGCAAGAGCAACCTGAAGGGATCTGCGTGATGCCGATGATCTCCCTCTCGCGCCGGTTGCGGCGCACGCCTTTTTCCGACGGGGTCGAGGCCGCGGGGGTGAAAGGCTACACGGTCTACAACCACATGTTGCTGCCGACGGTGTTCCGGTCCGTCGAGGAGGATTACCGTCACCTGAAGGACGCGGTGCAGGTCTGGGACGTGGCCTGCGAGCGGCAAGTGGAGCTGCGCGGGCCCGACGCGGGCCGGCTGATGCAGATGCTGACGCCGCGCGACCT
This sequence comes from Roseovarius sp., assembly GCA_046290265.1. GTDB lineage: Bacteria > Pseudomonadota > Alphaproteobacteria > Rhodobacterales > Rhodobacteraceae > Roseovarius. The sequence continues at coordinate 17,966 of JBKAGF010000019.1, read as the reverse complement.
GCGGGGGATGACGGCGGGGCAGTGTTACTACGTGCCCATCGTGGACGAGACGGGGGGCATGCTGAACGATCCGGTGGCGGTGAAACTGGCCGAAGACCGCTGGTGGATTTCGATTGCCGACAGTGACCTGCTCTACTGGGCGAAGGCCACGGCGCATGGCTGGCGGCTGGACGTGCTGGTGGACGAGCCGGACGTGTCGCCCCTGGCGGTGCAGGGGCCGAAGGCCGAAGAGCTGATGGCGCAGGTCTTTGGCGACGGGGTGCGCGATGTCCGGTTCTTCCGCTTCGGCGTGTTCGATTTCCAGGGGCGGGACATGGTGATCGCGCGGTCGGGCTATTCCAAGCAGGGCGGTTTCGAGATCTATGTCGAGGGCGCGGATATCGGAATGCCGTTGTGGAACGCTTTGATGGAGGCGGGGCGGGACCTGGACGTGCATGCAGGCTGTCCGAACCTGATCGAACGGATCGAGAGCGGGCTGCTGAGCTATGGCAACGACATGACCGACGACAACACGCCGCATGAATGCGGGCTGGGGCGGTTCTGCAACACGCAGAGCGCCATCGGCTGTATCGGGCGCGATGCGCTCTTGCGGGTGGCCAAGGAAGGGCCGGTGCAGCAGATCTGCGCGATTGCCATCGAGGGGCCGAAAGTGCCGGGCTGTGATCGGTGGTGGCCGGTGACGGCGCAGGGCAAGCGCGTGGGGCGGGTGAGTTCCGCCGCGTGGAGCCCGGATTTCGACACCAACGTGGCCATCGGCATGGTGCGGATGACCCATTGGGACGCGGGCACCGAGCTGCAGGTGGAGGCGCCGGATCAGGTCCGGCGCGGGGTAGTGCAGGAGACGTTCTGGAACTGAGCGGGATTTGATGGCGGAGCGAGGGGCCAGCCCCTCGCGCTCCCCGGAGTATTTCGCGAACAATGAAAGCGGCGCGCGCTGGACGGGCCCTACACGCCTTGCGGGCGTTTTGCCTTTGACGCGGGAAACGCGCTGAGGGTCGGGGCGCTTGAGTATTTTGGAATGATGAAAGCGGGGGAGCCTCGCTAAGCAAGACAGGAGAATGGACATGTTCAACGCATTGGTTGTCGAGAAGGACGAAGAGAGCGGCAAGACCTCGGCGGAGGTAAAAGAGATCGGGGTCGATGACCTGCCCGAGGGCGAGGTGACGGTCGCGGTCGAATATTCGACGGTGAACTACAAGGACGGGCTGTGCATCGGGCCGGGCGGCGGGTTGGTGCGCAAGTACCCGCATGTGCCGGGGATCGATTTTGCCGGAACGGTCGAGGACAGCTCGGACGACCGGTACAGCCCCGGCGACAAGGTGGTGCTGACCGGCTGGCGCGTGGGCGAGGCGCATTGGGGCGGTTATGCCCAGAAGGCGCGCGTGAAGGCCGACTGGCTGGTACCTCTGCCCGAAGGTCTGGATACGCGCCAGGCGATGGCGGTGGGCACCGCGGGCTTCACCGCGATGCTGGCGGTCATGGCGCTGGAGGACCAGGGGCTGGGCAAGGGCCCGGTGCTGGTGACCGGGGCCGCGGGCGGCGTGGGCAGCGTGGCGACGGCGATCCTGGCCAAGCTGGGGCACGAGGTGGCGGCCGTGACCGGGCGGCCGGAGCAGGAGGACTATCTGAAGAGCCTTGGCGCCAGCCGGATCGTGCCGCGCGAGGAGCTGACCGAGGTCACCAGGAAACCGCTGGAAGCCGAGACCTGGGGCGGCTGTGTCGACGCGGTGGCGGGGGCCATGCTGGGCCGGGTGCTGAAGCAGATGGAATATGGCAGCTCGGTCGCCGCGATCGGCCTTGCCGGCGGCGCGGCCATCGAGGGCGCGCTGATCACGCCTTTCATCCTGCGAGGAGTAAACCTGCTGGGGATCGATTCCGTCATGCAGCCTTATGAGAACCGGCTGCGCGCCTGGGAGCGGATCGCCAAAGACCTGCCGATGGACAAGCTGGAGGCGATGGTCCAGCCCGCGACGCTGGCCGATCTGCCGGGGCTGGGCCGCGACATTCTGAAGGGCCAGGTCAAAGGGCGCGTGGTCGTCGATGTCAACGCGTGACGACCTGACCATCCGGCTGGTGCGCGACGGCGATGCCGACGCGCTCTGGCCGATCCTGCGCGACGTGATGCGCGCGGGGGACACCTATGCGGTCGAGCGCGACCTGTCCCGGGGACGGCTGATGGAATACTGGTGCGAGACGCCGCGCGCCACCTACGTGGCCGAACTGGATGGCCGGATCCTGGGGACCTATTACATAAAGACGAACCAGCCGGGCGGCGGCAGCCACGTGTGCAATTGCGGCTACGTGACCGCGCCCGCCGCGCGCGGACGCGGCGTGGCGCGGGCCATGTGCGAGCATTCGCAGGGCGTGGCGCGTGACCTGGGCTACAGCGCCATGCAGTTCAACTTTGTCGTGACCACCAACGAGGGCGCCATCGCGCTGTGGACGAAGCTGGGCTTCGAGACGGTGGGGCGGTTGCCCAAGGCGTTCCGACATCCCAAGCAGGGGCTGGTGGATGCTTTGGTGATGTTCAAGGCTCTGGCGGACTGAGCACCGGCGGCGCATGCGCCGCGACTTGGGAATTCATGGGAATGACTGCAAGGGGCGATGGGAAACCATGGACCTTTCGGCGAAATCCTGCGAATCGGCCGGGAAGCACAATGCGATTCGATGAGGATTCGTTGAAAAACTGCCGGGCATCGCTAGTTTCCGACTGACTTTGAGAAAAAAGTTGGGAAAACGTGGGAAAAGCCGAGGCTGACGTTTTTCTACTATATATTGTGTTGGGTTTTTAAGTTTTCGCTAGGTTCTGGGATGCCTCGCCTGAATTTGGCACAGAATGTTGAGATGGTGCGTGGCGCAAAACAACATCCTGTACCTTGAAGCAGCATTTTTTCGTTGAGTTCCATGAAGTACCATGCCATACCTTTAATCACGATGAGGACGGCAGCAGGGGCACAGAACGACCCCGAAAATAACAAAGACCAGAGCAGGTTTCATACAGGCATCCGCTTCATCAGAACGAAGAGATCCGGCGCGCGGGCGAGCAGACATCCCCCCAGGTGGCGCGCGCAGCTGGACACCCCGCGAGAGTGGGACGAGGGCGGCGGATTGGGCAGTGGCAGCAGCTCAATCCGCCGTTTCGTGTTTCGGACGGCACTTTTTTGAAACGCGGGGGGCGAGGGGCGGACCGGGCAGTGGTTCTGAGCTTCAGAGGCGAGTTCAACCAGAGGGTTGACGGCAAGGGTCGGATGTCGATCCCTGCCGATTTTCGCGCTGTGCTGGCCGATGGCGATCCGCGCTGCCCCGAAGCCCCGTTGCCGCGTGTCGTCGTGCTGCACGGGCCGCACCTGAAAAACTGTCTTCACGCCTACACGATCGACGCCATGGCCGAGATCGAGGACGGCATCCGCAAGCTGCCGCGCGGCTCGGACGCGCGCAAGCGCGCGAGCCGCATGATCCTGGGCAAGTCCTGGGATACCGAGGTGGACAAGGACGGGCGCATCGTGCTGCCCCAGCGCCTGCGCCAGCAGATCGGCCTGGAAGGCGAGGCGGTGATGGTCGCGATGGGCGACTATTTCGAGATCTGGAACGCGGCCACCTACGAAGAGGTCGAGGCGGCGGAGACCGCGGCCTTCCTGGAAGAGCAGGATGGCGATTTCGATCCGCTGACCCTGATCGATCCGCCCGGGGAGGGATGAGCGATGGGGAGTGCTGCCGCAAACAATCCCCATGTTCCCGTTCTGATAGAACCGATCCTTCGCGCCGTGGCGCCGGTTTCCGGCACGTGGCTGGACGGGACGCTGGGCGCGGGGGGCTATACCCGCCGCCTGCTGGAGGCCGGGGCCGAAAGGGTGATCGGCGTGGACCGCGACCCGCTGGCCATAGAGATGGCGGAGGACTGGGCGGGCGACCGGGTGGAACTGGTGCAGGGGACGTTCTCGAAACTGGACCAATACGGGGCCGGCCTTGACGGCGTGGTGCTGGATCTTGGTGTGTCGTCGATGCAACTGGACCGGGCCGAGCGGGGGTTTTCCTTCATGAAGGACGGTCCGCTGGACATGCGGATGAGCCAGGACGGGCCCAGTGCCGCCGACCTCGTCAACGGGATGGACGAGGCGGACCTGGCTGACATCCTGTATCTATATGGCGAAGAGCGGGCCAGCCGCAGGATTGCACGCTCCATCGTGCGAAAGCGCGGCGTCGCGCCGATCGAGACGACCTTGCAGCTGGCGGAAATCATTGAAAACTCCCTGCCGCGCGCCAAGCCGGGGCAGGCGCATCCGGCGACACGGTCGTTTCAGGCGATCCGCATCGCCGTGAATGATGAATACGGCGAACTGGTCGAGGGGCTGGAAGCCGCGGAACGCGCGCTGAAGCCGGGCGGACACCTGGCCGTGGTGACGTTCCATTCCATCGAGGACCGGATGGTCAAACGATTTCTTGCCGACAAGACCGGGAGCACCGGTGGCGGCAGCCGGCACGCGCCGGTGGTGGAGCGCGCAGCGCCGACCTTTCGCCAGGACACGCGCAAGGCCATCGGGCCGGACGACGCGGAAGTGGCGCAAAACCCGCGGGCGCGCAGTGCCAAGCTGCGCGTGGCGCAGCGCACGGAGGCCGCGCCGCGGCCGGTGGACAGGGGAAGCATCGGGATGCCGATGCCGAAGTCGCTAAATCCAAGAGGGGACAGGTAATGCGCAGTTTTTTCTATGTGGTGACAGCGGTGATGGTCATCGGGCTGGCCTTCTGGGCCTACCGGGAAAATTATGAGACGCAGGCGGCCCTGGCACGGTCCGAGGCGGTCGCGCATGAGATCGCGGGCCAGCGCCAGCGTCTGCGCGTCCTGAATGCAGAGTGGGCCTATCTGAACCGGCCGGACCGTCTGCGCGACCTGGTCGAGATCAATTTCGACCAGTTGGGCCTGTTGCCCTTCCAGCCTTACCAGTTCGGCAAGATCGACCAGGTGTCCTATCCCAGCGAGGGGCCTTTGCCGATTTCCAACGTCATTGATGTCATGGAGCGGGAGCAGCAGCCATGATCCGTACCCCGTTGCGCCCTTTGGCGCGAATCCTCAATGCCCGCCAAAACGGCGAGAATCCTGACGCCATCGAACGCGAGAACATCCGCCTGCGACACGAGGAAATGCGCGACCGTGCCCGGATGCGGGCCGAGGGCCGGCTTTTGGTCATGGGGGCGTTCTTTGTCTGTGCCTTCGCGGTGATCGGAGGGCGGATGGGGGTGCTGGCCAATACCGACCCGGCCGAGCCGCGCACCGGCGTTGCGGGGGCCGACATCCTGGCGCAGCGGGCCGACATCGTGGACCGCGAGGGGCGCATCCTGGCGACGAATTTCGAGACCTACAGCCTGTATGCCCAGCCGCAGCAGATGGTCGAACCCGAGCGGGCGGCCGAGGAACTGGCGGCGATTTTCCCCGACCTGAAGGTCGACCGGCTGAAGAAGGATTTCACCGGCAAGCGCAAGTTCCTGTGGGTGAAGAAGAAACTGAGCCCCGAGCAGCGTCAGGCAGTGCATGATATCGGCGAGCCGGGTTTGCTGTTCGGGCCGCGCGAGATGCGGCTTTATCCCAATGGCAAACTGGCTGCGCATGTCCTGGGCGGCGCCAGTTTCGGGCGTGAGGGCGTGCATGCCGCCGAGGTGATCGGCGTCGCGGGGATCGAGAAGTTCCACGACAAGCGCCTGCGCGATCCGGCCATGGGGCACAAGCCCTTGCAGTTGTCGATCGACCTGTCGGTCCAGTCGGCGGTCGAGCGGGTGTTGCAGGGCGGCATGATGCTGATGAACGCCAAGGGGGCCGCGGCCGTGCTGATGGAGGTCCAGACCGGCGAGGTCGTGGCATTGGCCAGCCTGCCGGATTTCGACCCCAACGACCGCCCGCGCCCGCCGATCAAGGGCGAGAAGCCCGGGGACAGCCCGCTTTTCAACCGCGCCGTGCAAGGCGTGTACGAACTTGGCTCGGTCTTCAAGGCGTTCACCATCGCGCAGGCGCTGGACCTCGGCCTGGTGAACCCGTCAACGGTGATCGACACCAAGGGTCCACTTCGGTTCGGCAAGTACCGCATCCGGGATTTCCGGAACTACGGCAACGAGATGAGCGTGACCAAGGTGCTCGTGAAGTCGTCGAATATCGGCACCGCGCGGATTGCGCAAATGATCGGGATCGACCGGCAGCAGGCCTTTCTGAAGTCGCTGGGCTTCTTCGAGCCCACACCGTTCGAGATCGTCGAGGCCGAGGGCGGCAAGCCCCTGTTGCCGTCCAAGTGGACCGACCTGTCGCTGATGACGATTTCCTACGGTCACGGCCTGTCGTCGAGCCCCCTGCACCTGGCGGCGGGGTATGCCACCATTGCCAATGGCGGACGGCTGGTGAAGCCGACGCTGATCAAGCAGCCGAAGAACCAGCTGGGGCCGCGCGTGATGTCCGAGCGGGCCGCGACGCAGACATTGCAGATGCTGCGCCATGTCGTGACCGAGGGAACGGCCTCGTTCGCCGAGGTCGACGGGTATGCCGTAGCCGGCAAGACTGGCACCGCGGACAAGCCGAAACCCACCGGTGGCTACTACGACGAAAAGGTGATCGCGACCTTTGCCAGTGTCTTTCCCGCGCATGATCCGCGCTATGTGCTTGTGGTGACGCTGGACGAGCCGGTCGAGACGACGGGCCCCGAGCCGCGACGCACGGCGGGCTGGACTGCGGTACCGGTGGCGTCGGAAATCACGCGCCGGGTGGCGCCCCTGCTGGGGCTGCGACCCGAGATTGAACCCGCGCCATTAACAGGTATAACGCTGACATCGAATTGACGGGTTGAGACAAAGGCCGACAGCGTGGGGCAAAGCAAATCCTTGGCAGAGCTGGGCCTGACCGCCCAGGGGGGGCGGCGCGCAGACATCACCGGGCTGGCGGTGGACAGCCGCGAGGTGAAGGACGGGTTCCTGTTCGCGGCGTTACCGGGTTCAAAGGTGCATGGCGGCGAGTTTATTTCCTACGCGTTGCGCATGGGGGCCGCCGCGATCCTGACCGATCCTGAAGGCGCGGCATTGGCCGCCGGGGAACTGACAGAGGGCGACGCCGCCCTCGTGGTGGCCGAGGACCCGCGCCAGACGCTGTCTTTCGCCGCTGCCCTGTGGTTCGGCGCGCAGCCCGAGACGATGGTCGCGGTCACCGGCACCAACGGAAAGACATCCGTTGCCAGTTTCACACGGCAGATATGGATGGCGCTGGGGCTGGACGCGGTCAATCTTGGAACCACGGGTGTCGAGGGCGCGTGGCAGGCTCCGCTGGCGCATACCACGCCCGAGCCGATCACCCTGCACCGGGTTCTGGCCGAGGCGGAGGCGCAGGGCATCACCCATGCCGCGATGGAGGCCTCGAGCCATGGACTGGCCCAGCGTCGGCTGGACGGCGTGCGGCTTGCGGCGGCGGGTTTCACCAACCTGAGCCAGGACCACCTGGATTACCACGCCGATTTCGACGATTATTTCAACGCCAAGGCAGGGTTGTTCGAGCGCGTGCTGCCCGAGGACGGCATGGCGGTGATCAACGTGGATGATCCGCGCGGCCCGGCGATGGCCGATGTGGCCTATGCTCGCGGGCAGGACGTTCTGGCGGTCGGACGGGCCGAGGGCGCGGATCTGCGGATTCTGAACCGGGTGTTTTCGCCCACGGGCCAGACGCTCCGGTTTTCCTGGCGCGGGCAGGTGCACCAGGTGGAACTGGGCCTTATCGGCGGTTTCCAGACCGATAACGTGATGCTGGCCGCCGGACTGGCGATCGCGGCGGGGGCAGACCCGGACCGGGTGTTCGCGACCCTGCCGGTGATGCAGACCGTGCGGGGCCGGATGCAGCTGGCCGCGACGCGGGCCAACGGGGCGGCGGTGTTCGTCGATTATGCCCACACGCCCGAGGCGGTTTCGACCGCGCTATACGCGCTGCGCCCGCATGTCTTGGGCCGGATGGTGGCGATCGTGGGCGCCGGTGGCGACCGGGATCGGGGCAAGCGGCCCCTGATGGGACGCGCGGCGGCGCAAAATGCCGATGCGGTGATCGTGACGGATGACAATCCACGCAGCGAGGCGCCTGAAGGTATTCGTGCCGCCGTGATCGAGGGCGTGCGCGAGGCCGGCGGCGAAGACCGGATGATCGAGGTGGGCGACCGCGCCGAGGCGATCCTGCGCGGGGTCGACATGCTGGGGCCGGGCGACGCGCTGCTGATCTGCGGCAAGGGGCATGAAACCGGGCAGATCGTGGGCGATGCGATTTTCCCATTCGACGATTGCGAACAGGCCAGTGTGGCGGTGTCGGCGCTGGACGGAGGTGTTGCGTGAGCGTTCTTTGGACGTCGCAGGCGGCGGCCGAGGCCACCGGTGGGCGCAACACCTGTGACTGGCAGGCGACCGGTGTGTCGATCGACACCCGGACGTTGCAGCCGGGCGACCTGTTCGTGGCGCTGAAGGATGTGCGCGACGGACATGATTTTGTCGCCCAGGCGCTGGAAAAGGGTGCGGCGGCGGCACTGGTTTCCCACGTGCCCGAGGGCGTGGCGAAGGATGCGCCGCTTCTGATCGTGGACGAGGTTCTGCCGGCGCTGCAGGCATTGGGCCGGGCGGCGCGGGCGCGGACGGGCGCGAAAGTCGTGGCGATCACAGGGTCGGTGGGAAAGACCTCGACCAAGGAGATGATGCGCGCGGCCCTGCAGGGGCAGGGGCGCACCCATGCCGCCGAGGCGAGCTACAACAACCATTGGGGCGTGCCGCTGACGCTGGCGCGGATGCCTGAAGATACCGAGTATGCGGTGATCGAGATCGGCATGAATCATCCCGGCGAGATTTCCCCGCTGGCGGTCATGGCGCGCCCGCACGTGGCGCTGATCACGACGATTGCTCCCGCGCACCTGGAGGCCTTCGAGAATATCGAGGGGATCGCGCGGGAAAAGGCTGCGATCTTTGACGGGTTGGAACCGGGCGGCACGGCGATCATCAACGCCGACGTAGGCACCGCCGCCATCCTGGAGGAAGCCGCGCGGGCAAAGGCCGCCGCCGTTGTCCGTTTCGGCACCGCCGAGGATGCCGAAATGCGGCTTTTCGACGTAACGGTGCATGACGTGGCCACCGTGGGCCGTGCCGAGATGGCGGGCGAGGAGATATTGTTCAAGGTCGGCACGCCGGGGCGGCATTTCGCGCTGAATGCGCTTGCGGTGATCGCCGCGGCCGAGGCGATGGGGGCGGACCGAGCCGTGGTGGTGTGCGACCTTGGCCTGTGGCGGCCGTACAAGGGAAGGGGCACGCGAGAGACACTGGTGCTGGACGCGGTCGAGGAGCGGATGTCGATCGAGCTTATCGACGATGCGTTCAACGCCAACCCGACGTCCATGGCCGCCGCGCTGGAAGTGCTGGCGGCGGCGCGCGTCCAGGACGATATCGGCCGCGTATCCGAAGGCCGGCGGATCGCCATCCTGGGCGACATGCTGGAACTCGGCCCCGAAGAGGCGCGGATGCATCGCGAGATCGCGGATGTGCCGTTCGTAAAGGATGTGCAGGTCTTCCATTGCGTCGGCCCGCGCATGAAAACGCTTTACGAAGCGCTGCCAGAAGCGCAAAGGGGGCGCTGGGTGGAAACAGCCGCGGAACTGGCCGGCGAGGCGCATCGCCTGGTGGACGCGGGGGACGTGATCCTGGTGAAAGGGTCCAAGGGCAGCCGCGTCAGCGAAGTCGTCACCGCCCTGCGCCGACTTGCGAAGACTGTCGCGGAAAAAGAGGACGTCTGAATGCTCTACTGGTTAACCGAATTGTCGGATGGCGGCGATGTCTTCAACCTGTTTCGCTATATCACCTTTCGGTCGGGCGGTGCGTTCCTGACCGCGCTGGTCTTCGGCTTTATCTTCGGCCGGCCGCTGATCAACGTGCTCCGCCGGACCCAAGGCAAGGGCCAGCCCATTCGCAGCGACGGTCCCGAGGGGCACCTGGCGAAATCGGGCACGCCGACGATGGGCGGATTGCTGATCGTGGGGGCGTTGCTGACCTCGACGCTACTCTGGGCACGGCTGGACAACCCCTTTGTCTGGCTGGTGCTGTTCGTGACCATGGCCTTCGGCATGATCGGGTTCTGGGATGACTATGCGAAGGTCAGCAAGCAGAACCACAAGGGCGTTCCGGGCAAGGTGCGGCTGGGGCTGGGGTTTCTGATCGCAGGGATCGCGGCCTATTGGGCCAGCATGTACCACCCGGAGGAGCTGCAGTTCCAACTGGCGTTGCCGGTGTTCAAGGATACGCTGATCAACCTCGGCCTTTTCTTCATCCCCTTCGCGATGTTCGTGATCGTGGGCGCGGCAAACGCGGTGAACCTGACCGACGGTCTGGACGGGCTGGCGATCATGCCGGTGATGATTGCCGCCGTGACGCTGGGCATCATCGCCTATGCGGTGGGGCGGGTCGACTTCACCGAGTACCTGGATGTGCATTACGTGCCGGGCACGGGCGAGATCCTGATCTTCGTGGCGGGGCTGGCCGGAGGCGGCCTTGGGTTCCTTTGGTACAACGCGCCGCCGGCGGCGGTCTTCATGGGCGACACCGGGTCGCTGGCCCTGGGCGGGGCTTTGGGGGCCATCGCGGTGGCTGCCAAGCACGAGATCGTGCTGGGCATCGTCGGCGGCATCTTCGTGGTCGAGGCGCTGTCGGTCATCATTCAGGTGTTCTATTTCAAGCGGACCGGAAAGCGGGTGTTCCTTATGGCGCCGATCCACCACCACTATGAGAAGAAAGGCTGGGCCGAGCCGCAGATCGTGATCCGGTTCTGGATCATCGCGATCATTCTCGCGATGATCGGGCTGGCCACGCTGAAGGTGCGGTGATGGCGACGGTCCGTGACACGCAGGCCATGATCGCCGGGATGGCGCCGGTACGCGACCCCGAGACCTGGCATTTCTGCACGACGGACGACCGTGAGATGGCGGAACGGGCGCGGCCCCATGCGCTGGCGGTTTTTGCCGAGGACGAGGGTACCTCGCTGATCCTGCCCGACGAGGTGGCGCGGGATCTGGGGTTCGCGGTGGAAATGCCGATGAGCCGGATCACCCTGTCGGTTCATTCGGCACTCGACGGCGTCGGACTGACGGCGGCGGTGGCGACTGCGCTGGCCGCGGCGCATATTCCCTGCAACGTGGTGGCGGCCTATCACCATGATCATGTCTTTGTGCCCGAGGAACTGGCCGAGGACGCGGTGGCGATCCTGCGGGATGTGGCACGGGGCGTGGAGTAATCGCGCGATTCTGGCCAAGTGGCACAGGATCGGATAGCGAAGGACAAACACCAGTCAGGAGGCGTTCGGCGTGATTCCGGTTCGGGGAGTAGAAGGACACTGCGTGGCGGTGTTGGGCCTGGGGCGGTCGGGCCTGTCGGCGGCGCGGGCGCTGAGGCTGGGCGGCGCGGATGTGCTGTGCTGGGACGACAACCCGGCCGCGCGGGAGGCGGCGGGCGAGGAAGGCTTCGACATCCGGCAGTTTCGCGCGGCGGAGGATTTTGCCGACGTGGCCAGCCTGATCGTCAGCCCGGGCATTCCGCATCTGTACCCCGAGCCGAACAAGGTCGTAGCCGCCGCGCAAGAGGCGGGCGTGCCGGTGGACAACGATATCGGCCTCTTTTTCCGGTCTCTGGCGACGAGCGAGTGGGACAGTTTCGACACCGCGCCGCGGGTTATTGCCGTGACCGGCTCGAACGGGAAGTCGACCACCTCGGCGCTCATTCACCACATTCTCGAGGAGTCGGGCCGTGAGGCGCAGCTGGCGGGGAATATCGGGCGCGGCGTGCTGGATATCGACCCACCCGGCGATGGCGGCGTGGTGGTGCTGGAACTTTCCAGCTATCAGACCGAGCTTGCCCGCGCGCTGACGCCGGACGTGGCGGTCTTCACCAACCTCAGCCCCGATCACCTGGACCGGCATGGCGGGCCGGGGGGCTATTTCGCGGCCAAGCGGCGGCTCTTCGCGGAAGGCGGACCGGATCGCGCCGTGATCGGTGTGGACGAGCCCGAGGGGCTGTTCCTGGCCGGGCAGATGGCCGAGGCGCCGGGCGACGACCGGGTGATCCGGGTGTCGGTGGACCGCAAGCTGACCGGCCCGGGATGGCAGGTCTTTGCGCGCAAGGGCTTTTTGTCGGAGTATCGCAAGGGGCGGCAGGTGGCGTCGATCGACCTGCGGCAGATCAAGGGCCTGCCGGGGGCGCATAACCACCAGAACGCCTGTTGCGCCTTTGCCGCGTGCCGGACGCTGGGGCTGTCGCCGCGGGATATCGAACGCGCGATGCAAACATTCGCGGGGCTGCCGCATCGCAGCCAGATGGTGGCCGAGAAGGACGGCGTGCAGTTCGTCAACGACAGCAAGGCCACGAATGTGGATGCGGCGCTGATGGCGCTGTTGGCGTTCGAGCGGATCCGCTGGATCTGTGGCGGGCTGGAGAAGGAAGGCGGGTTGTCCGGTCTGAAGGATGGGTTGCCCCATGTGACCAAGGCCTATGTCATCGGGCGCGAAGCGGCGGGGTTCGCGCTGCAGCTGGACGGCGTCGATGCCGAGGTCTGCACCACCATGCGCCACGCGGTGATGCGGGCGATGGAGGATGCGCAGCCCGGCGAGACCGTGCTGCTGGCCCCGGCGGCGGCGAGTTTCGATCAATATGACAGCTTCGAACGACGGGGCGAGGATTTCATCGCCGAAGTGAAGGCGCGGCTGTAGCGGCGCGCTTGGCAAGAGCCGGGTGGCGTGCCAGCATGATCCCGGTATCTGAAGGGAGACTGGCATGGCGGATCTGTTGAAGGCCGACACCGTCGCGGAGTTCCGCGCCAAGGGCGCGACAGTGCTGCGCGGCGTGTTCGGCGACTGGATGGAGGTGCTGCGGGCGGGCGTGGATTACAACCTCGAGCACCCGGCACCCAACGCGCGCGACTATCGCACCGAGGAGGGCGGGCGGTTTCTGTCGGATTACTGCAACTGGAACCGAATACCGCAATATCGAGAATTCATCACCACCTCGCCCGCCGCGAAGATCGGGGCGGAACTGATGGGCAGCGAGACGGTGCGGCTCTTTCATGAGCACGTGATCGTCAAGACGCCGAAGACCGGGATGCCGACGCCCTGGCACCAGGATCTGCCGTACTATTGCCTCGACGCCACGCAAACCGTCAGCATCTGGATTCCGATGGACGCGGTGCCGCGGGATCGAACGCTGGAATTCGTCGCCGGTTCGCATCTCTGGGGCAAGTATTTCCGGCCGCAGAGGTTTGACGGCACGGCGCTCAATGAGAATGACGGGCTGGAGGCACTGCCGGATATCGACGGGGACCGGGACGCTTATGACATCATCGGCTGGGCGCTGGAGCCGGGCGATGCGGTGGCCTTCGATTACCGCACGGTACATGGGGCGCCGGCGAACAATTCGGCCACGGCGCAGCGGCGGGCGTTCTCGCTGCGGCTGGTGGGGGATGACGCCACGTTTGCGCGGCGCGAGGGGATCACCACCTCGCCGCCCTTCGAGGAAGTGACGCTGGCGCACGGGGCGCCGCTGGACGGGCCGGAATTTCCGAGGTTGCTCTGAACGGCAGGAGGTCCCGGATCAGGTCCGGGACGGGGTGTGCTTGATGTGAGCGTGGTGCGGGCGAGGGGCCGGCCTCGCGCTCCCCGAAGCGTCTCTCGACAGACTGGCGAGGCAACTGTCGCAAAACGCTGTGCGACAGGAAGGCGTTGCGCGCGTTCTGCCCAGATCGCGGCGGGCGGGATTGGGGCAGAACGCTTTGGAGTATTTGGAGAACAATGAAAGTTTGGCGCGTCAGGCTGTCGCGGCGATGGCGGTGCCGGCGGCCCAGCCCGACGACCAGGCCCATTGGAAATTGTAGCCGCCGAGCCAGCCGGTGACGTCCACGGCCTCGCCGATCATGTAGAGGCCGGGCACGTCGCGGCTTTGCATGGTCTTTGACGAGATGCGGTCGGTGGCGATGCCACCCAGAGTGACCTCGGCGGTGCGGTAGCCTTCGGAGCCGGTGGGCTTGAGCTGCCACTGGCGCAGGGCGTCGGTGATCTGCGAAAGCCGCGCGTCGGATTGGTCGGCGAGATTGCCCGAGAGGACGAGCGCGGGGGCAAGGTGCTCGACCAGCCGCGCGGGCAGGTGGCGGGCAAGCTCAGTAGTCAGGGCGCGGCGGCCCTCGGCCTGGCGCTGGGCGCGGAGGGTATCAAAGAGGCTGGCGTCGGGGTCGAGGTCGAGGGTGATGGCCTCGCCTTCGTGCCAGTAGGAGGAGGCTTGCAGGATGGCGGGGCCGGAGAGGCCGCGATGGGTGAAAAGCACGGCCTCGGTGAAGCTGGTATCGCCTGCGGTGACGCAGGCCGGGGCAGCGACGCCGGAGATGGGGGCGAAGCGCCGGTCGGAAAAGGTGAGCGGCACCAGGGCGGGGCGCGTATCGGTGACGGCATGGCCGAACCGGCGCGCGATGTCGTAGGCCAGTCCGGTGGCGCCCATCGCCGGGATGGATTTGCCCCCAGTGGCGAGCACCAGATTGCGGGCGGTGACGCTGTGGCGCGTGCCTTCGCGGTCGAGCGTGACGGTAAAGTGGGTGCCGTCATGGCTGATCTCGCCCAGGGTGGTTTGCAGCCAGAGGTCGGCGCCGGCGGATGTCATCTCGTCACGCAGCATCTGGATGATCTGGGGGGATTTGCCGTCGCAGAAAAGCTGGCCAAGCGTCTTTTCGTGCCAGGTGATGCCGTGGCGCGCGAGAAGGTCGATGAAATCCCACTGGGTGTAGCGGCTGAGCGCGGATTTGTGGAAATGCGGGTTTTGACCGAGGAAGTTGCCGGGCGCGGTGTAGAGGTTGGTGAAGTTGCAGCGCCCGCCGCCGGAAATGCGGATCTTCTCGCCCGGGGCCTTGGCGTGATCCACCACCAGCGTGCCGGGGCCGGCATGGGCCGCGCACATCATGCCGGCGGCGCCGGCGCCGAGGATGAGGGGCGTGACGTTCATGGGTTTCGTGCCCCAGCGGGAGGCGGTCGTCAAGGTGGCGGACGGGCCGGACAGCGGCCTGCGGGCGGCTTGTGTTTGGAACATGGGGCGCTCGGGGGTGTTGGTCTGTCTCAACCCAAGACGAACGGAGGAGTCACATGAACATCCAGACACGACCCGATATGCTGACTGCTCAGGACGATTATCCGACCCGGGTGCCCGGCAAGGAACGACTGAGCCGACGAAAGGAACCTGTGCTGTGGTCGGAGTGGTCCGAGGACGCGCCGATCGGCAGGCACGAGGCGGAGCACTATGCCGAGAACGGGTACCTCGTGCGCCGCGACATGTTCGACGCGGACGAGCTGAAGGTGCTGACAGAGACCGCGGACCTGCTGCGCGAAGGGGGCGGGGACATTCCCGACAACGACCTTATCCGCGAGCCCGACAGCGACGCGGTGCGCACAGTCTTTCGCCTCGACGAGCATTCCAAGGCATTCCGCCGTCTGGCCTGCGATCGCCGCCTGGCTGGCGTGGCCGAGTTCCTTCTGGGCGACGAGGTGTACCTGCACCAGTCGCGGCTGAACTACAAACCGGGGTTCGCCGGCAAGGAATTCTACTGGCATTCGGATTTCGAGACCTGGCATGCCGAAGACGGGATGCCGCGGATGCGCGCGGTGTCGGCCTCGGTACTGCTGACGCCGAACGGACCGCATAATGGCCCGCTCTTGCTGGTGCCGGGATCGCAGGACGTGTTCATCAGCTGCGTGGGCGAGACGCCCGAAGACAACCACGCGACGTCGCTGAAAGAGCAGAAGGTCGGCGTGCCGCAGCCCGAGACGATCGACCGGATGGCGCGAAAGGCGGGCGGCATCGCCTCGGCCGAAGGGGAAACCGGCACGGTGATCTTCTTTGACTGCAACACGCTGCACGGCTCGAACGGGAACATCACGCCCGATCCGCGGGCCAACGCGTTCTTCGTCTATAACGCGATGTCGAACACGCTGACGCGGCCCTATGCGGCCCGGGGCCCGCGCCCCGATTTCCTGGCCAACCGCGAGGCGCCAGAGGCGATCCGCACGGTTTGGGGAAAACTGACCGGCTGAAGACTGCCCGGTGGGGCGCAGAACGCTTCCCACCGGGGTCAAGTGCTGTTATACTATAAGGAACGCCCCCGGAAAAAGAGGGGCAAGAGGCAGTGTTCGGCGGATTCAAATGACAGAAATGGTGTATGGCGCGGCCCCCGTGCAGGGCGGCGAACCGATCCTCCCAAAATGGTGGCGGACGCTCGACAAATGGTCGATTTCCTGCGTGCTCATCCTCTTCGGGATCGGGCTTTTGCTGGCGCTGGCGGCCTCGGTGCCGCTGGCCGAGAAGAACGGGTTCGAGCAGTTCCATTACGTGAAACGGCAGGCGGCGTTCGGCTTCATGGCGTTGGCTGCGATGCTGCTGACCTCGATGATGAGCCCGCTGCTGGTGCGGCGGCTGTCGGTCGTGGGTTTCGTCATCGCCTTCATCGCCCTGGCGATGCTGCCGTTCTTCGGTACGGATTTCGGCAAGGGGGCGATGCGGTGGTACAGCCTTGGCTTTGCCAGCGTGCAGCCCTCGGAGTTTCTGAAGCCCGGTTTCGTGGTGGTGGCCGCATGGATGATGGCCGCCAGCAAGGAGATCAACGGCCCGCCGGGGATGCGGCTGAGCTTTTTCATGGCGGTGATCATCGTGCTGATGCTGGCAATGCAGCCCGATTTCGGGCAGGCCTGCCTGGTGCTGTTCGGCTGGGGCGTGATGTATTTCGTGGCCGGGGCGCCGATCGTGCTGCTGGTGCTGATCGCGGGCGTTGTGGTCTTCGCGGGCTCGCTGGCCTATTCCAACTCGGAACACTTCGCGCGGCGGATTGACGGGTTCCTGAGCCCGGATGTGGACCCCAACACGCAGCTGGGTTTCGCCACCAACGCGATCCGCGAGGGCGGGTTTTTCGGCGTTGGCGTGGGCGAGGGATCGGTCAAGTGGTCGCTGCCCGACGCGCATACGGATTTCATCATCGCTGTGGCGGCCGAGGAATACGGGCTGATCCTGGTGCTGGCCATTATCGTTCTTTACGCCAGCATCGTGGTGCGGTCGCTGAGCCGCCTGATGCGTGAGCGTGACCCGTTCATCCGGCTGGCGGGCACGGGCCTTGTGGCGATGTTCGGCGTGCAGGCGATGATCAACATGGGCGTCGCCGTGCGGCTGTTGCCCGCCAAGGGCATGACGCTGCCCTTCGTCAGCTACGGCGGGTCGTCCCTGATCGCGACGGGGATCGCGGTGGGAATGCTGTTCGCCTTTACCCGCAGTCGTCCGCAGGGCGAGATCAACGACATCCTGAGGGCGCGTCCGAGATGAGCGCGCGGCAGCCTCTTCTGGTCATCGCCGCGGGCGGCACGGGCGGGCACATGTTTCCCGCGCAAAGCCTGGCCGAGGCGATGCTGCGGCGGGGCTGGCGGGTGAAACTGTCGACCGATCCGCGCGGGGCGCGGTATACCGGGGGCTTTCCGCATTCGGTCGAGATCGAGCAGGTGGCGAGCGCCACCTTCGCCCGCGGCGGGATCTTCAACAAGCTGGTGGCGCCGTTTCACATCCTGGGCGGTGTGCTGGGCGCGACCTTTCGCATGATGCGCGACAAGCCGGACGTGGTGGTGGGGTTCGGCGGCTATCCGACGATCCCGGCGCTCAGTGCGGCGATGATCCTGCGACGTCCCCGGATGATCCATGAACAGAACGGCGTGCTGGGGCGGGTGAACAAGCTCTTTGCCAAGCGAGTGGACAGGGTGCTGTGCGGCACGTGGCCGACGGCGCTGCCCGAGGGCGTGGAGGGCACCCATGTGGGCAACCCGGTGCGGCTGGCGGTGCATGAGCGCGCGGGGGCGGGGTATATTCCGCCCGGGGATTACCCGATGTCGATCCTTGTCATTGGCGGCAGCCAGGGCGCGCGCATCCTGAGC
>JBKAGF010000018.1:0-61809 GCA_046290265.1 Roseovarius sp. | reverse complement strand
GTCTTAGACGCAGGCGCCTGATTCAAACGCGCATCGGGGGCCTTGGGGCATGGCATCAAAGATTCTTCCCGGCGTTCTGGCAATGGCGGCGATTGTCGTCGCGTCGAACATCCTGGTCCAGTTCCTGTTCGGTCAGTGGCTGACCTGGGGGGCGTTCACCTATCCGCTGGCGTTCCTGGTGACCGACGTGATGAACCGCGTATACGGCGCCGCGGCGGCGCGGCGTGTGGTGCTGGCGGGGTTCGTGGTGGGGCTGGTCTGTTCCTTTATCGGCACGCAGATCGAGGGCGCGTTCGGGCCATTGGTGACATTGCGGATCGCGCTGGGGTCGGCGGTGGCTTTCCTGACCGCTCAATTGCTGGACATCGCGGTGTTCGACCGGCTGCGCGGTGGGGCGTGGTGGCGGGCGCCGGTGGTGTCGTCGCTGATCGGGGGCAGCGTGGACACGGGCCTGTTTTTTACCATCGCGTTTTCCGCCAGCCTGACATTCCTGGAGCCGGGCGGCGACGTGAGCTGGGCCGGGGAGGCGCTGCCGCTGCTGGGCGCGGGGCCCGTCGTGCCGCTGTGGGTGTCGCTGGCGGTGGCGGACTGGCTGGTGAAGCTGATGCTTGCAATTCTGGCACTTGTGCCGTTTCGCATCATCGTGGGGTCGCTCAGGCGTCGCACCACATGATTTTGTTTTGACAAATGCGAAAACTGTGGCAGGCTACCCTTGAGTTCAACATGCTGAAAGGAGGTGATCCAGTGTCTAAAAAGGGATTGGAGAGAGGTGTCGGAACAGTCAGGGAGGTTCGTGTCTGAGGCAGCCCTTGGGCATGTAAACACCCGGATTGGCAGGGACGCTTTCGCGGTGTCCAGGGTCTAACCGACCTCGCCTCCGAAATCTTTAGAAGGGCCGTTCCACGAGGTTGGGGCGGCCCTTTTGATATGAAAAGGGCGCGTCGGTTTCGCGTCGGTATTTGAGTGGCAATGCATCGGTGCTATCTGACAGGGCATCATGAAGATCAACGAACAGATCACGATCGAGGATTGGGAGCTGACCGAGCAGTTCACCCGCGCGTCCGGACCGGGCGGGCAGAACGTGAACAAGGTGTCTTCGGCGGTGGAACTGCGCTTCGAGGCCGAGCGCTCGCCCAACCTGCCCGACCCGGTGAAGCGGCGGCTGCGGCGGCTGGCCGGGCGGCGCTGGACCAAGGACGGGGCGGTGGTGTTGCAGGTGTCCGAGGAACGGTCGCAGGCCCGCAACCGCGAGATCGCGCGGGAGCGGCTGGCGGAACTGATCGCCAAGGCCTGTGAAAAGCCCAAGCGGCGGATCCCGACGAAAGTGTCGAAGAACCAGAAGCGCAAGCGCGTGGAGGCGAAGAAGAAGCGGGCCGAGGTGAAGGCGTTGAGGGGGAAGGTGGATGGGGTTTGATGCGCCGTGTGCAGCACGCGTGGGTTTTCACCCACCCTACGCGGGTTGGACCGTGATGCCCCGCGCGGTTGCCGCCTGGAGCAACCGGCCGATCTGGCGCGTGGTGCTGTAGAAGCCGGGGCCGGTTTTGCGGTCCCGGATGTCGTGGCCGGTGAAGACGGCGAGGCCATCGGTCCGGGCGATGAGGTCGAGCAGGTGGTGCTGCCGGCGCCAGCCCGGAAAGGCCTTGTGCTGCATGTCGGCGAAGCCGAGATTGTCGAGGCAGCGTGAGGCGGGGATTTCCGAATAGATGCGGCGGGCGGGGTTGGCGGGATCGACGCTGCGGGGGCCGGCGGCGCGGATGATCTCGAAGCGGGTGGCGAGGGCCGTGCGGGTCTCGGGCGTGGAGGCGTGGAAGGGACAGGCGAAGATGCGGGCGGGGAAGCCCGCCGCGCGGTGTTCGGCGAGGGCGCGGTCGACCTCGTGTTCCAGCCAGTGGTCGAGGCCGTGCGCGTCGAGATAGGGTTTGAGCCTGGGATGGGTGCGGCTGTGGCAGGCGATCTCGTGACCGTCGGACTGCAGGAGGTGCAGGCCGTCGAGTTGTTCGGGCGTGGCCTCGTGCAAGTGCGACACGCAGAAGGTGACGCGGGCATCGTGGTCCGCGAAGACGGGCCGGGCGGCGACCCAGTTGGCGACGAAGAGATCGTCGAAGGTCAGGCAGAGCGTGCCGGGCAAGGATCATCCCCCATGCGACTAAGGTCTTGATGCGCGAGACGGCCTGTGTCTGTCAATTTGCAGTGCGCATCGGGCTTGGAGGGTACAGGACGGTGCGTTAGGATCGGGCCATCCAGGGAGGAGACGTGCCATGCAGATTACCGGAGAGCGCGAGATCGCGGCGGATCGGGCGACGGTCTGGGCCGCGCTGATGCAGCCCGAGGTCCTGAAGGAATGCGTGCCCGGCGCGCAGGAGGTGACGGGCAATCCGCAGGAGGGCTATGAGGCGACGGTGACGCAGAAGGTCGGCCCGGTGAAGGCCACGTTCAAGGGGCTGGTGACGTTCCGCGACATGAACGAACCCGAAAGCCTGCGCCTGGAGGGCGAGGGAAAGGGCGGGGCCGCGGGGTTCGCCAAGGGCGCGGCGGATGTCCGGCTGGAAGAGGTGCCCGGCGGCACGCGGCTGACCTATGACGTGGAGGCCAAGGTGGGCGGCAAGCTGGCGCAGCTTGGCAGCCGGATCGTGGACGGGTTTGCCAAGAAGATGGCCGACCAGTTCTTTTCCAACCTCGAATCCGTGATCGAGGGACCGAAAGAGGACGAGCCGGCGGAAGAGGCCGAGAAGAAGGGCTGGCTGAAGCGGATGATCTCGAAGGGCTGAACCTTGTCCCTGGCGACGGTCCTTGCGTTACCGCCGGAGCCTCCGGCGGGGATATTTCCGGCAAGAAGAATGGCCGGGACGATGGCCCCGGCGGCCGGGTGGGAGGCGCCTGCCGGGACGCCCCTGGCCGGTGCGGTTCGTGACATCTGAAGGATCGCGGAGGTGTCAGGGGCGGCGCGGGCCGGACTGGCGGATGAGGTCGGCGATGCGGCCCCCGATGGCATCGGAGCCCTTGGGCGAGGGGTGGATGAGGTCGAGCGCGTGATAGGTGCGGTCGCCCGGCGGGACGACATCGCTCATCGGGATGAAATGCACGCCGCGGTCGAGCGCGGCGAGGCGGGCCATGCGGGCGTCCATCTCGCGGCCCTCGTCGACGCAGCCCTCGATGGGCGAGCGGACGCCGGGCGTGTGCAGGTAGCCCACCATCACCACGTTGGCGCCGGTGGCGCGCATCTTCGAGACGAAGCCGGGGATGACGCCGGTGGTGCCGTCGCCCGAGATGAGCCGGTCGATCCGGCGGTCGCAGAAGCCGCAGCCACAGCCGAAGAGGATGTCGTTGCCGCCGCCGTTCATCACGATCCAGTCCCAGTTGCCCGAGCGGTACTGTTTGGTGATGTTCATCCCCGCAGCGCCGGAAATGGGCAGGGCATAGAGAAAGCGGGCGCCCGTGACGGAGCGATCGATGACCGGCTCGCCCAGGCGGCGTTCCATGGCGTGGGAGACGGATTTCCCGGCCATGCCGTGAAAGGCCATCATGGAATCGCCCATCAGGAGGATCCGGGGATTGTCGGCGCGCGTCACCGACTCGGTGCAGGCACCGAGCGCGAGAATGACGAGCGGCCAGAAAAGGCGAGTGAGGCGTGTCATGTCTGTCCTGCGATGTCGTGATGCAGATGCATCCTGCGCCCCCACGCCCTGGCAGGATTCCCGGAAAGGCGCGGGGCTTGCAACGGCAAATGTGGAAACAATGTGTTCCAAACCGGGCGGCGCGGGCGGGGCCGATGCAGGAATGCACAAGGGGCTGTGCTTTGTGCGTGCTTGCGCCGGGGTTTCAGGGGGCTAGGTTTGCCGGATGAAATTTCCGAGGAGCGCGTGTCATGGCGCCATATGTTGAAGTGAGCGGTCTGGAAAAGACCTATGACGGCGGGTTCCAGGCGCTGAAGGGCGTGGACCTGGAAATTCGCGAGGGCGAGATCCTGGCGCTTCTGGGGCCCAATGGTGCGGGCAAGACGACGCTGATCTCGGCCCTGTGCGGTATCACGTCGCCTACCGGCGGGTCGGCGCGCGTGGGCGGGCACGATATCATCGAAGACTATCGCGCGGCGCGGTCCCTGGTGGGGCTGGTGCCGCAGGAGATCGCGCTGGAGCCGTTCGAGAAGGTGATCAACACGGTGCGGTTTTCCCGGGGCCTCTTTGGCAAGGGGCGCGACGACGCGCTGGTGGAGAAGATCCTGCGGCAGCTGAGCCTGTGGGACAAGCGCAGCAACCAGGTCAAGGAATTGTCGGGCGGGATGAAGCGCCGGGTGCTGATCGCCAAGGCGCTGGTGCACGAGCCGCGCGTGCTGTTCCTGGACGAGCCGACCGCGGGTGTCGACGTGGAACTGCGCCGCGACATGTGGGAGGTGGTCGAGGGGCTGCGGCTGGATGGCGTGACGATCATCCTGACCACCCATTACATCGAGGAGGCCGAGGCGATTGCCGACCGGGTGGCGGTGATTGCCCACGGAGAGATCCTGCTGGTCGAGGACAAGGCCTCGCTGATGCAGCGGATGGGGCGCAAGAGCCTGCGGATCGACCTGGTGGAGCCGGTGGAGGCGGTGCCCGGGAACCTATCGGATTACGATTTGTGGAAGAGCCCGGACGGGCAGAGCCTGACCTATACCTATGACACCAATGCCGAGCGGACCGGGATCGCGCGGCTGGTGAAGGAGTTGACCGAGGCGGGGCTGGTGATCCGCGACATCCAGACCAGCCAGTCGAGCCTGGAAGAGATATTCGTGGGTCTGGTGAAGGAGGACGCGGCATGAATTACCTGGCCATCGGGGCGATCTACAGGTTCGAGATGCAGCGGTTCTTTCGCACGCTTCTGCAAAGCTTCGTGTCGCCGGTGATTTCGACCTCGCTTTATTTCGTGGTGTTCGGCGCGGCCATCGGCAGCCGGATCGAGCAGGTGGAAGGCGTGAGCTATGGTGCGTTCATCGTGCCGGGGCTGATCATGCTGTCGGTGATCACGCAGGCGATTTCGAACGCGTCCTTCGGGATCTATTTCCCGAAATTCATCGGGACGATCTATGAATTGCTGTCGGCGCCTGTGAATTTCCTGGAGATCGTGATCGGATATGTGGGGGCGGCGGCCACCAAGGCGCTGTTCATCGGGGTGGTGATCCTGGGCACCTCGGCATTGTTCGTGGACGTGCAGATACAGCACCCGGGCGCGATGGTGGCCTTCTTGCTGCTGACCTGCATCAGCTTCGCCTTGTTCGGGTTCATCATCGGGATCTGGGCGCAGAGTTTCGAGCAGCTGCAGCTGGTGCCGCTGTTGATCGTGACGCCGCTGGTGTTCCTGGGGGGGTCCTTCTACTCGATCTCGATGCTGCCGCCGTTCTGGCAGACGGTGACGCTGTTCAACCCGGTGGTCTACCTGATTTCGGGGTTCCGGTGGGCGTTCTTCGGGCAGGCGGACGTGTCGATCGGGCTGAGCCTGCTGGCGATTGCGGGGTTCACGGCGCTGTGCCTGTTCCTGATCTGGCGGATCTTCAAGACCGGGTACCGGATCAAGAGCTGAGGGCGGGGATGCCGGTTGCCAGGGACGCGGTGCGGCGCGCCGGTGAGGCATGTGTGGCCGCCGCACATCAGGTGCCGATGAAAGATCATCCGAAGGTGTGACGCCGTGGCGCGGATTTCGTAGGTACATTCATCCGTGTCGTGCGCGGTAGTGACCAGTCGGAATGGAGTAACGGTATGACCACGTATACACTTGAAGGCTTCGGCATCGAAGCGGTGCCGAGCGGTTCGGGCGGCATCATCACGAACGACGCTTACGAGGTGACGCTTGATTTCGTCGTCGCGGATGGAGCCGATACATTCATGCTGGCACCGGGCGCAGGATCGAATTCCCTGCTGCAGGCCGTGGGGCTGATTCCGTCAAACCTGTTGTCCTTGAACGTGAATGGCGTCGGGGATCCCGGTTTTTTCCAGAACGCGCTGTACCTGACGGATATCGAGATCTTCAGCGATTCTTCCATCACGCTTTACGTGGTCGATCAGATCCAGGGGATCGAGTTCTTCTTCACGATGTCCGGGGATCCGCTGCCGGATGTGCGCAACACCGCGGACGCCCGCAGCTTTTTCGTCCAGCTTCTGGCCGGTGGTTCGTTCTCTTCGACCCTGCCCTCGGAATATGCGTTCTTTACCGATCTCGACTACGCGAGTTTTGCCGGCTTTTCGCAGACCGAGGACGATCTGATCTTCGGAACGTCGGGGGCCGACAACCTGGCCGCGGGCCTGGGCAATGACACGCTGGAGGGCGGGTTCGGTGACGACACGCTGACCGGCGGGGATGGCGATGACGAACTGACCGGCAGCTTCGGCAAAGACGAGCTGCGCAGCGACGGGCGCGGTGCGGATACGCTGAGCGGCGGTTCCGATATCGATACGCTGATCTTCGACAGCGGGTCCGCCGGCGCGCCGGTGGCCGAGATCGACCTTCAGATGGGACAGATCCGCATTGACGGCGACACCGCGCATGACAGGGTCTCGGGCATCGAGAATGTCGAAATTTCGGGCACCCAGGGCGCGCGGGTGCTTGGGTCATCCTTGGCCAACTCCCTGACGGGCAATGTCGGCGACGACATGCTGCTGGGCGGTGCGGGCGACGACACGCTGGCGGGCGGCGATGGTGACGATACGCTGGATGGCGGCATGGGCGGCGACGCGATCGACGGTGGCGCGGGGCGCGATACGGTCAGCTATGAAAGCGCGACGCGTTCGGTCCGGGTCGATCTTCAGAACCCGGCCCTGATGTTCAACGACGCCGTTGGCGACACGTTCACCGATGTCGAGGTGTTCCGCACCGGCGGCACGATCGACCAGCTGCGCGGCGATGCGCAGAGCAACGAATTTCATACCGGCGGGCTGTCCGACCGGCTGTACGGCCGGGCCGGCGACGACCTTCTGTTCGGAGAGGGCGGCGCGGATGCGTTCTATGGCGGGCTTGGGGCCGATACGATGACGGCGGGCGATGATGCCGGACGTGGCGACAGGTTCATCTATTTCAACATCGCGGAATCCGGTGTCGGCGCCGGAAACCGGGACGTGATCACCGATTTCGTGTCGGGCGAGGACCGGATCGAGATCAGCCGGTTCGATGCGGATGTCACGCAAGGCTTCAAGCAGCGGTTCGATTTCGTGGGCGATGCCGCATTCACCGGCACCGCCGGGGAGCTGCGCTTTGAACAGGCCGCAGGCGTCACGCTGGTGCAGGCCGATGTCGATGGCGATGGGATGGCCGATTTCGAGGTCGAGCTGACCGGGACGATCGATCTGCAGGCGGACGATTTTCTGATCTGACATCCGGGCGAGACGCGGTGCGCGGCGGTTGACCTTGCGTCGCGAGACGTGGCTTTTTGACCGCGCGTTGCAATCATCCGGTGCGCAACCTTGTTTGTCGCGCACCGGCATTCTACATCGCATGCCATGAAGAGATTTATCCCGTTCCTGAAAAGCGGCCCGCTGGTGTCGGTCGTGCGCCTGTCGGGCGCAATCGGCGCCGGGTCGCGGATGCCCCTGAGCGACGAGGCCATGGCACCGGTGATCGAGAAGGCGTTCAAGCGGGGCAAGCCAAGGGCGGTGGCGCTGCTGATCAACAGCCCCGGCGGTTCGCCGGTGCAGTCGGCGTTGATCGCGGGGCGTATCCGGCGGCTGGCTGAAGAGCACAAGGTGCCCGTGCACGCGTTCGTCGAGGATGTGGCGGCCTCGGGGGGATACTGGCTGGCGACGGCGGCGGACGACATCTGGGTCGACGAGAATTCCATCGTGGGCAGTATCGGCGTGATCTCGGCCGGGTTCGGGGCGCATGTTTTCCTGGCGCGGCAGGGCGTCGAGCGGCGCGTGTACACCGCGGGCAAGTCCAAGAGTACGCTTGACCCCTTTCAGCCGGAGAAGAAGGAAGACGTCGCGCGGCTGAAATCCATCCTTGAAGACATGCATGAAAGTTTCATCGCGCATGTGAAGGCGCGGCGCGGAGGCAAGCTGACACAGGAGACGGACCTGTTTACCGGCGAATTCTGGCTGGGGGCCAGGGGCGTGGACCTTGGGCTGGTCGACGGTGTGGCGCACATGGTGCCGAAGCTGAAGGCGCTTTACGGCGACAAGGTGCGGCTTGCGAAATACGGCAAGAAGAAGGGTCTGTTCCAGCGGTTCGGCGCCGCGATGGTCGAGGATGCCTTTGCCGGCATCGAGGAACGCGCCGCCTTTGCCCGGTTCGGTCTTTGACGTGCTGAGCAAGATCGCCCTTATCTTCCTGGCCTTCATCGCCGTACTGGCGATGTTCGGACGCCTGCGGTTTCCCGGACAGAAAAAGCTGGAGTCCGCCCGCTGCCCGCATTGCAGGCGCTTTCGCATCGGCAAGGGGCCGTGCCAGTGCCGGGAGGGCAAATCCTGATGTGGCCATGGCTGATGTCGGGACTGGGGCTGCTGATCCTGCTGCTGGCCGGGGATGCGCTGGTGAAAGGCGCGGTGAACCTGAGCCTGCGGGTGGGAATACCGGCGCTGATCGTCAGCCTGACCATCGTGGCGTTCGGGACCTCGGCGCCGGAACTGCTGATCTCGGTCAACGCGGTGCTGGAAAACAAGCCGGGGCTGGCGCTGGGCAACGTGATCGGGTCGAATACGGCGAATGTCCTGCTGGTGCTGGGCTTGCCCGCGCTCTTGGCGACGCTGCACACCTCGGGATGTGACACCCGCAAGACGTACCTGTCCATGATCGGCGCGACGGTGATCTTCATCGGGCTGGCGTTTCGGGGCATTTTCGACATGCTGGCGGGTGCGGTGCTGCTGGCCTGCCTGGGCCTGGTGCTGGCCGATGCCTTTCGCGAGGCGCGCAATCACCGACGGAGCTGCAAGGCCTCCGCCGCGGCTGACCGTGATGCCGGCGACGATGCGGAAGAGGATGTCGAGGGCGCAGACCCCGACATGCCGTGGTGGCAGATCTTCGTCTTTCTGGCGCTGGGGCTGGTCGGATTGCCGCTGGGCGCGGACCTTCTGGTGGACAATGCGTCGATCATCGCGCGGGAGTTCGGCGTCAGCGATGCGGTGATCGGCCTGACGCTGGTGGCGCTGGGCACGTCGCTGCCGGAGCTGGCGACCACGGTGATGGCGGCGCTGCGCCGGCAGGCGGACGTGGCGCTGGGCAATGTCATCGGGTCGAACATGTTCAACCTGCTGGCCATCATCGGGATCACGTCGTTCATCGGCAAGATCCCGGTGGACGCGGAGTTTCTGCAATTCGACCTCTGGGTGATGCTGGCGGCGTCGCTGCTGCTGATCCCGTTCGTGTTCCTGGGCCGGGATATCAACCGGCTATGGGGTATTGCGCTGACGGTGCTATACGCGGTCTACGTCGTTGTTGTCCTGAGCTGAACGGAGCCGCGCCCCATGTCTGACGAGCCCGATATCCGCCTCGCCCTCGTGACCGGGGGCGGCAAGCGGCTTGGGCGCGCGATGGCGCTGTTCCTTGCGGATCGGGGCCATGACGTGGCGGTGCATTACGGCGGATCGCAGGCGGCGGCCGAGGACACGGCGGCCGAGATCGAGGCCAGGGGGCGCCGGGCGGTGACCGTTCAGGCGGACCTGCTGGACGAGGATGGGGTGCAGGCCTTGCTGCCCGCGGCCGTCGCGGGGCTGGGCGGGCCGATCCATGTGCTGGTGAACAACGCCTCGATCTTCGATGACGAGGGGTTTGGCGACTCGACCCGCGCCACATGGGACCGGCACGTGGAGTCGAACCTGCGCGCGCCGTTCGTGCTGACCCAGGGCCTG
The DNA here is from genome assembly GCA_046290265.1 of Roseovarius sp. GTDB lineage: Bacteria > Pseudomonadota > Alphaproteobacteria > Rhodobacterales > Rhodobacteraceae > Roseovarius. The sequence goes on along the minus strand of JBKAGF010000018.1, from coordinate 52,003 downwards.
GCCGCGCAGGTGCCAGACCCTGTGATGGACGGCAATGGCGAACCCGTGGCGCAGGGGCTGGTGGTCAACATGATCGACCAGCGGGTGCGCAAGCTGACACCCAAATTCGCCAGCTACACGATTGCGAAGTCGGCGCTGTGGACGATGACGCGGACCGCCGCGCAGGCATTGGCGCCGCGCGTCCGGGTGAACGGGATCGGCCCCGGGCCGACCCTGAAAAGCGCAGGGCAGAGCGAGCAGCAGTTCTTTGACCAGAGGGCGCGCACGATCCTGCAGCGCGGCGCGAACCCGGAAGACATCACTAACGCTCTGGGTTATTTCCTGACCGCGAAAGCCGTTACCGGGCAACTGATCTGCGTGGATGGCGGTCAGCACCTGGCGTGGCAGACACCGGACGTTCTGGGGGTGGATGTCTGAACCGCTGCGACAAGTTGTGCACCTGTCACGGAGCCGTCAGACAACCGTTACAAAAGGTTTAATGTTTTCATATATTTGGGATACCACCGATTTTTTATCGTTTATTATCAGTATCTTAAAATTACGCCTAATTTTTAGGCAAATCAACGAACCGGGCCGAAAACAACAAAAAATTCCGGGTAACCAAAACTTGTCCGCAGAGTTATCCACACGATCCGTGGAGATGTTTCCTATTGCGACGTGTGTGCTAATCATTGCAGCCCACGGGCAGAATCAGACGTTAATGGATGATTAACAAACCGAATCACGAATCAGACGGCGACGCCGTTCCGGAAACCGGGCACAAGGTGATCCAGTCCTACCTCAGGACGCTGGACGGCTCGCCCGGGGTCTACCGGATGCTGGGGGCGCAGAGCCAGGTGCTCTATGTCGGCAAGGCGCGGAACCTCAAGGCGCGGGTGTCGAGCTATGCCCGGCCCACGGGCCACACGCCGCGCATCGCACGGATGATTGCCGAGACGGCCTCGATGATGTTCCTGACCACGGCGACCGAGACCGAGGCGCTGCTGCTGGAACAGAACCTGATCAAGCAGCTGAAGCCGCGCTACAACGTGCTTTTGCGCGACGACAAGTCGTTCCCGAACATCCTGGTGACGGGCCACGACTTTCCGATGATCAAGAAGCATCGCGGCGCGAAAAAGGAGAAGGGGCAGTATTACGGGCCCTTTGCCAGCGCGGGGGCCGTGAACCGGACGCTGGGGCAGTTGCAGCGGGTGTTCCAGCTGCGCAATTGCAGCGACACGCAGTTCGAGAGCCGCACGCGGCCCTGCCTGCAGTACCAGATCAAGCGCTGCACCGCGCCTTGCGTGGGGTATATCGGCAAGGCGGAGTACGCGGCGCAGGTGAAGGACGCGCAGCGCTACCTGTCGGGGCGGTCGACGGAGATACAGGAGAAGCTGGCCGCCGACATGCAGGAGGCCAGCGACGCGATGGAGTTCGAGCGCGCCGCGGCGTTGCGCGACCGGATCAAGGCGCTGACCCAGGTGCAGACGGCGCAGGGGATCAACCCGCGCACGGTGGGCGAGGCGGATCTGGTGGCGCTGCACCTGGAGAAGGGGCAGGCCTGCGTGCAGGTGTTCTTCATCCGCGCGGGGCAGAACTGGGGGAACAAGGATTTCTATCCGCGAGTCGGCGCGGATGTGGCCGAGGCCGAGGTGCTGGAGGCGTTCCTGGGCCAGTTCTATGACACCAAGGACCCCGCAAGGCAGATCATCCTGAGCCACGAGATCGAAAACCCCGACCTGATGGCCGAGGCGTTGAGCGGCAAGCTGGGACGCAAGGTGGAACTGCTGGTGCCGCAGCGGGGCGAGAAGGCCGAGCTGGTGGAGGCCGCGTTGCGCAATGCGCGCGAAAGCCTGGCGCGGAAGATGAGCGAGAGCGCGACGCAGGCCAAGCTGCTGAAAGGCGTGGCGGAGGCGTTCGACCTGCCGGCCCCGCCGGAGCGGATCGAGGTTTACGACAACAGCCACATCCAGGGCGCGCATGCGGTGGGCGCGATGATCGTGGCGGGGCCCGAGGGGCTGATGAAGAACCAGTACCGCAAGTTCAACATCAAGGGCGATGAGCTGACCCCCGGGGACGATTTCGGGATGATGAAGGAGGTCCTGACACGGCGGCTGAAGCGGCTGATCAAGGAGGACCCGGACCGCGACAAGGGGCTGTGGCCGGACCTGCTGTTGATCGACGGCGGGCAGGGGCAGGTGAGTGCCGTGCATTCGATCATGCAGGAGATGGGCTTGCGCGACCTGCCGATGGTGGGCGTGGCCAAGGGGCTGGACCGCGATGCCGGCAAGGAAGAGTTCCACCGGATGGGCAAGCGGCCCATGGCGCTGCGGCACAATGATCCGGTGCTCTATTTCATCCAGCGGCTGCGCGACGAGGCGCACAGGTTTGCCATCGGCACGCACCGGGCCAAGCGCACCAAGGCGGTGAGTGCCTCGCCGCTGGACGAGATCGCCGGGGTGGGGGCGTCACGCAAGCGCGCGCTGCTGTCGCATTTCGGGTCCGCCAAGGCGGTGAGCCGGGCGAACCTGGCCGATTTGAAGGCGGTCGAGGGCGTCTCGGCGGCGCTGGCGCAGAAGGTCTATGACCATTTCCACGAGAAGGGCTGAGGTGCTGGCCGGGGCAAGGGCCGGCCCCTCGCGCTACGGGTTTTGCTGGCGCTCGCCCTCGCGCAGCGGGTTTGCTGCGAGGCCAGCCCTGCGATACGGGGTCGATGCGAGGGGCCAGCCGCGCTCCGGCGGCGGTTTCCGCCAAGAAAAAGCTGGGTGTGGTCGCGGAAGGGATCGTGCGCGGTATTGTCGGATTCGGGGCTTTCGGACGGGGGTGGTTCGCTCTAGATAGAGGGCATGACGTGGAACATTCCCAACGTGTTGACCGTGCTGAGACTGCTGGCCGCGCCGGCTGTGGCGGTGATGTTCCTGTATTTCCACCGGCCCTGGGCGGACTGGTTCGCGCTGGTGCTGTTCGTGGGGGCGGCGGTGACCGACTGGTTCGACGGCTACCTGGCGCGGCTGTGGAAGCAGACCACCAAGCTGGGCACGATGCTGGACCCGATTGCCGACAAGGCGATGGTGGTGATCGCGCTGGCGGTGATCCTGGGCTATTCGTCGATGTCGCCGTGGCTGGTGCTGCCGGCGACGATGATCCTGTTTCGCGAAGTCTTCGTGTCGGGCCTGCGGGAATACCTGGGCGACACGGCGGGGACGCTGAAGGTGACCAAGCTGGCCAAGTGGAAGACCACGTTGCAGATGGTGGCGATTGCGGTGCTGTTCGCGCAGGGGGTCTTCGAGCATTATTTCGGCATGTCCAGCATGGGCATGGACGAGGCGCTGGTGGCCGATGTGCTGGCGGGGCGCGAGGCGGACATGATGGGCCTGCGCTGGAAGTTCCAGGGCATGGTGATCGCGTCGCATGCGGGGCTATGGCTGTTGTGGATCGCGGCCGCGCTGACGCTGGTCACCGGTTTCGATTATTTCCGCAAGGCGGTGCCGTATCTGAGGGACTGACGAGATGGATGTGCTGTATTTCGCCTGGGTAAGGGAACGGATCGGGCGCCCGAAAGACAAGGTGGAGACCGCGGCCGTGACGGTGCGCGAGCTGGTCGGGGAATTGCGGGCGCGCGAGGAAAGGTACGAGGCGGCCTTTGCCGATCTGGACGCGCTTCGGGTGGCGGTGGACCAGGAACTGGCGGATTTCGACGCGCCGCTGGCGGGCGTGCGCGAGGTGGCGTTCTTTCCGCCGATGACGGGGGGCTGAGGCCTTGGATATCCGGGTGCAGGAAGACGCGTTCGACCTTGGTGCGGAGGTGAATGGCTTTGCCGCGCGGCAAAGCGGCATGGGCGCTGTCGTCAGCTTTACCGGGATCGTGCGGGACATCGCTGCGGGCCTGGAGGCGATGCAGATCGAGCATTACCCCGGCATGACCGAAAAGGCGCTGGCCGGGATCGCCGAGGAGGCGATGGAGCGCTGGGCGCTGGGCGATGTGCTGGTCATCCATCGGTTTGGTGCGCTGGGGCCTGACGAGATGATCATGATGGTGGCCACGTCCTCGCCCCATCGGGCCGATGCGTTCCAGGCGGCGGAGTTCCTGATGGATTATCTGAAGTCGCGCGCGCCGTTCTGGAAGAAGGAAGTGACGCGCGACGGCGCGGGCTGGGTGGCGGCGAGGGACGAAGACGAGGACGCGCTGGGCCGCTGGTGACGCAAGGTTCGCGTTGACCGGGGCGGGGCTTGCGTGGAGAGCTTTGCGCAGCATCCTTGAAAGGCGCATTTTCCGATGAACGAGATCATCCAGAGCTATGTCGAGACGCTGGACCCCAAGGCGAAGGGCGCCATTCGTGGCACGGCGAAGCTGGTGATCGAGGGCGCGGGCAGCGTGATGCTGGACGAGACCGGCGCGCGGGCGGGCGACGAGGCGGCCGACGTGGTGCTGATGGCCAGCGACGCGGTCTTTCGCAATATCCTGTCGGGCGAGCAGAACCCGGTGATGGCCTACATGTCCGGCAAGCTGAAGGTCGAGGGCAACGCACAGCGGGCGCTGAAGGTGAGCGGGATCCTGACCGGGTAGGTGCCGGTCCGGAAATGACGCGAGCGGCGGCCCCGCCGGCCGTGCTGCCGGGCCGGGGCCGCGCGGCATTTCCGACGAATCGTGACAAAATTGCAAACCGTGCTAGGATTCACCTCTGTGGAGGGAGTTTATGCGATGGCGGTACCGGCACAGGTGACCTGGGCGAAGACTTCGGCGGAACCGGGGGCGGATGTCCGGCAACTCGGTGGATATGTGAAGAAGATCTTTGGCAAGGCGCCGTGGCAACTGAGGCCAGAGGACGCGATTGCGAGTATCGAGCATGACGAGTGGCGCTTTTACGTCGAGCTGGATGGCGAGAAGGTCTGGCTGGAGGTCGAGGAAGAGCCGGGCGGGCAGAAACGGCTGAGCCTGTCGGGCGAAGTTCTGGCCGAAGAGGTTTTCGGATCGCTGCCGGACACGCCGACGCACTGACCGTCGCGGTTTCTGCCGGCGCGGCCTGCGGTTGCGGAACCCGGGGTGGATTTCGCTTTCCGGGGTGGACGGCGATGTGAACTCAGGGGGCTCTCGCGCGTTCCCTTCAGCAGTTGCCTGATCTGGCCGGTCGGGAGCGGCTTTGCGTGAACATTTGCGCACTACCTAGAAGCGCGCCTCGTTCCGAGGCTTCGCCGGGCTTGCAGAGGGGACTTGCGGGGCTATGTGACGTCCGGTCTTACGTCACGATTCCAACGGAACGATAACGCCCATGAGTTCGGATTCCTTTTTCGCCTTCGATTCCTATCACATTGCACTGGCGGTGACCGGGGTGATCGTCATCGGTGCGCGGTGGTTGCCGCGCCTGGTGTCCCGCGCGGAACCGGTGTTCGCGCCGCTGATGATCCTGTTCGGAGCCGGGGCCGCGATGCTGATCCCGGCCACGGCCTTCATGCCGGACCCGAGGGAAACGCCGCTGCCGTGGGAGAGGATGAGCGAGCTGGCCGTGATCGTGGCGCTGTTCGGCACGGGCATGCGGATCGACACGATCAGGCCCTGGCGCAAGTGGAGTCCGACGGCGCGGATGCTGGGCATCGCCATGCCGCTGACGATCGCCGCGGTGGCGTGGCTGGGGCTTAGCCTGGAGGGCCTGACGGTGGCCGGGGCGATCCTGCTTGGTGCGGTCATCGCGCCCACCGACCCGGTGCTGGCGGCGGATGTGCAGGTCGGTCCGCCGCAGGAAGGCCAGGAGCACCCCGTGCGCTTTACCCTGACGACGGAAGCCGGGCTGAATGACGGGCTGGCGTTTCCGTTCGTCTACCTGGGGCTGGTCGTGGCGGCCCAAAACCTGAACCCCGGCGCATGGGCGCTGGACTGGCTGGTCTGGGATGTGGTCTATCGCATTGCCGTCGGCGCCATCGCCGGGTGGGCGGGCGGCCGCGTGCTTGCGCTGGTGCTGTTCTCGGTGCCCAGAAACGCGCCGCTGGCGGACACCGGATCCGGGGTGGTGGCCCTTGCCGGTGTGCTGTTGTGCTATGGCTCGACGGAACTGGTGGAAGGATATGGGTTCATCGCCGTGGCGGTGATGGGGCTGACCCTGCGGCGGGAAGAAGAGGACCACCGCTTTCACCGGCGGCTGCATGATTTCACGGAGTCGATCGAACACGCGCTGACCGCCTTGTTGCTGATCGCCCTGGGGTCGATCCTGCCGATGGTGCTTGTCGACCTGACCTGGAGCCAGGTTTTCATCGCGCTGTTCCTGATCCTGGTCATCCGGCCCGTTTCGGGGTGGGTCAGCCTGATCGGCTCGGACATGCCGCATCGCGACCGGGCGGTGGTTGCGGTGTATGGCGTGCGCGGGATCGGCTCGATCTACTATCTGTGTTACGCGATGAACCACATTGAATTCGTGAACGAAAGCGAGCTTTGGTCGCTTGTCGGGCTGGTGATCCTGCTGTCCACGCTTATGCATGGCTTCAGCGTCAACTGGGCGATGAGGAGAATCGAGGACTGACGGCAGGGCGGGGCAAATGAGCCGGGGCCGACATCGCGGCTTTCTTTTTCGGCCGAACTGCTGTATGTGCCGCGCCTATCTGAAACGTGACGCCTTAGACCCCGGCGCATGAGATGATGGAGGGGTCGGTGGCAATGGGGCCACCAATGTAACGGAGGACCCGGAACGCGCCGGGAGGGCCCCAGCTAGGAAACGATAGATGTTCAACGAAGTGAAGAAATCCATCCAGTGGGGCGAGGATACGCTGACACTGGAAACGGGCAAGGTTGCCCGCCAGGCGGATGGCTCGGTCATCGCCACCTACGGGGAAACGTCGGTCATGGCGAACGTGACCTTTGCAAAAGCCCCGCGTGAAGGTCAGGACTTTTTTCCGCTGACCGTTCACTACCAGGAGAAATACTATTCCGCGGGCAAGGTGCCCGGCGGCTTTTTCAAGCGTGAGGCACGGCCCACGGAAAAGGAAACCCTGACCGCGCGCCTGATCGACCGTCCGATCCGTCCGCTGTTCGTGCCGGGTTTCAAGAACGAAGTTCTGGTGATGTGCACCGTGCTGAGCCATGACCTGGTCAACGACCCGGACATCGTGGCGATGATCGCCGCAAGCGCCGCGCTGACGATTTCGGGCGCGCCGTTCATGGGGCCGATCGCGGGCTGCCGCGTCGGTTTCACCGATGGCGAATATGTGCTGAACCCCGAGGTCGACGACATGCACGACCTGCGCAACAACCCCGAGCAGCGGCTTGACCTGGTGGTTGCGGGCACGAAGGGCGCCGTGATGATGGTGGAATCCGAGGCCTACGAGCTGTCGGAAGCCGAAATGCTGGGCGCGGTGAACTTTGCGCATGAGCAGATCCAACCGGTGATCGACATGATCATCGACCTGGCCGAAGACGCCGCGAAGGAACCGTTCGACTTCCAGCCGCCGGATTACAGCGCGCTTTACGAAGCGGTGAAGGCTGCGGGCGCGGACAAGATGGCGGCCGCCTATGCCACCACCGACAAGCAGGAGCGGGTTGCGGCCGTGGCGAATGCCAAGGCCGAAATCATTGAAGGCCTGAGCGAGGAACAGCAGGACGATGCAAACCTCGGTTCGGCCCTGAAGAAGCTGGAAAGCACGATCCTGCGCAGCTCGGTCGTGAAGGACGGCAAGCGGATCGACGGCCGCGCGCTGGACCAGGTACGGCCCATCGTGTGCGAGACCGGGCTTCTGCCGCGGACGCATGGCTCGGCCCTGTTCACGCGTGGCGAGACGCAAGGCCTGGTGGTGACCACGCTGGGCACCGGCGACGATGAGCAGATCATCGACGCGCTGCACGGCAATTTCCGCTCGAATTTCCTGCTGCACTACAACTTCCCGCCCTATTCGGTCGGTGAAGCGGGGCGCGTGGGCCCTCCGGGACGGCGCGAGATCGGTCACGGCAAGCTGGCATGGCGCGCGCTTCAGGCGGTGCTGCCGGCAGCGACGGATTTCCCCTATACCGTGCGGGTCGTTTCCGAGATCACCGAATCCAACGGCTCGTCGTCGATGGCGTCGGTTTGTGGCGGCTCTCTGTCCATGATGGACGCGGGCGTGCCGCTGAAGGCGCCGGTGGCCGGTGTGGCCATGGGCCTGGTGCTGGAAGAGGACGGATCCTACGGCATCCTGACCGACATCCTGGGTGACGAGGATCACCTGGGCGACATGGACTTCAAGGTGGCGGGGACCGAAGCCGGGATCACGTCGCTGCAGATGGACATCAAGGTCGCGGGCATCACGCCGGAGATCATGGAAAAGGCACTGGAACAGGCGAAGGCCGGCCGGTTGCACATCCTGGGCGAGATGGCCAAGGCGCTGACCGAAGCGAGCGAGTTCTCGGTTCACGCGCCGCGCATCGAGACGATGCAGATCCCGACGGACAAGATCCGCGAAGTGATCGGCTCGGGCGGCAAGGTGATTCGCGAGATCGTCGAGGTGTCGGGCGCCAAGGTCGACATCAACGACGAGGGCGTGATCAAGATCGCATCGCCCAATGGCGAGGCCATCCAGAAGGCCTATGACATGATCCACTCGATCGTGGCGGAGCCGGAAGAAGGCAAGGTGTACAAGGGCACTGTCGTCAAGATCGTCGACTTCGGCGCCTTCGTGAACTTCTTCGGCAAGCGCGACGGGCTGGTGCATGTCAGCCAGATCGAGAATCGCCGCCTGAACCATCCGTCGGACGTTCTGAAGGAAGGCCAGGACGTGTGGGTCAAGCTGCTGGGCTTTGACGATCGCGGCAAGGTGCGCCTGTCGATGAAGGTCGTCGACCAGGAGACCGGCGAGGAAGCCAAGAAAGAGGAACCCGCGGACGAGTAAATCCGCCGATTTCGCAAGATCGAGAACCCCGGTGGAGACACCGGGGTTTTTTCGTGGAGAAATGACGCAACGTAAAATCCAAAAGTAAGGATTTCCATACGGGCAAAGGCGGGTGTCTTTGCGCATATACCGTTCCATCACCCCGGCCTGGACAACGGGGAAAGCCGGAAGGGTATCTGGCTGCGCTATCACTCACGGATCGAGCGCACCGGAAGGGGCCCCGGCCAGAATGCCGGGGCTCTTGCACCACCGCCCTGTCGGCTGTCTTCACACCGGCAGGGCGGTGGTTTGCAGCACGGTGCGCAGGGCAAAGCTGGATTGCATCGTGGCCACGCCGGGCAGGCGTGTCAGGTATTGCCGGTGGATGCGGGCGAAATCCTCGGTGTCCTCGACGGCAAGTTTCAGGATATAGTCGGCCGTGCCCGCCGTCAGGTGGCATTCCAGCACATCGGGGATGCGGGCGACGGCGGTCTCGAACGCGTCGAGCACGTCATCGGCCTGGGTGGTCAGGGTGATTTCGACGAAGACGGTGGTGGGCACGCCCATGCGGCGCGGATCGAGAAGGGCGACATAGCCCTTTATATAGCCTTCGGTTTCCAGCCGCTGGACCCGCCGGTGGCAGGCCGAGGGCGACAGGTTTACCGCCTCGGCGAGATCGGCGTTCGATATCCGGCCGCGTTTCTGCAGGACGCCGAGCAGGCGACGATCCATCGTGTCGAGGGACATTCTGCGCAAATCCTTTGGCTTCAGGGCAGTCTTCTCGAAGATTATCCCGAAGAATGCCGTGAGGGCGGCAAAAATATCAAGCCTCTTTCAACGGATTTGGGGCAGTCTGGATAAAATCGCAAGGAGGTGTGCGTCATGAAGATCGGTTGCCCGACAGAGATCAAACCACAGGAATTCCGCGTCGGCCTGACGCCCAACGCCGCCGGAGAGGCCGTGGGGCACGGGCACGAGGTTTTCATCCAGTCTGGCGCCGGCAAGGGCGCGGGGTTCGAGGACGCGGATTATGTCGCCGCCGGGGCTGCGATCATCGACACGGCGGAGGAGGTGTTCGCCACCGCCGACATGATCGTGAAGGTCAAGGAACCGCAGGCCGGCGAGCGCAAGATGCTGCGGGAGGGGCAGTTGCTGTTCACCTACCTGCACCTTGCGCCCGATCCGGCACAGACCAAAGACCTGCTGGAGAGCGGCTGTACGGCGATTGCATATGAGACCGTGACGGACGAGCGCGGCGGGCTGCCCCTGCTGGCGCCGATGTCCGAGGTTGCGGGCCGGCTGGCGCCGCAGGTTGGCGCCTACACGCTGCAGAAGGCCAATGGCGGGCGCGGCGTGCTGATGGGCGGCGTGCCCGGCGTGGGCCCGGCCAGGGTGCAGGTCATCGGTGGCGGCGTCGTGGGCACGCATGCCGCCAAGATCGCCGCCGGCATGGGCGCGGATGTGACCGTTCTGGACCGCTCGCTGCCGCGGCTGCGGTATCTGGATGACGTGTTCGGCGGGACATTCAAGACCGGGTATTCGTCGCAAGGCCTGCTGGCCGAGCATCTGACCCAGGCCGACATGGTGATCGGCGCTGTACTGATCCCCGGGGCGGAAGCGCCCAAGCTGGTTCGCCGCGCGCAGTTCGCGGAAATGAAGCCGGGGGCGGTGCTGGTGGATGTGGCCATCGACCAGGGCGGGTGTTTCGAAACCTCGAAGGCGACCACCCATGCCGACCCGATCTATGAGGTGGACGGGATCATGCATTATTGCGTGGCCAACATGCCGGGCGCGGTGGCGCGGACCTCGACGCTTGCGCTGGGCAACGCGACGATGCCCTTCATGCTGGCGCTGGCGGACAAGGGCTGGAAACAGGCCTGTGCCGACGATCCGCATCTGTTGAACGGGCTGAACGTGCATGCCGGGCAGCTGACCTATTTCGCCGTCGGCAAGGCGCTGGGGATCGACGTGGTTTCGCCCCAGCTGGTGGTGAAGGGGTAAGGCCGGGGTGGGTTTTCACCCACCCTACGAGGTCTCGGGTCGGGCGCGCGTGGGTTTTCACCCACCCTGCGAGGTCCCGGGTCGGGCCCGGGACGGGGCAGGCATGGCTGTCGGCTGGCAGGTCCGTCCCGGCTGCACGGCTCAGAGCGGGAAGAACACGCTGATTGCGAGCGTTGCGGTGATCCCGATAATGAAGTTCATCGGGACGCCGATGCGCAGAAAGTCGGTGAAGCGGTAATTTCCGGCGCCGTAGACCAGCGTGTTGGTCTGATAGCCGATGGGCGTGGCGAAGCTGGCGCTGGCCGAGAACATGACCGCCACGACGAAGGGCCGCGGATCGACCCCAAGCTGGGCCGCGAGGCTGACGACGATGGGCGTGAAGATGACCGCGACGGCGTTGTTCGTGACGACCTCGGTCAGGATCGAGCCGACGGCGTAGATTGCCAACAGCGTCAGGAAGGGCGGTAGCCCGTCAAGCCAGGGGGTGAGCGCCGCCACCAGCATTTCGACGGCACCGGTATGTTCCAGCCCGGCGCCCACGATCAGCATGGCGAAGATCAGCACCAGGATGGAACCGTCGATGGACGACCACGCCTCGTCGCTGTCGATGCAGCGCAGCACGAGGATGGCCGCGACGCCGACAAGTGCCAGGATGCCGATCGGCATGACATCGAACGCCGCCAGTGCGACGATGCCCAGCAGGGCCAGGATCGCGACGGGGGCCTGCTTGCGCCGGAAGGCGCGGCCGGCGGGTTCGCTGACCGAGACGACGTCGCCGGATTTCCTGAGCTCGTCGAAACCTTCGGCGGTGCCTTCGAGCAGAAGCTTGTCGGCGGGGCGCAGGCGGACGCTGGAGAGGTCCGCGCCGGCCACGTGGCCCGCGCGGAAGGCGCCCAGCACGCGCATCCCCGCGCGCCGTCCCAGGGCCAGGTCGGCGATGCGGACGCCGGTGCTGCGGCGGGAGGGCGTGACGATGGTTTCGGCGACGCGCACCTCGGCCTCGGGCTCTAGCTCGACCGTGCGGCGCAGGCCAAGGCGCAGGCCGGGCGTTTCGGACAGGGTCAGCAGCTCTGACGTCGGGGCAAGGAAGATGATCGCGTCGCCCTTGGCGACGATTTCTGCGCCGAGTTCCCGGCGCAGGATCTGCTTTCCCCGGCGCAGTCCGGTGATGCGGATGCTGTTGCGCTGGAACGCGGAGATCTCGGACAGGGGCGTGCCGACAAGGGGGGACTCGGCCAGGACCGTGACCTCGGACAGATATTCCGTCTCGGCCGCTTCGGCCTTGTCCGTCGAGCGGCGGTCGGGCAGCAGGAAAGGACCCAGCAGAAGCATCGCGGCGCCGCCGACGAGGGCGACAACGATGCCCACGGGCGCGATCTCGAAGATCGAGAACGGGTCCAGCCCGGCCTCGCGTGCGACGCCGTCGACCAGAAGGTTGGTCGAGGTGCCGATGAGGGTGCAGGTCCCGCCCAGCACGGCGGCGTAGGACAGCGGGATCAGAAGGCGGGTGGACGCGATATCGAGACTGGCGGCAAGGCGCATCACCACGGGGATCAGCACCAGCACGACGGGCGTGTTGTTGATGAAGGCCGAGGCGGCGATGGTGGCGAAGATGAAGATGCCGATGGCGACCAGCGGCCGGTCCCGGGCGCGGCCGATCACCAGGCCGGCGATGGCGTCGAGCACGCCGGTGCGCACAAGTGCGCCGGACACGACGAACATCGCGGCGATGGTGATGGGGGCGGAACTGGAGAAGACGTCCATCACGTCATCGGTGGGCACCAGCCCGAGCACGATGAAGAGGGCCGCGGCGCCGGAAGCCGTCACCTCGGGCGGGTATTTCTCGAACATGAAGGCGACGAAGAGCAGCGCGAGCATGACAAGCGCGATGACGGGGGCGTTGGCCCCGATGATGTCGGACATTTCCGCAACCTGAAACGAGGTGTTCTGCGGCGGAGCATAGGCCTGTTCCGCGCCGTGACCAGAGGGAATCGGTGCGCGGGCGACCCCTTGCCGGTACGTGCCGGTTTCAGGCGGGCCGGCACGGTGCCGTGGCCCGCCCGGGCGTCAGCCGGCGATGCTGTCAGCGGGCCTTGAGCGTGTCGCGGATCTCGATCAGGATATCAAGCTCGTTGGGGCCGGGGGCCGCCTCGGGGGCCGCTTCCTTTTTCGCGAAGGCGGCATCCTTTACCTTGTTGACGTAGCGCACCAGCATGAAGACGACGAAGGCGATGATGAAGAAGTTGATGACCGCCATCAGGAACGACCCGTAGGCGAAGACCGCGGCGCCCGCCTCGCGCGCGGCTTCGAGCGAGGCGCCTGCGGGCACGTCGCCGGACAGAACGACATAGTTGTTGGTGAAATCCAGCCCGCCGGTGAAAAGCCCGATGAAAGGATTTATCAGGTCGGCCACCAGCGACGAGACGATCGCGGTGAAGGCGGCGCCGATGATGATGCCGACGGCCATGTCCATGACATTTCCGCGGGCGATGAAAGCCTTGAATTCTTGAAACATTTCAGTGTCCTCGTTGCGTGGCGGAACTGTTCAGCCGTCCCTGACCCGAGATTTTGATTACCACAGGTATCGAGATGGTGTGACGTTTTATTGCGCGGCCCGCGCCCGAGATTGACTTTTTCCGACCCCTCGCGGACGGTTTCATCGCGGGCAGCAAGAGGGTGAGATGGCAGATCACGGAAATGGCAGTATCGTCGGGATAGACGTGGGCGGTACGTTTACCGACCTTGTGCAGCTTGATCCGTCCAGCGGGCGTGTGCGGCTTGCGAAGGTGCCGACCACGGTCGACAACCAGGCGTTCGGGGTGATGAATGCACTGGCGGCGGCCGAGGCGAAGTTGGCGGCGATCGACCTGATCGTGCATGGCACCACGACGACGACGAACGCGGTGCTGGAGCGCAAGCTGAGCCGCACCGGGCTGATCACGACGCAGGGCTTCCGCGACGTGCTGGAGCTGGGGCGGCGGACGCGGGCGCAGGCCTATGGCATGACCGGGGCATTCACGCCGATCATTCCGCGCGACCTGCGGATCGAGGTGCCCGAGCGGGTGGATGCCACCGGAGAGGTGGTGGTGCCGCTGGACGACGAGGCGGTGAGACAGGCGGCGGAGCGGTTGCTGGCCGAGGGGTGCGAGGCGGTGGTGGTGCATTTCCTGCATGCCTATGCCAACCCGGCGCATGAACAGCGCGCCGGAGAGATCCTCGCCGGGGTCTGGCCCAATGACCACATCACGCTGGGTCATGCGATCCTGCAGGAAAGCCGGGAATACGAGCGCGGCGTCACGGCGGCGGTGAATGCCAGCGTGCAGCCGATCCTGGATCGCTATCTGAAGCGTCTGACCGACAGCCTGTCGGAGGGCGGGTATGGACATGACGTTCTGGTGATGAACGGCAATGGCGGCATGGTGTCGGCCCGGCTGGTGGCGCGGGAGGCGGCGAAGACGGTGATGTCGGGGCCGGCCTCGGGCGTGATGGCGGCGGCCTATACCGGGCGGCAGGCCGGGGTGGTGAACCTGATCACCTATGACATGGGCGGCACCTCGACCGACGTGGCGCTGATCCGGGGGGCGGAGCCGCCGTGTCGCGATCGAGATCGAGTCGCCATGCCGATCCATGTGCCGATGGTGGATGTGCGCACGTGGGGGCCGGTGGCGGGTCGATCGCGCGGGTGAATGCGGCGGGCCTGCTGGATGTGGGGCCGGAAAGCGCCGGGGCCGATCCGGGGCCGATCTGTTACGGGCGGGGCGGGACGCGGCCGACGATTTCGGACGCCAACCTGATCCTGGGGCGGCTGGACGCGGCAAGGCTGGCCAAGGCCGGAGGGGTCAGCCCGGGCGACGTGGCGCAGGCCTTTGCCCGGGACCTGGCCGAGCCGCTGGGGCTGGACGTGACCGAGGCGGCGCTGGCGGTGATCCGCATGGCGAACACCAAGATGGCCGGGGCCATCCGCATGGTGTCGCTGTCGCTGGGGGCCGATCCGCGGGATTTCGCGCTCTTTGCCTTTGGCGGGGCCGGGCCGCTGCATGCCTGCGCGCTGGCGCGGGAGCTGGGCGTGCCGCGCGTGCTGGTGCCGGCGCGGCCGGGGATCACCAACGCGCTGGGCTGCGTGGTGGCAGACCTGCGGCATGATTTCGTGCAGACGGTGAACCGCCCGGTGCACGCGCTGGCCGAGGGCGAACTGGCGGCCGTGTTCGCAGGGCAGGCCGCGGCGGGCAAGGCGATGCTTGAGAAAGAGCGGGTGGCAATGACGGGGGTGCGGCATGTCTATAGCGTGGACATGCAGTTTGCCGGCCAGACCCATCTGCTGCGCGTGCCGCTGGAGCGGCCGGATGTGAGCGCCGAGGCTTTGCAGGTGCTTTTCGAGGATATCTATTTCGCGCGATTCAAGGTGCGGCTGCCCGAAATCCGGGCGCAGGTGGTCAACGCCAACTGCTCGGTCATCGGGGAACGCGCGCCGCTGGATCTGTCGGTGCTGGTGGACCCCGGCGGGCGCAAGGCGACGCTGGAGGACGCTCGGCAGGGATCGAGACGCGTGCGGTTCGAGGATGACTGGTTCGAGACGCCGGTCTACTGGCGCGATCACCTTCCGCTGGAGTTCCGTATGGAAGGGCCGGGGATCGTGGCGCAGATGGACACCACCGTGCTGATCGAGCCGGGTTGCGTGGCGACAGGGGATGCGCATGGCAATATTCTGATCGCGGTGGGAGAGGGGCAATGACGATGGATCCGATAACCCTGTCGGTGATCCAGGCCGGGTTGCAGCAGGTCTGCGACGAGATGGACCTGGCGTTTTCCCGCGCCGCGTTCTCGCCGGTGATCGCCGAGGCGAATGACCGCTCGGACGGGATATACGCCGCCGCCGATGGCGCGCTGATCGCGCAGGGCGCGGGCGGGCTGCCGGTTTTCGTGGGCACGATGCAATATTCCACGGCCACGCTGATCGGGATGATCGCGGAGGGGCGCGTGGGCGCGCCCGAGCCGGGGGATATCTATATCGTCAACGATCCTTACCTGGGTGGCACGCACCTGATGGATGTGCGGTTTGCGCGGCCGTTCTATCGGGGTGAGCGGCTGTTCTGCTGGCTGTCGAATACCGGGCATTGGCCCGATACCGGGGGTGCCGTGCCGGGTGGCTTTTCCGCTAGCGCCACGGCGGTGGAACAGGAGGGGCTGCGCCTGCCGCCGGTGAAGCTGTTCAAGCGGGGGCGGATGGATGCGGAGATCTACAGCATCATCTGCTCCAACATCCGGGTGGCGGACCAGAGGATTGGCGATGTGAGGGCGCAGGCCGCCGCGCTGGACCTGGGGGCCGAGCGGCTGGGCGCGTTGATGGACCGCTATGGCGATGACGTGGTGGAGGGCGCGATTGCGGAGTTGCGGGCCCGTGCGGCGCAGCAGATGCGGCGGTTCATTAGGGAGATACCGGACGGCGCGTACGAGGCCGTTGCGTGGATCGACAGCGATGGGGTTGTCGATGCGCCGCTGGCGATCAGGCTGAAAGTCACGCGCGAGGCCGAGCGGCTGGTGTTCGATTTCACCGGGTCGGCGCCGCCGTGCCTGGGGCCGATGAACTCGGTCCGGGCGACGACGCTGAGTTCGGTCTACCTGGCGATGCGGCATGTCTTTCCCGACGTGCCGATCAGCGCGGGGGCGTTCGAGCCGCTGGAGGTGACAGGCATCGAAGGCACGTTCCTGGACGCGCAGTATCCGCGCCCGGTGTCGGGCTGTGCCGCCGAGGTCAGCCAGCGGATCGCGGAGGCGGTGTTCGCCGCGCTGGTGCAGGCGCTGCCCGACCGGGTGACGGCGGCCCCGGCGGGAACCAGCGGAAACTTCGCGCTGGGCGGGCATGATCCGGCGAAGGGGCGGGATTTCGTGATGTACCAGCTGTCGGGCGGCGGTTATGGCGGCTGGGCCGAGGGCGACGGGATCACCAACGGGTGCTCGACCATCGGGATTTCCAAGGCGCCGCCGGTAGAGATCATGGAGCAGGCCTTTCCGGTGCTTTACCACCGCTACGCGCTGCGCGAAGGGTCGGGCGGCGCGGGCCGAATGCGCGGCGGGTTCGGCCTTGATTACGAGCTGGAGTTGCGGCGCGGGCAGGCCAAGGCGAGCTTCGTCATGGATCACGGGCGGTTCGGGCCGCAGGGGGCGGCGGGGGGCGGCGACGGCGCGCCCAACGAGGTGACGGTGTGGCGGGGCGACGTGCCCTATACGCCGGTGCACCTGTCGAAGGAGCAGGACATTCCGCTGGGCCCCGGCGACCGGGTGCGGGTGAAGACGCCCGGGGGCGGCGGATATGGCGACCCGATGCAGCGGGACCCGGGGCTGGTGGCCGAGGATGTCCGGCTGGGGCGCTACTCGGCCGAGGAGGCGGAGCGGCTCTTTGGCGTGGTCATCGAGGCGGGCGCGGTGGACGAGGTGGCGACGACGCAGCGGCGGCTGGGGTGAGGCACGGTACCGGCGGGATCGGAAACTTTGAAAGTTTCCGATCCGATTTCTTTTCAAGAAATCGGTTGCCCGGGATGTGCCGGATCGCCCGGCGGCTCAGATCGTCGCCTGTTTCACAGCGCCGACGACATCCTCCAGCACCGTGTCCAGCAGCGCGGGATCGACCGCCTCGCCCATGACGCGGATCAGCGGTTCGGTCCCGGATTTGCGGATCAGCAGGCGACCGTCGCTGCCCAGTTTCTTTTCGCCGTCGGCGATGGCCTGCTGCACCGAGTCGGCCTCGAGCGGGGTCTGGCCGGACTGGTAGCGGACATTCACCAGCTTTTGCGGGATGGGGGTGAAGACACGCGCCAGTTGGCTGGCCTTCTGGCCGGTTTCCACCATCGAGGCGAGGAATTGCAGCGCGCCGATCAGGCCGTCGCCGGTGGTGGCATAGTCGGTCATGACGATGTGGCCCGATTGCTCGCCGCCCAGGTTGTGGCCGCCGGCGCGCATCTCCTCGACCACGTAGCGGTCGCCGACCTTGGTGCGCTTGAGGCCGATGCCTTTGGATTCCAGATGGCGTTCCAGCCCGAGGTTGGACATGACGGTCGCCACCAGCGCATCGCCCTTCAGCCGGCCTTCGGCGGCCCAGCGGGTGGCGATCAGCGCCATGATCTGGTCGCCGTCGGCGATCTCTCCGGTTTCGTCCACCAGTACGAGGCGGTCGGCGTCGCCATCCAGGCAGATGCCGAGGTCGGCGCGGGTTTCGAGCACCTTGCGCGCGGCGGCCTCGGGGTGCGTCGAGCCGCACTCAAGGTTGATGTTGGTGCCGTCGGGTTCGATCCCCAGCGGGATCACGTCGGCGCCCAGTTCCCACAGTACGGCGGGGGCGGTCTTGTAGGCGGCGCCATTGGCGCAGTCGACCACGATCCGCAGGCCTTCGAGGCGGCCGCGATAGGGGAAGGTCGTCTTGGCGTATTCGACATAGCGGCCGCGGGCGTCCTCGAACCGCTTGGCGCGGCCGATGTTTTCCGGCCTGGCGAGGCGCGCGCCGTCTTGCAGCAGTTTCTCGATCCCGGCCTCGGAGTCGTCCGACAGCTTGAAGCCGTCGGGGCCGAAAAGCTTGATGCCGTTGTCACTGGCCGGATTGTGGCTGGCCGAGATCATCACGCCCACGTCGGCGCGCAGCGAGTGGGTGAGGTAGCCCACGGCGGGCGTGGGCACGGGGCCCAGCAGGAAGACATCCATGCCGGTCGAGGCGAAGCCGGCGGTCAGGGCATATTCGATCATGTAGCCCGACAGGCGCGTGTCCTTGCCGATCACCACGCGGTGTTCCTGGTTGTCGCGACGGAAATGGCGCCCGGCGGCGGCGCCGAGTTTCAGCGCCAGCTCGGCGGTCATGGGCCATGTATTGGCCTCGCCCCGCACACCGTCCGTTCCGAACAGTTTGTCAGCCATGCATCCGCACCTTTTGCCCCGTGACGTTTTTATGACCTTTCTCATACAAGCGCCGCCGCGCCCTGTCCAACGGTGCGCGGTGGCATGAGCCATTTGTGGCATAGAACGCATAATGCGGTGCGCGCGGCCCATATGCGCGTTGACGAAAAGGGAGGCGGGACCGCATAAGGAGCCCGGGGGCGGCGGACAGCAGCAGGGGCGAAAGCCAATGAAGATTGCGATGATTGGAACCGGCTATGTCGGGCTTGTTTCCGGGGTGTGTTTTTCGGATTTCGGCCATGACGTGGTGTGCGTGGACAAGGACGCCGCAAAGGTCGAGAAACTGAACCGCGGCGAGGTGCCGATCTACGAGCCGGGGCTCGAGGCGCTGATGCAGAAAAACGTCGAGGCCGGGCGGCTGTCGTTCACCCAGGACCTGCCGCAGGCCCTGGACGGGGCCGACGCGGTGTTCATCGCCGTGGGCACGCCGACACGGCGCGGCGACGGGCACGCGGACCTGACCTATGTCATGGCCGCCGCCGAGGAAGTGGCGCGTCTGGCCAAGGAATACATCGTGATCGTCACCAAGTCGACGGTGCCCGTCGGCACCAACCGGCAGGTGAAACAGGCGGTGCGCAAGGCCAACCCGGATCTGGATTTCGACGTGGCCTCGAACCCCGAGTTCCTGCGCGAGGGCGCGGCGATCGAGGATTTCATGAAGCCCGACCGCGTGGTCGTGGGTGTCCAGACGCGGCGGGCGGCGGAGGTGATGGAGGATATCTATCGCCCGCTTTACCTGCGCGAGTTCCCGATCCTGACGACGGATCTGGAAAGCGCGGAAATGATCAAGTACGCGGCCAACGCGTTTCTGGCCACCAAGATCACCTTCATCAACGAGATTGCCGCGCTGTGCGAGCGGACCGGCGCAGACGTCAAGCAGGTCAGCCGGGGCATGGGCCTGGATGGACGGATCGGCAACAAGTTCCTGCATGCCGGCCCGGGCTATGGCGGCAGCTGCTTTCCCAAGGATACCCGCGCGCTGGCCCGGACGGGGCAGGAATACGGCGTGCCGCTGCACATCACCGAGGCGGTGATCGCGGTCAACGAAGAGATGAAGCGGCGGATGATCGACAAGCTGCTGGATCTTTGCGAGGGCAGCTTCAACGGCAAGATCATCGCGGTGCTGGGGGCAACCTTCAAGCCCAACACCGACGACATGCGCGAAGCGCCGTCGCTGACCATCGTGCCGGCGCTGGTGGGGGGCGGGGCCAAGGTGCGTATCTGCGACCCGCAGGGTGAGCGCGAGGGCACCGAGCGGTTGCCGGGCGTGCAATGGGCGCAGGATCCCTACAAGGCGGTGGGCAATGCCGATCTGGTCGTGCTTCTGACGGAATGGAACGAGTTCCGGGCGCTGGATCTCAAGCGGATCGCGCGGCGGATGAACGTGGCGCGGATGGCGGATCTGCGCAACATCTATTCGGTCAAGGATGCCAAGCGGGCCGGGTTTGTCGCCTATGACAGTGTCGGCCGCACCGCGTTCGAGCGCAAGCCCGAGGCCGAGGAGGCGGCGGAGTAGGTCATCCGCCCGGTGCCGCCCGCATCATTGCAAGCGGGACGCCATCTCATGACTTTGGCAGAACGAGAATCGCGCGGAAATCGTTGACGTTGGTCAGCGTCGGGCCGGTCACGACCTGATCGCCGATGCGCCCGAAAAAGCCGTGCGCGTCGTTGATGGCAAGCGCGTCGGCGGCGTCGGGGGCCTTGGTGAGGGTTTCGGGCGAGATCATCGCGCCGGCCACTTCGGCGGCGCCGTCGACGCCGTCGGTGTCGCAGGCCAGCGCGTGAATGCCCGGTGCGCCATCGAGGGCGAGGGCGAGGGCGAGGCAGTATTCGGCGTTGGGGCCGCCGATGCCGTTGCCGCGCCGGGTAACGGTGAGTTCGCCGCCCGACAGGAGGAGAACGGGTTTGTCGCCCGGTACCTTGCGTGCGAGGGCGGCGTGGTCGGCGGCAACGTCGCGCGCCTCGCCTTCAATGGCGTCGCCGAGGATCTGGACCTCGATGCCTTCCGCTTCGGCGATTTCGGCAGCGGCGGCCAGCGATTGCGAGGGGGCGGCGTAGATCACGTTTTCCACGGTCGCGAGGCGCGGGTCGTCGGGGGGCAGGGGATTGCCGCCCGCATTCAGGTAGTCGGTGATGGAGGGCGAGGGCGTGACGTTCCAGCGGCCCAGCGTTTCCAGCGCGCGGGCCGGGGTGCCGGTGTCGCCCACGGTGGGGCCGCTGGCAATGTCGCTTGGGTTGTCGCCGGGCACGTCCGAGATCAGCAGGGCCAGCATCCTGGCCGGGTAGGCGGCGGCGGCGAGCTTGCCGCCCTTGACCGCCGAGATCTGCTTGCGGATGCCGTTGATGGCGCCGATGGGCGCGCCGGAGGCCAGCAGCGCGTCGGTGAGGGCCTGCTTTTCGTGGAGGGTGATGCCTTGGGCCGGGGCGCAGAGCAGTGCGGAGCCGCCGCCGGAAATAAGCGCCAGCACGGTGTCGCCTTCGCCGCAACCTTCCAGCAGCGTCAGCATCCGGCGCGTGGCGTCGACGCCGGCCTGGTCGGGGACGGGATGCGCGGCCTCGACGATCTCGATGCCCTTGCAGGGGCGGGCATAGCCGTAGCGGGTGATCACCAGACCCTCGCAGGGGCCATAGGCGGCCTCGACCGCCTCGGCCATGCGGGCGCTGGCCTTGCCGGCGCCGATCACCACAAGCCGGCCTTCGGGACGGGGCGGCAGGTGGGCGGCAAGGCTTTGCATCGGATCGGCCACTTCCACGGCGCGGTCGAAGAGGCGGCGCAGGAAGCTGTCGGGGTCTTGCATGGCATGCTCCGGGTCTTTGGGTTGGCGCAAGGTAACGTGGCGGGCGGTACATGCAAGCGCGGCCTGCCCAGCTTGACAAAAGCGGGGGCAGAGGCGACAGACGCGGCCATGTGGATGACCTTTCTTCTGGTGGGCCTTGGCGGCGCCATAGGCTCGATGCTGCGCTTCGGCGTGGGGCTGGCCGCGGCGCGGCATGTCAGCGGCGGTCTGCCGCTGGGCGTGCTGCCGGTGAATATCTTCGGTTCGTTCCTGATGGGGATGGTGGTGGTGTACACGTTCCAGAAGGATCTGACGCAACTGAACCCGTTCCTGATGGCGGGGGTGCTGGGCGGTTTCACGACCTTTTCGGCATTTTCGCTTGAGGCGTTCACGCTGTACGAGCGCGGCGCGGCGGGGACGGCGGCGCTTTACGTGATCCTGTCGGTGGGCCTGTCGATCATCGGGCTGGCGCTGGGAATATGGCTGGCGCGGGGGATCTGGGCATGAGCGGCGTGCAGACATTGACGGTCGAGCCCGGAGAGGGCGATCAGCGGCTGGACCGCTGGCTGCGGCGGCGGTTTCCGCACGTGGCGCAGGGGCGGATCGAGAAGATGTGCCGCAAGGGCGAGCTGCGCGTCGATGGCGGGCGGGTGAAGGCCAATACCCGGCTGGAAGAGGGCCAGCAGGTGCGCGTGCCGCCGCTGCCGGAGCCGGGCGAGGTGGAAAGCGCGCCCGTCGAGAAGCAGAAAACAAAGATTTCGGACGCCGACGCGAAGATGATCCGGGATGCGGTGATCTATCGCGACGATCATATCATCGCGCTGAACAAGCCGCCGGGCCTGCCGGTGCAGGGGGGCAGCAAGCTGACCCGGCACGTGGACGGGCTGGCCGATGCGTTGCGGTTCGGGATGGATGAAGCGCCGCGGCTGGTGCACCGGCTTGACAAGGACACGTCCGGTGTCCTGATCCTGGCGCGGACCCGCGCGATGGCGGCGGCGATGACGCAGGCGATAAGGCACCGCGAGACGCGCAAGATCTACTGGGCGGTGGTGGCGGGCGTGCCGACGCCCTATCTGGGCGAGATCAAGTACGGTCTGGTCAAGGCCGGTGGCCATGGCGCACGCGGCGAGGGCGAAAAGATGGTCTGCATCCATCCTGCAGAGGTGGACCGCACCCAGGGCGCCAAGCGGGCGATCACGCAATATGCCACGCTCTACCGGGTTGCCAGCCGGGCCTCGTGGGTGGCGATGGAGCCCATTACCGGCCGGACGCACCAGCTGCGGGCGCATATGGCCGAGATCGGGCATCCGATCGTGGGCGACGGGAAATATGGCGGGTCGGGGCAGGAGAACCTTGGCGATGGCTGGGGGGCAAAGATGGGCGGGATCATCTCGAACAAGCTGCACCTGCACGCGCGGACCATGGCGTTCGAGCATCCGGTGACGAAAAAGCCCGTGGTGATCGACGCAGAGCTGCCCGAGCACATGGCGAACACGTTCGAGACGCTGGGCTGGACGCCGGACCTGGCCGCCGAAGACCCGTTCGAGGCGCTGCGATGAGCGCGCTGCGGCTGGTGATCTTCGACGTGGACGGCACGCTGGTGGACAGCCAGGCGGATATTATCGCGGCGATGACCCATGCCTTTGCGAGGGCCGGGCGGGAGGCACCGACGCGCGAGGCGATCCTGTCCATCGTGGGCCTGTCGCTGGACCGGGCCATCGCGATGCTGGCGCCGGATTTGCCGCCCGAGATGCAGGGCCGGATGGTGGAGTGGTACAAGGAGGCCTATGTCGCCCTGCGGGCCGAGATCGGGGCGGCGCAATCCTCGCCGCTTTATCCCGGGGCGCGGGCGGTGCTGGAGGCGCTTCACGCGCAGCCCAAAACGCTGCTGGGCGTGGCGACGGGCAAATCGCGCCGGGGCCTGGACAAGTTGCTGGAAGGGCACGGGCTGGAGCGCATTTTCATCACCCAGCAGGTCAGCGATCACCACCCGTCGAAACCGCACCTGTCGATGATTCGGACCGCGCTGGCGGAAACCGGGCTGGAGCCGCACCAGGCGGTGATGGTCGGCGACACGAGTTTCGACATGGAGATGGCCGCCGCGGCGGGCGTTGCGGGCATCGGCGTCGGCTGGGGCTATCACCCGCGCGCGGCACTGGGCGCGGCGCGGCACCATATCGACAGTTTCGACGCGCTGCCGCCGCTGCTGCAGAAGATCTGGGAGACCGTCGCATGAGCGAATGGAAGGCCAAGCGGTTCTGGAAGAAGGCGGATGTCGTCGAGGAGACGGGCGGCTATGGCATCGCGCTGGACGGCCGGCCGGTCAAGACGCCGGCCAAGGCGGCGCTGATCGTGCCGTCGCGCCCGCTTGCCGAGGTCATCGCCGAGGAGTGGGATGCGCAGGACGACCTGATCCGGCCCGACACGATGCCGAATACCCGGTCCGCCAATGCCGCGATCGACAAGGTGCGCCACCAGCATGCCGAGGTGGCCGACCTGCTGGCCGCCTATGGCGACGCGGACCTGCTGTGTTATCGCGCGGACGGGCCCGAGGGACTTGTGAAGCGGCAGACCGAGGCGTGGGATCCCCTGCTGGACTGGGCCAAGGGGCGGTACGGCGCGCGGCTGGTGCCGGTGGCGGGCGTGATGCACAGCCCCCAGCATCCCGACGCGCTGGCGCTGTTGTCGACGCAGGTGCACGGGATGGACGATTTTTCCCTCACGGCGTTTCACGATCTCGTGGGATTGTCGGGGTCCCTGGTGATCGGGCTGGCCGCGCTGGAAGATGCCCGTCCGGCCGAGGACCTGTGGGAGGCGTCGCGCATCGACGAGCGGTGGCAAGAGGAACAGTGGGGCGTCGACGAGGAGGCACGCGCGGTCGAGGCGATCAAGCGTGCCGAGTTCTTGCATGCGAAGCGATTCCACACGCTTGCCCGTGCCCGTTGAAAGGACGTTAAATGCTAGTTTCCCCAACGGAAACATTGTTTCGGGACCATCGTTTTTCGTGACACGGGTCTTGACGTTCAGGAATGAATCCACTCACACTTATGCACACTGACATGGGGGGAACCCCTTTCACAGTATCGCGCCGGTTTCAGAACCGGCTAAACCGTCCTCTATCGGGCGGATACATCAGGAAGAGGTAAACATGAAAAGAACCGTATTTCTAGGCGCGCTCACGGTTGCCGGCCTTACCGCCGGCGCAGCTGCGGCCGCTACGCTTGACGATGTCAAGGCGCGCGGCACGCTGAACTGCGGCGTGACCACCGGCCTGGTCGGCTTTGCCGCCCCGGATTCCAACGGGAACTGGGATGGCTTCGACGTCGGTGTCTGCCGTGCCGTCGCCGCCGCTGTGCTGGGGGATCCGCAAGCCGTCGAATTCGTGCCCACAACCGGCAAGACGCGCTTTACCGCGCTGGCGTCGGGTGAAATCGACCTTCTGGCCCGGAACACGACCTGGACCTTCTCGCGCGATGTCGACCTGAAGTTCGAATTCGTCGGCGTGAACTACTATGACGGTCAGGGCTTCATGGTTCCCAAAGAGCTGGGCGTTTCGTCGGCCAAGGACCTGGACGGCGCGACCGTCTGCATCCAGACCGGCACCACGACCGAGCTGAACCTGGCGGACTATTTCCGCAAGAACAGCATGAACTACGAGCCGGTTCCGATCGAAACCAACGCCGAAGCGCAGCAACAGTACCTGGCTGGCGCCTGTGACGTCTACACCACCGACGCCTCGGGCCTGGCCGCGACGCGCGCCGCGTTCGAAGATCCGTCGGCGCACGTCCTGTTGCCCGAGATCATCTCGAAAGAGCCGCTTGGACCGCTTGTTCGCCATGGCGACAACGAATGGGCCGACGTGGCGCGCTGGACGCTGAACGCGCTGATCGCGGCCGAAGAGCTGGGCGTGACGAGCGCCAACATCGCCGACATGGCGGGCACCGCGGGCGACAGCCCCGAGATCAACCGCCTGCTGGGCACCGAGGGCAATCTGGGCGAGATGCTGGGCCTCGAGGCCGACTGGGCCGTGAAGGCGATCTCGGCCGGTGGCAACTATGGCGAACTCTTCGAGAAGAACATCGGTGAGACCACGCCGATCGGTCTGGCGCGCGGCCTGAACGCGCAGTGGACCGATGGTGGCCTGCTGTATTCGCCGCCGTTCCGCTAAGATACCAAGTCGAAGGGCGCGGATCACTCCGCGCCCTTTGCGCATCTAACCAGGGACAGGCCCATCCGCGCTGAAGCGCATAAAATAAACCGGGCCGCCAACGGGGACATTCCAGATGACAACACTGACCGACCCTCCACAGGAGTCGTTTCGACCATCTATGCTGTTGAACGATACGCGCTATCGTTCCTACACCTTCCAGTTCATCGCCCTGATGGTGCTGGTCGGGATCATCGCCTACCTGGGCTACAACCTTGTGCTGAACCTGCGGGCTGCGGGTCTGAACATCAGTTACGAATTCCTGGGCGAGCCGGCGGGGTACGACATCAACCAGACGCTGGTTGAATACACCAGCCGCAGTTCGCACCTGACCGCCGCCATCGTCGGCATCCTGAACACGCTTCTGGTAGCGTTCCTCGCCTGCCTGACGGCGACGATCTTCGGTGTGATCGCGGGCGTGTTGCGGCTGTCGAACAACTGGCTGGTGCGCAAGCTGATGGCCGGCTATGTCGAGGCGTTCCGCAACGTGCCGGTGCTGATCTGGATCATCATCATCTTCACGATCATGACCGCCGTCCTGCCCGCGCCGCGGGCCTTCAAGGGCGACGACGCCGAGGCGTCGATGATCCTGGGCTCGATCGCCTTTACCAACCGCGGCGTCTACGTGCCGAAGCCGGTCTGGGAGCCGGGCTCGATGGTGGTGGTCGTGACGTTCCTGTTGTCGGTCATCGGCGTCTTCGCCTATCGGCGCTACGCCAAGAAACTGCTTTACGCCACGGGCCGGCTGTTGCCGATGGGGTGGCCGTCGCTGGCGATCCTGTTCGTGCCCTCGATCCTTGTGTTCTTCATCATGGGTCAGCCGATCGGCCTGGATTATCCCGAACTGGGCGGCTTCAACTTTCGCGGCGGTTTGCAGATCGGCGCACCGCTGATCGCGCTTTGGTTCGCGCTGTCGATCTATACCGGCGCCTTCATTGCCGAAAACGTGCGGGCGGGTATCATGGCCGTCAGCAAGGGTCAGACCGAGGCCGCGGCGAGCCTGGGACTGCGTCCGCGCCGGATCATGAACCTGGTGGTGCTGCCGCAGGCGCTGAGGGTGATCATCCCACCGCTGATCTCGCAGTACCTGAACATCACCAAGAACTCGTCCCTGGCGATTGCGGTGGGCTATGCCGACATCACCGCGACGCTGGGGGGGATCACGCTGAACCAGACGGGGCGCGCCATCGAATGCGTGCTCTTGCTGATGCTGTTCTACCTGCTGATCAGCCTCGGGATCTCGGCGGTGATGAACCTTTACAACAATGCCGTCCGGCTGAAGGAGCGCTGAGATGTCTGACACGCATGCAGAATCCGTCGCTTATGTCCGCGACACCATGTTGCCGGAAACGCCACCTCCGGCGGCTGAAACCGGCATCACCAAGTGGATGAGGCAGAACCTGTTCGCGACGGTCCCCAATGCGGTGCTGACCGTGGCGGCGATCGTGGTGATCTATTTCCTGCTGGCCGCGACGCTGCCCTGGATCCTGAACGGGATCTGGAACGCGACGTCGATCCGGGAATGCCGCGAGATCCTGGACGGTGCGACCGGGGGATGTTTCGCGGTGCTGAGCGACCGCTGGAACCAGCTACTGTTCGGGTTCAAG
The DNA here is from genome assembly GCA_046290265.1 of Roseovarius sp. Classification (GTDB taxonomy): domain Bacteria; phylum Pseudomonadota; class Alphaproteobacteria; order Rhodobacterales; family Rhodobacteraceae; genus Roseovarius. The sequence continues at coordinate 24,665 of JBKAGF010000018.1, read as the reverse complement.
TATCCCAGCACGCAATACTGGCGCCCGGCGCTGGCCTTCGTGCTGCTGTTCGTGGCGGCGGCGCCGGTGATGTTCTTCAAGTACCTGCCCCGGCAGATGCTGCTGTTCACCGGCGTTTACCCGTTCCTGGCCTTCTGGCTGATCTGGGGCGGGTCCATCGTGCCGCCGCTGTTGCTGCTGCTTGGGTTTGTCGCGGCTTATGTCGCCTTCAAGGCGCTGGAAAAGCGGGGCTTCGGCGTCGCGGTGCTGGGGGGCCTCGGGGTGCTTGTCGTCGCGATCCTTCTGGCCGGCAGCATCGGCAAGATAGAGGTGCTGCGGCTGGAGCAGGTGCCGTCGCGCGACATGGGGGGCTTCATGCTCAACATGATCCTCGGCACGGTCTGTATCGCCTTGTCGATCCCGATCGGGATCGCACGGGCGCTGGGGCGGCAATCGGATATGCCGATCATCAAGTGGATCTGCGTCGTGTTCATCGAGTTCATCCGGGGCGTGCCACTGATCACGCTTCTGTTCGTGGCGAACGTGGTGCTGGCCTATTTCCTGCCGCCGGGCACGACATTCGACCTGATCATCCGGGTGATCATCATGATCACGGCCTTCGCCTCGGCCTATATCGCCGAGGTGATCCGGGGGGGCCTTGCCGCCCTGCCGCGCGGGCAATACGAGGCCGGCGACAGCCTGGGGCTGGACTATGCCCAGGCGATGCGGCTGATCATCCTGCCGCAGGCGCTGAAGATCTCGATCCCCGGCATCGTGAACGTGGCGGTGGGCCTCTTCAAGGACACCACGCTGGTCTCGGTGATCTCGATGTTCGATCTTGTCGGCATGATCCGGGGTCCGATCCTGGCCTCGACCGACTGGAACGGGGTCTATTGGGAGCTATTCGGCTTTGCCGCGCTCCTGTTCTTCGTCGTCTGTTATGGCGTGTCTCAATATTCGCAGTGGCTTGAGCGCGAGCTCAATACTGATCACAGGTAAGGGGAGGGTTATCCATGGCGGAAACCGCTCAAATGCAGGTCTCGGACGAAATCGCGATCCAGATCGAGAACATGAACAAGTGGTACGGCACCTTCCACGTGCTGCGCGACATCAACCTGTCGGTGCACCGGGGCGAGCGCATCGTCATTGCCGGGCCTTCGGGGTCGGGCAAGTCGACGCTGATCCGGTGCATCAACGCGCTGGAAGAGCACCAGAAGGGCCGGATCGAGGTGGACGGGACGGTGCTGTCCTCGGACATCAAGAACATCGACAAGATCCGGTCCGAGGTCGGGATGGTGTTCCAGCACTTCAACCTGTTCCCGCATCTGACGATCCTGGAGAACTGCACGCTGGCGCCGATCTGGGTGCGCAAGATCCCCAAGCGGCAGGCCGAGGAAACGGCGATGCATTTCCTTGAAAAGGTGAAGATCCCGGAACAGGCAGACAAGTATCCCGGCCAATTGTCGGGCGGCCAGCAGCAGCGCGTCGCCATCGCGCGGTCGCTGTGCATGCGTCCGCGGATCATGCTGTTCGACGAGCCCACCTCGGCGCTGGACCCCGAGATGATCAAGGAAGTGCTGGACACGATGGTCAGCCTTGCCGAGGAAGGCATGACGATGCTGTGCGTCACCCACGAGATGGGTTTTGCCCGGCAGGTGGCGAACCGGGTGATCTTCATGGACCAGGGCCAGATCGTGGAGCAGAACGAGCCGGAAGAGTTCTTCAACAACCCGAAAAGCGACCGGACGAAGCTGTTCCTCAGCCAGATCCTGGGCCACTGATCGGGGGGCCTTCGGGGCCTTATACCCAGACGCGCCGCCGGGGCCTGCAGCAGCTGCACCCGGCGGCGTATTTCGTCCTGCACGGGGCCATGGCGGGGCCTGTCGCCGAGTGTTTCGACCAGGTGATCCGGCCGGGCGCCGCGCTGGCGGGTCCAGCTGAGCGCGGCAAGGACAGAGCGCGCGCGTTCCGGCAGGCGGTCGGGGATTTCCAGACCGTTGAGCGTGGCCCAGACGCCGGACCAGAGCCGGCCCACCGTCCAGGGGTTGTAGCCGCCGCCGCCCAGCACGAGCAGGCGCGGGGCCATCTGTTTCAGGGCGGTGACGACCTGCCAATGGGCATTGTTCGACAGGGCCAGGCGGGCAAGCGGGTCTTCCAGCACGGCGTCGGCCCCGCATTGCAGCACGATGACCTCGGGACGCCAGTCCTGCACGGCGGGCAGCAGAACGGCGTCGCGCAGCAGCGCGAAATCGTCGTCATGGGTGCCGCGCGGCAGGGGCAGGTTGATGGCGTGGCTGCCCGCGCGGTCGTCGAGCGCGCCGGTGAAGGGCCAGCGCGCCTCTTCGTGGGTCGAGATCATCAGCACGCGCGGATCGCCGTGACAGGCGGTGGCGACGCCGTCGCAATGGTGCGCGTCGATATCGACATAGGCGATGCGGGTCAGGCCCTGCGCGAGGAAGGCCTTGATGGCCAGAACCGGGTCGTTGAGATAGCAGAAACCGGCGGCGTGGTCGGCCATGCCGTGATGGGTGCCGCCGCCGGGGTTGTAGACGATGCCGCCCTGCGCCAGCAGGTCCGCCGCCAGAAGCGAGCCACCGGCGGCGGTGGCCGGCCGGCGATAGATCTCGGGGAAGATCGGATTGGAGAGCGTGCCTATCTGGTGGCGGGTCCGCGTGGCCTCGTCGACGCGGCGGGCCGTCTCGGCGGCTTGCAGTGCGGCGATATAGGCCGGCGTGTGAAAACGGGTCAGCGCGGCGGGCTTGGCGCGCGGACTGACGCGGAACCGGTCGCGGGGCAGCCAGTGCATCGCGCGGCAGAGATCCATCACCGTGGGCACGCGCGGAATGCTGAGCGGGTGGCGCGCCCCGTAGCTGGAGCCGCGATAGATCTCGGACCCGATGAAGACAGGGTGCGGCGCCGGCGCGGTCACTCGGTCAGGTCGCGGGGCACCACGAAAGCCTCGAACTGTCCGGTGCCCGGTTTCAGATCCTTCCAGGCAGAGATATCGAAGCGCGCCACGAGGGTGGCGCCGGTCGGGTAATCCTCGAACCGGTCGTGATCGGGGCGATCGGCCATCAGGTCATGGGCGAGCGCGGCGATGGCGGGGTTGTGACCCAGCATCAGCACGGTCTGCCCCGACGCGCGTTTTCTCAGAACCTTGAGCATGTCGTCGGGGGCGGCATGGTAGAGCCGGTCCAGAACCTGCCGGTCGCAGTCGATCCTGAGTTTCTGAAGGGTTTCCACCGTGCGGACGGAAGACGATACCAGCGCCTCGTCCACCACGATGGTGCGCGACCGGAGCCAGTCGCCAAGGGCCTTGGCAGACCGCTTGCCGCGCTTGTTCAGCGGGCGGTCGTGATCGTCCTGACCGGGATCGGCCCAGCTGGACTTGGCATGGCGCATCAGGATGAGACGTCTCATTTGAAGGCCCTCATGTGAAAGGCGGACTGGGTTTCCAGCCGGGCATAGGACTGGCTGACCGGGCAAGCGCGCCGGACGGCACATCCCCTTGATATACAATCATTTCCGGGCCTGTCCAAGTCTGCCTTGCAGGCCGGCACGTCATAATGCCCGCCTGAGAATGCGTCGACCGGGCATGCCGCAACGCAGGGTTGCGAGGCGCAGGTGTCGCAGGGATTTGGTGGCGGCGGCGGTGCATCGATCCGCTGCTCGAAGCCAAGCGCGCCGCGGTAGGAGATCATCAGGCCTGCGGTGTCGTGCACGAGCAGCCCCACGGGGGAGAGATGCGCCCGGCCGCTGGCGCGCGCCCATGCGATGAATGGCTGGTAGGGCGGACCGCCGAAAGGGTAGAAGGCCGTCGCGCCCAGGTCATGGGCCAGACCGTCGATGACGCGGAGCGACCAGCGGTCCAAAGGATCGGGCTCTGCATCCTTGTACTCGGGCGAGGTGATGAAGGTGGGCCAGAAGCCGGGTTCGAGCGGGCCGAGCAGCACGAGGGTGCGGACGCCTTCGGGCGTGTCCGCGCCCGTGACCGTGCCGAAGATTGCCAGGTGATGTGCGGCGGCCGCCTGCGTGATCCGGTCCAGCATCATTTGCGGTGAAAAGGCAGGCCCAGCGACCAGCCAAGGCGCGACGGGCGGTCATCCTGCCATTGAAGCCCGATGGTCATGTCGTCATGCCCCTTGGCCGGCTGGGCGATGTAGGTGCCGAACATGCGGTCCCATATCGACAGGGCGAAGCCGTAATTGCTGTCATGTTCGTGGCGCTGGTCGGAATGATGCACGCGGTGCATGTCGGGGGTCACCAGCACCTTGCGCAGGGCGGCGTCCAGCCCCAGCGGCAGCCTGATATTGGCGTGGTTGAACATGGCGGTGCCGTTCAGGATGATCTCGAACAGGATGATGCCGAGGGCGGGCGGGCCGAGCAGGTAGACCAGCCCGATCTTGAGCAGCATCGAGAGCGCGATTTCCACCGGGTGGAAGCGGATCGCGGTGGTCACGTCGATATCGCGGTCGGCGTGGTGGACGCGGTGGATGCGCCACAGGAGCGGCACCTTGTGGGTCACGAGGTGCTGCGCCCAGATGGCAAGGTCGAAGATCAGCACGGTCAGCACCACGGCGACCCAGCCGGGCAGGTCGATTGCGTTCATCAGGCCCCAGCCATTGGCCTCGGCATCCACGGCGGCGCCGACGGCCAGCAGGGGCAGGGCAAGTGCCAGCGCGCGCAGGGTCAGCGTGTCGAGGAGGACGATGGCCCAGTTGGTGATCCAGCGCGTGTTGCGGGGCTGGGTGCGCACGCGCCGCGGGGCCCTGGCCTCGATCAGGGCCAGGACCGCGAAAAGCCCGATGAAGACGGACAGGCGGATCAGCAACTCGTGTTCCATGCGGTATATTTATTGCATCCGCATGTGTCGGCAAAGAGACGAAGGGTCACAACGCGGTGACGCGGTGTGCGGGCCTTACCCTGCCCGGATCAGAGAGCCGGAACCGTGTTCGGTGTAAAGCTCCAGCAGCACGGCGTTGTCGAGCCGTCCGTCGAGGATGACGACGCCGCGCACCCCGTAGGAGAGCGCATCGAGCGCGGTTTCCGTCTTGGGGATCATGCCGCCCGAGATGATGCCCTGATCGGTCAGGGACTTGATCTGCGAGGCGGTGAGTTCGGTCAGGATGTTGCCGTCGCCATCGCGGACGCCGTCCACATCCGTGAGCAAGAGCAGCCGGTCGGCCTGAAGCGCCGCGGCGATGGCACCCGCGGCTGTGTCGCCGTTGATGTTGAAGGTCTCGCCGTTTCGGCCCGCGCCCAGAGGCGCGATGACCGGGATCGCGTCATCCTGAAAGAGCGTGTGCAGGATCGACGGATCGACCTTGTCGGGGGTGCCGACGAAACCGAGCTTGGGGTCGGTGGGCACGCAGGTGATGAGGCCCGCATCCTTGCCCGAAAGACCCACGGCCTTGCCGCCCTGGGCGTTGATCGCCTGCACGATCCGCTTGTTCACGCGGCCCGACAGGACCATCTCGACCACTTCCATCGTGGCCTCGTCGGTGACCCGCTTGCCGCCGACGAACTCGGACCTGATGTTCAGCTTTTCCAGCATCTGGTTGATCATCGGCCCGCCGCCATGGACGATCACCGGGTTCACGCCGACCTGCCGCATCAACACCATGTCGCGGGCAAAGGTGGCCATCGCTCGTCGCTGCCCATGGCGTGGCCGCCGAGCTTGATCACCACGATGGCGTCGTCGTAGCGCTGCAGGTAGGGAGCGCTCGCTGAGGTGCGGGCGTGGTGAGGTTGTCGCGGGTCACTGTCTCGGGTCTTCATCGCAGCGGTCGTGTTCCCGGGGGTTATCCTGATGTGCGCTGACGCGCAGACTTTAGGTGACCCCGCCCTGCCCCTCCCTCGGGGAGGGAAGCCGGTTGCGGCCTACCCTGTCATACGGGCGGCGGCCCCCGTTGAAGCGGCCGGTTTCGAGTATTTTTACCAAGAAAAAGCCGAAGGAGTCCGCCCTGTCATTCCAGGGTGGCCACGAGGGCGCGCAGGGTGGCGATGCCGTCGCCCTTTTCCGAGGAGGTCAGGACGATCTCGGGGAAGGCGGCGGCGTGGGTGGCAAGCCGGGTGCGGACCTGCGCCAGCATCCTGTCGCGCTCGGCTGCCTTGATCTTGTCGGCCTTGGTCAGCACGCATTGGAAGGTGACGGCGGAGCTGTCGAGCAGGGCCATGATCTCTTCGTCCACCGGCTTGATCCCGTGGCGCGCGTCGATCAGCACGAAAGCGCGGCGCAGGGTGGCGCGGCCCGAGAGGTATTGCTTCAGCAGGGCCTGCCATTTCTCGACCTTGGCCAGCGGGGCGTTGGCGTAACCATAGCCGGGCAGGTCCACGAGATAGGCCTGGCCGCCGAGGTCGAAATAGTTGATTTCCTGCGTGCGGCCCGGGGTGTTGGAGGCGCGGGCGAGCGCCTTGCGTCCGGTCAGGGCATTGATCAGGCTGGATTTTCCAACGTTGGAGCGCCCGGCGAAACAGACCTCGGGGCGGTCGGCGGGGGGCAGGCCGGACATGGCCACGACGCCCTTGACGAAGGTGACCTCGCCGGCGAAGAGCTTGCGGCCCTGCTCGGCGGAGGCGTCGCTGGGGGGCTCGGCCAGGGGGAACGGGAGCGCCATCAGACGGGCTCCACCCTGTCGCCGACACGGATGTCGCCCGAGCGCGTGACGGTCGCGTAGATGCCGAAATCCTGGTGCCCGAAGCGGGTGTTCAGCGTGCCGAGCGTGTCGGCGTCACGTTCGCCTGTCTGCGGATTGGCAGTGGTGGCAAGGCAGCGCTTGATCGGTTCCCGTACGCTCAGTTCGGCCTCGCCGATGCGCAGGGTGTGGCCGACCCAGTCGAACTCGGCCCAGGCGTCGAGCCCGGACAGGTGGATATTGCCCCGCCAGCGCAGAGGCGAGATGTCCTGCTGCATCGCGTCGGTCATGGCATCGTTGGAGGCGAGGTTGATCAGGCTGATCGAGGGATAGTCGGTGTCGGTCATGCCGCGCCCGGGCACATGCACGAGCCGCGCCGACTGGGCGCGGTCGGCGGGCATGAGCGGGCGCACCCATTCGAGAAAGGCATCCTGGTCCTGTTCGGGATCGAAGGTCAGGTCGGGACGGTCCGGATGGGCAAGCGTGACGCTGCCGGACTGCGCGTCCACGCTTGCCGAGATGGCCATGAGCGTGCCGGTCTTCGCCCCGCGCGAGAAATTCGCGCAAGGCGCCCATTCGGTGCCGTCGGCCCTGGACATCTCGTGCGCCACGGCCCAGCGCCTGTCCCACGGCATGGTCCGGCCTTCGGTCAGTGTGACCGTCTCCAGCGCCTCGCGGCCATGACCCTTGATCGGGTGGCGCCAGAGCGCGGCGACCGTGGCCATCACTTGTCCTCCGGCGGCGGGGCCTTGGCCTTTTTGCGGAAGCCGGCCTTGATGTTGCCGAAGACGTCCGGCTTGTAGCCCTGGCTGCGCATGATCAGGTATTGCTGGCTGAAGGTGATCGTGTTGTTCGCGATCCAGTAGAGCACGAGGCCGCTGGCAAAGCTGCCCAGCATGAACATGAAGACCCAGGGCATCCACGCGAAGATCATCTGTTGCGTGGGGTCGGTGGGCGCGGGGTTCAGCTTCTGTTGGAGCCACATCGAAAGGCCGAGCAGGAGCGGCAGGATGCCGATGAAGATCAGCGCCAGGATCGAGCTCGGTTCGGGCGCGGCCCAGGGCAGCAGCCCCCAAAGATTGTAGAGCGACGACGGGTCGGGCGCCGAGAGGTCGCGAATCCAGCCGATCCAGGGCGCGTGGCGCAGCTCGAGCGTGACGAAGATCACCTTGTAGAGCGAGAAGAAGATCGGGATCTGCATCAGGATGGGCAGACAGCCCGAGGCGGGGTTGACCTTTTCCTTGCGGTAAAGCTCCATCATCTCCTTCTGGAGTTTCTGGCGGTCGTCGCCGGCGTTTTCCTTGATCTTCTCCATCTGCGGCTGGAGTTCCTTCATCTTGGCCATCGAGACGTAGGACTTGTAGGCCAAGGGCAGCAGGACCGCCTTGATGATCAGGGTCAGCGCGATGATCGCCCAGCCCATGTTGCCGATCAGCTGATTGAGGTTGTGCAGCATCCAGAAGATCGGTTTCGTCAGGAACGAGAACCAGCCCCAGTCGATCGAATCGATGAACTTGGGCACGTCTTCCTCGTTCTGGTACTCGCGGATGGTTTCCCATTCCTTGGCCCCGGCAAACAGACGGGTCTGGATCGTGGCGCTGTCGCCCGGCGCGATGGTCTGGGTGCGCTGCTTGATGTTGGTCTGATAGATGTTCCGGCGGGTATCCTGGAAGGTCGAGAAGGTCGCGCCGGCGGCTTCGCCGGGGATGAGGGCGGTCATCCAGTAATGATCGGTGAACCCGGACCAGCCGGCCTCTTGCAGCGTGACGTTCTCATGCGCGCCGGCGGATTCGAAATCGTCGTAGTCGGTTTCGGTCAGGACGCCATCGGTGACCCTGATCCCGCCTTCGTGCAGGATGAAGAAGTTCTTGAGATCGGGCGGCAGGCCGTGGCGGGCGAGGAGGCCGTAAGGTGCCAGGGACGCGGTGTTTTCGCCGGTGTTCTCGACGGATTGCGTGACGGTGAACATCGAGCGGGCATCGACGGACATCTCGCGCCGGAACGTCATGCCGGCGCCGTTGTCCCAGCTCAGGACCAGGGGAGATTCGGGCGTCAGGGCACCTTCGGACTGAACCTCCCAGATCGTGTTGGCGCCGGGCACCTGTTCGGCGGTCAGGCCGCCGCCGGGCGCCCAGCCGAACAGCGCGTAATAGGCGCGGTCGGTGCCGACCGGCGACAGCAGCGTGACGATGGGCGCGTCGGGGTCGAGGGTTTCGCGATAGTTCTTCAGATGCAGGTCGTCGATGCGGCCGCCGCGCAGCGAAACAGTGCCTTTCAGGCTGGGCGTGTCGATCTGGACGCGGGGCGTGTCGTCGCTCGCGGCCTCGGCCTGGGGCTGTTGCGTGTCCGGAGCGGCGGTGCCGTCGCCCGCCGTGCTGGGGACGATGGCGGTGTCGCCATCCGGCGTGTCGGGTGCGGCCCCGGTTTCGCCGGTGGGCGTGCTGGTCGTCGCCGGCTCTGGCGTCTGTTCCGGCTCTGGCGGCGGGAACAGCAGGAACCAGATAAGGATAACCACGAGGCTGAGCCCCGTTGCCAGCAGAAGATTGCGGTTCTGTTCGTCCATCGCGGATGGCCACCCGTACAAGTTTCAATCGCTTGGGGGGTTCAACAGAGTGCAGCGAGAAAGGTCAAGGGGTCTGGGCCGATTCGTGACGCGGCGCCGTGTCCTATCCGGTGGTTCGACCGATCCGCGGCGGGGTCTCGAGCCGGGCAAGGTGATGTTCTATCCATTCGGTGGTGCGGCTGGCGGGCATTGGCCGGCCGATGCCGAAGCCCTGGACGTGCCCCACGCCAAGCTGCGCCAGGATCGTGTGCTCTCCGGCGGTTTCGACGCCTTCGGCGATGGTGTCGAGATCCAGTTGCTCGGCCATCAGCTGGATCGCGTTGACCATGCGCTGCTGTTCCAGGTCCCTGTCCAGCTTCCTGACAAAGGACCGGTCGATCTTGAGCCGATGGACCGCGAAGCGCCGGATCGACGAGATGGATGCATGCCCGGTGCCGAAATCGTCGAGGTCGATCTGGCAGCCAAGGTCGGCCATGCGCCGGATGTTTCGCACGATCGTGTCCTCGGGCGAATAGGCCACGACGGTCTCGAGGATTTCGATGGTCAGCCGGGACGGCGGAATGTCGTAGCGATCAAGGTCCCATTTCAACCGGTCGACAAGCCTGGGATCGCGCAGCTCTTCCGCCGAGACATTGATGCCGACCTTCGGAATGTCGAACCCGGACCGGTCCCAGGATTTCAAGGCTTCCAGGGCGTCGTGAAGGATACGGGCGCCCAGAACATCCGATTTTCCCAGTTTTTGCAGGATAGGCAGAAACTCGTCCGGCGGGATCAGGCCGCGCACGGGATGTTCCCACCTTGCCAGTGCCTCGAACCCCGAGATGCCGCCCGTATCGGTGGATATCTGCGGTTGGAACCAGGCGCCGATCTGGCCGGCGGCAAGGGCGGCCAGAACCTCGGCCGCGTTGCGTTCCGGGGACGGCATGATCCGGCGAAGTTCCGGGCTGTAGGCGCGAATGGCGGAAGGGGCATGGCGCCGCGCCTCGACCAGGGCGATTGCGGCGGCGTCAGACAGGTCGCGGCCGGTGCAGCCGGGCACGTGGCCGGCAAGGCAAAGCCCGACGGAGGCCGACACGTAGATGGTGGCGCCATCCACCGCGATGGGGTCTTCGGCGGCGGCCTGCAGGCGCATGGCCAGTTTCAGCGCGAGTTCCGTGTCCAGTTTCCGGACCGGGCTGAGGACGATGCCGAACTGTCCGCCGGCCAGCGCCACTATCGTGTCGCGATCGCGCAGCACGCCGGCCAGACGGTCGGTCACGCAAGTGCAGACCCGGTCGGCCGCCGCCTGTCCGTGCCGGTCGAGCAAGGCGTTGTAATCATCGACCTCGATGATGATGCAGCCGGTCTTGCGCAGGCAGCGACGGGCGACTGCGAGCGTCGTGTCCAGAACCTGTTCGAGATAGTCGGCGCGTTGCGCACGATGCCGCGTCTGAGGCGCGTGTCTTATCCAGGCCAGTCCCAGCGGGACCGCCAGCGCGGTTGCAAGAAGGACGGGTTCGCCCCCCAGCCAGAAGCCGCCCAGGACGACGGCCGGCAGGAACGCCAGCGCCTGCGGACCCGTCAGCAGCGTGGCAAGCGAGAATCGGAAGGACGACAAGGCGTGGCGCAAGGGCATAATCCGGGTTCCGAAGCGGTCGCCGTGACGCTAGCCCCAGTTGTTCAATAGCGCCTTAACGCAGCTGCGGCGGTGCCGGGTCATTTCCATCAAATTTTAACGACCCGCGCGTAAGCCCTTCGAAGTCGAAGAGTTTCGGGTCGAGCAGATGCGAGGGGCGCGCATTCATCAGCGCCCTGAACATGACCTGGCGGCGGCCGGGGCTGTTGGCCTCCCATCCATCGAGGATCTGCTTGACCTGCTGGCGCTGCAGACCGTCCTGGGACCCGCAGAGGTCGCAGGGAATGATCGGATAGTTCATCGCCCGGGCGAAGCGGTCGCAATCTGCCTCGGCCACATGCGCGAGAGGTCGATAGACAAACAGGTCGCCCTCCTCGTTCACCAGCTTGGGCGGCATGGTGGCCAGCCGTCCGCCGTGAAAGAGGTTCATGAAGAAGGTTTCAAGAATATCGTCGCGATGGTGGCCCAGCACCACGGCCGAACAGCCTTCCTCGCGGGCGATGCGATAGAGATTGCCGCGGCGCAGACGAGAACAGAGCGCGCAGTAGGTGCGCCCCTGGGGGACCTTGTCGACGACGATCGAGTAGGTATCCTGATATTCGATCCGGTGGGGCACGCCCATGTCTTCAAGAAACTTGGGCAGGACGGTCGCCGGAAACCCGGGCTGACCCTGATCGAGGTTGCACGCGAGGATGTCGACCGGCAGCAGTCCGCGCCACTTCAGTTCGTGCAGAACCGCGAGCAGGGTGTAGCTGTCCTTGCCGCCTGAGAGGCACACCAGCCATTTCGGAGGTGGCCCGCCTTCGGCGTGACGGGCGTCTTTTTCGACCATTCCGTATTGCTCGACCGCCTCGCGCGTCTGGCGGACGATGCGTTTGCGCAGCTTGCGGAACCCCGTGGTTTTCGGAGCGCCGGCAAAGAGCGGATGGATATCGTCGGCATCGTCAAGCATGATGCGGCGTTTAGAGCGATTCACGCCACCGGGCAAGCGCCGCCGTCAGGCGCCGGCGTCGATCAGCGCTTGCAGGATGGCCTTGGCGCTGTCGGAACTCCAGTCGGCATCGCCCTGAAGGCGGGCGATCTCGCGGCCTTCGCGGTCGAGGATGACGGTGACGGGCAGGCCCAGCACCCCCATCTGGCGCGACAGCCCCATCTTGGGGTCGGCGTGCAGCGGCAGGTTGTCGACGCCGATCTCGTCGAAGAATTTCTTCATCGCCGCCGGCGCGTTGCGGCCCGAGGCGATGGTGACGACCTCGAAATCGTCGCCGCCCAGCTGGTCTTGCAGGTCCGACAGCATCGGCATCTCGTGGCGGCAGGGGGCGCACCAGGTGGCCCAGAAATTGACCAGGGTGATCTTGCCCTCGAAGTCCGCCAGGGTCAGGTCGCCGCCGCCTTCGGATTTGAAGGCCTCGGCGGGCACCGGCTTGGCCTCGGAATGGACGACCAGTTTCTTCATGTCGCCGTCGCGCAGATCGGTGATGTCGGCGGATTGCGCCATTGCGGCGTTTGCACCGAGTGCGAGGGCCATATAAAGGACGATGGACTTCAGAGATTTCACAGCGCCTCCGACGAGTTCAGACATGACAGAAAAGACCTCCAACAAGATGTGGGGCGGCCGGTTTGCCGCCGGGCCCGATGCGATCATGGAGGCAATTAATGCCTCGATAGATTTCGACAAGCGCCTCGCCGCGCAGGATATCGCCGGCTCGCGCGCCCACGCGGCCATGCTGGCCGCGACGGGTATCGTCAGTGATAGCGATGCCGAGGCGATGCGGGAAGGCCTGCTCACGGTGTTGTCAGAGATCGAAAGCGGCAACTTTCCGTTCTCGAAGGCGCTGGAGGACATTCACATGAATGTCGAGGCGCGGCTGAAGGAGGTGATCGGCGAGCCGGCGGGGCGGCTGCACACCGGGCGCAGCCGGAACGACCAGGTGGCGACGGATTTCAAGCTGTGGGTGCGCGATCAGATGGATGCCTGCGACGCGGCGTTGGTGGCGTTGATGAACGCGTGCCTGACGCAGGCCGAGGCCGGGGCGGACTGGGTGATGCCGGGCTTCACCCATTTGCAGGTGGCGCAGCCGGTCACCTGGGGGCATCACATGATGGCCTATGTCGAGATGTTCGGGCGGGACCTGTCGCGCGTTCGCGATGCGCGCAAGAGGATGAACGAATGCCCGCTGGGCGCGGCGGCCCTGGCGGGCACGTCCTTTCCCATCGACCGGGAGATGACGGCGCAGGAGCTGGGATTCGACCGGCCGTCGGCCAACAGCCTGGATGCGGTGAGCGACCGGGATTTCGCGCTGGAATTCCTGTCGTCGGCCAGCATCTGCGCGATGCACCTCAGCCGGATGGCCGAGGAGCTGGTGATCTGGTCCTCGGCGCAGTTCCGGTTCGTGAGCCTGAGCGACCGCTTCTCGACCGGCTCGAGCATCATGCCGCAGAAGAAGAACCCCGATGCGGCCGAACTGATCCGCGCCAAGATCGGGCGCATCTTCGGCGCGAACGTGGCGCTGATGACGGTGATGAAGGGCCTGCCGCTGGCCTATTCGAAGGACATGCAGGAAGACAAGGAACAGGTGTTCGACGCCGCCGACAACCTGATGCTGGCGCTGGCCGCGATGGAGGGGATGGTGCGCGACATGACCGCCAACCGGGAGGCGCTGGAGTCGGCGGCGGGCACGGGGTTCTCGACCGCGACGGACCTGGCGGACTGGCTGGTGCGGGTGTTGGGCCTGCCCTTCCGCGACGCGCATCACGTAACCGGTGCGCTGGTGGCCAGGGCCGAGGCCAAGGGGTGCGACCTGCCGGAGCTGAGCCTGGAGGAGATGCAATCTGTGCATGGCGCAATCGACGAAACGGTCTATGATGTGCTTGGCGTCCACAATTCGGTGGCGTCGCGCACAAGCTATGGCGGGACAGCGCCGGAGCAGGTGCGCCTGCAGGTGGCGCGCTGGAAGGAGATCCTTGGATGAGACGCCTGATTGCCTGTATTTGCCTGGCGGTGCTGGCCGGCTGCGGCGTGGACGGCGAGCCGATCCCGCCGGGCGCCGAACCGGACGATACCGTGGCCCGCAACGACCCCACCGTCGTGCGCCCCAATATAAACGGGGCGCTGACCGTGGGCACGAACGGAAGCCGTGCCAGCGTCGGCACCTCGATCATCAGCGGCAATGTGTCGGTCCACGTGGGCAAGACATTCTGAGCTTGTGTCGAAGCTGGCGATCTGCGTTGCGTTTGACCGGTTTATCTGTTTCTGAGGCGGCAGTGCGGGTGGCACCTGCCGGAATCTGAGTATTTTTGCCAAGAAAAAGCGCACGGATGGATCATTTTCTGTATCGCGACGGCGAGCTTCATGCCGAGGACGTGCCGGTGGCGGACATCGCCGCCGAGGTGGGCACGCCGTTCTACTGTTATTCGACCGCCACGCTGACGCGGCATTTCCGGCTGTTCGACGAGGCGCTGGAGGGGATGCCGCACCTGGTATGCTACGCCATGAAGGCGGCCAGCAATCAGGCGATCCTGAAGACGCTGGCGGGTCTGGGGGCGGGCATGGACGTGGTGTCGGCCGGGGAATACCTGCGCGCGCGCGCGGCCGGCGTGCCGGGCGAGAGAATCGTGTTTTCCGGCGTCGGCAAGACGCGCGAGGAGATGCGCATCGCGCTGGGCGGCGGTGTGCGGCAGGTCAATGTGGAAAGCGAGCCCGAAATGGCGGCGCTGTCCGAGGTCGCCGTGGCGCTGGGCGTGGAGGTGCCGATTACGGTGCGCGTGAACCCGGACGTGGACGCCAGGACCCATGCCAAGATCGCCACCGGCAAGAGCGAGAACAAGTTCGGCATCCCGATCGCCCGGGCGCGCGAGGTCTACGCGCAGGCGGCGGCGCTGCCGGGGCTGAAGGTGATCGGCATCGACGTGCATATCGGCAGCCAGCTGACCGACCTGGAGCCATTCCGGCTGGCCTATGAGAAAGTGGCGGAGCTGACCGGCGTGCTGCGGGCCGACGGGCACGAGATCTCGCGCCTGGATCTTGGCGGGGGGCTTGGCATACCTTACGAGCGGTCGAACGCCGCGCCGCCACTGCCGACGGACTATGGCGCGCTGATCCGGGAGACGGTGGGGCATCTGGGCTGCGAGATCGAGATCGAGCCCGGGCGGCTTGTGGCGGGCAATGCCGGGATCCTGGTCAGCCGGGTCGTCTACGTGAAGTCCGGCGAGGGGCGCGATTTCCTGATCCTCGACGGAGCGATGAACGATCTTATCCGGCCCGCGATGTACGACGCCTATCACGATATCGTCCCGGTGAAGGAACCCGTGCCGGGTACCGAGCCGGCCAAGTACGACATCGTCGGTCCTGTCTGCGAATCCGGCGATACCTTCGCGAAGGAACGCGTGATGCCGGCCGTAGGCGAGGGCGACCTGGTGGCGTTCCGCAGCGCGGGCGCATATGGCGCGGTGATGAGCAGCGAGTACAATACAAGGCCGCTGGTTCCCGAAGTTCTGGTGCATGGGCATCAATTTGCCGTCATCAGGCCAAGGCCGACCTTTGACGAGATGATAAATCGCGATACCATACCCGCATGGTTGTGACACGGTCGGCGCGTCGACCGGAAACACACAGGGATGCATGGCACAGGCGGACGAGACCACCTTTCAAACGGTTATGCGGCGGCTGAAACGGCCGCTTCTTCTGACGTGGGCCGGGCTGATCGCGGAGCGGATCGTCCGGGCGTTCTGGCCGTTGTGGAGCCTCGTCATCGTGGTCTGCGCGATGCTGATGCTGGGCCTGCACGACCTGGCACCGGTCGAGTTGGTGTGGATCATCGCGGTGCTGTCGGGGCTTGCCGCGGTCGCCTTTGGCATCCATGGCGTGCGGCGCTTTGTCTGGCCGCGGCGGAGCGATGCGATACGGCGCATGGATGGCGCCATGCCGGGACATCCGCTGGCGGCGCTGTCGGACCGGCAGGCCATCGGCGGGCAGGACGCGGGCTCGCAGGCGCTGTGGCGCGCGCATCTTCTGCGGATGGAAGACCGGGCCGCCGCCGCGAGGGCGGTCGAGCCGGACCTGCGCCTGTCGCGGCGCGATCCCTTCGGCCTGCGTTACGTGGCCCTGCTGGCGCTGGTGGTGGCGCTGCTGTTCGGATCTGTCTGGCGGGCCGGGACGGTGACGCAGCTGAGCCCGGGCGGCGGCGCGGCGCTTGCCGGCGGCCCCACATGGGAAGGCTGGATCGAGCCGCCGGCCTATACCGAGTTGCCGAGCCTCTACCTGAACGACCAGACCGGGACATTCAGCGCACCGGAAGGCAGCCTGGTGACCCTGCGGTTCTACGGTGAGGTCGGGGCGCTGAGCATGACCGAGACGGTTTCGGGGCGGACCGAGGGTATTCCGCCCGCGACAGATGTCGAGCAGAGCTTCGAGATCGTGCAGGACGGCACGCTGCGGATCGACGGGCCGGGGGGCCGGGAATGGACCGTGACCGCGCTGCCCGACGCGCCGCCCGAGGCCTCGATCTCGGAGGGGCTGGACGTGACATTCGACGGCCAGATGAGCCAGCCCTTCGCGGCAAGCGACGATTACGGCGTGGCCGGGGGCACCGCGCGGTTTGAACTGGTGCTGGAAGAGGTGGACAGGCGGCACGGCCTTGTCGCCGCGCCTGACCCGCGCGAGCCGATCGTGCTGGACCTGCCATTGCCGATCACCGGCGGGCGTGACGAATTCACCGAAACCCTGATCGAGAACCTGTCAGAGCATCCGTGGGCGCACCTGCCGGTGCGGCTGACGTTGAACGTGCGCGACGAACGGGACCAGGCGGGACAGAGCGCGCCGGTGGTCATGGACCTGCCCGCTCGGCGTTTCTTCGACCCCATGGCGGCCTCGGTGATCGAGCAGCGGCGGGATCTTCTGTGGGCCAAGTCCAACGCGCACCGGGTCAGCCAGCTGTTGCGGGCGGTGTCCTACGAGCCCGAGCCGGGCCTGTTCAAATCCGAGACCGCGTATCTGAAGCTGCGGGTCATCCTGCGGCGTCTGGAAACCCATGTCGACCACGCCAGCCTGACCGACGAGACGCAGGCCGAGATCGCGCAGGCGCTGTGGGATCTTGCCGTTCTTCTGGAAGATGGCGATATCGGCGATGCGCTGGAGCGGATGCGTGCCGCGCAGGAGCGCCTGAGCGAGGCAATGCGCAACGGCGCCAGCGAGGAGGAGATCTCGCGCCTGATGCAGGAGTTGCGCGACGCCACGCAGGACTACCTGCGCCAGAAATCGCAACAGGCGCAGCGCGACGGCGACCAGGCGGACGAACCCGACCGGCAGCAGTCGCAGAACATGCAGACCCTGACCGACCAGGACCTGCAGGAGATGATGGACCGTATCCAGGAACTGATGGAGCAGGGCCGCTTCGCCGAGGCGCAGCAGGCGCTGGAGGAATTCCAGCAGATGATGGAAAACATGCGCGTGACGGAGGGGCAGCAGGGCCAGGGCGGCGACAATCCGGGCCAGCAGGCCATGGAAGGCCTGGCCGAGACGCTGCGCGATCAGCAGGGCCTTTCGGACGAGGCGTTCCGCGACCTGCAGGAACAGTTCAACCCCGGGGCACAGGCCGGGGAGTCGCAGGGGAACGAAGGGCGCAATGGCGGCCAGGGCCGGGGCCAGCAGCATGAACAGCAGGGCCAGGGGCAGGGGCAGGGTCAGCAACCCGGTCAGCCGGGCCAGGGCCAGCAGCCGGGGCAGGGCCAGGGAAACCAGTCTGCGGACGGTCAGCAGGGCGGGCAGGCCGGCAACCTGTCGGAACGGCAGGAAGCGCTTCGGCGCGAGCTGGAGCGTCAGAGGCAGGGCTTGCCCAACGTGGGAGGCCAGGCCGGCGAGGACGCGCGCGAGGCGCTGGACCGCGCCGGGCGCGCGATGGAAGGGGCCGAGGACGCCCTGCGCGGCGACAACCTGCCCGAGGCCATCGACCGCCAGGCAGAGGCGATGGATGCCCTGCGCGACGGGATGCGCAGCCTGGGCGAAGCGCTGGCCGAGAACAGCCAGCAGCAGCCCGGACAGGGCCAGGCCCAGAGCCAGACACCCGGCCAGTTCGGCGAGCAGGATCCGCTGGGGCGCTCGCAGCGCGGCCTGGCCGGTGACCAGGGCGAGTTCACGGCCCGCGAGGACGTGTACCGCCGGGCCGGTGAGTTGCTGGACGAAATTCGCCGCCGCTCTGGCGAGACCGCGCGGCCGGAGGTGGAACTGGACTATCTGCGCAGGTTGCTGGACCGGTTCTGACCGGTCGTCCGGATCGGTGGCGGAACATGACGGGTCTCAGCCGTCCGATGCACCGCCTTCGGTCAGGGAATTGGCAATGCTCCGGATCAGGGAGTCGAGATCCGCGCGCCAGCCGTTGACCGTGTCGACGAATACCGCAAGTGGCTGGGCCAGCTGCGGCACGGCATCGGCCAGCTGGGGCGCGAAGACATAGAGCGCCAGACCCAGAACCGCCAGCACGATCGCGATACGGAAACCCGCGCGAAATCCGCTTTTGCGGGGGGCGGTCTGCATCTCGGGGTCGGCCACGATGGGCCGGGGCTCTTCCTTCTTGCCATCGGAATCGAGCGAGGAGTTGATCTCGTCAATATCGGGCAAGAGGTTGCTGCGAGAGGACGGATCGATCTCGTCGACCTCGGCATCCGTCTTCTGCGCCTCGGGTTCGCCGCGCAGCCGCGCCATGCGCGCGCGGGCCTCTTCGGACCGGCGCTGGGCATCGTTGGCGGTGTCCTGAAGGCCAAGATCCTGCTGGGTTTCCACGGTGCCGCGATGATCCTGGGCGCGCGCGCGGGACTCGCGTTCGGCTTCTTCACGCAGGACATCCGCGACGGACGGGTCGATTTCACGCCGCTTGCGATCACCGGCTGGCGTCGTCGTCGGCGCATCTTCGTCGGTGCCGCCGTCGATGGCGGCGGGCGGACCGAGATCCTTGTCGTCGTATTCCGCGTCGTCTTCCTCGGAACCGTAGTCATTGGAGTCTTCGGGCCAACCCGATGGCGTTTCCGCCGGTGTCGGTTCCTGAGCGCTGGACAGCGTCTCGTCCGGAGCGTCATCCCCGGCGCTGTCGGGCTCATGGTCGGGATGGTGCTGGAACCAGGTCGTGCCGCAGTCCGAACATTGGACGTCGCGCCCGGTTTCGGGGATCACCTCCGCCGGAACTTCGTATTGCGCCCCGCAATTCGGGCATATCAACCGCATCTTGCCACCCGTCGCCTGTCGCCCTGACCTGCATCCCATAGTTTATTGTTTGAGGCACCTTACGCAGAATTCATGAACCGGAAAAGAGGCAATACGGTAAGTGCCGTAGTCGTTGCACAAGTGTGTCCCGTGGGGCATGAAGGGCAAAACGCATTGGGGGCCGAATTGATCGAGCTGGAGAACGTCGCCTACAGCTATGGCGGAGGGGAGCTTCTGAGTGATATCTCTCTGAAGCTGCAGGCGGGGTCGTTCCATTTCCTGACCGGCCCTTCGGGTTCGGGCAAGACCACCCTGCTGAAGCTGTGCTACGGTGCGCTGTTGCCCACGGCGGGCGAGGTCCGGCTGTTCGACACCGATCTTCGCGGGATGGAGCGGGACGACATCGCGCTTGCCCGCCGCCGCATCGGGGTCGTGCACCAGGATTGTCAGTTCCTGGATCACCTGAGCGTGGCCGACAACATATCCCTGCCGCTGATGGTGTCGGGCCGTGACCTGCTTGGAGAATCCGCGAACCTGAACGAACTGATGAGCTGGGTGGGGCTGAAGGCGCGCGCCGACGCCCGGCCGCCCGAGCTGTCGGGCGGGGAAAGACAACGTGCGGCGCTGGCCCGGGCGATCATCATGTCGCCCGACGCGGTTCTGGCGGACGAGCCCACGGGCAACGTCGACTGGGAAATGTCCCAGCGCCTGCTGCGGTTGCTGATCGAACTGAACCGGATGGGCAAGACCATCATGGTAGCCACCCATGACCTGGCGCTGATCCGTGCCGCGAAGACCCATGTGCAGGCCCGCGTGCTGCGGATCTCGAACCGGCGGCTTCAACTGGCGGGGGCGGACCTGTGAAGCAGCATTTCAGCCGTGTGTCCGAGTTTGTCATGGGCGATGCCCAGGCCGACAGGGTCGTGCCGCCCACGGGGTTTACCGCGTCGCTGACCGTTTTCAGCGCCGCGGCCATGGCGTTTCTGGCCGTGTTCGCCCTTGCGCTTTCGATGGCGACGGGACGGCTGGCCGACCGCTGGGGGTCGGAACTGGCGCGGTCGTCCACCATCCGCATCTCTGCACCCGAGGGACAGATGGCGGCGCAGACCGCCGCGACATTGAAGATCCTGGAGACGACCAAGGGCGTCGCCACGGCCCGGGCGCTGGACCCGGACGAGCAGCGCGCCCTGCTGGAACCGTGGTTCGGCCCCGACCTGCCGGTGGATACCCTGCCGATCCCCCAGCTGATCGAGGTGGTGGAAGAGGGTGACGGGTTCGATGCGGGCGGCCTGCGCCTGCGTCTCTCGGCCGAAGTGCCGGGGGCGATCCTGGACGATCACACCCGCTGGCGCAAACCACTTGTCAGCGCAGCCACCCGTCTGCGGATGCTGGGCTATTTCTCGATCCTGCTGATCGGCGCGGCCACGGCGGCGATGATCACGCTGGCGGCCAACGCGGCGCTGGCGGCCAACACGCAGGTCATCGGCGTGCTGCGCCTCGTGGGGGCGCGGGACCGCTATATCGCGCAGGCCTTCGTGCGCCGCTTTACCCTGCGGGCGCTGACCGGGGCGGCGGTGGGAACGGTGCTTGCCGGTTTCGCGGTCTTCCTGCTGCCCGCGGCGCAGGACGAGGGCGGGTTCCTGACCGGTCTGGGCTTTCGCGGCTGGCAGTGGCTGTGGCTGTTCGTGATCCCCCCGCTGGCCGCCGCCGTCGCCTTTGCCGCAACGCAGTCCGCGGCCCGCAAGACGCTGGAGGACACGCCATGAGCCACGCGTTGCAATGGGTCCGGTCGGCGATCTATGTGGGGCAGATCTATTTCATGATGCTGCCGATCGGGATCGTGTTCCTGCCCTGGGCGCTGGTGTCGTCGCGCGGTGCCAATGCGGCCTGCAAGACATGGTGCGCCTGGGTTCGCTGGAGCGGCCGCTGGATGGTCGGATTGAAGACCGAGGTGCGCGGCACGCCGCCCACGCAGGAATGCCTGATCGTGGCCAAACACCAGTCTTTCCTGGATATCATCCTGATCTTCGCCAGTGTTCCGTCGGGCAAGTTCATCATGAAACGCGAGTTGATGTACGCCCCGATCATCGGCCAGTACGCGCTGAAACTGGGCTGTGTTCCGGTGGACAGGGGCAAGCGCAGCCAGGCGATCAAGAAGATGATCGCGGATGTAGGGCGGGGGCGTCTGCGGCCCGGGCAGTTGATCATCTATCCGCAGGGCACCCGCATCGCGCCGGGGGTCAAGGCGCCTTACAAGGTGGGGTCGGCGATCCTGTACGAGGAGTTGGCGCAGGACTGCGTTCCGGTGGCGGCGAATGTGGGGCTGGTCTGGCCGCGGCGGGGGGTGATGCGGTATCCCGGAACGGGGGTGGTGGAATTCTTGCCGCCGATCCCGGCCGGGCTGCAGCGCGAGCAGTTCATGGCGAGGCTGGAAGAGACGATCGAAAGCAATTCCGACCGTCTGATGCGTGAAGCGGGGTTCGATCCGGATGGAATTCATTAAAGGTATCAAGGCGCTGGAGGCGCTTTACGGTACGCCCGGCGCCGCCAGCACGCGCAAGGTCGTGCATCGGCTGACACCGCTTTACCGGAAATGGATCATGACGTCGCGCTATTGCGTGCTGACCACGGTCGGCCCGGACGGCACGGATGGCAGCCCGCGCGGGGATGACGGCCCGGTGGTGACCGAGCTGGACGAGACCACGCTTGCGATGCCCGACTGGCGTGGGAACAACCGTCTGGATTCGCTGCGGAATATCGTGTCGGACGGGCGCGTGTCTTTGATGTTCATGGTGCCGGGATCGAACACGGTGGTGCGAGTGAACGGCACTGCGAGGCTCACCGCCGACGAGGACCTGCGCGCCCGGTTCGAGCAGAAAGGCAAGCAACCGGCCACGGTGATCGTGATCGCGATTTCCGAGATCTACAGCCAGTGCGCCCGCGCCACGATCCGGGCCGGGTTGTGGGGCCGGGACGACAGTGACGGCTTGCCGACGGTGGGCGCGTTGCTGGCCGAGGCCTCGGACGGCGAGGAGGGCGGCGCGGAGTATGACGCGGACTGGAGCGCCCGGGCGGCGAAGACGATGTGGTAGCGGTGCAGGGTTGGTTAATGCGATTTGGCACGTCGGTATTGCGTCGGTATTTCAGTAGCATCGCGTCGGTGGAAATGACTCGGGGCGGGAAGGGTTAACACTCGCTGCTGTTCGCCGATGAGAAATCGCGCTCGCTGTCGCGAATGTCGGGTTCGAGCCTAAAGTCACTTGATCAATTTGAACATGAGGTGACAACTGATAGACTTGCGAACGTTTGGAGCGTCATTATCGGAAGACATTTTGGAAGATAAGGGTTTCTCGGCTTGTATGGGTCCTAGGCTTCGAGCGTTTGTTGAAGAACAGCTCGTTTCAGATTTAAATCAGTATTTGCATAGGCAGCGGAAGTTTCAGCGATCCGACGTCCTGTTTGACTGGTCGGAAAGCTGTATTGAAGGCCATCGAACACATTGGCTCGACGGCGAAATCGAGAACTTCTCGGGCATCAAAGTTCTTGACACCGATTACGGGCTGATTGCCGAAGGTTGGATGGAATTCATCGAAACCGAAGATAATCTTGAAGTTTTTTGGTGGTTCCTGGCTGGCTCGGATCATCATGGCCTTCAGGGCAAGAGTACGAATACTATGCCGAGCCACGTCTGGGACCGGCTAAGTCCACAAATGCGATCCTCTTGGAGCGTGTACGCGCCAAATAAAAGGATTCCGTGAATTGCGGAAAGTTCGCTCTGTGCCGCAAAGCGAAGGTTCAAGCCGAAATTCTCGCGCGGAATCAAGGTGCAGCTTGCTGCACCGCCGCGCATCGACGGGCCGCCCCACCGGCACGGCGATTTGGTGAGGCTAGGTGCGCCAATCGGAGGTTTTGCGAATTTGGCGGGCATAAAGTGCTGTAGAACCATCGTCGGATCGCCTTGCCGCGCCCCCTTCTAAGCCACCTTCCGTCTCGTCCACAAAGCCGACATTCTTGCCCGCCGCAACGAATGGCGGGTTCGATCCCATGTGACACAGTGGTATCGCGCCCCCAGCCGGTTAACAGCTGCGAAGCGGCCCGGCCATCGTCAGCCCCTCCCTTGGGCTGGCGATTTGGCGAGGCTGGGTGCTGCGATCATTCCGAGGATGTAGTTGGCAGGCATAAAGTGCTTCAGAATTGCCGCTGGATCGCCACCCCAGGGGCTGACGATTGCCTCCGTCGTGAATGGCGGCTTTGTGGCGCGCAAGCGGTCCGGCGCGTGGGTTTTCACCCACCCTACGAGATGTCGGACCGGGCTTGAGATTGGACGGGCGGGGCGCACCCCGCCTGCCGAAACCCTTACGAGTGGATCGGACCGTCGCCGCAGGCCAGGGCCGCTTCGCGCACTGCCTCGGAATAGGTCGGGTGGGCGTGGCAGGTGAGGGCCACGTCTTCGGCGGAGGCTCCGAATTCCATGGCGACGCAGATCTCGTGGATGAGGTCGCCCGCCATGGGCCCGATGATATGCGCGCCAAGGATGCGGTCGGTTTCCTTGTCCGCCAGGATCTTGACGAAACCGTCGGCGGCGAAGTTCGCCTTGGCCCGGCCATTGCCCATGAAGGAGAACTTGCCGGCCTTGTAGGCGCGGCCTTCTTCCTTGAGCTGTTCCTCGGTCTTGCCGACGGCGGCGACCTCGGGGTGGGTGTAGATCACGCTGGGGATGACGCCGTAATTGACGTGACCGTGCTGGCCCGCGATGACGCAGGCGGCGGCCATGCCCTCGTCCTCGGCCTTGTGGGCCAGCATCGGACCCGAGATGCAGTCGCCGATGGCGTAGACGCCCTTGACGTTGGTCTGCCAGTGATCGTCGGTCTTGATCTGGCCGCGCTCGGTCATCTCGACGCCCAAGGCATCCAGCCCCAGCCCGTCGGTGAAGGGCTTGCGGCCCGTGGCGACCAGCACCACGTCGGCGTCGAGCGTTTCCTCGCTGTCATCCTTGCGCAGCTTGTAGGTGACCTTGGCCTTGGTCTTCATCGCCTCGACGCCCTGAACGGCGGCGCCCATGATGAAGTTCAGGCCCTGCTTTTTCAGCAGCTTGTGGAAGTTCTTCTGCACTTCGCCATCCATGCCGGGGGTGACATGGTCGAGATATTCCACGACCGTCACCTCGGAGCCGAGGCGGGAATAGACCGAGCCCAGCTCGAGCCCGATGACGCCGGCGCCGATGACGACCAGCTTCTTGGGCACCTTGGGCAGTTCCAGCGCGCCGGTGGAGGAGACCACGGTTTTCTCGTCGATCTCGACACCCGGCAGGGTGCTGACCTCGGAGCCGGTGGCGATGATGATGTTCTTGGCCTCGTGCGTGTCCTCGCCGACCTTGACCTTGCCCGCCTCGGGGATGGAGCCCCAGCCCTTGAGCCAGTCGATCTTGTTCTTCTTGAACAGGAACTCGATGCCCTTGGTGTTCTGGCCGATGGTGTCTTCCTTGTAGGAGAGCATCTCTTTCCAGTCGACGGAGGGCGCCTTGCCCTTGAGCCCCATCTTGGCGAAGTTGTGCTCGGCCTCGTGCAGCATGTGGGAGGCGTGGAGCAGCGCCTTGGAGGGGATGCAGCCCACGTTGAGGCAGGTGCCGCCGAGGGTCTCGCGGCCTTCCACGCAGGCGGTTTTCAGGCCCAGTTGGGC
>JBKAGF010000017.1:0-67669 GCA_046290265.1 Roseovarius sp. | reverse complement strand
TCAGGATCTCCGGCAGGATGATATTCAGGTCTGCCTTGGGGTTCACTCCGTCGCAGCGGCCACCCGGGTCGCGCTCTCCGCGTCCGCAAGGGCCGTTTCATAATTGGACACCAGCGCCTCGACCGAGGGGCCGATGATGTCGGTCACGAGGCTGGGATAGACGCCCAGCAGCAGCGTCATCACCACCAGCGGGGCAAAGATCGCCTTCTCGCGCCGGGTCATGTCCTTGATCGACTTCAGGCTTTCCTTGATCAGGTCGCCCAGCACCACGCGGCGATAGAGCCACAGCGCATAGGCCGCCGACAGGATCACCCCCGAGGTCGCCACCAGCGCCACCCAGGTGTTGACCTTGAAGATCCCCATCAGGGTCAGGAATTCCCCGATGAAGCCGGACGTGCCCGGCAGGCCCACATTGGCCATGGTGAACAGCATGAAGATCAGCGCATAGGCCGGCATCCGGTTCACCAGCCCGCCATAGGCGTCGATCTCGCGCGTGTGCATCCGGTCATAGATCACGCCCACGCAAAGAAACAGCGCCCCCGAGATGAAGCCGTGGCTCAGCATCTGGAAGATCGCACCGTCGATCCCCTGCTGGTTCGCCGCGAAGATCCCCATCGTGACGTATCCCATGTGCGCCACCGACGAATAGGCAATCAGCTTCTTCATGTCCTCCTGCGCCAGCGCCACCAGCGAGGTATAGACGATGGCGATGGCCGACATCCACAGGACCAGCGGCGTCAGCACCTCCGCCCCCACCGGGAACATCGGCAGGCTGAACCGCAGAAAGCCGTAGCCGCCCATTTTCAGCAGGATCGCCGCCAGCACCACGGACCCCGCCGTGGGCGCCTGCACGTGCGCGTCGGGCAGCCAGGTATGCACCGGCCACATCGGCATCTTCACCGCGAAGCTGGCAAAGAAGGCCAGGAACATCAGCGTCTGCATGCCCCCCACGATCTGCACGCCGAGGACATAGAAATCCTCGGACCCGAAGGCATGGGTCATCAGCGTCGGAATATCCGTCGTGCCCGCCTCTGCGAACATGGCGACCATCGCCACCAGCATCAGCACCGACCCGAGGAAGGTGTAGAGGAAGAACTTGAACGACGCGTAAATCCGCTCCTTGCCGCCCCAGATGCCGATGATCAGGAACATCGGAATGAGGCCCGCCTCGAAGAAGAGGTAGAACAGCACCAGATCCAGCGCCATGAACACGCCCAGCATCAGCGTTTCCAGGAGCAGGAAGGCGATCATGTATTCCTTGACGCGGGTGTTCACGTTCCACGAAGCCGCGATGGTGATCGGCATCATGAAGGTGGTCAGCAAGACGAACAGCACGCTGATGCCGTCCACACCCATCTTGTATTTCAGGCCCAGCAGCCATTCGCGCTCTTCCACGAACTGGAACCCGGTATTCGCGGGGTCAAAGCCGAACAGGATGAACAGCGACACGAGGAAGGTCAGCCCGGTCGCGATCAGCGCCACCCACTTGGCGTTGCGCTGCGCCGTCTCATCCTCGCCACGCAGGAACACCGCCAGGATGAACGCCGCGATGGCGGGAATGAAGGTCGTGATGGACAGCAGGTTTTCCATTAGTGCGCTCCCCCGCCAAGGCTCATCCACGTGACGAATACGGCGATGCCGATAACCATCGCGAAGGCATAGGTAAAGATGTATCCGGACTGCGCCCGACCGGCGAGGCGGGTAAAGAACGGCACGATCCCCATCGCCACGCCGTTGATCGTGCCGTCGATGACGTTGCCGTCACCCTTCTTCCACAGAAGACTGCCCAGCCGTTTCGCGGGCCGCACGAAGACAAAGTCGTAGATCTCGTCGAAATACCACTTGTTCAGCAGGAACAGGTACAGCGGTCGCTGGTTCTCGGCCAGCCGTCCGGGGATCGACGGGTTAAGGATATAGAACCAGAAGGCCGTCAGAAAGCCGATGATCATCGCCACGAAGGGGCTGACCTTGACCCATTTCGGCACCGCGTGGGCGTCGTTCAGGATGGTGTTGCCCTCGGCGGCATAGATCGCGCCCTCACCCGGCTGGCCGGTAAAGACATAATGATGCTCTTCGCCGTATCCGCCTTCGGCCTCGGCATGGGCCTCGCCACCTGCCGCATGGGCCTCGTCGCCATGGGCCTCGTCAGCGGCAGCGGTCTGCTCGCCATGGGCCTCGTCGGCGGCGGCCGCCTCTTCACCGTGGCTTTCCCCGGCGCCTTCCTCGTGATGCTGCTCCTCGGCGTAGGGCACGCCAAAGAACTTCGCCACCGTGTCGGTATGCCCGAAGAAACTGTTGTACCAGATCATGCCGGCAAAGATCGACCCCAGCGCCAGCACGCCCAGCGGCGCCACCATCACCATCGGGCTTTCATGCGCGTGCTCGTGGGTGTGCCGGTCGCCGCGCGGCTCGCCCCAGAAGGTCAGGAACATCAGCCGCCAGCTGTAAAAGCTGGTGAACAGCGCCGCTATGACCAGCGCCCAGAAGGCAAAGCCACCGGCCGTGCCCGCATAGGCGCTCTCGATGATCGCGTCCTTCGACAGGAACCCGGCAAAGCCGATCGTGGTCAGCGGAATGCCCACGCCGGTGATTGCCAGCGTCCCGATCAGCATGGCCCAGAACGTATAGGGCAGCTTCTTGCGCAGCCCGCCATAGTTCCGCATGTCCTGCTCGTGATGCATCCCGTGGATGACCGAGCCCGCGCCAAGAAACAGCATCGCCTTGAAGAACGCGTGGGTGAAGAGGTGGAACATCGCCACCGAATAAGCGCCCACGCCGGCAGCCACGAACATGTAGCCCAGCTGCGAACAGGTCGAATAGGCGATGACGCGCTTGATGTCGTTCTGCACCAGCCCCACCGTGGCGGCAAAGAACGCCGTCATGCCGCCCAGCACCGTGACGAAGGCCAGCGCGCCGGGCGCGAATTCCATCAGCGGCGACATGCGGCACACCAGGAAAACCCCCGCCGTCACCATGGTCGCCGCGTGGATCAGCGCCGAGACCGGCGTCGGGCCTTCCATCGCGTCCGGCAGCCAGGTGTGCAGGAAAAGTTGCGCCGATTTCCCCATCGCCCCCACGAACAGCAGGAAGGCAATCAGGTTCGCCGCGTTCCACTCCGTCCACAGGAATGTCAGCTGCGTGTCGGCCAGCTCGGGTGCGGCCGCGAACACGTCGTCGAAATTGATCGAGCCGGTCAGGAAGAACAGCGCGAAGATCCCCAACGCAAAGCCGAAATCCCCCACCCGGTTCACCACGAAGGCCTTGATCGCCGCCGCATTGGCCGACGGCTTGCGGAAATAGAACCCGATCAGCAGGTAGGACGCCAGGCCCACGCCCTCCCAGCCAAAGAACATCTGCGCCAGGTTGTCCGCCGTCACCAGCATCAGCATGGCAAAGGTGAACAGGCTCAGATAGGCAAAGAAGCGCGGGCGATAGCTCTCGTGGTCGCGGAAATTCTCGTCATGGGCCATGTAGCCCATGGAATAAAGGTGCACCAGCGCCGAGACCGACGTGATCACGATCAGCATGATCGCCGTCAGCCGGTCCAGCCGGATCGACCACGCCACGTCCAGCTCGCCCGACTGGATCCAGTCGAGGATGTGGATGTATTGCGTGGTCCCGTCAAAGCTGAAGAACACGATCCAGCTCAGGAAGGCCGACAGAAACAACAGCCCCGTGGTCACCCACTGCGCGCCCGCGTCCCCGATGACACGCCAGCCGAAGCCCGCGATGATGGCGCCCAGAAGCGGGCCGAATAGGATGATCTGTTCCATGCCCTCAACCCTTCATCACGTTGACGTCTTCCACGGCGATCGTGCCGCGGTTGCGGAAGAAGCAGACCAGGATGGCAAGCCCGATGGCGGCCTCGGCGGCAGCCACGGTCAGCACGAACAGGGTAAAGACCTGTCCCACCATGTCGCCCAGGAAACTGGAAAATGCCACGAGGTTCACGTTGACCGCCAAGAGCATCAGCTCGATCGACATCAACAGGATGATCACGTTCTTCCTGTTCAGGAAAAGCCCGAAAATCCCGATGACGAACAGCGCCGCCGCCACCGTCAGGTAATGCTCCAGTCCAATCATGTCGTCCCTCGGTCCTTGTCTCGGGGGCCCGTTCGCACCCCGGTCGCCTTCTTAGTTCCACGCGCCGGGATAGATCTCCCGGCAGGCGCATGTCTCGTTCTTCGAGCGCAGGATCAGGACCCGCGCATATCCGTCCTTGCCGTAAAGCGCCCTGGCCGCGCGCTCCACGTTTTTCAGGCTCAGCGTCCGGCCCGCCTGCACGTCGCCGCGCAGGAACTCGGTCGCGGTCATCTGTGCCTCGCCCTCGCCCGCGCCGATGCCATGCACCGCCACGCTGCGCCCCGACCGGCAGTCGGTCACCCGAAAGCCGTTGAAATCGTTCAGCTCCGGCACCGGCCCGTCCGCGGCGGCAATCCGGCCATCGGCGGTGTCGAGGTTGCGGTAGGTCTCGATCACCAACCCGCTGTCGCCATCCCCAAAGGCCTGCGCCCCGTAAACCAGCATCCCGCGCTCCCCGCCATCACATACCGGCGCAGGCGTCAGCGCCGAGACCCCGGCGCCGGTCACGGCCAGCCCAAAGGCCAGCGCATATGTGGTTTGCGTGATCATCGGAAAAACGAGAGACACCCATTTGAAAGGTAAAACAGATTTTCACACAACAGGAACGTCTGTTCATGCCAATAAAGATACGCGACCCCCGGCACCGGCAACCCTTCAAAGCCCGGCCCGTTGGGATGCCCGGGCACGTCTTGCCCCAGCGCCATCACGCCGACCATGCTCGCAAGCACCAGACCTATGATGACGGATTTCAGTGGAGACTTAACAGTGGTTGCAGGCGAACTCATTGCTCATCTCCCATCCGTTCGAGGAGATCCTTAAAAGCCTCTGATCCCATTGCAGCGCACGCACAGGAATAACGATCATCGAGCGCCGCAGCTTGCCCTGTTTCCGTATTTGCAATGATGCGTTCGTATTGAGATTGAAGAAACGCAGTTTCGGTCCGGAAATCGTAGTCTTCACCCTTCGCGGAAACACCCTTGGCGACTTGCTGCTTGAGACTCGCGGCGAAGGCATCGGCGGTCCCGGTGCTGGCCCTTTTCAGGTGTCCTCGCGCACAGTCGACAAGATTCATGTCGATGGTGTCGCCCGGTTTTGCCGGCAGGTCCCAAAGAAACGCGGAAAATCCTCCTGTATCCGGAAAGGCGAAGAATTGATCCGCCCCGTAGATGAACAGGATCGTTTCATCCCGACTTCGGTCTTGAAGCTCCCGCGCCGCCTTGCAGGCAGGGGTGCTCTCCGCAGGCGTCCGAAATTCGCTGAAGTCGCCACCATAGAGCTCATCCATCGGCACCATCATCGCGTCACTGCCAAAGACGAATGTCGGCGAAAAGGCCAGCGCCAAAAACGATATGTGAAACCCAAGCCTCACAGCCCCTGCCCCGGTTTCACATCTTTCAGTTCCATCGCCTTGGCCGGATCGCGGTACATCTGCGCCAGCACGTCCTGCCTCTTGACGTCCGAGCGATGCCGCAGGGTCAGCACGATCGCGCCCATCATCGCCACCAGCAGGATCAGCCCCGCAAGCTGGAACAGCAGGAAATACTTGTCATAAAGCAGCATCCCCAGCGCCTTGGTGTTCTCCAGGTCCGTGGGTGTGACGGCGCCGCGCGCGCCCTCGGCACCCGTGGCCATCTGCCAGTTTCCGAAGGCGATGCCGAACTGCATCAGCAATATGACCCCGATCAAGAGCGCCAGCGGCATGTATTTCGCCATCTCCGCCTTCAGCTCGGCGAAATCCACGTCCAGCATCATCACCACGAACAGGAACAGCACGGCGACCGCACCCACGTAGACGATGATCAAGAGCATCGCCACGAACTCCGCGCCCA
This sequence comes from Roseovarius sp., assembly GCA_046290265.1. Classification (GTDB taxonomy): domain Bacteria; phylum Pseudomonadota; class Alphaproteobacteria; order Rhodobacterales; family Rhodobacteraceae; genus Roseovarius. Next base: position 61,757 of record JBKAGF010000017.1, on the reverse strand, counting down.
AGAGCACGAACAGCCCCGCCGCGGACAAAAACGCGAGGATCAGCCACAGCACCGAGTGCACCGGGTTCCGGCTGACCACCGTGAACAGCCCCCCGGCCAGCAGCGAGACCGCAAAAAGATAGAATGAAAACGCGGCGATGGTCATGTCTCACTGTCCTCGTCTTTGGCCTCGTCCATGACCTCGCGGGCGAACTCCATCGCCCGGTTCATGGACGGGATACCGGCGAACATCGCCATCATCGCGATGGTCTCGGCAATCTCGTCTTTCGTGGCGCCCGCCTCCAGCGCGTGGCGCACGGTCATCCTGATCTGCGTATCGCTCTGCGCGCCCAGCATGGTCAACCCCGCAAGCGTGATCAGCAGGCGCGTCTTGGCATCCAGCCCGTCCTTGCTGATGCCGCGGCCGAACATCATCTCCATGAATTCCTTCGGCATGGTCGGCCACATCGCCTCGAACCCCTTGGGCGAGAACGACTCCAGCGCCGGATTCATGGTTTTCACCATCTCCTGCGCCTGCGCCATCATGGCCTCGAACGGGTTCGTGGGGGTGCTCATCTGTAGGGCGCGTCCATTTCCAGGTTGCGGGCGATCTCGGCTTCCCACCGCTCGCCGTTCTCCAGCAGTTTCTGCTTGTCATAGAACAGCTCTTCGCGGGTCTCGGTGGCGAACTCGAAATTCGGCCCCTCGACGATGGCATCCACCGGGCAGGCCTCCTGGCAGAACCCGCAATAGATGCACTTGGTCATGTCGATGTCGTACCGCGTCGTGCGGCGGCTGCCATCGTCGCGCGGCTCGGCGTCGATGGTGATCGCCTGCGCGGGGCAAATCGCCTCGCACAGCTTGCAGGCAATGCAGCGCTCCTCGCCATTGGGATAGCGCCGCAGCGCGTGCTCCCCCCGGAACCGCGGGCTCAACGGGCCCTTCTCGTGCGGGTAGTTCAGCGTCGCCTTGGGGGCAAAGAAGTATTTGAACCCCAGCTTGAAGCCGTTGAAGACATCCTTCAGCAGGAAATACCCTGCCGCGCGTCCGTAATCGATCTGCGTCATGGTCGTCAGCCTCCCATTGCGTAGCGGGCCCAGAACGACCCGAAGACTTCGAATTTCGCCAGGAACGCCACGATCACCACCCAACCCAGGCTCAGCGGCAGGAACACCTTCCAGCCGATCCGCATCAGCTGGTCATAGCGGTAGCGCGGCGTGATCGCCTTCACCATGGCGAAGAGGAAGAAGAAGAACGCCATCTTCGCGACCATCCAGAACACGCCATCGGGCAGCCCCGGAATGGGCGACAGCCATCCGCCGAAGAACAGCAGGCTGGTCAGCGCGCACATCAGGAAGATCGCGATGTATTCCCCGGCCATGAACAGCAGGAAGGGCGTCGAGGAATATTCCACCTGGTAGCCCGCCACCAGTTCCGATTCCGCTTCCGGCAGGTCGAAGGGCGGGCGGGTTCGTTCCGCCAGGCACGAGATGAAGAACAAAACACCATCGGCAGGTGGGCAGCCAGTACCAGCCGAAGAAGCCGAACTTGGTGTGCGCCGCCACGATCGACCCGAAATTCAGCGACCCGGTCGAGATGATCACCCCGATGATGATCAGCCGATGCTGACCTCGTAGGAAATCATCTGACCCGAGCGCAGCGACCCCAAAACGGAACTTCGAGTTCGAGGCCCAGCCCCAGACGCCGTACACTTCCAGCGACGACACCGCAAAGACAAAGAACCGCACATTGATGACCGGACCAGCCGTCATTCAGCGAATCACCGCCCAGGCCAACACCGCCAGCACGAAACTGGCCATCGGCGCCATCATGAACACGGTGCGGTCCGCTCGCGGCACCACACTTCCTTGACACGTATTTCAGCGTCGGCCACCGTCTGCAACAGGCCATAGACCCACCACGTTCGGCCCGCATCTGCACGCGGCCCAGATCTTGCGGTCGCCATAAAGAACACAGCGAGATCATCACGAAGCCCACCACCGCAAGGGATTGCGCCACGATCAGGACAAAGATCCCGAAAGGGTTGTCAGAAATTCAGCCATTCGTCCCTCATACCGTCGGTATCCCGTTTTCCGCACAGTCGGCGGCCACGACTTCCGCGTCGATCTTTATGATGCCACCGGGCAGCGTCGGCGAGATGGTATAAACCGCATCTGCGGTCCAGATGCCACCCTCTTCGGCCACATTCGTGCGTACGTGGCGTGCAAATCCGTATCCCCGGATCAGCGTGTACTCCGCCGCCGCGCATTCGGCATAGCGCGTCACGTCCTCGGCGCTGCGCGCGCCGGTCATCGCGACATGAAAATTCACCAGGTCGCCGTCCAGCAGGCGCGTCTCGATCCCCCGGTATTCGGGGGTGAACGGCGCCTCGGGGTCCGGTGTCGGCGCAGCGCAGGCCGCAAGGCCCGCGCAAGCCGTCACCGACAGCGCCCATATGCCCAGGGCGGCCTGTGTCATTCCGCCGCCACGGGCTGTTCGCGGCGGGCCTTTGCATTGGCGCTCAGTTCCGCCATCAGCGCGCTGGCGCGGGCGATCGGGTTGGTCAGGTAATGGTCCCCCAGCGCCGCACCGATCGAACCTGCCGCAACCTCGACCCTGTCGACCATGGTCCACTCGTTCTGCGGCACCGCGTCGATCTGCGCCACATGCGGCACCTCCTCGATCAGAACGCGGCGCAGCTGCGCCAGGCTGTCGAACGGCAGCACCGCGCCCAGCTCGCCCGACAGCGCCCGCAGGATCGCCCAGTTCTCCTTGGCCTCGCCCGGCGGATGGCTTGCGCGCAGCGCCAGTTGCGGGCGGCCTTCGGTGTTCACGAAAACGCCCTGCTCCTCGGGATAGGCGGCCGCGGGCAGGATGATGTCGGCGCGATGCGCGCCCCGGTCGCCATGGCTGCCCTGGTAGATCACCAGCGGCCCCTCCGCGATCTCGATCTCGTCGGCACCAAGGTTATAGACCACCTCGGCACCCTCCAGCGCCGCCGCGACACCGCCCTCGGTCACACATCCGGCATCCATCGCCCCCACGCGGGACGCGGCTGTGTGCAGCACCAGCATCTTGCCGCCCAGCTTCTCGGTCAGTTGCATGGCCGTGCTCAGCGCGGCGGGCCCGCCGTCGCCCATCAGCGCGCCCTGCCCGACGATGACGATCGCATCGTCGGTCGCCTCGGCACTCGACAGAAGCTGCGTCAGGCCGCGGTTGCGCGCGCCCATCTCGGTCACGTCATAGGTCAGTTCGGCCGGTTGCCCCGCATGGGTCACCTCCGCGCCGCGCAGCCACGCCTTGCGGATACGCGCGTTCAGCACGGGCGACTCGTTGCCCGGGTCGGTGCCGATCAGCACGATCTTCTTGGCCGTGTCGATCTCCTCGATGCGCGCCGTGCCCACATAGGCCGAGCGGTTGCCCGCCACCAGATGCGCACCATCGGTGCGGCATTCCACGCGTCCGCCCTGGCCTTCGACCAGTTGTTTCAGCGCGAACGCCGCCTCCATCGGGGCCAGGTCGCCCACCAGGCCCGCCACCGTCTTGCCCTTCATCGCCTCGGCGGCCTTGCCCAACGCCTCGGGCCAGGTGGCCGGGCGCAGCTTGCCGTTCTCGCGAATATATGGCCTGTCCAGCCGTTGCCGGCGCAGCCCGTCCCAGACAAAGCGTGTCTTGTCGGAAATCCATTCCTCGTTCACGCCGTCATGGTTGCGCGGCAGGATGCGCATCACTTCGCGCCCCTTCGTGGCGATCCGGCTCGACGACCCCAGCGCATCCATCACGTCGATGGTTTCCGTCTTGGTCAGTTCCCACGGACGGGCCGTGAAGGCGTAGGGCTTGGAAACCAGCGCCCCCACCGGGCACAGGTCGATGATGTTGCCCTGCATGTTGCTGTCCAGCGTCTCGCCCAGATAGGCGGTGATCTCGGCATCCTCGCCCCGGCCGGTCTGGCCCATCTGGTTGATCCCCGCCACCTCGGTGGTGAAGCGCACGCAGCGGGTGCAGGAAATGCAGCGCGTCATGTGGGTTTCCACCAGCGGGCCCAGGTTCAGGTCCTCGGTCGCGCGCTTGGGCTCGCGGTAGCGGCTGAAGTCCACGCCATAAGCCATTGCCTGGTCCTGCAAATCGCACTCGCCGCCCTGGTCACAGATCGGGCAGTCCAGCGGGTGGTTGATCAGCAGGAATTCCATCACGCCTTCGCGGGCTTTCTTGACCATCGGGCTGTTGGTGCGCACGACCGGCGGCTGGCCCTCGGGGCCGGGCCGCAAGTCGCGCACCTGCATGGCGCAGCTCGCGGCCGGCTTGGGGGGTCCACCGACGACCTCCACAAGACACATCCGGCAATTGCCGGCGATCGACAGCCGCTCGTGGTAGCAGAACCGCGGGATCTCGATCCCCACCTGCTCGCAGGCCTGGATCAGGGTCATCGCCCCGTCCACTTCCACTTCGTGATCGTCGATGATGATTTTGCGAAGGTCAGACATTCGTTCTCACTTTGCTCTCAGTAGCTGCCCGATCTGGCTGCCGCTGGCCATTTCGGCCTGGCCCAGAACACACAGGCTGGCGGGGTCAAGGTTGCTGGCCCCTTTCGATTTGAAATACGCGTTGCGCCGCTCGCGCATGGCCGCCTTGTTGGCGTCGTTGTTGATATACGCGTCGATTTCGGCCTCGCTGTAGCCGCGCTCCGCCGCCGCCTTCTTCAGGGCGTTGGCATAGGATTGCGCGCGGAACAGGCGCCCGCCGATGCTGCTGCACTCGCGGCGGATCTTGTCGGCCGCCGCCAGGTTCAGCAGACCCTGGTTGATCGCCGCCTCGTCCTTCAGCGCCGCCTGCGCGGGCATCGCCGTCAGCGTCAGCGCCGCGCCAAGAACCAGTCCAAGGGGTTTCATCGCTCGAAGTGTCATGCGTGTTGTCCTTTCACACCTTCAGGGGCGCACGGACCATCCGTGGCACCATCTGCGTCGCAGATGGTCGCGGGGGCCGCTGTTATGCAATAGCAGCCCACCCATGCCCCTGATATGAAAGCAGGATTTACCAAAGAACGCATCTCCCCGCGAAGGTCATCTTGTTGTTCTTCACCGGGATGGTGCCGCGTGCGCCGCTGGGCGGGCGGCTCCAGGCGATCTCGGAGGTGCCGTAGTTTGCCACGCAGTACCGCTTGCCTTCGTAATTGCCCGCCGCCAGCGCGCCGTCATACCCCCGGTTGACGCGCGGCACGGTCACGATGAACCGCTCGCGGTCATTGCGCGACACGGCTTTCGCCTTGGCCTTGTAATAGACCCCGTTGAACGTCACCCGCTCCGAGGTCTTGGTACACCCGGCCATCACCGCCCCGGCCAGCAAGGCCAGAACGAGCGCCCGCGCGCCCCTGCCGATCGTCTTCGTCATCACTTCGTTCACGTTTCCCGGCCCTTCCCTACTCCGCCGCCACTGGCGCGCAGCCCCGACTTTTCCATAGGCTGGCTTCTTTCAGGTACGACCAGCCAAAGGCATGATCGCTGTCACCCTCCGCCCTGAGGTGCTCCAGCCGCGCCAGCGCCTCGTCCAGTGACGGGCGATGCCCCTGCGGCACCCACCACATGACGAAATGCATGTCGCCCATCACCTCGAACCATTCGGCCCGGCGTTCATAGAACTGCCGGTGCACGGTGTTCCAGACGAAATTCTCCAGGCTCTTCACGTCTTCCCAGACGGTCAGGTTGGCCACGAATTGCGGATCGTCACCGATATTGTTCCCGGTGTTGCCCGTACCCGGCTCGCCCGAGCCTTCCATCATCCACACGAATCCCGGCATCCGCTTGCCCAGCCCGTTCACACGGTCGAGCGCGCCCATGAACTCCGCCACGCGCGGGTCATCGGTGGGCGCGACAAGGCGGCCGACGTTCAGCTGGGCAAGGTGAGGTGTGCCGGGCATCTGTTCCTTTACTCCGCCGCCACCGCAGACACCTTGCCGGTGCGCTGCGCCTTGATCCGGTCCTCGATCTCGTCACGGAAGTTGCGGATCAGACCCTGGATCGGCCAGGCCGCCGCGTCGCCCAGGGCACAGATCGTGTGCCCCTCGACCTGCTTGGTGACGTCGAACAGCATGTCGATCTCCTCGACCTCCGCCTCGCCCTTCACCAGCCGGTCCATCACCCGCATCATCCAGCCCGTGCTGCTGCCGGCGGCATTGCCCACAGCTTTCGTGCTTGTAGAATTTCGACAGCCGCCAGATCGCCTTGATGATGTCCGTGCTCTGGTCCATCACGATCACCGCCGCCGTGCCCAGGCTCGATCCGACCTCGCGCAGCGCGTCGAAATCCATGATCGCGTCTTCATGTTCTCCAGCGCACGCACGGCACTGACGAGCCGCCGGGAATGACCGCCTTCAGGTTGTCCCAGCCACCGCGAATGCCGCCGCAATGCTTGTCGATCAACTCTTCAAAGCTGATCGACATCGCGTCCTCGACCACGCACGGGTTGTTCACGTGGCCCGACACGGCAAAGATCTTGGTGCCCGCGTTGTTGGGCCGCCCGAACCCGGCGAACCAGTCCGCGCCCCGCCGCAGGATCGTCGGCACCACCGCGATGCTCTCGACGTTGTTCACCGTCGTGGGGCAGCCATAAAGGCCCGCGCCCGCAGGAAACGGCGGCTTCATCCGGGGCATCCCCTTCTTGCCTTCCAGGCTTTCCAGCAGCGCGGTTTCCTCGCCGCAGATATACGCCCCCGCGCCATGCGCCAGGTACAGGTCGAAATCATAGCCCGACTTGCAGGCGTTCCTGCCGATCAGCCCGGCCTCGTAGGCCTCGTCGATGGCCGCCTGCAAGGCCTCGCGCTCGCGGATATATTCACCGCGGATATAGATATAGCACGCATGCGCCTGCATCGCGTAGCTGGCGATCAGGCACCCCTCGATCAGCGTATGCGGATCGTGGCGCATGATCTCGCGGTCCTTGCAGGTGCCCGGCTCGGATTCGTCGGCATTGACCACCAGGTAGGCGGGCCGCCCGTCGCTCTCCTTGGGCATGAACGACCACTTGAGCCCGGTGGGAAAGCCCGCACCGCCCCGACCGCGCAGCCCGCTGGCCTTCATCTGCTCGATGATCCACTCGCGCCCGTTCTCCAGGATGGTCTTGGTGCCGTCCCAGTGGCCACGCGCCTGCGCGCCCTTCAGGCTGCGGTCGTGCATCCCGTAGAGATTGGTAAAGATACGATCCTGATCGTCCAGCATCAGATAACCCCTAGTTTCCCCGGCTGTCGCGCCAGATTTGATAGATGAGCCAGAAGGCGAACAGGAACCCCGCCAGCGCCACTAGGTCGAAGACGAGGCGCAGCCCGGTGCTGAACCTCTCCTTCTCGCCGATCAGGGTGACAAGCACCCAGAACACGCCCGTTCCGGCAATCACCAGCCCGGCGCGTCGGCCCTTTTTCGGCACTTGGTCGCGTTTGCTCATTCGCCTCGCTCATTCAGTATACGTCGCCCTTGTCCACCCGCTTCGAGAACTCGGTCTCGCCGCCCGCGGCCAGGGTTTTCGCCTGGTCGATCCAGTTGTCGCGGCTGACCCGGCCCTTGAAGCCGATCAGGTTCGCATCGACCCAGGCCACCTCCTGGTCGGTCCAGTTGGCGATCTGGTCGAAATGGTAGAACCCCATGTCGTGCAGCACGCCTTCCAGCTTCGGCCCGACACCCTTGATTTCCTTCAGGTTGTCGGCACTGCCGCCGCGCGGTTCGTCCAGGGTGGCGGGCTTGGTGCCCACGTTCTCTTCGCCCGTGTCCGCGGCCTTGGCCTTGGCCTTCGGCTTGGCCGCCGCCGTCTTGGCCTTGGTCTTTTTCGCCGGTTTGGGCGCGGGCTCCGGCGCCGGATCCACCTTCGCTCCCGCCTCGGCATCCGTCGAGGCCGAGGCGAATGCCGGGTCCTGCGCCGTGGCGGCATCGTTGCCGCCCGCATGCGTCTCGGCCCGCATCGCGACCTTGTCGGTGCCCGCCGCCGCGGCGCTCGTGCCGGTGGGCGCATTCCGCGGGTCAGCCTTGTTCGGCAGGACCGGCTCGGGCGCGCTGTCAACTGGCGGGTTGGGCTTGGGCGGGTTCGGCCCCGGCGCTGTCTGCGCGGGCGCACCGCCGTCCTTGGGCGCATCCGCCTTGCGGCCCGACGGCGTGCCTCCGACGATGCCGCCGGGGCGGCGCTTGCCTCGGGCGTCGCCTCCAACTGCCCCAGGTCCGCGTTTTCGCCACTGCAGAAGATCTGCATCACAACCAGCGCCATGAACACGCCCATCGCAAGCCCCAGCAGAAGAGCCGCAAATATTCCGACCTGCGCCAGCGCGACGTAGATCGCGATGATCCCGGCCGCAACGCCGACGCCCAAGCATACCAGCTTGCACCGTGACTTCAGAATATCATCGAACATGGCTCAACTCCCTGTGGCGTGAAGATCGTCTGTCAGACGTCCCCCTTTTTGACTTTTTTCGAAAATTCAGTCGTTCCGCCATCGGCCAGCACCTGCGCCTGGTCGACCCAGCCGTCGCGGCTCACGCGGCCCTTGAAGCCTTCCAGGTTCTGATCCACCCATGCGACCTCCTGCGGCCCCCATTTGGCGATCTGGTCGAAATGGTAAAAGCCCATATCGTGCAAAAGCTGTTCCAGCTTCGGCCCCACGCCCTTGATCATCTTCAGGTCGTCCGCCCCGCCCTTGCGCGGCTTTTTCATCGTCCGGGGCTTGCTGCCCGGGCCGTCGGCCACAGGTGCCGGATCGGCGGATGTCTTCGGCTTCGACCGGGGCTTGGCCTCGGCGCTCTTGTCCGTCCCGGCCGGCTCGTCCTTCGATACGGGGTTTGCCGTGCTCTTGGCAGGCGCCTCGGCCTTGGTCGCGCCGGTGTCGTCCGCCGGTCTGCCTTCCGAGCGGTCGGGCTCCGGCCTGGTCACCACCGGTTGGGCCGGCGACGGGTTCAGTTTCACCTTCGGCGGCGCGGGCTGGTGGCTTGCGCCATGCTCGCGCCACGGTGCCGCCAGCGGTACCTCGGTCCCGTCGATCCGCTTTACGGTGTCGCCCACATCGATCGCTCGCTGGACCGAACCGTTATATTTCGTATGCCCCGAGTCGAACTCCTTGAGGCTGGTCAGCCCGGCCAGCGGTTCCGACGCGTAGCGCCCGTTCTGCGGCCCCGGCACGGGTACCTTGCCGGCGGCGAACTCGTCGATCATCTCGGCGAACCGCTCGGCGGTCAGGTCCTCGTAGTAATCCTTGCCGATCTGCGCCATCGGCGCGTTGGCGCAGGCGCCCAGGCACTCGACCTCTTCCCAGCTGAACTTGCCATCCGCGCTGACGGTATGCGGCTTGTCCGCGATCTTCTCACGACAGACCGCCATCAGGTCCTCGGCCCCGCAGATCATGCAGGACGTGGTGCCGCAAATCTGGAAATGCGCCACGCTGCCCACTGGCGACAGCTGGAACATGAAATAGAAGCTGGCCACTTCCAGCGCCCGGATATGCGCCATTTCCAGCATCTCGGCGATATGCTCGATCGCCGGACGGGTCAGCCAGCCCTCCTGCTCCTGCGCACGCCACAGCAGCGGGATGATCGCGCTTGCCTGGCGGCCTTGCGGGTATTTCGAGATCTGCGCCTCGGCCCACGCCTGGTTGTCGGGCGTGAAGGCAAAGCTCTCGGGCTGTTCTCTGTGTAGACGTCTCAGCATCAGGCTGCGCACGCTCCTGTCGTCATTCTGATCCCGCCGCCCTCAAGGCGCACGGCGCGTTCGGTCGTCACCATGTAGGCGGCCATCTGGGTCGATTGCTCGCGGGTCAGGCCGGTCTGCAACTCGACCGGCAGGTAATCCCCTTCGGTCTTCAGCGTGCAGCCGATGCTGGCCACCGCAACCTGGAACTTGGCCACGTCCTGCTCGCCCGTTCCCTCGGGCGGCGCGGTGCAGCCTGCGACGATCCCCAGTGCCGCAACGGCGCCCATCAAACCGAATGTTTTCTTCATCTTGCTTCCTCTTCACCAACAATCAGCGCTTTGCCAAAAATAGCTGAATGTGTTGTTGTCCCCTGATCGAAGGTCATTCTACACCGCTTCCGAACTGAAAAGTCTGCGAAACGGTGCGCGATGAACTGACGGAGCACTTTATGGGTGTTCCATCCGGCAGATCACCTTCTACGCTTATTTTCATCTCGACATTGAAGCCAGACAGGGACTCGAGCGCACTTTTCTCAGCATTTTGAAGCATGGATGCACAGAAATCCTTTTGAGACTGCTCATCCCACTTCGCGTAAAAAGTCGTACTTGTTCCAGTCTCAGCAACATAGACATCGCTGTCTGACGCGGTGTCAGCGCTCACGAGCGACGCGCTCGCTGTCACCAGCGAGAGCGCAACCAAGCTGAAACCGCGCAAAGAACTCACCTGTCGATCTCCCCAAAGACCACGTCCATCGTCCCGATGATCGCCGCCACATCGGCCAGCTGGTGCCCGCCCGCCACATGGTCCATCGCCTGCAGGTGCAGGAAACCCGGCGCGCGCAGCTTGGCGCGGTAGGGCTTGTTGGTTCCGTCCGACACCAGGTAGACGCCGAACTCGCCCTTGGGCGCCTCGACGGCGCAATAGACCTCGCCCTCGGGCACGTGGAACCCTTCGGTATACAGCTTGAAGTGATGGATCAACGCCTCCATCGAGGTCTTCATCTCGCCCCGCTTGGGCGGCGTGATCTTGCCCCGCGACAGGATATCGCCCTTGCCTTCGGGCGCGCGCAGCTTCTCGATCGCCTGCTTGATGATCGAGACCGACTGGCGCATCTCCTCCATCCGGCACAGGTAACGGTCATAGCAGTCGCCGTTCTTGCCCACCGGGATCTTGAAGTCGAACTCGTCGTAGCATTCATAGGGCTGCGACCGGCGCAGGTCCCATGCCATGCCGCTGCCGCGCACCATGACGCCGGAAAAGCCCCAGTCCAGCGCCTCCTGCTGGCTGACCACGCCGATATCCGCGTTGCGCTGCTTGAAGATGCGGTTCTCCGTCAGCAGGCCGTCCAGGTCGTCCATGAATTTCGGGAATTCGTCGGCCCAGGCCTCGATATCGTCCAGCAGCTCCGGGGGCAGGTCCTGATGCACCCCGCCGGGCCGGAAATAGGCCGCGTGCAGGCGCGCACCGCAGGCGCGCTCGTAGAATACCATCAGGATCTCGCGTTGCTCGAACCCCCACAGGGGCGGGGTCAGCGCGCCCACGTCCATCGCCTGCGTGGTGACGTTCAGCAGGTGGTTCAGCACCCGCCCGATTTCCGAATAGAGCACCCGGATCAGGCTGGCGCGGCGCGGCACCTCGACGCCGGTCAGCTTTTCGATGGCCAGGCACCAGGCATGTTCCTGGTTCATCGGCGCCACGTAATCCAGCCGGTCGAAATAGGGCAGGTTCTGCAGGTAGGTCCGGCTTTCCATCAGCTTCTCGGTGCCCCGGTGCAGCAGACCGATATGCGGATCGCAGCGTTCCACGATCTCGCCGTCCAGCTCCAGCACAAGGCGCAGAACGCCATGTGCCGCAGGGTGTTGCGGGCCGAAGTTGATGTTGAAATTGCGGATCTTCTGCTCGCCGGTCTCGGCGTCGGCGAAGCCCTTCGTCATCGTGTTGGAGCCGTCCATCATCCTTGGTCTCCTTATCCTCTATCGTCCGCGCGGGGCCCGAACGCCATCAGGTACAAAAGCGCCAGCGCGCCCAGCGGAAAGATCGCCACCAGCGCCCATGCGCTGGCGATGCCGTAGCCCGGCAGCAGCTTCCAGAAGGGAACCACGAACGCCGCCATGAACACTATCACCCAAAGCATGTCCGCCGCTCCCTGATCCGCCCCGGTTCACTTCGCCTTCTCTTCGGTCTTCTCGTCGCCCGGCAGGATGTAATCGGCACCCTCCCACGGGCTCATGAAATCGAACTGCCGATACTCCTGCACCAGCTTCACCGGCTCGTAGACCACCCGCTTCTGCACCTCGTCATAGCGCACCTCGGTATAACCGGTGGTCGGGAAATCCTTGCGCAGCGGGAAGCCGCGAAAGCCGTAATCGGTCAGGATGCGCCGCAGGTCCGGATGGCCGCTGAAGAGGATGCCGAACATGTCGAACACCTCGCGCTCGAACCAGTTGGCCGAAGGATGCACATCCGTGATCGACGGCACCATGTCCTCTTCGCGCACCGCCACGCGCAGGCGGATGCGCTGGTTCTGGTACATGCTCAGGAAATGATAGACCACGTCGAACCGCTTGGGCCGGTCCGGGTAATCCACGCCGGTGATGTCCACCAGCGTCGAAAACCGGCAGTTCGGGTCGGTCTTCAGGAACTCCACCAGCCCCTTCAGGCTGGACGGGGCCACGTTCACGTTCAGCTCGCCATGATCCACCGACCAGCCGGCCACGCAATCGGGGCGGCGGGTCTCGATATGGGTGGCCAGTTCTTCCAGCGCGTCACTCATGCTTCATCCCCCAATGGCGCCTCAGCGCACGATCGTCCCGGTGCGCCGGATTTTCCGCTGCAGCTGCATGATCCCGTAGACCAGCGCCTCCGCCGTGGGCGGGCAGCCGGGCACGTAGACATCCACCGGCACGATCCGGTCACAGCCGCCACCACCGAATAGCTGGTGTGGTGTTCCCCGCCATCGGCGCAGGATCCATGCTGATCACGTAGCGCGGCTCGGGCATCTGGTCATAGACCTTGCGCAGCGCCGGCGCCATCTTGTTGGTCAGCGTGCCGGCCACGATCATCAGGTCCGACTGGCGCGGGCTGGCGCGCGGCGCGGTGCCGAACCGTTCCAGGTCGTAACGCGGCATCGAGGTGTGCATCATCTCGACGGCACAGCACGCCAGGCCGAAGGTCATCCAGTGCAGGCTGCCGGTGCGCGCCCAGTTGATGATGTCCTCGGTCGACGTGACAAGGAAGCCCTTGTCCTGCAACTCGCGGTTCAGCGCCTGCGTGGCGGTGTCGCGCTGGTAATCGTCGGCATAGGCCTCCAGCGGCACCTGGCTCGACGGTCCGGTCTTGATGCGCGGGGACTGGTAGCCCTCGCTCTGGACCTCGGTGACCATCTCGTCATCGGTCACATGCGCGGTCTTGTCCTCTACTGCCATTCCATCGCCCCTTTCCGCCATTCATAGGCAAACCCGGCCGTCAGGACCGCCAGGAAGACCATCATCGACCAGAACGCCGTCATGCTCAGGTCCGCGAACGCGACCGCCCAGGGGAACAGCATCGCGATCTCCAGATCGAAGATGATGAACAGGATTGAGACAAGGTAGAACCGGACATCGAACTTCATCCGCGCGTCGTCGAAGGCGTTGAAGCCGCATTCGTAGGCGCTGACCTTTTCGGGGTCGGGGTGGCGCACCGCCAGCACGACCGCCGCAAGGATCAGGACAAGTCCGAGACCGATGGCTATACCCAGAAGAACGAGAACAGGGAGGTACTCCCTCAGCATCTCTTCCACGTGTGGCTCCTTTCATGCGCGGCACGCGCGCAGAGGCTTGGCATACAGTTCACGTGAGGGTTTACCCCTGCCCCCGGTCCGGGTCAACCAAGCGGGACCGCTTTTCGCACCCCGGCGCAGCGCGAAAAACGTCATGAATACCAAGGTATACGGAAATCGGCGCCCTGGTCCTGCACCGGGCGAATTGACGCGACTTTCCCGTTTGCCGCAAATACCGGCATAATCGCCCGTTGAAATGCGGCCGCGTCCCGGTCGCGCGCGCGCCCGACAGGCCGCGCGCCACGCGCGGCACCGCTCAGAACGTCATCTTCACACCGGCGATCAGCGTGTGCGAGTCCACCGATCTGTCGCCAGTGATCGTCGGCAGGATCAGCGGCACGAAGCCCGCGTTGTACATGTATTCCGCTCCCAGCGTGACATGCGGCGCCGCCTCGTACTCGACGCCCAGGATCACCTGCTCCATCCGCTCCCATTCCGTGCCGTCGCGCCCCTGCACGCCGCGGCTGGCCGAGATCGACCAGGTGACCGGGTTGCCGGCGATCTGGCGGTGCCAGCGGGCCTGCAGGGTCGTGGCCTGTACGTGGTGCCCCGTGGCGGGCCAGTCATGCATCGTGCGCGTGAACTCCGCCTGAACGTCGAAACGCGGCCCGCTCCAGGTCAGGTTCACGTCCCACAGCTCGTTCCAGAAGCGGTTGATCCCCCGTCCCGGCGGGTGATGCGCGATGGTGCTGTCATAGATCGACCCGCGCAGGTACCCCGCCCCGATCGTCAGGTCATGTCCGGTCGCGACCCCGAACCGATGCGCGCCGTTCAGCGCGAAATTCGACAATGCGCCATCATTCCTGGGGCTGCTGATCACCCGGTTGCCGCGATGCGCCGGGATCAGGGTAAAGGCCAGCTCGGTGCGGTCTGTGACATAGCCCAGTTCGATCACCGGATCGTCGCTCTGGGCCCAGAAATAATGGCTCGAATGGGTGTGGGTAAAGGGCGCATAGCTGGCGAAATTTCCGAAATTCAACGTCTTGCGTCCCACCGCCAGGTAAAGGGGCGACCGGCTCAGGTCCCCCAGCACCAGCATGTATTTCCGCAGTTGGATGTCGTCCTGGCCCGGATATTCGACCTCGGTGAACTCGCCCTGCACGAAGCCGGTGACCCATGGCAGCGCCAGCGTGGCATTGAGCGAAATCTCGTTGATCACGCCATAGCTGTCTGAGGTGCCGCGCGTATGGGTGGGGGGCAGCCGCGACAGGATGGGAAACTTGCCCGGCGTGTCCGTGCGCTCGGAAATCCACGTTGCGATCAACCGCCCGCCGAAGGTCAGCGACCCCTCCGGCACCCGTCCGCCGGCCCGCGCCCGCAACAAGAGCGCCGCCTTGTTCGTCACGCGGTCCTGGCGGTCGAACATCTCTTCGGAAAACCGCAGATCGGTGCGCAACCGGCCGTCCGCCAGGCCGTAAAGGCCCTCCTGCGCCGCGGCGATACCGGCCGAAAGCCACCATAGCCAGACGCAAAGCAATACCGTTTCCAAAGCGCCAAGTGTCTGCAATATCCGAGTCATGACTGTCCTTTCCGTCCCGACCCGGGTCAGAAAGCATCAGAAAGATTGAATTGGCGTTAAAATTTGCGGCAAATATATCGCTCAATCGGCGCGCCGCCACGGCGCCTTCCGCTTGTCGAAGAAGGCGGCGATGCCCTCCTGCGCCTCGGCTCCGGCCCAGCAGGCGCTCAGCCCCGCGACCGTGTCCTCGATCACCGCCGCATCGATGGTCGGCCCGAGGCGGCGCAGCAGCGCCTTGGCCTGCGCCACCGCACCGGGCGCACAATCGAGGTAAGGCGCGACCTCTTGCTCGACCGCCGCATCCAGCGCATCGCCCGGCACCGCGCGCGCCAGCACGCCCAGCGCTACCGCCTCTTCGGCGTCAAAGGCGCGGGCCGACATGAAGACGCGCCGCGCGTTGGCCTCGCCCATCCGGGCCGCCACGTAGGGCCCGATCGTGGCCGGGATCAGGCCCAGCCGCGTCTCCGTGAAGGCCATCTTCACCTCCTCGGCGCCCACCGCCACGTCACAGACCGAGATCATGCCCAGCCCGCCGCCGAAGGCGTTGCCATGCACGCGGCCGATCAGCGGCTTGGGCAGCGTGTTCAGCGCCTGCAGCATATAGGCCAGCTTGCCCGCCTCCCCGGCACGGGTTTCTGGATCGGCCTCGAACTGGTCGCGCATCCAGCCCAGGTCGCCCCCGGCACAGAATGACCGTCCCTCGGCGGCCAGAACCACGACGCGGACGCTCTCGTCCGCCGCCAGCTCCTCGGCGGCCTGGTTCAGCTCCGCGATCATCCGCGCCGACAGCGCGTTGTGCTTTTCCGCCCGATCCAGCCACAGCGTCGCCACGCCGCGCGCGTCCCGCTCGATCCTCACCGTTTCATACATCCGCTCTCTCCCCGCGCCAAAATTCTTCCAGGAATTCTTGTCACCCGGCCCGCATCGCGCGTGCCATCTCCGCCGCCCGCGCCAGAACATCCCGGTCCAGCCCGGTGTCCCAGCCCAGGGCGACCAGACGGTCATGCACCTTCTCGGTCGCCACGTTGCCTTTCGCGCCCGGGGCATAGGGACAGCCCCCCAGGCCCCCGACGGCCGCGTCGAACACCCGCACCCCGTGCTCCAGCGACATCTCGATATTGTCCAGCGCCCGGCCGCCCGTGTCGTGATAATGGCCCGCCAGCCTGTCCGCCGGCACCGCCCCCGTCACCGCCTTCAGCATGGCGTCGATGCTCTCCGGCGTGCCCTGCCCGATCGTGTCGCCCAGGCTGATCTCGTAACAGCCCATCTCGTACAGTCGCCCCGCCACCTCGGCCACCTGGCCCGGCGCGACGGGTCCGTCATAGGGGCAGTCCGTCACGCAGGACACATAGCCCCGCAACGGCACGCCCACTTCCCGCGCGGCCTCCGCCACCGGGGCGAAACGTTGCAGACTTTCTTCAATCGTGGCGTTGATATTGGCCTTCGAGAACCCTTCCGAGGCCGACCCGAAGATCGCAACCTCGTTCGCCGCCGCCGCCATCGCGTCCTGGAACCCGCGCATGTTCGGCGTCAGCGCGGCATAGCTCACCCCCGGCGCGCGGGTGATCCCGGCCAGCACCCCGGCCGAGCCCGCCATCTGTGGCACCCATTTGGGGCTGACGAAACTTGCCACCTCGATCCGGGCAAATCCCGCGCCGCTCAGGCAGTCGATCAGCGCGACTTTCTCGGCCACCGGAATCTCGCGCTTTTCATTCTGCAGCCCGTCGCGCGGTCCCACTTCGAATATCTCGACCCGTTCAGCCATCCGCATTCTCCCCCGGAACGTCGTAGAACGTCTTTTCATACAGCCGCGCCCCGGTCCCCTCGGGCAGCGCGGCGCGATAGGCCTCGCGCTCGGTCAGCCGCGCGTACCACTTCGCCGTCTCGGGAAAGCCGTCCAGCGTGGCGAAATGCTGCGCCATGTACACGGCCTGGCCCACGGCGATATCGCAGGCCGAATAGCCCCCGGTCAACAGATAGTCGCGGTTCTCCACCGGCGTGCTCAGCCGCGCCTCGATCGCGCCATAGCATTTCCGCAGCCGCGCGGCCTCCAGCTTCATCACCGTGGGACTGCGCATGTGATCCTCGCGCAGCATGATATGCTGCTGGGTCAGGATCGCCACATGCTGGCTGACGGTCTCCGCGAAATGCAACCACACCAGCCAGGCCATCCGGTCCATGTCGCCGGGCGCGCGGCCCATCCCCCGCTCGGGGAACTTCTCGCACAGGTATTCCATCATCGCGCCCGATTCGAACATCCGCTCGCCCTCGATCTCCAGGGCGGGCACGCGCCCCGCCGGCGACAGGCTCAGGAATTCGGGTTGCCGCAGGCTCTTGTCGAACGCATGGGTCACCGTGCGAAACTCCACCCCCAATTCGTTCAGCAGCCACAACACCCGCATAGAGCGGGTCTGCGGCACATGGTGCAGGACAATCACGCCATCGCCTCCTTTGTCAGCGCCGGACGCGTCACTTGCGCCGCGGGGCAGGTTTCCATCCAGCCGCACCACGCCGCCAGGGCGGGTCGTGCGGCGATCCTCTCCTCCCCTTCGGCCAGCATGCCGAAATAGTCCAGCATCGGCCACAGGTGACAGGCTGCCAGGTCGAGGCTCCCGACCCGCAACACCCGTCCCTCCGCCGCGATCTCCTCCAGCGCGTCCAGCACGCGCGGCGCGGCCGCCAGCCCGTCCGCCAGCGCCTTTGCATCCCCTGCCTCGCCTTCCAGCGCCGCGAAGACCGCGTTGGAAAAGGCCTGCCGCACCAGCGGCCAATAGGCATAGCTGTCGGCGATCCCCATCACCTGCCGCATCCGCGCCGCGCCCTCGGGCGCGCCCGGCACCATCCGCGGCTCCGGCGCGATGGCCTCCAGGTAATCCAGGATGGCCTGCGTCTCCCACAGCCGGAACGCTCCCGCCTCCAGCACCGGTACGCGGCAGAAAGGATGCAACCGTGTCAGCGCCTCCGCGGCCGTCCCGAACGGATCACACTCCACATAGTCATAGGCCAGCCCCTTCGCCGCCAGCACCATCCGCACACTGCGCGTATAGACGCTGAAGCGATAGCCGGTCAGCCGCAGCCCCTCCATCACGCCGCCGCCTCCGCGTCCTCCTCCAACCGGATCAGCGCCGCGCCCGCCTCCACCTGGCTGCCCGCCCCGGCCAGCACCTCGGCCACCACCCCGTCGCGCGGCGCCAGCAGGCTGTGTTCCATCTTCATCGCTTCCAGCACGGCCAGCCGGTCGCCCTTGGCCACCTCCTGCCCGGCTTCGGCAAAGACCGCCTTGACCATCCCGGGCATCGGCGCCTCGATCACGCTGGCGTCGCCGGCGGCAAACTCGCCCCGCTCCAGCGGATCGAGGATGTCGAACCCGATCCCGTAGCCCGCAAAGACCGTCACCAGGTCGCCCGTCACCGCCACTTCCGGCGCCAGCGCCCCGTCCAACTGCCAGCGCCCACCGACGCGGCGCGCCTCAACCACGCGCTCACCGACCTCCACGTCATGGGCCTCCGCCGACAGGCTTTGCACTTTCGCCTGCACCTCCTCGCCCTCGCGCCGCAGAACCACGCTCCGCCGCAAAGGCTGCCACAGGGCAAAGCCCGTCTTTGGCCCGCCGCCCTCAAGCAACCCAAGACTGGCCAGCGCCGCCAGCGCCACCGTCGCGTCGCTCACCTCCGGCGGCGCGCTCAACGCCTCCAGGTCCCGCGCGATCAGCCCGGTGTCCACCTCTCCCCGGCCGAACCCCTCGTGCCGCGCCAGCGCGCCCAGGAACGCGAGGTTCGTCACCGTCCCCGCCACCTGCGTCGCCTCCAGCGCAGCACCCAGCCGCTGCAGCGCCACCGCCCGCGTGGGCCCGTGCGTCGTCAGCTTGGCGATCATCGGATCGTAATGCGGGGAAATCTCATCGCCCGCCCGCACGCCGGTGTCTGCCCGCGCGCCTGTCGGAAACTCCAGATGCCGCAGCCGCCCCGTCGCCGGCAGGAACCCTTTCGGCACATCCTCGGCATAGAGCCGCGCCTCGAACGCGTGCCCATTGATCGACAGTTCCTCCTGCCGCTTCGGCAGGCCTTCTCCGGCAGCCACCCGCAACTGCCACTCCACCAGGTCCACCCCGGTGATCTCCTCGGTGACGGGATGCTCCACCTGCAGCCGCGTGTTCATCTCCATGAACCAGAACCCGTCGGTGCGCAGCCCGCCCGAGCCGTCCACGATGAACTCCACCGTCCCCGCCCCGGCATAGCCGATCGCCTCCGCCGCGCGCACGGCGGCCGCCCCCATGGCCTCGCGCACCTCGGGCGTCATCCCCGGCGCCGGCGCCTCCTCGATCACCTTCTGGTGCCGCCGCTGCAAGGAACAATCCCGCTCGAAAAGATGCACGGCTTGTCGCCCGTCGCCAAAGACCTGCACCTCGATATGCCGCGGCTGCTGGATATACTTCTCGATCAGCACAGCTTCGTTGCCAAAGGCCGTCTTCGCCTCGGCCCTGGCACTCTCCAGCGCCTCGGCAAAGCCCTTCGCCGCCTCGACCAGCCGCATCCCCTTGCCGCCGCCGCCCGCCACGGCCTTGATCAGCACCGGATAGCCGATCTCGCCGGCCTTTTCTGCCAGGAATCCCGGATCCTGCTCCTCGCCATGATAGCCCGGCACCACCGGCACGCCTGCATCCTGCATCAGCGCCTTGGCCGCATCCTTCAGCCCCATCGCCCGGATTGCCTTGGCCGACGGGCCGATGAATGTCAGCCCCGCCGCCTCGACCGCCCCCACGAAATCCGGGTTCTCGCTCAGAAAGCCGTATCCGGGATGGATCGCCTGCGCGCCGCTCTCCTGCGCCGCCGCGATGATCTTCGCCCCGTCAAGATAGCTCTCCGCCGGCGCCGCCCCGCCGATATGCTGGGCGGCATCCGCCAGCGCCACATGCCGCGCCGCCCGGTCTGCGTCCGAATAAACGGCAACACAGCGCACCCCCATGGCCCGCGCCGTCTCCATCACCCGGCAGGCAATTTCGCCCCGGTTGGCAATCAGGATCGTGTCAAACATGGCTCCCGCCTCCGTCGCATCGGGCACCGGCTGTCTCGCGCACCGCCCCCGGCTTCATTGTTCCACAAATACTCAATTCGCCACGCCGCATCCCGCACCGCCTCCGATCCCTTGGCCATTCACATC
Organism: Roseovarius sp.; assembly: GCA_046290265.1. Taxonomy (GTDB): domain Bacteria; phylum Pseudomonadota; class Alphaproteobacteria; order Rhodobacterales; family Rhodobacteraceae; genus Roseovarius. The sequence continues at coordinate 41,623 of JBKAGF010000017.1, read as the reverse complement.
CGAAAGAGCCCAAACCGCGTCTCCTCCACCGGCGCATTCAGCGCCGCCCGCAAGGACAGCGACAGCACCGCCCGGGATTTGCGCGGGTCGATGATCCCGTCATCCCACAGCCGCGCACTGGCATAAAGCGGATGGCTCTGTTCCTCGAACATCTCAATCGTCGGCTGCTTGAACGCCGCCTCCTCCTCGGCGCTCCAGGTCCCGCCCTTGCGCTCGATCGCGTCGCGCTTCACCGTGGCCAGCACCCCCGCCGCCTGCGCGCCCCCCATCACCGAGATACGTGAATTCGGCCACGTCCACAGGAACCGCGGCTGGTACGCCCGCCCGGCCATGCCGTAATTCCCGGCGCCGAAAGAGCCGCCCACCAGCATCGTCACCTTGGGCACGCTGGTCGTCGCCACCGCCGTCACCATCTTGGCCCCGTGCCGCGCGATCCCCTCGTTCTCGTATTTCCGGCCCACCATGAACCCGGTGATGTTCTGCAGGAAGACCAGCGGCACCTTGCGCTGGCTGCACAATTCCACGAAATGCGCGCCCTTCTGGGCCGCCTCGCTGAACAAGACACCGTTATTGGCGACAATCCCCACCGGGCAGCCCTCCACATGGGCAAACCCGGTCACCAGCGTCTCTCCGAACCGCGCCTTGAACTCGTCGAAGCGGCTCCCGTCCACCAGCCGCGCAATGACCTCGCGGATGTCATACGGCGTACGCAGGTCCCCCGGCACCACGCCCAGGATCTCCTCCGGGTCATAGGCCGGCTCTTCCGGTGTCTCCATCCGTAGGCCGGGGTTCACCCCGGCGACCCCTGCCTCCATCCCAAGGTTGCCTACCGCCCGCCGCGCCAGGGCCAGCGCGTGCGCATCATCCTCCGCCAGGTAATCCGCCACGCCGGAAAGCCGCGTATGCACGTCGCCGCCGCCCAGATCCTCGGCCGTCACGTCCTCGCCCGTCGCCGCCTTCACCAGCGGCGGCCCGGCCAGGAAAATCGTGCCCTGGTCGCGCACGATGATAGTCACGTCGCTCATTGCCGGCACATAGGCGCCCCCGGCGGTGCACGAGCCCATCACCACGGCGATCTGCGCGATGCCTTTGGCGCTCATCCGCGCCTGGTTGTAGAAAATCCGCCCGAAATGGTCCCGGTCAGGGAACACCTCATCCTGGTTCGGCAGGTTCGCGCCGCCCGAATCCACCAGGTAGATGCAGGGCAGCCGGCATTCCTCGGCGATCTCCTGCGCGCGCAGGTGTTTTTTCACCGTCATCGGATAATACGTGCCACCCTTCACCGTGGCGTCATTGCACACCACCATGCAGTCGCGCCCCGCGACGCGCCCCACGCCCGCGATCACGCCCGCGCAGGGTGCCGCACCATCATACAACCCGTGCGCCGCCACCGCGCCCACCTCGAGAAAGGGACTGCCCGGGTCCAAGAGGTTCGCCACCCGTTCGCGCGGGGGCATCTTGCCCCGGCTCTTGTGGCGTTCCCGCGCGGCCTCTCCGCCACCTTCGGCCGCGGCCCGCGCGGCCTCTTCCACCACCGCCAGCGCCTCCAGATGCGCCTCCCGGTTGGCCTGGAACTCCGCCGATCCGGTCAGGATCTTCGAGGCAATCTTCATGCGCCTGCTCCTTTCATGGTCTCACCTGCCGCCGCAATGCGGCATGACACGGGCCTCGTCGGCCGCCCGGACAAGGCGCCGCGATTTTGACTTATATCAAGGCAGCTTGGCGCGTTCGCGGTCATACCCGGCCCATCGAAGCCAGAACTGGAAAGACCATGAAACACCTCACCGCCCTCGCACTCGCAGCACTCGCCGCCGCTCCCGCCCTCGCGCAGGAACGCGGGGATATCTCCCTCGGCATCGGCCTCGCCGGCGTCGTCCCAGAAAGCGGCAATGGCGTGCTCGCCGGACCGACGCCCATCGATGTCGACAACGGCTACTCGCTGCAGCTCACCGGCGAATATTTCATCGCCGACAATCTCGGGATCGAGCTTCTGGCCGCATGGCCCTTCGCCCACGATGTCGATACCGGCGGCACCAGGATCGGCGAGGTCAAGCACCTGCCGCCCACGCTCTCGCTGCAATACCACTTCACCAATGCGACCAAGATCACACCCTTCATCGGCGCAGGCATCAACTACACCACCTTCACCGAATCCAAGGCCGTGGGCCCGCTCGCCGGCAACGATCTCGATCTCGATGACAGCTGGGGCATCGCCCTCCATGCCGGGCTTGACTACAAGGTCTCCGACAAGGGCGCGCTGCGGACAGACGTGCGCTGGATGAACATCGAAAGCGACGTCAAGCTGAACGGCGTGGACATCGGCAAGGCCAAGATCAACCCGTGGGTCTTCGGCGTATCCTACGTCCACACCTTCTGATCCTTCCCGGGCGACGGGGATGCAGGCGGGGCGGGCCTTCGGGCCGGCCCCGTTTCCGTATATGGCCGCAATCGCGCGGGTCATTCTTCCGGTCTCGATCTGGGACGCACCGGGTCGGGCGCGGCGATCCATCCCGCGTCGAAGGCCGGCGGCACCAACCCCTGGTGCCGCGCCACCTGCCACGCGATCACCGCCGAGCGCAGCCGCCCGTTGGCTTCCCGCGCGCGGCACCACATTTCCATCCGCGGGCTGTGCCCGGCGCAATCCATCCCCGCAGACATGCCATGCGCCAGGTGGAAAAGCTGCTCGTAAAGCACTTTCGCAAAAGGTTTTTCTTCCTCTTCCCCCGCGGCCTCCTCGGGCTCCGGCAACTCGGTCAGCACCCGCGCCCGCCAGATATCCTGCTCCACCGCCAGCGCCTTCTGGCAGCCCAGCGGTTCCTCGGTCCGGTCGCAGATCACGATCCCGATCGTGCCGCAAAATTCCACGCCGCTCACATTGGCCAACGGATAGCCCGCCTTCTCCGCCGGGGTCGGCGCGAAGGCGTCGACCGCCTGCTCATAGCGCAGGATCTCGCCCCGCAGACAGGTGGCGAAATCCGGGAGCGGATCCTGCGCCGCGCAAGGACACGCGCAGGCGACCGAACCAAGCAGGCCAAGAATGTCGCGCAGCACCGCCACGGCTACATTCCCCCCCGCATATCGCGCAGCTCCAGCGCCCGCCGCGCGGTCATCCGCATCAGGCAGGACGCCGCCGCCACCGTCCGGATCGTACCGCCCCGGTTGCGCTCGAAGGCCAGCGCACATTCGGCATCGCGATAGGCGATCCAGGCCCGCTGCGCCGTCAAAAGCGCTTCGGAAACAGGCGGTTGGCCGGGGTCGACCTGATCCACCCGCGCCCGTGTCGCCTTGTATTCCCGGTTCAGTATCGCATCCCACGCCGCCGTCTCGGCCTGCAGGCACGCCACGATCCCGATGGTCGAGCCGCCGCCCGGCTGCGTCTGGCACTGGTTCGCGGCATCTCCCACGCAGCCCGGCACACCGGCATCGCGCGGGGCCGCGTCGAAACAGGCCGCGACCGTGCTCTCGTTCACGCTTGCCTCCTGCGCCCGCGCCGCGCCCGAAAGGCCCGCCACGGCAATCGCCACTATCGCCACCCCTCTCGTGATCATCCGTCATCCTCCGTTTCCGCCACGGCCCGCGCCTTCAACTCCTTGCGGATAACCTTGCCCGTCACCGTCATCGGCAAAGCGTCCAGAAACGCTACTTCCCTGGGATAGGAATACCCCGCAAGCCGCTCTTTCACATGAGTTTTCAACGCCTCGGCCAAGGCGTCATCCGCCGTCACGCCGGGCCGCACCACCACATAGGCCTTCACGATCTCGGTGCGCAGCGCGTCGGGCTTGCCCACCACCCCCACCGTCGCCACCGCGTCATGGGTCAGCAGGCAATCCTCGATCTCCGCCGGCCCGATCCGGTAACCGGAACTGGTGATCACGTCATCCTCGCGCCCCACAAAGCGCAGGAACTCCCCGTCCCACACGCCCCGGTCGCCGGTCAGCATCCAGTCGCCGCGGAACTTTTCGGCGGTCTGCTCGGGCCGGTTCCAGTATTCCAGCATCATGCTGGCCGATCCGCGCCTGACCGCCACATCGCCCTCGTCGTCCGTCGGCTCTCCGTCCGGGTTCAAAACCGCCACCTCGTGCCCCGGCACCACCTTGCCGATACAACCCGGTTTCGGGTCAAACAGGCTCTGGCAGGAACAGGCCACCAGGTTGCACTCGGTCTGCCCGTAAAACTCGTTGATTGTCAGCCCGAACGCCTTGTGCCCCCAGTCCAGCATCTCCGCGCCCAGCGGCTCACCCCCGCTGGCCACCGTGCGCAGGCCCTCGATGCGCTCGTCGGCGGCCTTCAGCATCCGCAATGCCGTGGGCGGGAAAAATACATTCCGAACAGCCCCTTGCCGGATGATCCTCACGCACTCCTCGACGCTGAATTTCGGCAATCTTGCCGCCACCACCGGCACGCCCAAGGCAAGCCCCGGCATCAGGATGTTGAAGAGGCCACCAATCCAGGCCCAATCGGCCGGCGTCCACAGGCAATCCCCCTCGTGCTGGCCCAGGAAATCATGCGGCATCTCGACCCCCGGCAAATGCCCGGTCAGCACCCGGTGCCCGTGCAGCGCGCCTTTCGGGCTGCCGGTCGTGCCGCTGGTATAGATCAGCACCGCCGGATCCTCGGGCCCGGTGCCGGCGGTCTCGAACGCGCCGCGCTCCGGCAGTTCCGCCTGCTCCGGCACAAAGGCCTCGACTTCGGCCAAAACCGCCAACATATCAACGCCTTCCGCGTCGGTCACGACGATTTTCGCGCCCGCGTCCCGCACCCGGCTGGTCAGCGCATCCTCGCGAAACAGCTTGAACAGCGGGATCGACACCGCCCCGATCTTCCAGATCGCGATATGCGCCGCGGCACACCAGGCGCCCTGGCTGCGCAGCACGCCCACCCGGTCGCCCCGCGCGACGCCTTTCGCCACCAGCGCATGCGCCAACCGGTCCGCCATGTCCCGCAGATCGCCATAGCTCAGGTCCCGGCCCATCTCCGCCAGGTCCCTGATCGCCACGCGGTCCGGCGCGCGCGCCGCCCAGTCGTCACACGCCTGCGCCGCCATGTTCAGCCGCGCCGGCAGGTCCCAGGAAAACCCGGCGCGCAATGCATCATATGGCTTTTGCTCCAGCACCTTACCCGCCTTTCCTCATCTCCCTGCGGTCGGTCACGTCCCCGTACCGGTCCACGAAATATTCCACCCCGGCGCCGTTGATCGCCTGGCAGGTCACCACCAGCCACAATCCCGCCGATTGCGCCGGTGTCGCGTGACAGTCGCTGCGCGCCGCGCCCGTCTCGGCCACATAGCGATCCGCGACCACCGCGATCACCGCCGTCTCGCTCGGGGTCGCCGCCCGCCCGCCCAGCAGCAGCGCCAGCACCGCACCGCACAGCACCAGCGCCAGCAGCGGCACGAAGATCCACGGTGTGCGCGGAAATCGCATGGCCTACGCCATCGCCGCCATCAGCTCGCGCCCGATCAGCATCCGCCGGATCTCGGACGTGCCCGCCCCGATCTCCATCAGCTTGGCATCGCGGAAGATCCGCGCCACCGCCGCATCGTTCAGGAACCCCGCGCCGCCCATCGCCTGCACCGCCTGGTGTGCCTGCACCATCGCCTGCTCGCTGGCATAAAGACAGCAGGCCGCCGCATCCTGCCGCGTCACCTCGCCCCGGTCGCACGCCTTGGCCACCTCATAGACATAGGCCCGGGCCGAGTTCATCGCCGTGTACATGTCGGCAATCTTGCCCTGCATCAGCTGGAACGACCCGATCGGCTGGCCGAACTGCTTGCGCTCCACCATGTAGGGCATGATCTCATCGAGACACGCCGCCATGATCCCCAGGCCGATCCCGGCCAGCACCACGCGCTCGTAATCCAGCCCTGACATCAGCACCTTCACGCCGCGGCCTTCCTCGCCCAGCACGTTGTCGAACGGCACTTCCACGTCTTCGAAGATCAGCTCGGCGGTATTGCTGCCGCGCATCCCCAGCTTGTCGAAATGCGCGCTGGTCGTGAACCCGGTCATCGCTTTCTCGATCAGGAACGCAGTGATCCCCTTGGCCCCCGCCTCCGGCTCGGTCTTGGCATAGACCACCAGCGTATCGGCATCCGGCCCGTTGGTGATCCAGTACTTGTTGCCGTTAAGGCGATAGTGATCGTTGCGCTTTTCGGCGCGCAGGCTCATCGACACCACGTCGCTGCCCGCCCCCGCCTCGGACATGGCCAGCGCGCCCACATGTTCGCCGCTGATCAGCCCCGGCAGGTATTTCGCCCGCTGCGCGTCCGATCCGTTCAGCTTGATCTGGTTCACGCACAGGTTGGAATGCGCGCCATAGCTCAGCGACACGCTGGCCGAGGCCCGCGCCACCTCCTCTACCGCGACCACATGCGCGAGATACCCCATGCCGGCCCCGCCATGCTCCTCGGGCACAGTGATTCCCAACAGGCCCAGCGCGCCCATCTCGGTCCACAGCTCGGGGGGGAATTCATTCGTCCGGTCGATCTCGGCGGCCTGCGGCTTGACCCGCTCCTGCGCCCAGCGATGCACCATGTCGCGCAGGGCGTGCACGTCCTCGCCCAGGTCGAATTTCATCACCGCGTCGAACATTCCTCACCCCTCCCGGCATTTATTGAACGCTTGTTCATTTATAGGCTCGCCCCGGCCCCCCGTCAATCCCGCGCCACCGCGCCGGAACCGATTCCGCGCACCGCGTGTTGGCCCCCTGACACTCACATTCTACCAAAGGAGATCCCCGATGTCCGACGATCTGAGAAAAACCCTGTGGAAGCGTCTCGACAGCCTGCAGGCCGGCATGCTGTCCAGCGCCAGCGCCCCGCCGCGCCCCATGGCGCCCACCATCACCGATGACGACAACGCCATCTGGTTCATCACCGCCAAGGGCACCGACATCGCCGATGCGGCGGCCAAGGGCGAGACCTGCAAGTTCATCGCCGCCTGCCCCAGCGCGCATATCTATGCCGATATCGACGGCGCGCTGTCGGTCGAGACCAGCGAGTCCAAGCTCGACGAGATCTGGTCGCCCATGGCCGCCGTGTGGTTCGACGAGGGCCGCCAGGACGACGACATCGTCCTCGTGTCGATGCGCCCCAAGAAGGCGGCCGTCTGGGCCACCGATGGCAATGCCAAGTCGCTTTTCGAGTTCGCCCGCGCCTCGATCAGCAACGACACGCCCGACGTGGGCGAACACGGCACGGTCACGTTCTGATGCGCCGCGCATGTTTCGGGGCCGCCGCGCTGGCGGCTCTCATGGTCTCGCCCGCCCGCGCCGAGCAGGTGGGCGAGATCGGCGTCGACTGGGCCGGCAACGACATCATCGTCGAGGCGATCGAGGATCCAGAGGTGCAGGGCGTCACCTGCCACCTCGCCTATTTCGAACGCGGGCTGATCGACCGGCTGGCCAATGGCAACTGGTTCGAGGATCCTTCCAACAGCGCCATCGAATGCCAGCAGACCGGCCCGATCACGATCGGCGATATCGACCGCTCCGAGGATGGCGAGGACGTGTTCCGCGCCAGCCGCTCGATCATCTTCAAGACGCTGCGCGTGAAACGCATCTATGATGCGAAACGCAACACGCTGGTCTACATTTCGCACGGTCGCGAACTCTCGCAGGGCTCCGCCAAGGTCTCGATTTCATCGGTTCCGATCCCCGCCGCCCCCGACTGACCGGGCAAAAGGCCCCTCATTCACTGTTCTTCAAATACTCAAATTCCGGCATCGCCCCGATCCCGACCGGCGCGGTCTTCCGCGCCCAAGGATAGACCGGCCGCAACGCCCGGCGCAGCTACCACCGGTTAACCGCGGGCGTTTCGTTAACCACGGAAAACGCGACACTGGCACCGTCGCCATACCGACGGGATACCGAAGCGATACCGACGTGCAATTTGCGGCCGGCGATTCGCCGTTAACCATCCTTTTCAGGCGGATCCGGCCTGCTGGACCGCGCCCACCTCGGCCCGGATGATCCGCGCGATCAGGGCGCAATCCTCCAGGTCGAACGTCAGTGGCAGGCGCATGTCCAGGATCGCCTTCAGCACCCGGTCGCTGGCGGGCATCGGCGCGCTCGGCGCATAGCGCCAGCTGTCATAGCGGCTGGTGAATCCCACCGGCTCGGCGCCCCCGAACCATTTCAGCTCGACACCGCGTTTCGCGCAGCGCGCCACCACCTCGGCAATGGCCCCGTCGCTCCAGTCCAGCAGCAGGAACTGGATCGACGAGCCCACATATGTTTCGGCCTCGGGCCGCTCCACCACCTTCAGGCCGGGCGTGCCGCGCAGGCCGTCCTCGACCACGCGGTAACGGTCGTTCCACTTGGCGCATTGCGCGTCCAACGCCTTGAGTTGCGGGCGTAAAATCGCCGCGCGCAGGTGGTCCATCCGGCCCGAGACATTGGGGGTGGCGTACTTGACCTTCTCGAATTCCTCTTCCGGCGGCACCGTCCCGTGCCGGCCATAAAGCATGTAGGACCCCGACAGCATCGCCGCCTTCGCCATGACGCCCGGATCATCCGTCACCAGCAGGCCGCCCTCGCCCGAATTCATGTGCTTGTAGGTCTGCGTCGAATAGCAGCCAACGATGCCATGCCGCCCCGACGGAACCCCGTTCCACGCCGCCCCCATCGTGTGGGCGCAATCCTCGACGATGGTCAGCCCGTGGTCGCGGGCGATCTGCACCAGCCGGTCCATATCGCACAGGTGCCCGCGCATGTGGCTCAGCATCAGGATCCGCGCCTCGCCCGCCTTGTTAACCAGATCTTCAAGGTCGATGGTCAAGGACTCGGTCACGCCGACGAAAACCGGCACGGCCCCCACGCTGGCAATCGCCCCCGGCACCGGCGCGAGGGTGAAAGCATTCGTTAACACTTTTTCGCCATGCTGCACGCCCAGCGCCCGCAGTGCCGTGGCCATCGCGTACCCGCCAGAGGCGACGGCCAGCGCGTATTTCGCGCCTGTATAGGCCGCGAATTCCTGTTCCAGCAGGCCGACCTCGCCCACCTCTCCGGGCGACAGGTTGTAGCGGTGCAGCCGGCCGCTCTGCATCACCTCCAGCGCGGCGCGCATACCCTCCTCGGGGATCGGCTCCTGCTGGGTGAAACTGCGTGTGAATGTCTCGCTCATGGGCATTTATTGCGACCCCGCGCCACCGGGGTCAACGCCCAAACGCGCGGGGCGCAACGGCATTTCGGTTTCCCGAAATCCGGTTTCAGGCGAAAAGTCCGCGCACCACGCCGGGCAGTTCGCCGAAATGGTCGATCGTGGCCTCGGGCTCCAGCGCCCGCACATCCTCGTCGCCGGGCCCGAAGGTCACCAGCACCGATGGAACCCCCGCCGCCCGCGCCGTCTCGCGGTCGGTCACCGTGTCCCCCACCAGCAGGCAGCGGCCCGGGTCGCCGCCCGCGCGCCGCACCACCTCGCGCAGCGGCTCAGGGTCGGGCTTGCGCACCGCCAGGGTATCCGCCCCCACCAGCGCGCCGAACCGGTCCAGTGCTCCCAGCGAGGTCATCAGCTTCAACGCCAGCGCCTCGGGCTTGTTGGTGCAGATCGCCACCGGATGCCCGGCCAGCCGCAGGGCCTCCACCGCGTCCATCGCACCGGGATAGAACACCGTATGCGTGTCGATCGCCTCGCCGTAAGCCTCCAGAAGAATTGGATATTGCCGGTCGATCTCGGCAAAATCATCTGGCCGCCCCAGCCGGGTCATGCCAAGCAACAGCATCGCCCGCCCACCACGCAACGCGGTGCCGGCATCTGCCACCGGGTCCAGCAGGTCGCCCGCGCCCATGCCCCGAAAACAGGCATTGGCGGCGGCAATCAGGTCGCCGCTCGTATCCGCCAGCGTCCCGTCCAGATCGAACACCACAGTTCCCGACCGATCGCCCATGTCACCTGCCCCTCTTGTCATCCTGCAACGGTTGGCACATTTCCGCGCGTGCCTGTCACATCCCGCAATCATCTTTGATACGGCCCAGCCTTGCACGGCTTGCGCAACCGGATAAAACGAGCACGTCAGGAAGGAAAGAGAAACCCTATGAGCATCAGCCTGATCGTCCTGGCCGCAGGCCAGGGCACCCGCATGAATTCCGACCTGCCAAAGGTGCTGCACCAGATCGCCGGCGCGCCGATGCTGGTCCATGCCCTGCGGGCCGGATCGGCGCTATCGCCAGACCGCACGGTCGTGGTCACCGGCCACGGGTCCCAGGCGGTCGCGGCAGCGGCGCAGGACCACGACCCCGACATCCTGACCGCCCACCAGGCCACGCAGGACGGCACCGGCCACGCCGTGGCCCAGGCCGAACCCCTGCTTGCAGATTACGCAGGCGACGCCATCGTGCTCTACGGCGATACACCCTTCATCTCCGAGGACACGCTCGGCCGCATGGTCAAGGCCCGGGCGCAGCATGACATTGTCGTGCTGGGCTTCAAAGCCGCCGATCCCGGCCGCTATGGCCGACTGGTGATGTCCGGCGACGCGCTTGAAAAGATTGTCGAATTCAAGGACGCGGACGAGGCGACCCGCGCCATCACCTTCTGCAATTCCGGCGTCATCGCCGCTTCCGCCCCGGTGCTCTTCGATCTTATCCGCGCCGTCACCAACGACAACGCGGCGGGCGAATACTACCTGACCGACATCGTCGCCATCGCCCGCGACCGGGGCCTTTCGGCCACCGCCATCGCCTGTGACGAGGCCGAGACGATGGGCATCAACTCCCGCGCCGAGCTGGCCGCGGCCGAGGCCGCCTTCCAGGCCCGCGCCCGCGCCACGGCGCTTGACGACGGCGTCACGCTGACGGCCCCCGAGACCGTCCATTTCGCCTATGACACCGTGCTGGGCCGCGACACCATCGTGGAGCCCAACGTGGTCTTCGGCCCCGGCGTCACCGTCGAATCCGGTGCGCATATCAGGGCATTCTCGCATCTCGAAGGCTGCCACGTCTCGCGCGGCGCGGTGGTCGGCCCCTATGCCCGCCTGCGCCCCGGCGCGGAACTGGCCGAGGACACCCGCATCGGCAATTTCGTCGAGGTCAAGAACGCCCTCATCGGCGAAGGCGCCAAGGTCAACCACCTCAGCTATATCGGCGACGCCTCGGTGGGCGAGGCCAGCAATATCGGCGCGGGCACCATCACCTGCAACTACGATGGCGTGATGAAGCACCGCACCGAGATCGGCGCCCGGGTCTTCGTCGGCTCCAACACCATGCTGGTCGCCCCGGTCAAGCTGGGCGACGAGTCGATGACCGGCTCCGGCTCGGTCATCACCAGCGACGTGCCCGAAGGCGCGCTCGCCATCGCCCGCAGCCCGCAGGCCAACAAGCCGGGCATGGCGCGCAAATTGTTCGAAATGCTAAAATCCAGACGGGCCAAGCAAGCGAAAGAGGCAGGATAATGTGTGGAATTGTAGGGGTCCTCGGCAAGCACGAAGCCGCGCCCATCCTTGTCGAGGCCCTGAAACGCCTCGAATATCGCGGCTATGACAGTGCCGGCATCGCCACGATCAATGACAGCCGGCTCGACCGCCGCCGCGCGGTCGGCAAGCTGGTGAACCTGTCGGACCTGCTGGTGCACGACCCTTTGCGCGGCAAGTCCGGCATCGGCCACACCCGCTGGGCCACCCATGGCGCGCCCAATACCGTCAACGCCCACCCGCACAAGGCCGGGCCCGTGGCCGTGGTGCATAATGGCATCATCGAGAATTTCCGCGAGCTGCGCAGCGAACTGGCTGCCGCCGGGCTGGCCCACGAAACCGACACCGATACCGAAACCGTGGCGATGCTGGTCCACCACCTGATCCAGCAGGGCCACAGCCCCGTCGAGGCCGCCAAGGCCGCCATTGCCCGGCTCGAGGGCGCCTATGCGCTGGGTTTCCTGTTCGACGGCGAGGATGACCTGATCGTCGCCGCCCGCAAGGGCAGTCCGCTGGCCATCGGCCATGGCGACGGCGAGATGTATGTCGGCTCCGACGCCATCGCGCTTGCCCCCCTGACCGACCGGATCACCTATCTGGAAGAGGGCGACATCGCCGTCCTCACCCGCACCACGCTCGATATCATCGACGCCCATGGCAACCGCGCCAACCGCGCCGTCCGCACTATCGCGATCGACAGCACCCATGTCGACAAGGGCGGGCACAAGCACTTCATGGCCAAGGAGATCGCCGAACAGCCCAGCGTGATCGGCGACACCCTGCGCCATTACCTGTCCGACACCGGCAACGGTCTTGCCCTGTCCCAGCCGGAGCTGGATTTCACCCGGTACGACCGCCTGACGATGGTGGCCTGCGGGACGGCCTATTACGCCTGCCTGACCGCGAAATACTGGTTCGAACAACTGGCCGGATTGCCCGTTGACGTCGATATCGCGTCCGAGTTCCGCTATCGCGAACCCCCGATCCCCGGCCGCACCGCCGCCATCTTCGTCAGCCAGTCGGGCGAAACGGCAGACACGCTTGCCGCCCTGCGCTTCTGCGAGGGGCGCGCCGACAAGATCCTGTCGATCATCAACGTCCCCGAAAGCTCGATCGCACGCGAAAGCGATCTTGCCCTGCCGATCCATGCCGGGGCCGAGATCGGCGTCGCCTCGACCAAGGCCTTCACCTGTCAGCTGACCGTCCTTCTGGTGATGGCGCTCAAGGCCGCTGCGGATCGCGGAACGCTGGATCCCGCACGTCTGTCCGACCTGCTGTCGCACCTTCGTCACCTGCCCTCGACCATCAACAACACGCTGGAACTGAACGAGGAATTCCGCAAGGCGGCTAACCGGCTCTCGACCGCCGACAACGCGCTCTTTCTGGGACGCGGCGTGATGTATCCCCTTGCACTGGAAGGCGCGCTGAAACTCAAGGAAATCAGCTATATCCATGCCGAGGCCTATGCCTCGGGCGAATTGAAGCACGGCCCCATCGCGCTGATCGACGAAAAGATGCCGGTCATCGTCATGGCCCCGCGCGACGGGCTTTTCGACAAGACCGTGTCCAACATGCAGGAGGTCATGGCTCGCGGCGGCAAGGTAATGCTGGTCACCGACAATGCCGGCGCGCAGGCCGCGGCCGAGAACACTTGGATGACCCTCGTCGTGCCGCAGGTCGATCCGGTCCTGTCGCCCATCCTCTATGCCATTCCCGCACAGCTGTTGGCCTATCATACGGCCGTCGCCAAGGGCACGGATGTGGATCAGCCGCGGAACCTGGCGAAATCCGTCACCGTCGAATAAGGAGGCTTTCGCACGTGCGCCACCTTCCAGGCACCCTGGCCGCCCTGCTGCTGTTCGCCCCGGCCGCCCTGGCCTGCCCGCTGCAGACGGACCCCGACCGCGTTCTGGGGTTCGGCGCGGGCTCGCCGGTATCCGCGATCCAGGCCTGTGCCGACGCGGGTTTCGATTTTTCGGCCCCGCTGCCCGATGGTCGCGTGCCGTTCCGGGAGATCGTGGTCACCACGTCCCATCCCGATGCCGTGGAACTGATGCTGCAGGCCGGGGCGGATCCCGACACCGCCGACAGGTACGGCTCGCCCGCCTTCGTCGACGCGATCAATTTCGCGCAGGATCGCGAAGACCCCGATTTCCTGCGCATGACCGACATTCTGGGGGCGCATGGCGCGGACTTTTCACAACCCGACTCCAATGGCGACCTCGCCTTGTCCAAGGCGGCCGGCGGCGGGGACAATCAACTCATGGCCATCCTGCTGAAACATGGCGCTGACCCGAACGGCCTGAACACATACAGGCGCACGCCGCTGTTCGAGACGGTCTTCGGCATCTGTAACTCCGAGGGCGGCGCGATGCTGATCGACGCGGGCGCCACCCTGTCGCCGATGCCCGCAGACCAGGTGTCGCGCCTTTTTGACGAGGCTGCCAAATCCTGCTCCGGCACCGCCGCGGGACAAGCCTATATCGACTTTCTGAAAGGCCTGCGCCCATGACCCCGGAAATCGCCCTCGACCACCTTCGCGCCCATGCCGAAGAGGGCCGCGCCACCGGCATGGCCGACTATCACAAGGTGCCACGCGACTATCTCGGCGTCCCCAACCCAGCCATCAACGACCTGACGACCGAATGGCGCCGCATCCTGAGCGTCGAGGACCGTGTCGCGCTGGCCGATGCGCTCTGGCAAACGAACATCTTCGAGGCCCGCCTCGCCGCCGCCAAGCTGCTGACCCAGGCCCGGATCGCGCCCGACCAGGCGGTCTGGGCGCTGATCACGTCCTGGCTGCCCGATCTCGACAGCTGGGCCATTGCCGACCACGCCATGACGGCCGGTCAGAAACGGCTGATGGCCGACCTTTCGCGGATGGACGAGGTCGAGCAGTGGACCAAGTTCGAAAGCCACTGGATCCGACGGGCCGCGATGGTCGTGACCCTGCCTCTTGCCAAGATCAACAACCTCAAACCGACCGAGGCCGCGGCGCGCGAGCGTGTGCTCGGCTGGGCCGCTGGTTACGTGCAGGACACCGAGTGGTTCATCCAGAAATCCGTCGCCTGGTGGCTGCGCGACCTGTCCAAGCATGACCCGGACCGCGTCCGCGCCTTCATGGCCGAAAACGGCCGTCACATGAAGCCGTTTGCCCGCAAGGAAGCCGAGAAGTTCCTGTAACTTCAGCCGCCTGTCGCGAAAACCCGCACTTCGGGCAGCCCCGTCAGGTCCGCTTCCAGCAGCCGCATCGCCGCCAGTGACATCTGGCTGCCCGACCCGGGATCGCCCTCGATCGGAATCAGATCGACGGCAACGCTGGTGCCTTTGGCGGGGTATTCCACCCGGCCCTTGCCGGGGGCGTCCACCAGCGGTGTCTTCATCCAGAAGCCCGGTTCCGCGGCAGCTCCCAGCGAGGCGACCGTGGTGCCCAGATCCCTGTCCCCGCTGCCGCCCTGCGCCGCCTCGACCGCGGCCGCGCGTTCGGCATCGGTCGTGGTGTCGAACTCGTCCGCGGTCCGGGCATTGGCGGGCGGCGCAATGCCCGCAGGCTGCGCATCCGTCGCCGCGTCCGTGCCTTGCGGCGCGGGATCGGGAGGCGGTGCTTCCTGCTGCATGGTCGGCAACATGTCACAGGCGGATAGGCCCAGCGTACAGGCGATGAGGCAAACAAAACGTTTCATACGCACACCTTATGGCCGCCGGGCTGCGGCATCAATCGCCAAGATGCCCCTTGCCGATGATCGGCGGTTTGCATACGTTCTGGGCCATGACCGCACCACTTATAGACCCTTTCCAGCGCGCGATCTCCTATCTGCGTGTCTCTGTCACGGACAGATGCGATTTTCGCTGCGTCTACTGCATGTCAGAGAACATGACCTTCCTGCCAAAGAAGGATCTTCTGACTCTGGAAGAGCTGGACCGCATGTGCAGCACCTTCGTGCGCATGGGCGTGGAAAAGCTGCGGATCACCGGCGGCGAACCGCTGGTGCGGCGCAACATCATGCATTTCTTCAACGCCATGACGCGCCATCTGGACAGCGGCGACCTGAAGGAGCTGACGCTCACCACCAACGGCTCGCAGCTGGCCCGGTTCAGCCAGGATCTCCATGCCGCCGGCGTGCGCCGGGTGAACGTGTCGCTCGACACGCTCGATGAGAAGAAATTCGCCGACATCACCCGCTGGGGCCGCTTGCCCCAGGTGCTCAAGGGAATCGACGCGGCACAGGCCGCCGGCCTTCGGATCAAGATCAACGTCGTCGCCCTCAAGGGCTTCAACGAGGACGAGCTTTTCGACATCGTCGAATGGTGCAAATCCCGCGACATGGACCTCACCTTCATCGAGGTCATGCCGATGGGCGATATCGGCAACGAGGACCGGCTCGACCAGTATTGGAAACTCTCCGACCTGCGCCGCACCCTGGCCGAGGAATTCACTCTGACAGAACTGACCGAACGCACCGGCGGCCCGGCCCGTTACGTGCGGCTGGAAGAAACCGGCCAGAAGATCGGCTTCATCACGCCGCTTACGCATAATTTCTGCGAAAGCTGCAACCGCGTGCGCCTGACCTGCACCGGCGAGCTGTACATGTGCCTGGGCCAGGAAGACATGGCCGATCTGCGCGCACCGATGCGCAATGCGCCGAACGACGATGCCCCGCTCGAGGCCGCCATCCGCGAAGCCATCACCCGCAAGCCCAAGGGGCACGATTTCGACTATTCCCGCCAGACGGTCGATGGGCGCGTATCGCGCCACATGAGCCATACCGGCGGCTGATGTCCCGCAATCCGGCGCCTCTGCCCGTGCGTCTTTATGGCGTGGCGGCAAACCTGCTTGAGCGCCTCGCCTTCAAACGCGTATCCGAGAACCTTGCCCGGCAGGGCATTCCGGCGAACCGCCTCCCCGAACGGCAGGGGCATGCCACCGCCCCGCGCCCCGGCGGCGACCTCATGTGGTTCCACGCCGCCTCGGTTGGCGAAAGCCTGTCGATCCTGCGCCTGATCGAGCATCTGGGCCAGACGCATCCGGACCTGTCGTTCCTGATCACGTCCGGCACCGCCACTTCGGCACAGATCGTGGCCAAGCGCCTGCCACCGCGCACCGTGCACCAGTTCGCCCCGCTCGATTCGCGCGGCGTGGTCCGGCGCTTTCTCGACCATTGGCGACCCTCTGCGGCGGTTTTCGTGGAAAGCGAACTTTGGCCCCAGATGCTGCGTCTCACCCATGCCGCGGGCGTCCCGCTGGCACTGGTCAACGCGCGTATCTCCGACACATCCGCCCGCAACTGGAAGCGGTTCCCCCGCACCGCGCGGCATCTCATGGACCATTTCCGCGTGATCCATTGTCAGGATGACCGCACGGCGCAGCACCTCCGCGACCTCGGCCTTGCGCAGGCCGAACCGGGCCTCAACCTCAAATCCGTCGCCGGCCCGCTCCCCTTTGATCGGGACGAGCTGCACCGGATGCAGACCCTCATCGCCGGCCGCCCGGTCTGGCTCGCCGCCTCCACCCATCCGGGCGAGGACGAGGTGGTGCTCAAGGCCCACCTCGCCATGACCGGCGGCAATGCCGACGCCCTCCTGATCCTCGTGCCGCGCCACCCCGAACGCGCCCACGATATCGAACGCCTGATCGCCGAACACCGGTTCGAGGGCGCCCGCCGCTCCACCGGCATGACCATATCCGGGCAGACCCGCGTCTACCTTGCCGACACGCTGGGCGAGATGGGCCTGTGGTATGCGCTCAGCCCGCTCACTTGCGTCTGCGGCAGCTTCACCGATGTGGGCGGCCACAACCCGTTCGAGCCCGCCCATGCCGGATCCGCCGTACTGCATGGGCCCCGCTACGCCAACTTCGCCGAGGCCTACGCCCAGATGCAGGCCGAGAACGCCTGCGTCGAGGTCGCCGATGCGGATGACCTTAGCGCCAAGCTCACCACCTATCTCGATGATCCCGCCGCGCTGGACGCCCTGCGCGACCGCACCCGCGCCTTCGCCGCCGAACAGGCCGACGTGCTGGGGGAATTCGCCAACACCCTTTCCAAGGCGCTTGGCCTGCGCTAGCACCGCTCCCGAGCCTTCAGGAAAGCCGCCCTTCGTGCCGGATCTTATCGTCACCAACTTCAACCGCAACTTCACCGGCGTGTCTTCGACCACCGCCAGCGTGGTGCGCTGTCAGGTCGACCAATACGACCTCGCCCTCGCCGGCCACCCCCTGCCCGGCTGCCCCGATCCCGTCAGCAAGGCGCAGGCCGCCACCCTTTCCCGGACACCGCCACCGGGCCGCCCCTTCACCATCTGGCACGTCCGCCGCAATCCTGAAATGCGTGCGGCGCTCTGGGTCCGCGACGTGTTGCGCCGCCCCGTCCGCATCGTCTTTACGTCTGCGGCGATTCGACGACACTCGGCCTTTCCCCGCTGGCTGATCTCTCGCATGGATGCCGTCATCGCCACGACCGAGGCCGCCGCCGGTTTCGTCCCGAATGTCCGCGCCGTCGCCCCCCACGGGGTCGACACCGACCGTTTCACGCCCGCCCCGGACCGCGCCGCGGCCTGGGCCGCCAGCGGCTATCCCGGCGCCCGCGGCATGGCCACCATCGGCCGCATCCGCCCCGAAAAAGGCACCGACCGTTTCGTCGCCGCCATGCTGCGGCTGCTGCCGCAGCACCCCGGCCTGACGGCCCTCGTCATCGGACGCGCCGCCAAGTCCGACCAGCCCTTCCTCGACACGCTCAAGGCGCAAATCGCCGCCGCCGGTCTCACCGACCGTATCCTCTTCCCCGGCGAGGTCGCGCCCGACGCCCTGCCCGCCCTCACGCGGTCCTTGTCGGCCATCGTCCAGTTGCCCCGCTACGAAGGCTACGGCATGACCCCGCTCGAGGGCATGGCCTCGGGCGTGCCGTTCGTAGCCACCGACACCGGCTATTACCGCAGCTTTTCCAGCCAGGGAAAAAGCGGGCTGATCGTCTCCGAAGACCCGGCCGACGCGGCAGACGCCCTGTTGTCGATCCTGGCCGATCCCGCGCGTCATGCCGCAATGGCCTGCGCCGCGCGCGATATCGCCTGCGACCATTTCAGCATCACGCGCGAGGCCGATGCCATCGGCCGCGTCTACGAGGAAATCTGGGCCGGCGCATGACCGCCTTCGCGTCGGTTTCGAGTTGAACCCGCGCCTGAGAACGGTAGGATGACCTGCCAATTTTCGGAGGTGCCCCAGTGATCCAGAAATACGAGTACAAGGTCATTCCTGCCCCGTCCAAGGGCCGCAAGGGTCCGGGCGTGAAGGGCGCGGAAGGCCGGTTTGCCCATGGCCTCGAGACAGTGATCAACGAACTGGCTCTTGAAGGCTGGGAATATCTGCGCGCCGACATCCTCCCAAGCGAGGAACGCCAGGGCCTCACATCGTCTCAAACCGTCTATCGCAGCATGCTGGTCTTTCGCCGCCCGCTGGAACTGGAAGGGGTCGACAGCCCGCCGCCACTGCCGTGGGACGACCACGAGGCAGAGCACCTGGAAACTGCGGCCGAAGCTGAAGAAATCTCGCCATCCCGAGATACCGGCGATGCCGCCGAAGAAAGCGACGACGAGACGCCCGAAGATCCGGACAAACCGCGCGAATGAGTCAGCGATGCACAGCGCAGCACGCTCGGACTTTTCGCGATCTTACCTCTTCAATTTGCCGCGCAATCACATAAACTCTTGGCCTCGAGTCGCAAAGGGAATGCCAATGGCTAAATCCGATCCGTTTGGTTTCGACATGTCCGTATCGTCCGCGAAAAAGAAGAACCCGCGCGGGCGGCGGGGCATGTCCGGCGCATCCGAAACCTCCACCCGCGTTTGCGACCACGAGGGCTGCAACGAGCCCGGCAAGTACCGCGCGCCCAAGGCGCCCGACGTGCTGGATGACTTCTACTGGTTCTGCAAGGATCACGTCCGCGAGTACAACACGAAGTGGAACTTCTTCGACGGCACAACCGAGGCCGAGATGAACGCCCAGATGTCGTCAGACAAGGTGTGGGAACGCAAGACCAAGGCGTTCAACGACCCCGAGGCGCGCGCCTGGGCCCGGCTGGGCATCGAGGACCCGCACCAGGTATTGGGCGGAAATGCCACGCAGAACCCCGGCAAGAACCGCGGCGGCCAGCGCAAGCTGCCCCCGACCGAACGCCGCGCCATCGAGATCCTCGAGGCCAGCGAGCATGCCTCCAAGGCCGATATCCGCAAGGCGTACAAGGCCCTCATCAAGGTCCTGCATCCCGACATCAACGGCGGCGACCGCAGCCAGGAAGAACAATTGCAACAGGTTGTCTGGGCGTGGGACCAGATCAAGCAGAGCCGCAATTTCAAGTAACTGCAAGAAAAGAAGCGCGCCGGGTCACTCGTAAGGATCCGGGCCCTGAAACCGCCCGGCGCGCAATCGGGCCCGGATAACTCAGGCCTCTCGGAAGGTAAGGCTGACACCGTTCAGGCAATGACGCTTGCCCGTGGGCTGTGGACCATCGTCGAAGATATGTCCCAGGTGACTGCCACAGCGGCGGCAATGGCATTCCGTGCGCGTGGCGAACAACGCGTGATCCGGCTTGGTTCCGATGGCATTGACCATTGCCTTCCAGAAACTGGGCCAGCCGGTCTTGCTGTCATACTTGGTGTCCGAGGCATAAAGCGGCAGGTCGCAACCGCGGCAATGATACGTCCCCGGCGCGTAAAGCTTGTGCAGTGGCGAGCTGAAAGCGCGCTCCTTCGCCTCCTCGCGCATCACCGCATATTCAAGTTCCGACAGCATCGCGCGCCATTCTTCCTCGGTCCGCGTCACCGCGAACGATCCGGTCGCCGCATGGCTGGGCAATGCGGCCAGAATGGTTCCGCCTGACAGCGCGGACAGAATGAATTCGCGTCGTTGCATCGATCCCTCCTGCATCGGTTTCAAAGGTGAAACGGGGGGCGGACACCCCCCGTTCCGCTGTTGTCGGGAATGTTACTTCTCGGCAGGCAGCATCACGGTGTCGATCACGTGGATCACACCGTTGGATTGCTCGACATCCGCGATGGTCACGGTCGCCATGCGTCCGCGCTCGTCTTCCAGCATGATCTTGTCGCCCTGGTAGGTGGCCTTCAGCTCGCAGCCACCCACGGTCGGCACCACGTGGCTGCCGCCATCGTCATCGACCATGCCCTTGATCGCGGTCGACATCGCGTCGGCGGACACGACGTGACAGGTCAGGATCTCGGTCAGCTGTTTCTTGGCCGCCGGCTGCAGCAGTGCCTCGACCGCGCCTTCACGCAATGCCCCGAAGGCGGCATTGGTGGGCGCGAAAACGGTGAACGGACCTTCGCCCGACAGGGTCTCGACAAGGCCGGCGGCCTTGACCGCGGTCACCAGCGTCGTGTGATCGGCCGAGTTCACGGCGTTCTCGACAATGGTCTTGTCTGCATACATCGGCGCGCCGCCAACCATCGGGTTTTCGGCATATGCAACGCTTGCGGTTGCGGCAACAGCCGCGGCGGCGGTAATGGCTTTCATCTTCAACATCTAACAACTCCCTTGTTCAACTTCGAAAGCCGGGCCTTCTGCCCAACTCACCCACAAGCACGGGAGAGATGCGCCGAAAGTTTCAGCTGTCGCAGGGAATTTCCCGTCAGACCTCGTCCAGCGGGCCGGTCGCAAGGATCTCACCCGTCGGCGCGCCGGTGGGCGATCCGCCCTCGGGTTCGTCGGAGATGGCCAGCACGGCGCCATCCAGGACCGCGATCTGCTCGGGCGTCATCGGCAGGCGGATGCGCTCGTCGTCGGGCAGCACGCCCAGCGACACCGGCGGGTTGTCCCCGGCGATCAGCCACATCTCGATGTCGCGGCCGGGCCGGTCGCGCATCCCGCGCCGTTCGACATACATCTCGTTGGTGGTGTCGTCATATCCCGCCGCCAGAATGATCTCGTCCGCGCCCTCGGCCCGCAGGTCGGCATGATAGACCGGATCTTCAGGCGGGCTTACCCCACGGGGCGGCAGATCGACCAGGAACCAGACCATCGCCACCGCGACGATGGCGAAGGCACCGTAAAGCCCTTTGAGGCCCATGCGTTCCGCCCATCCCGGCCTCGTCTCCGCGCGATCGGCGAAGAGCAGCGCATCCAGGGCCGCCTTGACCCGCGCAGGCGGCGTTTCTTCGGGGATGCCCTCTGCCAGCTGGGCGAAATCCTCGGCCCATTGCGCATAAGTGGCACGCAGGGCGGGGTCGGTGCCAAGACGCGTCTCGAAGGCCGACGCCTCCGCAGCCGACAGCAGACCCAGCGCGTATTCACCCGCCAGGACCACGTCGTCGTCTTTTTCCGGCACCTCGCTCATCGCGACAGGCACTCCCTCAGTTTCAACAGGCTGCGGCGCAGCCATGTTCTCATCGTGTTCAACGGCACGTCAAACCGCGCCGCGAGATCGGCATAGGTTTCGCCGTCCAGATAGGCTCCCTGCACGGCTTCGGCGCGGTCGGCCTCCAGCTCGTTCATGCACCCGTCCAGTTTTTCCCGCTCCGACGCCCGCACGGCTTGCGCCTCCGGCCCCGGTGCGGAATCGGGCATCGCGTCGGCCAGACCCTCCGGCATCTGCTCGCCCGTCCCCTTGCGCTTGCGCAGCATGTCGATTCCGCGTTCCCGCGCGCCGTGATCAGCCATGTCATCGGGGAATCCGCCAGACCGGTAGCGGCCGGCATTACGCCATATCTTGACGTAGACCTCCTGCAACACTTCTTCCGCTTCGGCCCGGTTGTTCAAGACACGCAGGATCACGCCGAAGAGTTTCGCGGAAGTCGCGGAATAAAGATCGGAAAACGCGTCCCTGTCCTTCAGGGCGCATCGGCCAATCATATGTTCAATTGCGTCGCGGTCGTGCATGTGGTGCGAAATCCTTTCGAGTGCAGTAGCTAGGGCAGCCGGGTGCCCGGGGCCAGTATTTCTTTTCCTTTCCCTTGCCCTTCCCGAAGATATGTTGCACGGAGAGGCGAACGCAAAAAGACGATTGAGAGGCACACCGGATGGCCGACGGGAACATGGATCACGACATGAAACCGACCGAGGAACTTTCGGTCCGCGATGTTTTCGGGATCGACACCGACATGGTCATCAAGGGCTTTTCCGACGGCAGCGAACGCGTGCCCGAGATCGACAGCACCTATAAATTCGACCCCGACACGACGCTGGCGATCCTGGCCGGGTTTTCCCATAACCGCCGCGTCATGATCCAGGGCTATCACGGCACCGGCAAGTCGACCCATATCGAACAGGTCGCCGCCCGCCTCAACTGGCCCGCCGTGCGCGTCAACCTCGACAGCCACATCAGCCGGATCGACCTGATCGGCAAGGACGCGATCAAGCTGCGCGACGGCGTGCAGGTGACCGAATTCCACGAAGGCATCCTGCCCTGGGCGCTGCGCAACCCCGTTGCCATCGTGTTCGACGAATACGACGCCGGCCGCGCCGACGTGATGTTCGTCATTCAGCGCGTGCTGGAACATGACGGCAAGCTGACACTGCTGGACCAGAACGAGATCATCACGCCCCACCCCTGCTTCCGCCTCTTCGCCACGGCCAACACCGTGGGGCTGGGCGATACCACGGGGCTGTATCATGGCGTGCAGCAGATCAACCAGGCGCAGATGGACCGCTGGTCGCTCGTCGCCACGCTGAACTATCTCAGCCACGACGCCGAGACCGCCATCGTCATCGCCAAGACCCCCCAGATGAACACCGAGGCCGGGCGCAAGACGATCAGCCAGATGGTCACCGTCGCCGACCTCACCCGCACCGCCTTCATGAATGGCGACCTCTCCACGGTCATGAGCCCCCGGACGGTGATCAACTGGGCCCAGAACAGCCGCATCTTCCGCGACGTCGGCTATGCCTTCCGCCTCACGTTCCTCAACAAGTGCGACGAGCTGGAGCGCCAGACCGTGGCCGAATTCTACCAGCGCTGCTTCGACGAGGAACTCCCCGAAAGCGCAGCGAGCGTGAGTTTGGGTTAACGCGCATGCGTCATCCTCGGACTTGATCCGAGGATCTCTCCCACAACGAGATCCCGGATCAAGTCCGGGATGACTCGCGTCAGCGTAGGGCGGGATTTCATCCCGCCTGCCCCCGCATCTTGCGCCTGGACGGACGATATGAAACCGTCATTCCCATGATCCGCCTCGCCCTCCTGCTCTTGATCCTCGCCCTGCCTGCCCTCGCGCAAGATCGCGCCGCCATCGAACAGCAGTTCCGCAGCTGGCTCGAACAGGACATCTGGCCCGCCGCAAGCGCCAAGGGCGTCTCCCGCGCCACCTTCGACAGATCCTTCAGCGGCATCCGCCTCAACTGGGACCTGCCCGATCTTGTGCCGCCGGGGTCCGAGGCGACCACGCCCAAGCGCCAGACCCAGTCCGAGTTCGGCGCCCCGGGCCGCTATTTCCGCGGCGTCTCCGGCGACGCAGCCATCGGCCGCGATCTTGCCCGCCGCCACGCCACCACCCTCGCCCGGATCGAGAAACAGACCGGCGTTCCGAGCCGTATCCTCCTCGGGATTTGGGGCCGCGAAAGCGCCTATGGCCGGGCGAAAATCCCGCACAACGTGTTCGAGGTTCTGGGCACCAAGGGCTTCATGGCCACCCGCGCCGCCTATTTCCGCGAAGAACTCATCGCCGCGCTGCAAATCGCCGAGGCCGGCCACGCCAGCGGCCCCCTGCGCAGCTCCTGGGCCGGGGCGCTCGGCCAACCGCAATTCATGCCGTCCAATTTCCTGAAATACGCCGCCGACGGCGATGGCGACGGGCGGGCCGATATCTGGGGCTCGGTGCCCGACACGCTGGCCTCCATCGCCAGCTACCTCGCCCGCCACGGCTGGGTCGCGGGCCGCGACTGGGGGTTCGAGGTCACCGTACCAGCGTCCGTCTCCTGCGCGCTCGAAGGCCCCGACCAGGGCCGTACCATTTCCGAATGGGAGGCGATGGGCATCACGCGTGTCTCAAACCGCCCCTTCCCCGACCACGAACGCAGCGGTGAGGGTTTCCTGATGATGCCTGCCGGGCGCAACGGCCCGGCCTTCGTGGTCACGCCCAATTTCTACGTGCTCAAGGACTACAACATGTCCGACCTCTACGCGCTCTACGTGGGCCATGTGGGTGATCGCATCCAGTACGGGGCCGGCGATTTCTCCGCCCCCTGGGGCGCGGTGGGCAAGATGTACCGCTCCGACATCGCCGCCATGCAACGCAGTTTGGAAGGTATGGGCCACGACGTCGGCGGCGCCGATGGCCTGCCCGGCTTCAAGACCCGCCGCTCCATCGGCCGCTGGCAGGAGGCGACGGGCCAGCCCGCCACCTGCTTCCCCGAGCCGGGCATGAAGGCGCAGCTGGTCCGCTAGGCGCCCCAAGAATTTTCGAAAAATTCCGGCCCCGACTTTAGCTATGCTCTTCCGCCGAAACCGCCGTCAGCGCGCGGTTATAGGCCTTCAGCGCATCGACGTGAAACAGCGCGCCCTGCAGTTCCGGCTTGGCATCCTCCCCGCTCAGGGTCACGACAGGGATGAACCCCACGCCCGTGCGCTCGAAGATCGGCATCGCCACGTCCAGCGTCGCATTGGCGTCGATATAGACCCCGTCCTCGATCAGCTCCCAGCACGCGTCCTCGCGCGCGCTCCGCTCGGCGCCGGTCTCGCGCATCACCCGCCCCGCCCGGTACATGGTCAGCAGATACGCATGTGGCCCGGCCGCCAGCCTGACACCCCGCCGATCCAGCTGCGTCAGGAAGAACGAGTGCCGCACCAGCTTGGACGCCAGCGCCGTGGACATCGACACCGCCACCATCACCGCCAGCCCGGTCTGCCAGTCGCCCGTCAGCTCGAACACGATCAGCGTGGTGGATATCGGCGCGCCCAGCACCGCGGCGGCCACTGCGCCCATCCCAGCCATTGCATAAAGCGTCGGCGCGCCCGACCATTGCGGCAACAGCGCCGTGGCCACCAGGCCAAAGGCCAGCCCGGTCAGCGCACCGACCATCAGCGAGGGCGAAAACACCCCGCCGCCCATCCGCCCGCCGATGGTGATCGCCACGGCGACGACCTTGAGGATGCAGAACACCACCGCCTCGTTCCACAGAAGCTTGCCGGTCAGCGCCTTCGACGTGGTCTCGTAGCCCACGCCGATGATATGCGGAAACCCGATTGCCAGGATGCCCAGCATCAGCCCCGCCACCCCCGGCCGCAGCCATCGCGGCAGACCCGTGCGCGCCTGCACCCGATCGGCAAAGCCCTCGGCAAAGAAGATCCCCCTCATCAGCGCAAAGGCCACCACCCCGCACAGCAGCCCCAGGATCAGGAAGGCCGGCAGTTCGACGTAGAATTCCAGCATGCTGGCGGTGGGCAGCGCGAACTCGGTCACGTCGCCGAATTCCAGCCGGTTGATCACCGTTCCGGCGACCGACGCGATGACGATGGGCGCGAAGGCATGCAGCGCGAAATGCCGCAACACCACCTCCAGCGCGAAAAGCGCGCCGGCGATGGGGGCATTGAACGACGCCGACACCGCCGCGGCGACGGCACAGCCCAGAAGGTCTCGGCCGGTGATCCCGTTGGCGTTGATCCGGTTGCTGACCCAGGTCGAGATCACGCCTGCCATGTGCACCACCGGACCTTCCCGACCCGACGACCCGCCCGTGCCCAGCGTGATCATCGACGCCAGCGCCGAAGCAAGACCGGCGCGCATCTCGACTCGGCCCTCATGCAGGGCGGCCCCCTCGATCACGTCGGCCACGGACCGTACCCGTCCATCGGGCGTGAACCGGTGAAGGATCGCGCCCACCACAAGCCCGCCGCCGACGGGAATCACCAGAACCCAGTACCATGGAAGGTTCGAAACCCAGCTGTGCATCAGGGACGGGTCGACCGACCCGTAAACCAGCAATTGCAGCGCGTTGATTCCTTTGCGAAAGAACAGCGCGGCAAATCCGGCGGCAATACCGATGCAAAGCGCGATCAGCCAGAACTGGAACTGGCTCGGCCCCTTGTCACGCAGCACGCGCCATGCATTGCGACCCATCTGCCCGACGTCTCTCGCGCCGCGCCGTAGCGGGCCCCCAGCCGTTCCGGCGGTATCGGGGCCGGTGCCGGTCATGCGCGTGCTGACGTTCTGATGACGCAGAGCGCTTCCCTGTCGGCAACGCATCCCTTAGGGTGCAGATTCATGGGAATACAGGGATTAAACATGGGTGTTCAGGATGCCATTTCCGAGTTGTCGTCTTTTCTAGGCGAACGGCTCAGCCTGTCCAAGTCCGATCTGCAGCAGCACGGCAGCAGCGAAAGCCATTTTTCCGACGCCCCGCCCGACGCCGTCGCCTATCCCGAGTCCACCGAAGAGGTGCGACAGATCGTCAAGGTCTGCGCGCGTCATGGCTGCGCGGTGATCGGCTGGGGGGCGGGCACCTCGCTGGAGGGACAGGCGCAGGCGTTCCAGGGCGGGGTCTGCGTCGACTTCCAGCGGATGAACCGGATACTGGCTGTGTCCCAGGGGGACATGGACGTGCGGGTGCAGCCGGGGATCACCAGAGAGGCGCTGAACGAGGAATTGCGCGCCACCGGTCTTTTCTTTCCGGTCGACCCCGGCGCGAACGCCTCGATCGGCGGCATGACCTCGACGCGCGCCAGCGGCACGACGGCCGTCCGCTATGGCACCATGCGCGACAACGTCCTGGGGCTCGAGGTGGTCACCGCCACCGGCGAGGTCATCCGCACCGGCACCAGGGCGCGCAAATCTTCCGCCGGCTATGACCTGACCGCGATGTTCGTTGGCTCCGAAGGCACACTGGGCCTGATCACCGAGATCACCCTGCGCCTGCAGGGCACGCCCGAGGCGATCTCGGCGGCGGTCTGCGCCTTCGACACCGTGGGCGACGCGATCGAGGCGGTCATGGCCTCCGTCCAGATGGGGCTGCCGCTGGCGCGGATCGAGTTGATGGACACCCAGAGCGTCGCGGCGGTGAATGCCTATTCCGGCACCGAGTTGCCGGACTGCCCGCATCTTCTGCTGGAGTTTCACGGCTCCGAGGCCTCGGTGGCGGAACAGGCGCAGGAATTCGGCGAACTGGCGCAGGAATTCGGTGGCAAGGGCTTTGACTGGGCGCGCAAGACCGAAGAGCGCAACGCGCTCTGGGCCATGCGCCACACGGCCTATCATGCCATCGTCGCGCGACGCCCCGGCACGCGTGCCGTGGTCACCGATATCTGCGTCCCGATATCCAACCTCGCCCGCGCCATCGAGGAAAGCCGGGCCCATCTGGACGCGGCGGGCATCGAAGGGCCGATCCTTGGCCATGTGGGCGACGGCAACTTTCACGCCATTCTGCAATTCGATCCCGACGATCCCGAGGACAAGGCCCGCGTTCTGAAGGCGTCGGAACAGCTTGTGTCCGTGGCGCTGTCGATGGGCGGCACGGTCACCGGCGAACACGGCATCGGCGTGGGCAAGTTGGGGTACATGGCACAGGAACACGGCGGCGCGTGGAGCGTGATGGGCGCGATCAAGCAGGCGCTCGATCCCGGCAACATCATGAACCCCGGCAAGCTCGTACCGCCGCGCAACTGACCTCAGTCCGCCAGTTTTCCGGCAAGGCCCTCAAGTTCGGCTGCGACGATGATCAGCTTCGCGACCGTCTCCGCATGCGCGCGGCCGGCGGCGTGATAGGCGCTGGCTTCAACCAACTCGCCCGATTTCCGGATCCGGGCGGACAGTTCCGACATCGGGACCGGCCGGGTCTCGGGGACGGTGTCCGGGATCGCGGGGTGGTCACTGGGGGCTGCGGGTGCGTCTGCGTCGTGGGTCACGGTGGGGTATCTCCTTATCGCCTGTCCGGGTTTCAGGTAGAATCGACCTGGCCGTTCGTCGCGTCGCGCACCTTCGTGGCATTGCGCGCCCCGTGCCGTCCGACCGGCGGCTCCGTCTGCAGGTGTATCAGCCCCGCGCGAATGCCCGACGCCCCGCGCCTCGAAATACTCCAGCACCAGCCCCCAGAGTTGCCGGGCGGTGTCGATGTTCGCGCAGGACCCTTTTCACTCTTTACGATATCACCTTGTCTCTGCCGGCCCGGCCAGGCGCCAGCGGACTTGAGCCTGATCGAACGGCGTCTCAGCCCGCCATCAGCGCCTCGGCCGCAGCACGGGCTTCCTGCGTTATCGTCTCGCCGGACAGCATCCGCGCAATCTCGTCTGTGCGCGCCTCCGCATCCAACGGGGTCACGGTCGACAGGGTCTGTCCCTTGGCGACCCGCTTCTCGACCCGCCAGTGATGTGCCCCCTGCGCCGCCACCTGCGGCGAATGGGTGACGACCAGAACCTGGTTGCCTTCGGCCAGCCCCGCAAGGCGTCGTCCGACAGCGTCCGCCGTGGCCCCCCCGACCCCTCTGTCGATCTCGTCGAAGATCAGTGTCAGACCGCTTTGACCGCCCGTCAGACAGACTTTGAGAGCCAGCAGGAACCGGCTCAGTTCCCCGCCCGATGCAATCTTGCCCAACGGGCCGGCCGGTGCGCCGGGGTTCGTGGCCACGGTGAACGTGACGATATCCTGTCCGGTTTCGCCCGGGTCGGCTAGCGCGACCTTGGTGGCGAAAACTGCGCGATCCATCTTCAGCGGCGCCAACTCCGCCGTGACCGCCTTGTCAAGCCGGCCCGCGGCCTTGGTCCGTGCCGCGCTCAGGGCGTCGGCCGCTTCCGCATACTCGGCTTCCGCCGTTTCCAGCCGGGACTGCAATACCTTCAGATCGGCATCCCCCTGGTCAAGGCTGGCCAGCTGCGTGCGCAAGCCCTCGGCAAATTCCGACAGGTCGTCCGGGGCCACACCGTGCTTGCGCGCCAGCGCCCGGATCGCGAACAGCCGTTCCTCGGCGGCCTCCAGCTCAAGCGGGTCGAAGGTCAGCGTTTCCAGGCAGTCCTCGACGCCGCTCGCCGCCTCGTCCAGTTCGACCATGGCGCGCCCCAGGGCAGTCATTGCCTCTTCCAACTGCCCCTCGGCCTTGTCCGCGGCGCCCTCCAGCCAGCGCAGCGCATCCTGCGCCTGCCCTTCCGCGCCCTCGCGCAGCGCCACCTGCGCGCGCACGATGTCCTCTCGGATACGTTCGGATTGCTGCATCAGGCGGCGGCGGGCGTCCAGGTCCTGTTCCTCTCCCGGCTGCGGCGACAGCGCATCCAGTTCCTCGACCGCGTGGCGCAGGAAATCCTCCTCGGCCCGCATCTCGGACAGCTTGCCCTCGGCATCGTTCAGCGCCTTGCGGGCCGCGCTACGCGCCTTCCACGCCCCGCGCACCGTATTGCGCTGCTGCTCCAGCCCGCCGTATGCGTCCAGCAGGTCGCGGTGCCCCTTGGGGTCCAGCAGCCCGCGATCGTCATGCTGGCCGTGCAGCTCAACCAGCGTGTCGGACAGCGCCCGCAGCACGTCGCCCGAACAGCGCCTGTCATTCACCCAGGCCGTCTTGCGCCCGTCGCCGGTATTCACCCGCCGCAAGAGCAGTGTGTCCTCGACCGGCAGACCGGCCTCTTCCAGGACGGCGCGCGCGGGGTGCGCCTCGGGCAGGTCGAACTCGGCCACCACCTCGCCCTGCTCGGCCCCCTGCCGCACCAGCTCCGCCCGGCCGCGCCAGCCCAGCACGAACCCAAGCGAGTCGAGCAGGATCGACTTGCCCGCCCCGGTTTCGCCGGTCAACACGTTCAGACCCGGTTTGAACGCAAGGTTCAGCCGGTCGATGATCAGGATGTCGCGGATCTCCAGAGCGCGGAGCATCTATGCCCCCGGGCTTACAGCCAGCGTCCGAGGATCGTCTGCCGATAAACCTGCCGCAGCCAGCTGTCGCCCACCGCTTCCAGCGTCAGCCCCTGCCCGGTCAACAGCTTGTAGCTGTCCTCGTACCATTCGGTGCTCTTGAAGTTGTGACCCAGGATCGCGCCCGCCGTCCGGGCCTCGTTCGTCAGGCCCAGCGACAGATACGCCTCCACCAGCCGGTGCAGCGCCTCGGCGGTGTGGGTGGTGGTCTGGAAATCCTCGACCACGACGCGGAACCGGTTGATGGCCGAGGTGAAGTGATCGCGCCGCAGGTAATAGCGCCCGATCTCCATTTCCTTGGCAGCCAGATGATCGAAGGCGAGGTCGAATTTCAGGATCGCCGAGCTGGTGTATTCGCTGTCGGGATATTGCTCGATCACTTCGCGCAGGGCCTGAAGCGCCTGGAAGGTCAGACCCTGGTCGCGGCCCACCTCGTCGATCTGGTCGTAATAGCTCAGTGCCAGCAGATATTGCGCATAGGCCGCGTCGCCGTCGGTCGGGTAGAAATCCAGGAACCGCTGCGCCGCCGATCGGCTGTTCTCGTAATCCTCGTCCTTGTGATACGCAAAGGCCTGCATGATCACCGCGCGCTTGGCCCATTCGGAATATGGGTACAGGCGCTCGACCTCTGCAAAAACTTCGGCCGCAAGCTCGGGGTCGCCGCGCGCAAGGTCATACTCGGCACGGCCATAGATCTGCTCGGCGGTGAATTGCTCGTAATCGACCTCGCCGCGCTGAATCTGTGCATTCACGCCGCCGCAGCCCGCAACAATCGTCGAGGCCAAGAGGGCCGCCGCCAAACCGAACCCGATTCTGCCGCCAGTCATGCTTGCCCGATCCTCCAGAAGCCTGTTCTCAACTCGTCCTCGGGCCGTTGGCCCGCGTTGATTTCGCAAGATGATATCCGCAATATCCCGGGCGTCCTAGCACATAATTTTCCGGTGCAAAACGCCTTTGGGGCAATTGATAGCCACAAACGGTGCGCCTGTTGTCAGGCGACCTCAGGGATTTCTCCCCAATGTACCCCGGCGCCGGGCAGACGCGCCGCCGTGGGGGCATCGCAGGTCACGATCTCGAACGCGTCGGGCTGTGCGAACAGGGCGCGCAGCAGGTCGTTGGTGACAGCGTGGCCCGCCCGCTCGCCCTGGTAGTGGCCGAGGATCGGCATACCGGCCAGCGCAAGGTCCCCCAGCGCATCCAGCATCTTGTGGCGCACCGGCTCGTCGGGCTGGCGCAGGCCACCGGGGCTCAGCACGCGGTCACCGTCGAAGACCACAGCGTTGACGCCAGGCTCACCACCCAGCGCAAGGCCGTTGGCGCGCATCGCGTCCACATCCGCCTTGCGGCAGAAGGTGCGCGCCGTCGACAGCTCGCGTACGAAACTGCCATTCGCCATGTTCAGCATCTTTTTCTGACGCCCGATCGCCGCGTCCTCGAACTCGATCACGAACTCTATCGCCAGCGTGTCATGCGGTGTCAGCCGCGCGCGCGCATCGCCTTTCGCCACCTCGACCGGCTTCAGGACCTTCAGCGCGCGGACCGGCGCATGTTGGCGGCGCAAGCCATTGGAAAGGATGCCGTGGACGAATTGCGCGGAACTGCCGTCAAGGATCGGAACCTCGGGTCCGTTGACCTCGATCACCGCGTTGTGCACGCCGCAGCCCGACAAGGCTGCCATGATATGCTCGACCGTCGAAACCGTGATGCCGGCGTCGTTTTCCAGCAGGGTGCAAAGCGGCGACTGGTTCACGAGGTCCCAGCGCGCCGGGATCTCGCAATGACGCAGATCGCAGTCGATCCGGCGAAACACGATCCCGCGATTGGCGGGCGCAGGCAGAATTGTCAGGCGCGCCGCCTGACCCGAATGCAGGCCGACGCCTTCGAAGGAAACCGGGGATTTGACCGTATTCTGCACGTATGATCCTCAGGCCGTGAACCGGCACGTTTTATTCAACTGCGAAACATTTATTTCGCGCGCGGAGAATGCTCAACTCACTCTTTGCAACGCGATGAAACATCGACGTTTCACGGTTTGGCGAAATACCGCCTACACCGTCGGATCGCCCCATAAGATACTGATGCCAAACGAAAAAGGGCCGCGCTCTGCGGCCCTTCAACAGGATCATTTGTTGTTTGGATCAGTTCGCCTGACGCCGCAGGAAGGCGGGAATTTCGATCTGGTCGTCCTCTTCCTCGCGCTCGTCGCGGACCTCCGGCTGCCGCGCCGTGGCCTGCATCGGGGGCTGGTGACGGACCGGCCGCGGCTGCTGCGCGGCACCTTCGCCGCCATGCCCGGTCATCCGGTTGATCAGCGAGTTGATCCCGAAGCGCGACTTCTCTCCGCCATGCTCTGCCGCATGCTGTGCCGCGGGCCGGCTTTGGGGCACCGCCTGCTGGGCCGGGGCCGCACCGGGGGTGCGCTGAACCGCGGCCTGAAGGCGGGCCAGCGCATCCTGAGACGGGGTACCTGGGGCCGGTGCCCGGGGCGCGACGAAACTCTCGGCAGGCTCATCGTACTCGTCGACGAAGGTCTCCGGCTCGGGGCGGGGCGTATAGGCCGGAGGAGGTACGTCATCCTCGGCGCTGTCGGCCTCGAAGATGTCCTCCATCTGCTCTTCCGCCGCCGCGCGCTGTGCGTCGAAGGCATTGAACAGGCTGGGTTCCTCGGCGGCTTCGGTCCTTGCGGCCACCTCGGGCTCGGCGACCGGCCGGGGTGTTTCGGCATAGGTCTCGACTGCCTCGACCTCGACCTCTTCGACCGGTTTCAGCGGCTCCGACAGCTTGCGGCGCGGCACGGGGATTTCCTTGCTCTCGTCGCTGGCGTCGATGCCCGTCGCCACCACGGATACCCGCATGAAGCCTTCCATCGTCGGGTCCAGCGTGCTGCCCACAATGATGTTGGCGTCGGCGTCCACTTCCTCGCGGATGCGGTTCGCCGCCTCGTCCAGTTCGAACAGCGTCAGGTCGTGCCCGCCGGTGATGTTGATCAGGACGCCCTTCGCACCGCGCAGGCTGATCTCGTCCAGGAGCGGGTTCGCGATGGCCTTCTCGGCGGCCTGGATGGCGCGCTCTTCCCCGTCGTCCTCGCCGGTGCCCATCATCGCCTTGCCCATCTCGTCCATGACCGCGCGCACGTCGGCGAAATCGAGGTTGATCAGGCCCGGGCGCACCATCAGGTCGGTCACGCCCTTCACACCCTGGTAAAGCACGTCATCGGCCATCGAGAACGCCTCGGTGAAGGTCGTCTTCTCGTTCGCCAGCCGGAACAGGTTCTGGTTCGGGATGATAATCAGCGTGTCGACCATCTTCTGCAGGCTGTCCACGCCTTCCTCGGCCTGGCGCATCCGCTTGGCGCCCTCGAACTGGAAAGGTTTCGTGACAACGCCGACGGTTAGCACGCCAAGTTCACGCGCCGCCTGAGCAATGATCGGGGCCGCGCCAGTGCCCGTGCCGCCGCCCATCCCGGCCGTGATAAAGCACATATGCGCGCCGGCCAGCTGGTCGACGATCTGCTCGATATTCTCCTCGGCCGCCGCGGCACCGACCGTCGGCTTGGCCCCGGCGCCCAACCCTTCGGTCACCTTGACGCCCAGTTGGATGCGGTTCGGCGCGTTGCTTTGCGACAGCGCCTGCGCATCGGTGTTGGCGACGACGAAATCGACGCCCTCCAGCTGTTTCTCGATCATGTTGTTGACGGCGTTGCCGCCTGCCCCGCCGACACCGAAAACGGTGATGCGCGGCTTGAGTTCCTGGTCCTGTCCCTGACCTGGCATGCTGAGGTTAAGTGTCATAGCTCCGCCTTCTTTGCCTGCTGTTGAGCCCGCCTCGCGCAGGCCTTTTCCGCCTAAATTGCATTAACAGTACCGTTGGATGGCCCTTACGTCACCCAAAAAACACGAAAATGCCACAAAATATGGGGCTTTTTTCAAAGCTGCGCGCGGGATTTCGCCGAAAGCACCAGATTTTGCGATCACCAGTTGTCCTTGAACCATTTCACCGCTCGTTTCAGCGACCGCGCCGGGTAGCGGTCGACGGGAATCTCGAAATCCCACCATTCGTCCTGGGGATTCGCCGCGAACAGGCACATCCCCACCGCGCTGGCAAAGCCCGCGCCGGTCGCCGCCTGTGGCAGCCCGTGCACCCGCAGCGGCCGGCCCAGCCGCACCTGCTGGCCCAGGATGCGCGTCGCCAGCCCGTCCAGGCCGGGGATCTGGCTGCCGCCGCCGGTCAGCACGATCTGCTGGCTCGGCAGGTGCTGGAACCCGGCCGCGTCCAGCCGAGCGCGCACCTCTTCAAGGATTTCCTCGACACGCGGGCGCATGATGCCGATCAGTTCGGCGCGGCTCACTGTGCGCCGGTCATGTTCCCAGTCGCCGGTCTCGCCGCCGATCTCGATCATCTCGCGGTCGTCCATGCCCGTGGCCACGACGCCGCCATAGAAGGTCTTGATCCGCTCCGCCGTGGCGTGCGGCACCTGCAACCCCATCGAGATGTCGCCGGTGACGTGCTCGCCCCCGATCCTTACGGTGTCGGCATAGATCATGTGCTTGCGCATGAAGATCGACACGCCGGCGCTGCCGCCCCCCATGTCGATGCAGGCCGCGCCAAGCTCCTGCTCGTCTTCCACGAGCGCCGAGATGCCCGAGACGTAAGCCGAGCTTGCCAGCCCCGCCAGTTCCAGGTCGCAGCGCTTGACGCAATGCGCCAGGTTCTGGATCGCCGCGCCATCGACCGTCAGCATGTGCATGTCGACCGCCAGGTCCTGCCCAAGCTGCCCGCGCGGATCATTGAGGCCCGAGCGGTGGTCCAGCGCGAAATTCACAGGCTGGGCGTGCAGAACTTCGCGGCCGTCGCCGAAATCCGGCACGTCACAGGACGACAGGACCCGGCTGATGTCCTGCTCCGACACGGTGCTGCCTTCCAGCCCGACCTGCCCTGCCAGCCCATAGCTGCGCGGCTCGGCGCCCGAGAAACAGGCGATCACGTGATCGACCCGGATATTCGCCATCTTCTGCGCCGCCTGAAGCGCGGTGCGGATGGCGCGCTCGGTCTCGGTCATCGTCGTGATCTCGCCATAGCGCACGCCACGCGATCGCGTGGTCGCCGCGCCGATTACGCGAAAGCCGGCCTGCCCGGCCATGGCGCCCACGCCCTCGGCCTCGCGCAGCCGGTCGCTGCCGTCGAACCGCAGGACAAGACAGGCGATCTTGGAGGTGCCCACGTCCAGAACCGCCACGACACCGCGCTGCATTGCGGCCCGGCGCATGTTGCGCATCGCCCGTTGCGATTCATAAAGCTCGATCATGTCAGTCTTCCGCCCCTACGGTCATTTTTGTCACGCGCCACCATTCAGACACCGCGTCTTCATTCATTCTTATGGTGGGACGCGCCGCGATGCGCATGTCCACCGCCGCCAGGTCGCGCTCCAGCATGTCCTGCACCTCCGCCAGCACGATCACGCGCTCCAGCGCCCGCACCGGATCGGCCTCGGGCAAGAGGATGCGCTGTCCGCGGTCCAGCACCACATCCCAGCGCCGCTCCCCCATGCGCACCAATCCACGCAAGCGTCCCTTCAGTGGCGCTGCTGCCTGCAGGATGGCCAGCGCCTCGGGCACCGCGCGGGCCGCGCCCTTGCCGGCGATCACCGGCAGGTCGGCCCGGTCGGCCCGATGTGCAATGTCACCGATCACCACACCCTCGATATCCACAACTCCCAGCCCGTCATGCGACCGCCAGACGGCCACCGGTTGACGTTCCTCCACATGCGCCGCCAGGACACCGCCCTGACGCACCCGAACCGACGCGCTGGCGACGGCGGGAAGCGACACGATCATGTCACGCACCGCGTCAAGGTCGATGTCAAAGGAACTGGCCGGCAGGTCGTAGGGGAAAATCTCGCGGATATCCTCCTCGACCGTGCCGCTGGCGCCCTCGACGGCCAGCAAGTTGACCATGAACTCGGGGCGCGTCTCGATCTGCTGGCGGATATCGGCCACCGCAAGGACGATCGCCTCCTGTCTCTCGGCGTCCGAGAAATAGGCCGTGGCCACCCCGAATGTCAGGCAGAACGGCACGCCGATCCGCAGCAATCTGCGAAAGAGCGGCGTCAGCATCAGCCGCTGATAGCGGTAGGACCAGCGCGACGGTGCCGGGTCGGCGCGCGTCTCGGCGCGTGCATCAATGCGTTTCACCTGTTGCATGACGCGTCCCTCACCAGCCAGTCGCATAATTGCGGAAAACTCATGCCCGCCGCCTGCGCCTGTTCGGGGCTCAGCGAGGTGGGCGTCATCCCGGGCTGGGTGTTGGTCTCCAGCAGGATCAGCCCCTCCAGCCCCTTCGCCTCGTCCCAGCGGAAATCTGTGCGGCTCAACCCCCGACATCCCAGCACTTCATGGGCCCGCAGCGCATAGTTCTCGCAGGCGTCGGCAATTTCCTGCGGGATATCGGCGGGGATCACGTGGCGCGATCCGCCGGCGGCATACTTCGCATGATAATCGTACCAGCCATCGGTGATGATATCCGTCACCCCAAGCGCCCTGCCGCCGATCACCGAGGTGGTCAGCTCGCGCCCCGGCGCGCACGCCTCCACCATCACGGTCTGCGGCATGTCCTGCGACAGCTGCGGCGGCGCGTTGGCGGCCTCGTGCACGATATAGACACCGACGGAGGAGCCTTCGTTGTTGGGCTTCACCACGTAGGGCGGCGGCATCACATGCGCCTTTCCCACCTCGTCCTTGTCGACGATGAGGCTCTCGACCACCGGCAGACCCGCCGCGCGATAAGCCGCTTTGGTCCGCTGCTTGTCCAGCGCCAGCGCCGAGGCCAGAACGCCGGAATGAGTATAGGGGATCTGCATCCATTCCAGCAGGCCCTGCACACAGCCATCCTCGCCCCAGCGGCCATGCAGGGCGTTGAACACCACGTCGGGTTTGAGATCGGCCAGAACCACGGCAAGGTCGCGGCCCGCATCGACCTCGACCACCTCATAGCCTGCCTCCCGGAGTGCTGCGGCGCATTCCCGTCCTGACGACAGCGACACCTCGCGCTCGGCCGAGGGGCCACCCATAATCACCGCAACAGTCGGGGCGTTTCCGCTCGAAGAAACCACCTTACTGCCTCAATGTCCCGGGTCGTTATCGACCCTTGTTTTATTGTGTCCGCCTCAATCCGCGGGAGGGGTCGTTTCGCCGACCCTCATGATTTCCCAATGTAACTCTATTCCGCTGTCTTGGAAAACCTTTTTTCGCACCTCCTCGCCCAAACCCTCAAGGTCCGCCGCCGTGGCGCCCCCGGTGTTGATCAGGAAGTTCGAATGCTTCTCGCTCATCTGCGCCCCGCCCCGCGTCGCGCCGCGCATCCCGGCGTTGTCGATCACCTTCCACGCTTTCAGATCGTGGGTATCATCGGCCCGCCCGGTGCTACTGAACCCCGCCGGGTTGCGGAACGTGCTGCCCGCCGTGCGGTCCTTGGTGGGCTGCGTCTCGTCGCGCTTTTTCAGCTGCGCGTCCATCCGCGCGGCCAGTTCCCCGGGATCGCCCGCAATACCCTCGAACGTGGCCCGCGTGATCACCCACCCCTCGGGCAGATCGGTCTGGCGGTACTGGAACTTCAGGTCATCGGCGGTCAGCGTCACCACCTCGCCCGCGCGGCTGACCGCCTGCGCTTCGACGAAATGATCGGCCACGTAACTGCCATAGCATCCGGCATTCATCCGCACCGCGCCGCCGATGGCGCCCGGGATGGTGCGCAGAAAGGTCAGGTCCACCCCCGCCTCGCCCGCGCGCCGGGCCACATGCGCATCCAGCGCCGCCGCCCCGGCGGTCACGCGGGTGCCGTCGACCTCGATGGCATTGAACCCGCGCCCCAGCCGGATCACCACGGCACGCAAGCCGCCGTCCCGCACGATCAGGTTGCTGCCCACGCCCATCGGAAAGACCGCTACCCCCGGATCCAGGTCGCGCAGGAAGTCCGCCAGGTCTTCGACATCCGCAGGCTGAAACAGCCAATCCGCCGGCCCGCCCACCCGTAGCCAGGTCAGGTCGGCCAGCATGCGCTTCTCGCTCAGGCGGCCACGGGGTTCGGGAAGATCACTCATGCGGCCTCTTCTGCCTCAACCTGGCCTGAACCGAAAGACAGCACCCGGCTTTTTCTTGGCAAAAATACTCAATCCCCACCGCGGGCCATGTCACCGTCCACGGCCCGCCGGGCCCAGCGGCCCAGATGGATCACCGGCCAGCGCAACAGGCTCATGCCCGCCGCCAGCACGAACAACCCCACCCAGGGCCCGTTCTGCCATGTCACGTATCCCAGGATCGGGATGCCCACGGCAATCAGCGCATAGGCACGCCGCCAGTGGTTGTCGCGGCTGGGGATCATCGCCAGCAGGTTTGAGGCAAGCGCCCAGATGCAGGCCAGGACAAGAGACATGCTCATTTCGGAACCTCCGGTTTTTCCCCCATTAGACGCCGCGCGAAGTACCGCAGCGGATTGCGAAACATCGACACCAGCGCAAGTGCCGCCAACGCAGCGGGCAGAACACCGTAATCCCGGCCGATCATCCAGATCAACACCGGCGCCAGCGCCAAAAGCGCGATCCCCGGCGCATACTGGTGCCGCATCGGCAGCATCGCCACCAGCGCCCCGGCAATGACCCAGAGACAGGCCAGAACCACAAGCGTCATGCGCCGCCCCCGATGGCACGCGCCGTTTTCTGCGCGGAAAACGTACCGGAAAATACGCATTTTCCGGCCCGGAATTTTCGTAAAATTCCGGCCACCGTCACGCCTTCAGCTTTTCGGGCAACCCGTTGGCCCAGGCACTGATCGTCCCCGCGCCCAGGCACACCACCATGTCGCCCGGTTTCGCCTGTTCGCGCGTCAGAGTCCATCAGCAGACCCGGCCCTCCCTTGTACGCCTTTTGCCGACCAAATCTGCCCAACGCATCCGTCAAAGCCTCGTCCCTCCGAAAGCGGACACGATTGCCGCGGTGCATATCGCAGAAAGGCCGACGACCGAAACGTAAGCAAGGATGTACAAAGCCATGAAAATCCATGCCTCATGCATCGTCACGATGATTGACCCGATCATAAGCAGCAGGACGGCCACCGCCGCGCATAGCCCCGCAAGCGAAATCACGCGCTGCAGCGACCCAATCATCACGCCGAAGAACGCCGGTAGGGTAAGCAACAGATTATCCAGCAGAAAGGACACGAACCTATCCCCTTCCCAAAAGACCGGCCAGGAAGAACCCGACGGGTACTCCGATCAGGACGACCACCGGGAACGCGACGACGTACAAAAGTGCCAGTCCGCTGAACATGGCGCCCCAATTCGCTATGGTCTGACACAAAACCAAGAAGAACATGATCCCTGCCAGGATAAGCCCCGATTTCACCGCAGCCGGATGGCAACTGCCAATCATCATGCCGAATACCGCGGGCAGTATAATCAGCAGGTTTTCCATCAGCCCTTCAGCTTTTCCGGCAACCCGTTCGCCCAGGCACTGATAGTACCGGCACCAAGGCAGACCACCATGTCGCCCGGCCGCGCCTGTTCACGCACAAGCCGCACAAGGTCATCCTCGCCCAGGATCGCCCGCGCGTGCCTGTGGCCATGGGCAATCAGCCCCGCCACGAGGTCGTCGCGCGTCGCGCCCTCGATCGGGTCCTCGCCCGCGGCATAGACCTCGGCGATTGCGACCACGTCGGCATCGTTGAAACACGCACAGAAATCGTCGAACAGCGAATGCAGCCGGCTATAGCGGTGCGGCTGGTGCACCGCGATGATCCGGCCCTTGGTGGCCTGCCGCGCGGCCCTCAGCACCGCGGCAATCTCCACCGGGTGGTGGCCGTAATCGTCGATGATCGTCACGCCATCCACTTCGCCCACACGGGTAAAGCGCCGGTTCACGCCGCCGAAGGCTGCCAGCGCCTCGCGGATCTCGTCCGTCTTCATGCCCAAGCTGCGCGCCACGGCCACCGCCGACAGCGCGTTCGACACGTTGTGATCGCCCGGCATCGGCAAGGTGCAGCCTTCGATCACCTTGTCCTCGGCCTGAAGTGCTACGTCGAAATGCGCCACGCCGGCGTCGTAGGTCAGGTTCATCGCCCGCACATCCGCCTGCGCGTTGAAGCCGAAGGTGATTACACGCCGGTCGCTGATCCGGCCCACCAAAGTTTGCACGTCCGGGTCGTCGGTGCAGCAGATCGCCAGGCCGTAGAACGGAATGTTCGACACGAAATCCAGGAACCCCTGGTGCAGTTTTTCCTCGGTTCCCCAATGCTCCATGTGCTCGGGGTCGATATTGGTCACGATGGCTATTGTCGCGGGCAGGCGGTTGAAGGTGCCGTCGCTCTCGTCGGCCTCGACCACCATCCATTCGCCCTGCCCCACGCGCGCGTTCGAGCCGTATGCATGAATGATCCCGCCATTGATCACCGTGGGGTCAAACTTGCCATGATCCAGCAATGCGGCGACCATTGTCGTGGTCGTGGTCTTGCCATGGGTCCCGGCCACCGCCACGTTCGATTTCAGCCGCATCAGCTCGGCCAACATCTCGGCCCGGCGCACCACCGGCAACCCCCGCCGCCGCGCCTCGTCCAGCTCGGCATTGCCCGGCTTGATCGCGGACGAGATCACCACGACCTGTGCGTTCTCCAGGTTGGCGGCCTCCTGCCCCTCGAAGATCGTCGCGCCGGCCTTTTCCAGCCGGTCGGTGATCTTGGATGTCTTCAGATCCGAGCCCTGCACGGTATAGCCATGGTTCAACAGCACCTCGGCAATGCCCGACATGCCGATCCCCCCGATGCCCACGAAATGGATGGGCCCGACGTCGCCGGGAAGTTTCAATGCCGCGTTCATCGGTTTGGCTCCTTCGAAAGAAAGGTCCCTCATGACTGTCTGCTCCGTGCCAGCTCTTCTGTTATATCCGCCAGCGCCTGTGCCGCGTCGGGCATGCCCACGCTCAGCGCCGCCTGTGCCATCTGGCTCGCCCCCTGGGGATTCGTCAGTACCGAGGCTATCTGCTCCGAAAGCGCCTCGACCTCAAGCCGCGATTCCGGGATGACGATCGCGCCCCCGGCCCTGGACAGCCCCTTGGCGTTCGCCGCCTGGTGATCTTCCGTCGCGGCGGCAAAGGGGATCAGGATCGCGGGCCGCCCGATGACCGAGATATCGGCCACGCTGCTCGCCCCCGCCCGGCTGATCACCAGCTGCGCTTCGGACATCCGCGCGGGCACGTCGCGAAAGAAGGGCTGCACATCGGCGTCGATTCCGTTCTCGGCGTAAAGCGTCGCCACCCGTTCGGCATCCTCGTTGCGCGCCTGGTGGCTCACGCGGATGTTGCGCAACACGTCCATCGGCAGGTTGGCAATCGCGGGCGGCACCACGTCGCT
>JBKAGF010000016.1:0-74046 GCA_046290265.1 Roseovarius sp. | reverse complement strand
AGAGCTTTACCAAGGAGATCTGCGACGCCGCGAACGCACCCACGGCGGCCTATGGCCATTTCACCGACGCCGGGGCGGCAAGGGACTATGTGTCGGCGCAGGGGGCGCCCATCGTCGTCAAGGCCGACGGGCTGGCCGCCGGCAAGGGCGTGATCATCGCCCAGACGGTGCAAGAGGCGCATGACGCCATCGATGACATGTTCGGCGGCAGTTTCGGCAGCGCCGGGGCCGAAGTGGTGATCGAGGAGTTCATGGAGGGCGAAGAGGCGTCGTTCTTCGTGCTTTGCGACGGCCAGACCGCGCTGCCCGTGGGCACGGCGCAGGATCACAAGCGCGTCGGCGAAGGCGACACCGGACCCAACACTGGCGGCATGGGCGCCTTTTCCCCTGCCCCAGTCCTTACGGACGACGTCGCGCAGAAAGCCCTGGACGAGATCATCCGCCCCACCCTCCGCGTGATGGCCGAGCGCGACATGCCCTACCAGGGGGTGCTTTATGCCGGGCTGATGATCCGCGACGGCCAGCCCCGCCTGGTGGAATACAACGTCCGCTTCGGCGACCCGGAATGCCAGGTGCTGATGATGCGTCTGGGCGCCCAGGCGCTGGACCTGCTGCACGCCGCCGCCGAAACCCGGCTGCACCAGGTCGAGGCCAGCTGGGCCGACGATCATGCACTGACCGTGGTGATGGCGGCAGAGGGCTATCCCGGCGCCTATGAGAAAGGCAGCGTCATCGGCGGTCTCGATACCTGCCCCGAGGACAGCTTCAACATGGTGTTCCATGCCGGCACGACCGAGAAGGACGGAAAGGTCACCGCCAGCGGCGGCCGTGTGCTGAACGTTACGGCGCGCGGCGCCACGCTGCGCGAGGCCGCAGATCGGGCCTATGGGATGGTAGACCGGATCGACTGGCCGGAGGGGTTCTGCCGGCGCGATATCGGCTGGCGCGCCCTGGACTGAGATTCGAATCGCTTAACGCAATCCGACCGATGCGAGGGGCCAGCCCCTCGCGCTCTCCGGAGTATTTCGGGAACAATGAAAGGCGACGGTCAGATCTGCTTTTCGGGCATCTGCACGACAAGGCCGTCCAGCGCATCGGTGACCTTCAGCTGGCAGGTCAGGCGCGAGCGCTCGGGATCGGGTTCGAACGCGAAATCCAGCATGTCCTCTTCCATGTCGTCCTTCGCCGGCAGCTTGTCCACCCAGGCGGCATCGACATAGACATGGCAGGTCGAACAGGCGCAGGCGCCGCCGCAATCGGCCTCGATGCCGGGAATGTTGTTGTCGCGCGCGCCTTCCATCACGGTCAGGCCGCTTGCGACCTCCACCTCGTGCTTGGTGCCGTTGTGTTCGATATAGGTGATCTTCGCCATGAAATCGGGCTCCCGTCGCTTGCGTCTTGAGTGGGTTCCTAGCTGCGCCATGTAGGCGGCGCCAGTCCCATTTGCGACATCGCCGGGAAAAGAGTTGCGTAAAATCCCCTTTGTTCTATTTTTGTTCCCATGAAGATCCTGTCCGCTTCCACCGCCCGTGACTGGCCCCGCCCCCCTGCGGCACTGGTCGCCGCGCGGCTGGACGATCCGCCGGAAGGCGCACGCGTGACCGTGGCGGGGCTGGTGATCCTGCGCCAGCGCCCCGGCACCGCCAAGGGCGTGATCTTTCTCACGCTCGAGGACGAGACCGGCGTGGTCAACATCGTTGTCTGGCGTGCGCTGTACGAAGCCTATCGCCGCGCGGTCATCTCGGGGCGGCTGTTGCGGGTGACCGGACGCATTCAACGGCAGTCGGACGTGGTGCATTTGGTCGCCGAGCAGGTCGAGGACATCTCTCCCCTGCTGGACCGGCTTGTGGACGTGCCCGGCGACAGCACGCTTTCCCGGGCGGGTGAAACCGGGTAAACTTCTGCAAAACACGCCTAAAAAGGCAAGAGCAGATGATCCGACCGACCCTGATAGCCTCTTGCGCCCTGCTGGCCCTTGCCGCCTGCGGCGACGTGCCCGGGACGGCCGCCGCGCCCGAGGCGGTCCAGCGGCTGGACACGCCGCCCCCCGGTGCTGCGCCCGGCACCTGCTGGGCGCAGGACACCTCGCCCGCCATCGTCGAGACCGTGACCGAGCAGATCCTGGTCAGCCCTGCCGAGCTGGCCGGGGACGGCACCGTGATCCGCCCCGCGACCTATCGGACCGAGACCGCGCAGAAGATCGTGCAGGAGCGGCGCGTCACCCGTTTCCAGGTGCCCTGCCGCGCCGAGATGACGCCCGAGTTCAATGCCTCGGTCCAGCGCGCCCTGCAGGCGCGTGACTTGTACCGCGGGCCGATCAACGGCCAGATGGACCGCCGCACCCGCGCCGCCATCCGCAACTTCCAGAAACCCCAGGGGTTCGATTCCGATATCCTGTCCGTGGCCGCGGCGCGGCAGCTTGGCCTGATCGCCGTCAGGCGCGACGCACCGCAGCCCGACGGATAAACCCGGCGGCGTTAACCGGCGGTTTACCAAATTTGACCATTCTGGACGCGCGAGGTGTCATGCCGTTTTACCGCGTTCTCTTTCCGGCACTACTGCTGATCGGCCCGCTTCAGGCCGCCGCGGACCCGTGGCCTCGGGCCGAGGGCGAGACGTTCCTGAGCTTTTCCGTCGAGACCGA
Organism: Roseovarius sp.; assembly: GCA_046290265.1. Classification (GTDB taxonomy): domain Bacteria; phylum Pseudomonadota; class Alphaproteobacteria; order Rhodobacterales; family Rhodobacteraceae; genus Roseovarius. Next base: position 71,402 of record JBKAGF010000016.1, on the reverse strand, counting down.
GTTCGAATCGGGCGTCACAGACGGCAGCGGGTTCTACGGCTCAATCTACGCCGAGCACGGCCTGACCGACAGGATGACACTGGGCCTGGATGCCGGTGCGGAGGACACGGATGTGGCCAAGGCCATCGTGTTTCTGCGCTGGCCCGTAGGACGCGCGCAGAGCGGCACCCGCGTCGCCGCCGAGTTCGGCATCGGCATGTCGCGCGAAACCTTTGCCCTGCGTCCCGGCATCAGCATCGGCAAGGGCGTTCAGGTCGGCGAGACGCCCGGCTGGCTGAGCGTCGACAGCCGGGCGGTGATGATCGACGGTTTCGACGGCGTACTCGAAACCGACATAACATTCGGGCTCAGCCCGACGCCGGACAGCAAGATCATCCTTCAGCTTCAGACCGGCCTGCCCACCGAAAGCGCCCCTTATGCAAAGCTCGCCCCGTCATACGTGCATCGCGTAGCGCCCGGCCGTCACCTCGAGCTGGGTTTTGTCGCCGGAGTGGCCGAAGCCGATGATTTCAAGCTGAAGTTCGGCTTCTGGCAGGCGTTCTGAGGGTCCGGCGTCAGATCAGGTCGTCGATCCTGATGCGCATCGTCACCGTCCCGCTGACCGGCTTTTCCCAGCGCAGGTGAACCTCGTCATTGTCGGGGCCTTCCTTACCGTCATAATAGGGGACGCCGAAATAGGCGTCGCCATTCCCCTCCCGGATCGGGCCTTCGGGCACGATCGCCTCGACGGTCTGCGCCCAGGCCTCGAAGGGCAGCTTGGGATGGGGGGTCACCACCCAGGTCTTCTGCGCGCTGGCCTCGGTATGCTGCATCACCAGCGGGTTCTCGACCTGGATATTGACATTGAAATAGGCGTTGTCCTCGAAGCGGATGTTGCGGAACCGCTCGAAATTCAGCGTGGCAAAGCTCGTGTCGATCCCCTCGAACCGATCGATCGGCCCGTCAATCAGACGCACGGTGTTGCCCGTGACCGTCAGACCGTTGATGAAATGCCCCGCCCCGTAGGGTTTCACGATCAGGAAGTTGAACGAGGGCGCAGTGCTCTGGCTGAGGAACACGTTGCCGGTGATCGACAAAGCGCTGAACGAGAACTCGCTGGCGAACCCGGGGTCCTCGTCATATTCATTGGACCACTCGATCGAGCCGTCGCAGATGTAGTTGCCGGTGATCGTGCCACGGTTGTTGGTGCGTGCCAGCACGAAGATCGCGCTGCGCGGGCCCGGATCGGCGCTGTCGCCCTGGAAGCAATGATTGCCCATGATGATGCTGGACGAGCCGGCCAGGATCGCGAAATGCTTGAAGAAGTTGCAACGGCAGTTGCGGATCTTCACATCATTGCCGTTGCAGTTGACGCCGATCGATCTGCGGTCCGGCACCAGCAACGGGCTTTCGTTCGACAGGAACTGGCACCGGTCGATCATCATCCCCTGGTCGCCCTCACCATGGCTGGTGATGCCCCGGTCCAGCGGCGAGGTGAAGAAACAGTCGCGAAAATGAATTGCCGATCCCGCGGGCGGCAACAGGACCGCGCTGCAATCACCGCCGCACTGGAATTCGATATTCGAGACCGCAAATTTCGAGATCTGGTCGAACCCGCTGAAGTCCCACATGTACTTGAACCGCCTGAAGGTGTAGGTCTGCGTGCCTTCCGCATCGTAAAGCGGCTGGCTCAGCGTCACGGTCTGCGCGCCCACGTTCTTGTCCCGCACATAGACCTCGCGCCCCACTCCGTTGCCCGTAACGCAAGAGCCTATCTGGATGTTGGCCACGTTCGCCACGTTGGTCAGGCGCTTGTTATCGTTGGCGTTATAGGTGGCCTGCGAGGTCACCGTGTCGGTATCCCAGTTCGGCCCCGGAAAGACCGAGAACTGTGCGTTCTTGATCACGTGCCGCGTCTTGTAGATGGTCCGGTTCGGCACGGCGGCCTGCATGTCGACCGGCTCGCGCAATGCCACCTTGCGGCCTTTCATGTCCAGTTCGACGTGCCCGGGGTTGTTCAACAGCGCCTGGTAGGCCTTCTTGAAAGCCATCTCCGTATCGCCGCCGAAGGCATCGACATATTTGGTGAAATCGAAATCGTTGACCAGTTCGAAGATCTTGTCGGCAGGCATCACGACTTCGCCCTGGAATGTCACGCGCGATTGCATCGTGAGGCTGTCGCCCAGGAAATACGTTCCCTCCGGTACCAGCACGGTCCGCCCGTTCGCGGCAGCATCCGCGGCCTCGAAGGCGGCCAGATCATCGGTGCTGCCGTCGCCCTTGGCGCCGTAATCGCGCACGTCGACCATGCCGACGATGTCACGCAGGAAGAAATTCGTCGCATCCTCGATTCGGATATCGTCGATGCGCACGACGCCGCCATTCGGACCGGTCAGGTCGATCCCGAAATGCCCGTAGAGCGGCGTGGTCCCCCACGCCATGTCGACCCCGCCCCGGTCGCCCGTGCCGACTATGGCCATGATCTCGACCACCTCGCCATAGGTCGTCAACGCAACGCTGGGCCCCACTTCGGTCAGGCCGGTCACGTGAGCGCCGCCCGCGCCCCCGGCCCAACCGGCGATGCGCACATCCGGCAGGTTGCCCGCCACCGCCTTTACCCGCGCGGTGATCTGCAGATAACAGCCCGGCAGGATCGGGGTTTCGCCCATGTAGCGCAGCTTTTGCGTGGCTTGCGTTTTCTGCAGTTCCAGCGCCCCGCCGAAATCCTGGTCTGCCGGGACGAAGGCGGCATTGGCCGCGCCGTCATAGGTGTCCGAGCCCGGTGTGCCGTCCTCGCTCGACCAGACGTCCAGCCCGGTCGCGAAACCCGGCGGCATGAAGGTGATGCCATCGGTGATTGCCTTGTTCATGAATTTCCCTTTCCGCGCGAGGGGGCCGCACCCCCAAGCGTCACGTGAATGCCAGCCAAAGGCGCGAAACGGAGCGCACCCGGGTTTCGGGAAGTATTGGCGGGGGATTAACGGTTTCTCAGGACACCGTGACGGTGCGCTCCTGCAAGATCGGCAATTGCGCGGACAGAGCAGTTATTCAGTATTCAAACTGTATTTGAGAAACGCGGAACCGTCATATTCGATTTCGGAGACAAATCTTGCACCGAGCCGTTCGAGTGCACCCAGATTTTTACGTGACGGCGGAAGCAGGAATGTGACGTATGAGATGCGATCATCGGCAAGGGCAAACTCGATTGCCTTTCTTGATATGCGGGCTCCCAAGCCAAACGCCGTTGGCTTGAGCACCAGACCAAAATCCCACTCATCTCCCTCTCTTTGAAAACCTCCCCATCCCACGTAATTGCCGTTATCCAAAATGGCCCAATGGCCAAGACCGTCTCGGTCCCAGCAAGCCTCTTTGTCGGCGACAAATTTTGCAGCAGCGGCTTCATCCCATTTGAAAGTCAGAAGAGGCATATGCTCTGCAACACGAGGATCGGACATGTGAGTTATAAGCTCGGCCGGATCTATCTCGGTCAATCTCGCGAACCTGATGTCGTGTTTCAACTGAATGCCCACTTGACCTGAATTTCCTGTCCGATACGAAATTTCCTGTTTCACACCAACGAGGAATGGCGCTCCCTCCTCCGGAATAACTCGAATTTGAGTGTCGTGTGAGGGTTCACATCAGGTTTTCGCTGCAGATCTCTTACCGTTACGCCATGCCGCCCTGCACCAGCCGGTCCGCCAGCCGCGCGTAGGCGTCCGATACGGGCCCCTCCCCCAGCGCCACGGGTCGGCCGGCATCCCCGCCCAGTCGGGTCTCCAGGTCGATGGGCAGCGCACCCAGCAGAGGCAGGTCCAGCCGTTCGGCCTCGGCCGCCACGCCGCCATGGCCGAAAATCGCCGCCTCGTACCCGCATTGCGGACAATGGAACATCGACATGTTCTCGATCAGCCCCAGCACCGGCGTCTTCAGCGTGTTGAACATGTCGATCGCCTTGCGCGCGTCGATCAGTGCCACGTCCTGCGGCGTGGACACGACCAGTGCGCCGGTCGGCTGTGCCCGCTGGCACAGGGTCAGCTGCACATCGCCCGTGCCCGGCGGCAGGTCCACCAGCAGCACGTCCAGCTCGCCCCAATCGACCTGGGATATCATCTGCTGCAACGCGCCCATCAGCATCGGGCCCCGCCAGACCACCGCGCGGTCCTCCTCGATCATCAGGCCGATGGACATCATTTTGACGCCATGCGCCTCCAGCGGGGTCAGGATTTTCCCGTCCGGGCTCTGCGCCCGCTCGGTCACGCCCATCATCCGCGGCTGGCTTGGCCCGTGGATGTCGGCATCCAGCAGCCCCACGCGCCGTCCGGCCCTTGCCAGGCTCACGGCCAGGTTCGAGGCCACCGTCGACTTGCCGACGCCCCCCTTGCCCGACGCGATGGCCAGGATCGACGCCACGCCGCCGGGCCGGATCGAGGCATTTCCCCCCTTGGGATGTTGCCCCACCTTCAGCGACGGCGCGGGTTTTTCCGCCTCATGCGCCGTCAGCGCCACCTGCGCGTTTTCGACCCCGTCCACCGACAGGGCCGCGCGCTCGGCGGCGGCGCGCAGCGGCTCCATGTGACGCGCCATTTCGGGACTCGGCGCCTCCAGCACGAATCGCACCTGGCCCCGCTCCAGCCGCATCGCACGCACCATGTCACGCGACACCAGGTTGCCGCCATCCGGCAGTTCCAGCTGCGCCAGCTGCGCGCGAATCTGTTCCAGAATATCCGTCATGCGCCATTTCCTCGTGTTCGCGCCCCGGACACTGCGCAGCTTCCGCGCCACACGCAACCCTTCGTCAACACCCCGCCCAAAATCGCGGCGAAGGGGTGAAAATACAGCTATAAATTGGTCAGTTTCACTATGCGCATTCTGCATAGCTGCATTGCGGCAAAAATCATTGTGCACGCGCAGCAATTCGCTATCTTTAACTCAACGGCGAACGGAACAGGCCACGGCACGAAACAGCCAACGGGTCAGACGGACGCCAACACTATCAGGTACCCTTCCTCCCGTTTGGTACCTGTTCGGGATACCGCCTCTCCTCCCTTGTGCGGTCCCGGCAATACCTGGGTTCTGAACGAACCCAACCCTAACGAACGGTCCCTTCCTCCTCCCTGGGACCCGACGTAAAGAACGGCGGCGCCTCTCCTCCTCCCTGGCGTCGCCGTTTTTTCTTTTCCGGACCAATATCCGTTCGCTTACCGGCAGTTCCGCCGCAACTGCAAGGCCGCGGGAACCCGGGCGCCTACCACCGCCCGGCCGCCCAATGCATGCGAATGGCTTCAGTGCAGTCTGCGCGCGGTCCGCCCCCGCCGACCCGGCGCCGCCACGACCGACAGCCGCGCCTCTTCCAACACGCCGACAAAGGCCTTGGCCGCCGCGCTGCCAGCGTTCTGGACTGCCGGTTCTCCCAGCGCCTCGCGCACGACGCCGGCGGTCACGGCGCCCGGATAACCGAACACCCACTCCAGGAACCCCAGCCGCGCCACGGCCTCGGCCTCCGCTCCGGTGGCGGGGCTACGCTCCAGTCCGTCCATGATCGGTGTGACAGTCATCTCTTCTGCTCTTCCTCCGGCCACACCCCGGGCCGGACTGGGGCGAAGGAAGGCCGTGCGAGGACCCCATTCAAGGGTCCACCGCCCGCACCGCCCCCCGCGGTTCGACGTTTACCCTAAGGCTGGTTTCCGGGCTTGGCGGGGGTGCGGATACGCGCGCCTTCCCGGGGCGGTCCGCCCCAGTGGCATGTGCGGTATCCCCCATCCTTACCGTTGCGGGGGCAGCGCCGGACTTGCACCGGCTTCCCAATTCTCCGCGTCCTGCGCGGCACCTCAGGGACTTTTACAGTGACGCGATCCGTCGCGTGACGCAAGTCGTGATTGCGACCCAAGCGGCACAGGCGGCGACATCTGTGTCAGGCCAGCACGTCCGCCCATTCCGGGTGCCGCCGGAACTGAGCCGCTGCAAAGGGACAAAGCGGCGTGACCTTCCGTCCCGCCGCGCGGGCATCCTCGACCGCTCGGGTGACCAGCGCCAGCCCCACGCCCTTGCCGCGATAGGCATCCGGCACGCCGGTATGGTCGATGATCATCCCTGTGCCGCCCAGCTTGGAATAGGTCAGTTCCGCCTCCGGCCCGTCGTCGATCCGGGTCACGTAGCGCCCCTTGGTTTCGCCGTCTTCGTAGTCGATCTGCATCGCATATCTCTCCTGCTTCGGCGACAGGGTGCCGCATCGCCGCGGAAAGGTCCATGCCGTCGAGAAGCTACGATCCCGGACCCGCACGACGCCGGACCTGATCCGGGATCTTCACGCATGACCGTCCCGAACGCGAAACGGCGCCCCGCAAGGGACGCCGCCTGGTCTTCGGTCGGGCACGCGCCCTATTCGGCGGCAAGCTGGTCCATCACCGCGTCGCTGGCCTCGAAATTCGTCGTGACGTTCTGCACGTCATCATCGTCTTCCAGGGCGTCGATCAGCTTCATCAGCTTCTGCATGCCGTCGAGGTCCAACTCGGTGGTCGTAGTCGGACGCCAGGCCAGCTTGGTTTCCTCGCTTTCGCCCAGTTCCGCCTCAAGCGCGGTCGAGACTTCGTTCAGGTCCGTATCGGCGCACCAGATCACGTGACCGTCCTCGCCCGAGTCCACGTCCTCTGCCCCGGCCTCGATCGCTGCCATCATCACCGTGTCCGCGTCCCCTGCGGTCGCTGGATAGGTCACCTGGCCCTTGCGTTCGAACATGAACCCGACAGATCCGGTCTCGCCCAGGTTCCCGCCGTTCTTGGTAAAGGTCGAGCGCACGTTGCTCGCCGTCCGGTTACGGTTGTCGGTCATCGCCTCGACGATCACCGCCACTCCGTTGGGTCCATAGCCCTCGTACCGGATTTCCTCGTAATCCTCGCCCTCGCCCGCGACCGATTTCTTGATCGCCCGGTCGATATTGTCGTTGGGCATCGACTGCGACTTGGCCTGCTTGACCGCCAGCCGCAGGCGCGGGTTCTTGTCGGGGTCCGGGTCGCCCATCTTGGCGGCGATGGTGATTTCCTTGGACAGCTTCGAGAACAGCTTGGCCCGCTGGGCGTCCTGTCGGCCCTTGCGGTGCTGAATATTGGCCCATTTCGAGTGGCCGGCCATGACATGCCTCCGATGACATTCGTGAAGTTCACGCCTCTATAATGCAGGCGCAGGTGCCTGTGCAATCCCGCCGATCACCTGTTGCACCCCCGCGCGATGCCGCTACCCTGTCCCGACGCGGACGGCAGCCGCGTGCCCACATGAGGCCAGAGCCTTGACCCAGGAACAGATCATCCTCTTCGCGCTCTTTGGCGCGGTCTTCGCGCTCCTGCTCTGGGGGCGCTACCGCTACGACATCGTGGCGTTCGGGGCACTTCTCGCGGGCGTCGTCCTGGGGGTGATCCCGGTCGAGGCCGCGTTCTCGGGCTTTGGTCATCCGGCCACAGTCATCGTGGCCCTCGTGCTCGTCGTTTCGGCGGGGCTGGTGCGCTCCGGCGCGGTCTTTCTCATCACCCGCACGCTCGTGGACAGCTCCCGCGCGCTCGGCACCCATATCGCCATCATGGGCGGCATCGGCGGCGTGCTCTCGGCCTTCATGAACAACGTCGCGGCTCTCGCCCTTCTCATGCCCGTCGACATACAGACCGCGCGCAAGGCGAAACGCTCCCCGGGGCTCAGCCTGATGCCGCTCTCCTTCGCCACCATCCTCGGCGGCATGGCCACGTTGATCGGCACGCCACCCAACATCATCATCGCCGGCATCCGCGAGGATGCGCTGGGAGAATCATATGCGATGTTCGACTTCGCCCCCGTCGGGGCGATCACCGCTCTGGCCGGCCTTGTCTTCGTGGCGCTGATCGGCTGGCGCCTCATCCCCACACGGGGGGACGCGGGTCTCAAGGCCGCCGAACTCGCCAACTACGTCGCCGAACTGACCATTCCCGAGGACAGCGACCTGATCGGCAAGCGCCCGGCCGAACTGCGCGAAACGGCTGAAAAGAACGACGTGGCACTGGTCGGCGTCATCCGCAACGGCAAGCGCCGCTACGGCGCCGCCCTGAACACTATTCTGCAGGGCGGCGACGCGCTGGTGCTCGAGGCGACGCCCGACGCGCTCGACGAATTCCGCTCGACCCTGTCACTGGCCTTTTCCGACACCGAGCGCGAGGAGACCCTGCGCGCCGAGGCCGAGGGTCTGGACATCATCGAGGTGGTCGTCCCCCGCGACGCCCGCATTGCCGGCAAGTCTGCACATTCGGTGGGCCTGCACTGGCGTCACCGCGCCGTGCTCATGGGCATCTCCCGGCAGGGCCAACAGATTCGCGACCAGGTTCGCCGCACCACGATACGTCCGGGCGACATCCTGTTGCTGCTGGTGCCGCGCGAAACCGGCGCCGATGTCACCGACTGGCTGGGCTGCCTGCCACTGGCCGACCGCGGCCTTTCCGTGACCCAGGATCGCAAGACATGGGTGGCCATCGGCGTCTTCGCCGCAGGCGTCGCTGCGGCCAGCTTCGGGCTGATCTACCTGCCGATCGCCCTGGGCATTGTCGTGATGGTCTACGTGCTGACTCGAATCGTGCCCGCGACCGAGCTTTACACCCACATCGAATGGCCCGTGGTGGTGCTCTTGGGCTCGATGATCCCGCTCGGCGCCGCGCTGGAAGAGGCCGGCGGCACCGCGCTTATCGCCGGCGCGCTGGTCAGCCTGACCGCGGGCCTTCCCGCCTGGGCGATCCTCGCCGTGCTCATGGCCGTCACGATGACGCTGTCGGATGTGCTCAACAACACCGCCACGACCATCGTCGCCGCCCCGGTGGGCATCCAGATGGCCCGCACGCTGGACGTCTCTCCCGATCCCTTCCTGATGGCGGTGGCGGTGGCCGCCTCCTCGGCCTTCCTCACCCCCATCGGGCACAAGAACAACACGCTCATCCTCGGCCCCGGCAGCTATGCCTTCGGCGATTACTGGCGCATGGGTCTGCCCTTGGAACTTATCGTGGTTGCGGTGTCGGTCCCGGCGATCCTGCTGTTCTGGCCGCTCTGAGGAACCTGATCGAAGGGACCATGATGGCCACGTGACGGGCCGCCCGGCGCAGCCCGGCACCGGCCCCGGCCCGCCTCAGCGACAGTGCCGGGCGATTTCGCGTTCACGAAGGCCGGTCTCGACCAACAGGCACTTGTCGCGCGCAGCATAGTAATAGCCCTTGGCGTACCACATCACCGCGTCGGGCTCGCTGCCATCGGCGACCAGGTAGGCGCCGCGCAGGTATTTCACCGCGTATTTCAGGTTTGTCTCGGCATCCAGCAGGTCACTGGGCGGGCCCTGGAACCCCATGCCCCGCGCTGTGGCGGGCAGGATCTGCATCATCCCCCAGTAGGGGCCGTTGCGTGCAGCCGGGCGATAATCGCTTTCGCGCTGGACCACACGGTGCACCAGCGACCGCGGCACCTCGTAATCGTCGGCATACTGGTTGATCAACGACCGGATCTGCGGCGTTTCGTTGGGGTAAAGCGGCGGATTGTGCCGCGCCGGCTGCTCCGGCGCCTCCTTGGCACTGCATCCCGCCACCACGCAAATCAGGATCAAGGCCATCATGTGACGCATCGTGCTATCCCTCGTTGTTTCGGGTTTTCTTCCCCAAGCCGCAATTTCAGGCAAGCCTTTTGGGAAACACGCGCGAAAATCCGCCCGTAATCCCGCGCACCATTGAAAATTTCATGCCCCGCATCTTGACGCAGGGGCAGCGGTAGCCGATCTTCGCCTCATCCGGGCGTGAGGCTCCGTCCGGCGGCTACAAGGCGCGGGGTCGCGCCAAGAGTGCTTTCCTCCCCTGGACATAACAGTCATGCGCATCATCATCGCAACGGCCCTTGCCGCATTCGCGGCCCTTCCCGCTTTCGCCGACCAGACCGAAGGCAACGTGGTCTCCTATGACCGCGACACCGGCGTTCTGGTTCTGTCCGACAAGACCGTGTGGTACGTGCCCGGCGACATCACCCTGCCCGTCGACCTTGCCAAGGGCGACCGGCTCCGGTTCGATTACGCCACCGCCGGCGAAGACGGCCTGACCAAGATCCACGCCATCAACCGCGTCGCCTTCGCCGCGACCAATGGCGTCCGCAGCGGCAGCTGACGGATCCGCCTCGGCGACCTGCGCCACATGGCTGCGCAGGTCGTCGCTCGCGATGGACGCAATGCGCCGGCTTGGTACCGGGAAACTCCCAGATATCAGTAACGCGCCTTCGCTCATGGCACGACCGGTTTCGCGCGCTGCCGCGGCGGCGCTCCCCCTCGCGTGCCGCATTTCCGCCTGCGACACCTCCGGATCAATCCCCTTAAGAGACCCTTTCTCGGGCAGCGTCGATACCTGCACCGGCGTCATGACCGGGCTCTGCAACCCCGCGAGCTGCTCCGTCGCCCAGGTCAGATCCCTTGTTGCCCGGATCTGCACGGACGAGCAACTGGCCGGCTACACCGACGCGGCGCGGGGAACCTCCGGTCCTTCTCGTTCATCTGGGCGGCGGGTTCGACCGCAGATCGCGCTTCGCCGGCTTCCAGCGCCCCCGCAATACCATGGTGCTCGAATCCACGGGCTGCGACGGACTGGTCACCGTGGCCTTCACCCAGGCCGAACCGGCGCTGGTCCCGACATGACGCGCCACCCGCCCGGCTTTCATTGTTCCGAAAATACTCGAAATCCCCCGGCCTGCCTCACAGCGGCCAGATCACCGGGATAAGCGCGCTCGCCAGCAGTCCCACGCTAAGGTTCAATGGCACGCCCACCTTCAGAAAATCGGTGAACCTGTACCCGCCCGGACCATAGACCAGCGTGTTGGTCTGGTATCCGATCGGCGTCGCAAAACTGGCCGAGGCTGCCACCATTACCGCCACCACCAGCGCCCGCGCGTCGATGCCCATCGCGTCAGCCAGCCCGATGGCGATAGGCGTGACCACCACCGCCACCGCGTTGTTGCTCACCAGTTCCGTCAGCACCGAGGTCAGAAGATAGATCGACCACACGATCAGGAAGGGCGGCAGGTTCGACACCGCCGGCGCCACCGCCTCGACGATCATCCGCACCGCGCCGGAACTTTCCAGCGCCGCCCCGATGGCCAGCATCGCGAAGATCAGCGCCAGCAGCCGGCCGTCGACAAAGGAAAACGCCTCGTCCGCGTCGATGCAGCGGGTCAGCAGAACCACCGCAAGCGCGATGACCGTCAGCGCCAGGATCGGCGCCACGCCCAGCGCGGCCAGCGTCACGATCCCTGCCAGCGCCGCCAGCGCCACTGGCGCGTGTCCCCGCCGGAATGCCCGCGCCGAGGGCTGGCTCACATCCACCAGGTCCATCTCGCCCGCCAGCCGCTTGATGTCCTCGGGTGCGCCTTCCAGCAACAGCGTGTCGCCCACCCGCACGATCAGGTCATCCAGCTGCCGCCCGATATTCTGGTTCCGCCGGTGCACCGCCAGCGGATAGACCCCGAACCGCCGCCGCAAGCGCAGCGAGCCGAGCGAGCGTCCCACCATCTTGCAGCCCGGCGTGATCAGCACTTCCACCGTCGTCGTCTCCACCGCCGACACCTGGTCGACCCGCTTCAGCTCCTTGTTGCGCTGCAGGCTCAGCAGCTCGGTCATCTGCGTGCGCAGCACCACCCGGTCGCCCACCTGCAACTCCACCCCCTGCAGGTTGCGCCGCAGCGAGATATCGCCCCGCACCACGTCCACCAGCCGCACGCCCTCGCGCTTGAACAGCTGCACCCCGGTCACCTCGCGGCCGATCAGGTTGCTGTCGGGCGGGATCACCGCCTCGGTGAAGAACTTCATCTTCGAGCGGTCCGACAGCATGTCCGCCATGCTCTCGCGGTCCGGCAACAGGCGCGGCGCGATGAAATAAAGGTACACCGCCCCCCAGCCCACCAGGCAGACCGCCAGTGGCGTGACCTCGAAAATGGTGAAGGGCGCCATTCCCTGCGACCGCGCCACGCCATCGACCAGCAGGTTGGTCGACGTTCCGATCAGCGTCAGCGTGCCACCAAGGATCGCCGCATAGCTCAGCGGGATCAGCAGCTTGGACGCGGTCACCCCCAATGTGCGCGCCAGCTGCACGAAGATCGGGATCATCACCACGACCACCGGCGTGTTGTTCATGAAGGCCGACCCGAAGACCACCAGCGCCATCAGCATGCCGATCGCCAGTTTCGGGTTCACCCGCGCCTGCCGGTCCGCCACCGTGGTGAACGCGTCCAGCGCCCCGGTGCGCACCAGCGCCCCCATCACGATGAACATCCCCGCGATGGTCCAGGGCGCCGGGTTCGCCAGCACCTCCAGCCCCGCATCATAGGGCAGCACACCCAGCGCCAGCAGCACGGCCGCCCCGCTCAGCGCCACGACCTCGGTCGGATAGGTCTCGCGTATGAACAGCACGAACATCACCGCGACCACGCATAGGGCCACCCAAGGCTGGGCGCCCTGCGAGATTTCCAGAAATTGCATCAGCTCTGCCTGTCCCGGTCCGATGTCATGTCAGCGTCGGCATTCTCATCCATCACGCGCCCTGGCACAAGCACCCGTACCGCCCGCGGCTGCACCAGGAACATGCCCAGCATCATCACCCCCAGCGCCAGCCAGACCCAGATCGAATAGCTTTCGCCCAGCAGCGCCATCGACCACAGAACCCCCGCCGCCGTCACCATATACGCTGTCTGCGCCGAAAAGACCGATCCGGCATGGCCCACCATCCAGACGTAAGAGGCATAGACCAGCGCGTGCAGCGCAGCCGCCGCGATCAGCGCCAGTTCCGGCACGCCGAAGGACGCCAGCGGATTGATCCATTGCCCCGTACCGAGCGCGATGGGCAGTGCCACGACCGATCCGATCACCGACGCGCCGATGATCACCTGCATCGGGTCCAGCCCCTGCGTGCCCCATTTCGCCACCAGGTTGCCCTCGGTCGCGTAAAGCGCGGGCGCGCACAGTGCCACCAGCACGAACAGGGCCGACGCGCCATCGGGCAGGCTCGCCTCGGGCCCCACCAGCAGGACGATCCCGCCAAGGCCCAGCACCACGCCTGCAAACCGCTGCCATTCGAACACCTCGTTTCCCATCAGCACCGCGATCGGCAAGGAGAACATCGCCACCGTCGCGGTGACGATCGACATGATGCCCCCCGGCAGTTCCGCCGCCGCGGCATAGAAGAATATGTCGGGCAGGACCGCACCGCACAACGCCACCATCACGAAGAGCCGCAGGTAGCGGCGCGCGAAGACAATGCGCCGCCCCCGGATCAGCGTCACCGCTCCCAAGCACAGCATGACGATCACCAACTGCCAGAATACCAGCCCGAACGGCCGGTGGCCGGTGCTCACCGCGATCTTGGTCAGCGGGATCGACAGGCCCCACCCCAGCCCCATGGCAAACAGCGCGGCATAAAGCGCCAGGACCCGCCTCATGGTCCGCTGGCCGTCAACCGTCCGCCGTCCCGCACCATCTCGACCCGCGTGGCCTTGCCGGTGGCGTCGTCGGTCTCGACGTAAAGTCCACACAGCGTGGCCTCGCCCATCGCCGGCGCGAAGCGCTCCTTGCCCATGCCGGTCACGAAGCGGCGCATCGGCTCGGTCTTCTCCATGCCGATCACGCTCAGGTAGTCGCCGCACATGCCCGCATCGCTCTGGTAGGCCGTACCGCTCGGCAGGATCTGGGCATCGGCGGTCGGCACGTGCGTATGGCTGCCCACGACCATGCTCGCCCGTCCGTCGCAGAAATGGCCCATCGCCATTTTCTCGCTTGTGGCCTCGCAGTGAATGTCAATCAGGCTGGCCTGCACCGCGCCGCCCGGCACATGGGCGCGCATCACCGCGTCCACCGCGCTGAACGGGTCGTCGAAGGCGCGCTTCATGAAGACCTGCCCCAGCACCTGCGCCACCATCACCTTGCGGCCCCGCGCGTCCGCGAACACGCCATGTCCGCGCCCCGGTGCCCCCTTGGCGAAATTGATCGGCCGAACGATGCGCGGCTCGGTCGCGATGAACTGCAGCATGTCTTTCTGGTCGAACGCGTGATCTCCCAGCGTCAGGCAATCCGCGCCCGCCTCCAGCAGCGCCTTGGCATGGGCGCCGCTCAGCCCCATCCCGCCGGTGGCGTTCTCGCCGTTCACCACGACGAAATCCGCCTTCCAGGCCGCCCGCAGGCCCGGCAAACGCGCAGCGATGGCCTGCCGCCCAGCCCGGCCCATCACGTCTCCAAGATACAAAATCCTCATGCCAGAACTGGTAGAGCGGCCCACTCCAAAGGGCAAGGCCCGCCGGTCGGCTGCGCGTCTCTCCCGTGCCGCGTCGCCGGGCCATTGCCAGTCGCGGGCGCCGTCCTGCACATCCTGCGCTCCACGGCCTTCTCTGTTCCTGGAATGCTCCCGACAGAGGCGTCCCCCATCTGCCAACGGCCGCCCTGTCCATTGCATCTGCGGCACGGGACCCTGGCCGGGCATTACTTGATGGGGCTTTTTCTTGGCTCAAATACTCCCGCCGGAGGCGTCCCCGGCCTGCCACGAACCACGGTCTTCGGCCCGGCGCGCATCTTCGCGCTGCACCCCGTCAACTCGCCACCTGGTAGCGTGCCTCGTAGACGATCGGAAACGCCACCGACCGCGCTATGAAACAGACCTCGTGAATGCGCCCGTGGATCGCGTCCGCCGCCTCCAGGTCCGTGCCCTCGGGCACCGTGATCACCGGGCGCAGCACGACCCGCGTGAACCGCCCCTTGCCGGACCGCTCCACCTCCGCCTCGCCCAGTGGGTCGTCAACATAGCCCTGCACCGCAATCCCGGCATCACTGGCGAAATGCAGGTACCACAGCATGTGGCACGCGCTTACCGTCGCCAGCAAAAGGTCCTCGGGATTGTGCAGGTTCGGGTCCCCGCCCAGCACCGGATCGTTCGAACACAACACCACCGGTTTGCCCGGCGTCTCGATATTCCACGTCCGGTCATACCCCCTGTAGCTCCGGGTGCCGTCGCCCCGGTTGCCGGTCCAGACCACCTTGGCGGTGTAGTCGTGGGTGTCCATATTCATCTCCTTCCGACAGGTGCGAGAGGTGGGCCGCGCGATCGCCAGACCGCGGGATGGCGAACCAACAGTCGTTCAGGGCAGTTTATCCCCGAAACTTCCGCAAATCCTCAAATCGAAGCACAAACTTCTACCAATCGCCAGCCCGTCCGGGCGGTCTGGCGATCGCGCGGCGGCGCAGCTTGCTGCGCCTTGCCTCCGCGCGCTATCCAACATCCACCGACGTGGTGCCCCCTTCAAAACCCGATCACCTCTTTCTCCGTCACCACCATGTCCAGCGGCTGGTCCGTGGACTCCAGCGGCAGCCCCTCGGCCTCCTGCGCCGCAAAGGCGAACCCGATGGCCATTGTCGCCCGTTTGCCCCTGAGCAGCTCCAGCGTCCGGTCATAGAACCCCCCGCCATAGCCCAGCCGGCCGCCGTTGCGGTCGAACGCGACCAAGGGCACGATCAGGATCTCCGGCTCGAAGAAATCATCCACATCCGGCACCTTCGCCCCGAACGGCCCGTCGCGCAGCGCGCCGTCCGGCTCCCAGCGCGAGAAGTTCAGCGGCCTGCCCTCAGCTTCGATCACCGGCACGCCCACCGGGCCATGCGCCGCTGCCTCGGCCATCGCCGGCAGTGGGTCGATTTCCGTGCGGATGGGCATGTACCCCGCCAGCGGCACGCCGCGATACCCGGCCAGCACCCCGGACAAGAGGCCCGCCCCTGCGCCCGCATCCGCGTCAAACGCCGCCTTGCGCCGCGCGAAGGCCGCCTTGCGCGCCGCCGCCTTCACCTCGGCCAGGTCGCTCACAGCAGCACCACCGCAGCAAGCCCCAGGAAGGCGAAAAAGCCCACCACGTCCGTCACCGTGGTCACGAACGCCCCCGAGGCCAGCGCCGGGTCCACGCCGACCCGGTCCAACACCACCGGAATCACCGTGCCGGCCAGACCGGCCATCACCAGGTTGATCACCATCGCCGCCCCGATGACATAGCCCAGCTCCGGCCCGCCGAACCACAGCACGCCGACGATCCCCATTACCACGGCGAATATGATCCCGTTGACCAAGCCCACCAGCACCTCGCGCCGGATGAACCGCCACACGTTCGATCCCGTAAGGTCCTTCGTCGCAATCGCCCGCACCGCCACGGTCAGGCTTTGCGTCCCCGCGTTGCCGCCCATCGACGCCACGATCGGCATCAAGACCGCCAGCGCCACGATCTGCGCGATCGCCGCCTCGAACTGCGCAATCACCAGCGAGGCCATGATCGCCGTCACCAGGTTCACCGCCAGCCACGGAAACCGCCGCTTGGTGGTGCTGATCACCCGGTCGCTCAAGCTGCCTTCCTCGCTCACACCGGCCAGCCGCAGGATGTCCTCCTCGTGCTCCTCGTCCAGCACCGCCATGGCGTCGTCGATGGTGATCACCCCCACCAGACGTTCGTCCTCGTCCACCACGGGCGCGGAAATCAGGTGATACTGGTTGAACGCATAGGCCACGTCGCCCTCGTACTGCTCGGCGGGAATGACGTGAAACGTCTCCTCCACCAGCGAGCTCAGCATCACCTCGCGCCTCGAGGCCATCAGCTTGCCCAGCGTCACGTTGCCCACGGGTTTCAGCCGCGGGTCCACCAGCACGATGTGATAGAACTGGTCCGGCAGGTCGTCCTGATCGCGCAGGTAATCGATCGCCTCGCCCACGTTCCAGTGCTCGGGCGCCATCACCACCTCGCGCTGCATCAGGCGCCCGGCGGAATACTCGGGGTAACTCAGCGACTGCTGCACCAGCGTCCGGTCGCTGTCCTCCAGCACGCCCAGGATCTCGGCCGCCCGGCTTTCCTCCATGTCCTCGACCAGGTCGACCACGTCGTCCGATTCCAGGTCGCGCACCGCGTTGGTCAGAACCTCCGGCGCCAGGATCGAGATCACCTCCTCGCGGATCGTCTCGTCCAGTTCCGTCAGCACGTCGCCGTCGAACTCGTGCCCGTAAAGCTCGATCAGCCGGCGGCGGTCGAAGGAATTGATCTGTTCCAGAAGGTCGGCGATGTCGGCGGGGTGAAACGGCTCCAGCTCCTGCCACAGCATCGCCTGGTCGCCGATATCCACGGCATACATGATCCGGCCGACGGCCTTTTGGTCCAGGACATAGGCGCTGTCCTCGCGCTCGGGCTCCCGCTCGGGCTCGGGCACCTGCGCGGGTTCGCGCTCTTCGGTCACGTCGTCCTGCTGGTTTTCCTCGGCCATCGCGCGCTCCCCGGTTCTGCGGCACCATGTAGGACAAAGCCGCGGGAAATCACAACGCAATATGCGGGATTTACGCCTGTCGTCCGCGCACCTATCCTGCCCCCGACCGGCCCCGAGGACACCACCCCGCATCCCCGCGCATCCTGACCGGACAGGTCCTCTGCTTCACCCGATCGCCGTTCCAGGGCGACCCCGCCGGCTCCGCCCGCCTCGACGAGGCCGTCCTGATCGAGAACGGCCACATCTCGCGCACCGGCTCCCTCGCGGACCTGCGCACCGCCGCCCCGGACGCGCTGATCGAGCGCTACGACGATCATCTCATCTCGCCCGGCTTCATCGACGCTCACGCGCATTACCCCCAGACCGGCATCATCGCCAGCTGGGGCAAGCGCCTGCGCGACTGGCTGGAAACCTACACCTTTCCCGAGGAAATGCGCCTCGCCGATCCCGCCTACGCGCACGAGATCGCCAATCGCTACCTCGACCTGACGCTGGCCAACGGCACCACCACGGTGGCGACGTTCTGCACCTCCCACGCCCACAGCGCCGACGCCTTTTTCGAGGCCGCGCAGAGCCGCAACCTCCGCGCCGTCGCCGGCAAGACCTGCATGGACCGCAACGCCCCGCCGCCCTCTTGGACACCGCGCAATCCGCCTATGACGACAGCGCCGCCCTCATCGCCGGCTGGCACGGCACCGGCCGGCTGACCTACGCCATTACCCCGCGCTTCTCGCCCACTTCCACGCCCGATCAGCTCTCCGCCCTCGGCGCGCTCTGGGCCGAACACCCCACCTGCCTGATGCAAACGCATCTTTCCGAGCAGGTCGAGGAAATCGCCTGGGTCAAATCCCTTTTCCCGACGGCCCGCGACTATCTCGACACCTACGAAGCACACGGCCTTCTCGGCCCCCGCGGCCTCTACGGCCACGCCATCCACCTCACTCCCTGCGAACGCACCCGCCTGGCCGAGACCGGCGCGGCGCTCATCCACTGCCCCACCTCCAACACCTTCATCGGCTCCGGCCTCTTCGACATGGCCGCGCGCCTCCAGGACGGCCACCACATCGGCCTTGCCACCGATACCGGGGGCGGCTCGTCCTTCTCCATGCTGCGCACCATGGCCGCCGCCTACGAGATCGGCCAGCTGTCCGGCACCGCCCTGCACCCCGCGCAGCTGTGGTGGCTGGCGACAGCGGGCAGCGCCGACGCCCTGCACCTCTCGGACCGCATCGGCACCATCGCCCCGGGAATGGAGGCCGACCTTGTCGCCATAAACCTCGCCTCGACCCCGGCGATTGCCCAGCGCGCCGCCAGCGCCGAGGATCTCTGGCAGGCCGTCTTTCCCACGATCATGATGGCCGACGACCGCGCCATCGCGCAGGTCTGGGTGACGGGAACGCCGCAATCGTAGGGTGGGCTTCGACCCCACTACTCGGACGGCTGCCAATGAAAGGACAATGCCTCGTCCCGACCAACCCTCAATGATCGCTGCACGCGAAAGATTGTTCGGGAGTGGTGCGGTCGGGGGGACTCGAACCCCCACGAGTGTTACCTCACAGCGACCTCAACGCTGCGCGTCTACCAATTCCGCCACGACCGCTCGTGTTCCGGCAGGCATTCCGGGGGAACGCCTTGGTGTGCCGCCGTATAGGCAATCGCGTTCGCCTTGTGAAGGCCAAAAACCACGGCTTTGACAAAATCCGCGCCACCTGCCAAAGCACGCCGATGGTAGACTGGATCACCTCCCCCGGCCTCGTCGACTACGAGACCGCCTGCGCCGAGATGGAGGCCCGCGCCGAGGCAATCGCGCGGGGCGCGGCCGACGAGGCGATCTGGCTCTTGGAGCATCCGCCGCTATACACAGCCGGCACCTCTGCCAAACCCGCCGATCTCACCGATCCCGACCGCTTCCCGGTCTACCCCACCAAGCGCGGCGGGCAATATACCTATCACGGCCCCGGCCAGCGCGTGGTCTACGTCATGCTGAGCGTGGGCCAGCGCGGCCGCGACGTTCGCGCCTTCGTGCAACAGCTTGAATCCTGGGTCATCGCCACCCTCGACCAGTTCAATGTCACAGGCGAGATTCGCGAGGGTCGCGTCGGCGTCTGGGTCGTGCGCGACGACAAGCCCCTCACCACGAAGGGGCAAAAGCCCGAGGACAAGATCGCCGCCATCGGCATCCGCCTGCGCAAATGGGTCAGCTTCCACGGCATCTCGATCAACGTCGAACCGGACCTTGATCATTTCTCCGGCATTGTCCCCTGCGGCATAACCGACCATGGCGTCACCTCGCTGGTCGATCTCGGCCTGCCGGTCACCCTGGGCGACGTGGACGTGGCCCTGCAAAAGACCTTTCTCCGGGTGTTCGGCTAAAGCGTTTCCGGGTCAGTCCGAAACATGCATCGCCTTTGGCGTTCCAAGAGGCCGCGAAACGCGATCCGATTTTTCCCGGAAAGGCCCTGATCCACGCAGGAAAAAGACCCGGACGAAGCACGATTCACGGTCTTGCCTCGCCCGGGCCCCACGCCGGCAATATCGCCAGCCGTCAGGCCAGCTCGGTTTTCACCTCGATATTGCCTTGCGTCGCGTTGGAATACGGACAGATGAAATGCCCGCGTTCCATGATTTTTTTCGCAGTCTCCTCGTCGACACCCGGCATCCTGACCTTCAGTTCCACCTTCAGGCCGAACCCGCCATCGTCACGCGGCCCAATCCCGACCTTGGCGTCCACCGATGCATCCTTGGGCACCTCGCCCAGCTTCTCGCTCTGCGCGGCAAAGCGCATCGCGCCCAAGTAGCAGGCGGCATAGCCCGCCGCGAACAGCTCCTCGGGGTTGTGCCCCTTGCCGGCCCCGCCCAGCGCCTCGGGCGTGTCCATGGTGAAGGTCAGCATGCCGTTCTTCAGGCGCGACACCCCTTGGCGGCCACCGCCCGTGGCATGGGCTTCGGTCCAGTACTTGATATCGGTCGACATGAAGGTTCCCTTTCATCGCTCAAGATTAAATCGTACACGATACATATATCGGCAACCCGACCTGTCAACGCTTGCGATCAAATCGCGCACGACATATCTTCCCGCAATGAGCACCCTTCCCCCACCCGACATGCTGTGCTTCGCGCTCTATTCCACCGCGCACCGGATGCAGCAGACCTACAAGCCGCTCCTCGCCCCGCTGGGCCTGACCTATCCGCAATACCTGTTGCTCAGTGCGCTCTGGTTCGGCGACGCCCGCACGGTCGGCGCTCTGGGCCGCGAGTTGCAGCTTGAATCCAACACCCTGACCCCATTGATCAAACGCCTGGAAACCCGCGGCCTGCTGCGCCGCGAACGCGACACCGCGGACGAACGCCAGGTCCGCGTGCATCTCACCGACACGGGCCGCGCCCTTCAGGCCGACGCCGCCCATATCCCCGACTGCATCACCCGCGAAACCGGCATGGACATGACAGACCTCGCCCGCCTGCGCGACGAGATCCTCGCCCTGCGCGACCGGCTCGACCGCGCCTGACGCCCCGCGCCCCTCCTGGCGCGGCCACCTTCCTCTGGCCGAAAATATCCCCGCCGGAGGCCCCGGCCCGCCAAACGCCCTTCGTCAGCCGAACGCGTCACATCGCCCCCCCGCGCCCCGAGACGCCCCCTGTCGCGGCGTCGAGACAACCTGCGCGCGTGAAAAGCGCCCCTTCGGGACACCGGCCCCCCACCCCGTCAGAACGGAATATCATCCGCCCCGGTCACGAACCGGGCCACCACCTTCTTGATCCCGGCCTTCTCGAAATCGATCTCCAGCTTGTCGCCTTCGATCCCGATGATCGCACCATAGCCGAACTTCTGGTGAAACACCCGCTCGCCCATCTCGTGCGCGCTCACCGCCTGGGCGTCGATCACCATGTCGCGCGCCTCCTGTGGCTGGCTCATGGGCCGCTGCTGGCTCCGCGCCTGCATCCGCTTCCAGCCCGGCGAATTATAGACATTGGCCTCCGCCACCCGGGATTCGATCGTGCCAAGACTACCGCCCGCCGCGCCATAGCCCCCGCCATAGAGCCCCGGCGGCGTCAGCACCTCCACATGATCCTCCGGCAGCTCGTCGATGAACCGGCTCGGCATCTGGCTTTGCCACTGCCCGTAGACCCGCCGGTTCCCGGCAAAGGAGATCGTGCACACCTCCTCGGCCCGCGTGATCCCCACATAGGCCAGCCGCCGTTCCTCCTCCAGGCCCTTCAGCCCGCTCTCATCCATGCTGCGCTGGCTGGGGAAGAGACCATCCTCCCACCCCGGCAGGAACACGGCCGGAAATTCCAGCCCCTTGGCGGCGTGCAGCGTCATGATGCTGACCTTCTCGCCCGCCTCCTCGCTCTCGTTGTCCATGATCAGGCTGACATGCTCCAGGAACCCCTGCAGGTTCTCGAAGCCTTCCAGCGCCTTCACCAGTTCCTTGAGGTTCTCCAGCCGCCCCGGCGCCTCGGGCGTCTTGTCCATCTGCCACATCTCGGTATAGCCGCTCTCGTCCAGCACCATCTCGGCCAGTTCGACATGGGACACTTCCTTGTCCCCCACCAGCCGCCCCCAGCGCCGCAGACCATCAAGCAGCTTTGCCAGTTCCGAGGCCCCCTTGCCGGTCAGCCCCTTTTCCTCCAGCAGGATCGCGGCGCCCTCGACCAGCGACACGCCGTTCGCCCGCGCCGTCACCTGGATCTTCTGCTGCGCCTTGTCGCCCAGGCCCCGCTTCGGCGTGTTCACCACCCGCTCGAAGGCCAGGTCATCCGCCGGGCTCACCGCCAGCCGGAAATAGGCCATTGCATCGCGGATCTCCATCCGCTCGTAGAACCGCGGCCCGCCGATCACCCGGTAGGGCATCCCGATGGTCAGGAATCGGTCCTCGAAGGCCCGCATCTGGTGCGACGCCCGCACCAAGATCGCCATGTGATCCAGGCTCATCGGCGCCATCCCCCGCGTGCCCCGCTGCATCGCCTCGATTTCCTCACCGACCCAGCGCGCCTCCTCGTCGCCGTCCCAGTGGCCGATCAGGCGCACTTTCTCGCCCTCCTCGGCTTCGGTCCACAACTCCTTGCCCAACCGGTCCCTGTTGCCCGCAATCACGCCAGAGGCTGCCGCCAAGATATGCGGCGTCGAGCGATAGTTCTGCTCCAGCCGCACCACCGTCGCGCCCGGAAAATCCTTTTCGAACCGCAGGATGTTGCCCACCTCGGCACCCCGCCAGCCATAGATCGACTGGTCGTCGTCACCCACGCAACAGATGTTGCGATGCCCGCCCGCCAACAGCCGCAGCCACATGTACTGCGCCACGTTGGTATCCTGGTACTCGTCCACCAGGATATAGCGGAACCAGCGCCTGTACTGCTCCAGCAAGTCGTCATGGGACTGGAAGATCGTCACCATGTGCAACAGCAGATCGCCGAAATCCACCGCGTTCAGCTCGCGCAGGCGGGTCTGGTACTGTTTGTACAGCGCCACGCCCTTGCCGTCATAGGCGCTGGCCTCGGCGGCCGGCACCTGGTTGGGCGTCCACGCCCGGTTCTTCCACTGGTCGATGATCCCCGCCAGCATCCGTGCGGGCCAGCGCTTGTCGTCGATATTCGCCGCCGCCACCAACTGCTTCAGCAGCCGCAACTGATCGTCGGTGTCCAGAATGGTGAAGTTCGACTTCAGCTCCACCAGCTCCGCATGCCGCCGCAGAAGCTTTACGCAGATCGAATGGAACGTGCCCAGCCACGGCATCCCCTCGACGGCCTCACCCATCATCCGGCCCACGCGCATCTTCATCTCGCGCGCCGCCTTGTTGGTGAATGTCACCGCCAAAATCTCATTGGGCCGCGCGGTGTTCGTGTTCAGCAAATGCACCATGCGCGTGGTCAGCGCCTTGGTCTTTCCCGTGCCCGCACCCGCCAGCATCAGCACCGGCCCCTCCAGCGCCTCCACCGCCTTGCGCTGCGCGGGGTTCAGGTCGTCCAGATAAGAGGTTCTAGGCTGCGGGCGCGCTCTTTGCGAAAGCGACAGGCTCTCGAAGGCATCGGATTCGTCGAAACTGCTCATGGCCGAAGAATAGCGAAGCCGCGTCCCGAGGAAAAGCCAATGTTCACACTGTGTTCCAACCCATTAACACTTATTCACACCGCTTGACGCCGCGTAGGGTGGGTTTCAAACCCAGCTTTGCTGCGTGACACAAACGCCCCACGGCTACGATCCCGCGCCGCCCGATCTCCGAAGCGCCTGCAGATTGCAGCTGGCGCCAACGGTCCCCGGCCCCGGCAGATCGTGCGCGCCGGTTGCTTTCTGCCGCAGGCCCGCCGCCCCGCCCAGCGGTGGATCGCGTCTTCCGAACACCGCAGGTACAGCACGCCCGCGGCCTGCGTGACATGGCGCATCTCGAACTCGAACCGGCCTTCATGCCCGTCCCGGTCGATCAGGATCACAACCGGCGCCTTGCCCGTCAGGTGCTGCGCGAACAGCGCCTGATGCACGGAATCGCGCCCGCTCGCGCTGCCGTCCAGGCCCAACTCGATCACATGGCCCTTGGTCTCGCAATCGACGCGCACGTACCGCTTCATGCCGGCGACATCGAAATAGTGCCGCTGCTCCGCGGCGCTGCCCGACAGAAAGGCGCACAGCAGGCCGGCCAGTTCCACCTCGCCCATGATCCGATCCGCTCTCTTAGGAAAAATTAACAAAGGTTAACATGCCTGGCAGCAAGTGCCATGCCGATCCGCGCTTTACCGGTCGCCGGGGCGTCGGGACAACCCCGTTCCGTCAACCAGGGTTAACGGGAGTGACCCCGTTTCGAAGCCTCGGCGCGCGCCGGGGACAAAGGCGGGAATCCGCTACTTCCGTCGCATATGCGGAACGAAGACCTCCCCTTCAAGTTGACCGGACACGTGACCCAAGGAGAGGAGGACTCCCATGAAACGGAAACTGACAAGCGTCATCGCGCTTTGCGCCGCCGCCGGTCTTGCAGGCCCCGCACTGGCCGATTGTGAACAGGAACTGACCAAACTCACGGATCCCGCCCAGGCCGAAACCGCCGGCGAGATTTCAAAGGACGGCAGCATCGCGCCGCTGGAAGGTGCGGAAAGCGACAGCGCATCGGACAGCGCGGACAGCGCGTCCGCCAGCGACACATCGACAGACACCGCCTCAGACACTGCCTCAGACACTGCCTCGGCGGATGCCGGTGCGTCGGACAGCGCCGAAAACGACGGCGAAGTCGCCAAGGACGGCAGCACCGCGCCGCTGGAAACCGACACGTCCAGCATCGCGACCTCCGGCCAGGATGCCGCGGCACAGCAGGATGGCCAGGACACCGCCGCAGGCGGCGAGATATCCCAGGAAGCGAAGGACGCCATCGAAACGGCCAAGGCCGCGCTTGAAGCCGGTGACGAGGCAGCCTGCATGGAAGCCTTGGAACAGGCGCGCAATTCCTGACCAACGCCGGCCCTGCTCAAGTCCCGCCGCCCCGAATCCGGGCGGCGGAATCGCCGCATTCCCGCGTGCCTGTCAGGATTCCGGCGCCCGCGGCCCGAATCCCGGGATGCCCGGGCGCGGCACCGTGCGGATGCCGGTGACCGACCGATACCCGAATGACATCCCTGCCAACGTCTTGACCGTTGAAGGCGCAGATTTTGCTTTCCGGTCCCGATCCGGCTTGCTATCGCTGCGCGCATGTCTGTCGATGCCCGTTTTCCCGCCATATCCGATCTGCGCGCCCGCGCCCGTCGCCGTGTGCCGCATTTCGTCTGGGAATATCTCGACAGCGGCACCGGATCCGAGGCCACGACACGCCGCAACAAGCAGCAATTCGACGCCATCCGTCTTATGCCGTCCATCCTGCATGGCGAGATCGCGCCCGACCTGAAAACTTCGATTTTGGGACAGGAATTCAGCCTGCCCGTCGGCATGGCGCCTCTCGGCATGTCGGGCATGATCTGGCCCGGGGCCGAACAGCTTCTTGCCAGCGCCGCCGCCCGCGCCGGTATCCCCTACACCCTGTCGACCGTCGCCACGCAAAAGCCCGAGGACCTGACCGGCGCCATCGGCGAACATGCGTGGTTCCAGCTTTACCCTCCGCGGGATCCCGACATCCGGACCGATATGCTGAAACGTATCAGGAAAGCCGGGTTTTCAACTCTTGTCCTGACCGTCGATGTACCGATCGCCTCGCGCCGCGAACGGCAGGTCCGCTCGGGCCTCACCACCCCGCCCCGGATCACGCCGCGTATCCTGGCCCAGATCGCGATCCGGCCCGCGTGGGCCATGGGCATGGCCGGACGCGGCATGCCGCGGATGCGCTTCATCGACGATTATGCCCCTGATACCAAAGGCTTGCCATCGACCAAACACGCCGGATACCTGTTGCGCACCTCTCCCGACTGGAGCTATCTGACATGGCTGCGTGAGCACTGGAACGGTCCCCTGATCGTCAAAGGCGTGCAGGATCACCGCGACGTGCCGCGTCTGCAATCCGAAGGCGTCGACGCGATCTGGATCTCGAACCACGCCGGGCGCCAGTTCGACGCAGCGCCCGCCACGATCGAGGCGCTGCCCCGCATCCGCGCAGCCACAGATCTGCCGATCCTGCTGGACGGCGGCGTCGAAAGCGGGCTCGACATCCTTCGGGCGCTGGCTCTGGGCGCGGATTTCGTGATGATGGGACGCGCGTGGCACTATGCCCTGGCGGCGCTTGGCCCGCAGGGTCCCGACCACCTTGTTCATGTCCTGAAATCCGATCTCGAGGCGAACATGGGCCAGCTTGGCCTGCACCGCCCCTCGGAAGCCCCTTCACGACTGCTGCCCGAAGCGGACTGACATGCCCGCGCAGCGGAGCTTTACCATCTCTTCACACTTCTGAAGAATCATCCGCGCCGGACCCGACCTCTCCCTGCAGCAGCCAGGTCCGCTCATCGTGCCCCGCCGGATCGGGTAGTGACCCTACCCGCACGGCGAAGAAATTCGCCCGAGGGTGGACCTCTCTGCATTGCCGCATTGCGTATCCGCTTTCCAAATCCTAAAACCGTTGCAATCGCTGCACCGCAGCGCGTTTCGCGCTGCAACCCTGCGGCCAGATATACGTACGGGAGGACGGTCCATGGCCGAGTTCAACAAGATTCTGATTGCCAACCGGGGCGAGATAGCCATTCGCATCATGCGGGCTGCCAATGAGCTGGGCAAACGGACGGTCGCCGTCTACGCCGAGGAGGACAAGCTGGGCCTGCACCGTTTCAAGGCGGACGAGGCCTATCGGATCGGCGAGGGGCTGGGTCCGGTGCAGGCCTATCTCTCGATCGACGAGATCATCCGCGTGGCCAGGAAATCCGGCGCCGACGCGATCCATCCAGGCTATGGCCTGCTGTCCGAGAACCCCGCCCTGGTGGACGCCTGCGAGGCCAACGGCATCGCCTTCATCGGCCCCAGGGCCGAGACCATGCGCGCCCTGGGCGACAAGGCCAGCGCTCGCCGCGTCGCCATCGAGGCCGGCGTGCCCGTCATACCCGCCACCGAGGTGCTGGGCGAGGACATGGACAAGATCCGCAAGGAAGCCTCCGAGATCGGCTATCCGATGATGCTCAAAGCCTCCTGGGGCGGCGGCGGGCGCGGCATGCGCCCCATCGAATGAAAGAGCTTGAGGAAAAGGTCCGCGAAGGGCGGCGCGAGGCCGAAGCCGCCTTCGGCAACGGTGAAGGCTACCTTGAGAAAATGATCACCCGCGCCCGCCATGTCGAGGTCCAGATCCTCGGCGACAAGCATGGCAACATGTACCACCTCTTCGAGCGTGACTGCTCGGTCCAGCGCCGCAACCAGAAGGTCGTCGAGCGCGCCCCCGCGCCCTACCTGACCGACGCGCAGCGCGCCGAGATCTGCGAGCTGGGCTACAAGATCTGCAAGCACGTCAATTACGAATGCGCCGGCACCGTCGAGTTCCTGATGGATATGGACACCGACCAGTTCTACTTCATCGAGGTGAACCCCCGCGTCCAGGTCGAGCACACCGTGACCGAGGAGGTCACCGGCATCGACATCGTCCAGGCCCAGATCAAGATCGCCGAGGGCAAGACGCTGGAGGAAGCCACCCGCAAGGCCAGCCAGGACGAGATCACCCTCAACGGTCACGCGATCCAGACCCGGATCACCACCGAGGACCCGCAGAACAACTTCATCCCCGACTATGGCCGCATCACCGCCTTCCGCGAGGCCACGGGCATGGGCATCCGCCTCGACGGCGGCACGGCCTATTCCGGCGGCGTCATCACCCGCTACTACGACAGCCTGCTGGTCAAGATAACCGCCCATGCGCAGACCCCCGAGGGCGCCATCGCCCGGATGGACCGCGCTTTGCGCGAGTTCCGCATCCGCGGGGTTTCCACCAACATCGCCTTTGTCGAGAACCTGCTGAAGCACCCCATTTTCCTCAGCAATGAATACACCACCAAGTTCATCGACACGACGCCCGAGCTCTTCGACTTCGCCGCCCGCCGCGACCGGGGCACCAAGGTGCTGACCTACATCGCCGACATCACCGTCAACGGCCACCCCGAGGTGCAGGGCCGCGTCAAACCGCGCGAGGATCTCGCCCTGCCCCGCGCGCCCAAGCCGAAGAACGACACGATCCAGGACGGCGCCAAGCAGATCCTCGACCGGGACGGGCCGCAGGCGGTGGCCGACTGGATGGCCGCCCAGACCAAGGTGCTGATGACCGACACCACCATGCGCGACAGCCACCAGTCCCTGCTGGCCACGCGGATGCGCTCGATCGACATGATCCAGATCGCCGAGAACTATGCCCATGACCTGCCGCAGCTTTTCTCGGTCGAATGCTGGGGCGGCGCCACCTTCGACGTGGCCTACCGGTTCCTCGACGAATGCCCGTGGCAGCGCCTGCGCGACCTGCGCGAACGCATGCCCAACCTGCTGACGCAGATGCTGCTGCGCGGCTCCAACGGCGTAGGCTACACCAACTATCCCGACAACGTCGTGCAGGCCTTCGTCAAACAGGCGGCCGAGAGCGGCGTCGACATCTTCCGCGTCTTCGATCCGCTGAACTGGACCGAGAACATGCGCGTCTCGATGGACGCCGTGCGCGACGCCGACAAGGTGCTGGAAGCGGCGATCTGCTATACCGGCGACATCCTCGACCCGAACCGCGCCAAGTACGACCTGAAATACTATCTCAACATGGCCCGAGAGCTGAAAGAGGCCGGCACGCATATCCTGTGCATCAAGGACATGGGCGGCCTTCTGAAACCGGCCTCTGCGACGGTGCTCTTCAAGGCGCTGAAGGAAGAGATCGGCCTGCCCATCCACTTCCACACCCACGACACCGCCGGCGTGGCCTCGGCCACGATCCTCGCCGCCGCCGACGCGGGCGTCGATGCGGTGGACTGCGCCATGGACGCGTTGTCGGGCAACACGTCGCAGGCCACCATGGGCTCGGTCGTCGAGGCGCTGCGCCACACCGACCGCGACACCGGGCTCGATATCAATGCCATCCGCCAGATCTCGATCTACTGGGAAAACGTGCGCGAGCATTACGCCGCCTTCGAGAGCGCCATGCAGTCCCCCACCTCCGAGGTCTACCTGCACGAAATGCCCGGCGGCCAGTTCACCAACCTGCGCGCCCAGGCCCGCTCGCTGGGGCTCGAGGCGAAATGGCCCGAGATTGCCCGCACCTATGCCGACGTGAACCGGATGTTCGGCGACGTGATCAAGGTGACCCCCATCGCCAAGACCGTGGGCGACCTGGCCCTGATGATGGTCAGCCAGGGCCTGACCTGCGAGGACGTGCTCGACCCCAAGACCGAGGTCAGCTTTCCCGACAGCGTCGTGACCCTGATGAAGGGCTATGTGGGCCAGGCCCCCGGCGGCTTTCCCGACGATATCGTGCGCAAGGTGCTGAAGGACGAGAAACCCATCACCGTCCGCCCCGGCACCCTGCTGGAGCCAGAGGACCTCGAGGCCCGCCGCAAGGAATTGCAGGACAAGTTCGAGGACGAGGAGATCGACACCGAGGACCTGATGGGCGCGATGATGTATCCCAAGGTTTTTGATGCCTACATGGAGCGTCACCAGGTCTACGGCCCCGTCCGCACCCTGCCCACCCGGACCTTCTTCTACGGGATGGAGCCGGGCGAGGAGATCTCGGCCGAGATCGACCCCGGCAAGACGCTGGAGATCCGCCTCGTGGCCGTGGGCGAAACCCACGAGGACGGCGAGGCGCGCGTGTTCTTCGAGCTGAACGGCCAGCCCCGCACAATCCGCGTGGCCGACCGCCGCGTCAAGGAAACCGTCCAGGCCCGCCCCAAGGCCGAGGCCGGCAATGCCGACCATATCGGCGCGCCCATGCCGGGTGCTGTCGCCACCGTGGCGGTCAGCGCGGGCCAGCAGGTCAAGACCGGCGACCTGCTCCTGACCATCGAGGCGATGAAGATGGAAACCGGCCTGCACGCCGAACGCGACGCCACCGTCAAGGCCGTCCACGTCCAGCCCGGCGCCCAGATCGACGCAAAGGACCTGCTCGTCGAGCTGGAATAAGAACGCAGAAGGAAGAGCCGGGCCCCGGGGAACCCGTCCGGCTCACCCGCCTGCAGATCGAAATGGTGGGTGCCAGACCATCATCTGCGGCTGCAGGTCTTCCAAGCTGCCGCAGCCCAGTTGCCCCATGCAGGCCGCCAGTTCATCCGAGATCATGCCCAGGGCGCGTTCCGCGCCCTCTTGACCCGACGCGGCAAGGCCGAAAAGCGCCGCCCGTCCAACAAACGCCCCCTTTGCTCCCAGGCCCAGGGCCTTGACAATATCGCTGCCCCTGCGAAACCCGCTGTCGACGAACAGGTCGCAATCATCGCCGATGCTGTCCATGACGGCAGCCAACTGTTCGAGCGGATGAACCGCGCCGTCCAGTTGCCGGCCGCCGTGATTTGACAGCACGACGCCATCCGCACCAATCGCGACCGCCCGCGCGACATCGTCGTGATGCAGCAGACCCTTGACAACGAACTTGCCCGTCCACTCGCACCGCAATCGCTCGAGCTGGTTCCAGTCCAACGCAGTTTGCATCTGTCCGGAGATGAACCGCGCACCGTCCCGGGCCGACCATTCGGATCTGGGCAGGAACTCCGTCAGGTTGCCGAACACGGGTATCCCGTGCGGGATCAGGACGTCCATAATCCACCGCGGATGCATCAGAACATCGAGATTGCCACCCCAGTTCAGTTGCTGCGGACGGGCATAGTTGCGCCTGTCGCCCTCCCGGTTGCCGAGGATGACGGCGTCGGTGGTCACGACAAGCGTGCTGCACCCGGCATCCCGCGCGCGCTGCATAAGCCGGGTGCTGATTGCGGGGTCCTTCAGCACATAAAGCTGAAACCAGTGGTCCCCGCCCTGAATGGCCAGTGCCACCTCTTCGATGCTGCTGGTCGACATGGTGCTTTGGATGAACGGAATGCCGAACCGGCGGGCCGCGCGCGCCAGCTTGAGGTCGCCCTCATGCGTCAGCATGCCGTTATACCCCGTCGGGCAAATCGCGAATGGTCGCTCGACAGCGCGCCCAAGAAACCGCGTCGAGGTATCGATCCGGGACACATCGCGCAACTGGCGCGGGATCATGCGGATGTGGCGAAACACATCGCGATTATGCGCCAGCGTGATCTCGTCGTCGGCGCCCCCATCGATATAGCTGAAGGCGAATCTGGGGATCCGCTTTTTAGCGAGTACCCGCAGATCCGCAATGTTCAGTGCGTGATCCAGGCGGCCGATACGCGGCGGGCCGGCCGCCATTTTCAGACCCGTCCGACCGCATATCCACGGCCATTCTTGTCCATCGGATCAAGATACCACTTGCCGAAACCGATCAGTGTCGAGCGGCCCTTGACCGTCGGTACCACAGCGCGATGCTCGCCGACCGTCGTCTCTTCGATCAGTTTCCCCTCGAAAGTTCCGGTCCCGAGCAATCCCTGTGCGTGGATCGTCTGCCCCATCGAGATTTCGCCCCGCGCCTCGAGCATCGCCAGCATCGCCGACATGCCGGTTCCTCCCGGCGAGCGGTCCAGCGCGCCGTCGCGGAAGGCATGTACCCAGCGATAGTCGGCACTGTTGTCCTCGGGCTTCTGGTAGAACGTGACCAGATCCACCTCGGTCACGTTCGGTTTGTCGGGGTGGACCATCGTTATCTTGTCATTGATCTGCTTCTTGATCGCATTGCCCATGCGGCCCAGCCTGGCCGCGTTCTCGGGCGCGACGCGGCAAATCTCGGGGTCCAGTTTCACGTTCATGAAATAGTTGCCGCCAAACGAGATATCGACCAGCATTTCGCCCACCTCGGGAACGTCGACCTTGATATCCTTCTGCGCGAGAAAGCCCGGCACGTTCGTGAATCGGCACCATTGCACCTCGCCGTCCTCGATACCGACGGTCGAGGTGACGATCCCGGCGGGATTCTCGATGCGCAGCTCGGTCTCGCCGTTCTGACGAGGCGCAAGGTTGTTGGACGCCAGCAGCATAGAAGTCGCAATCGTACCGTGCCCGCACATGTCGCCGTAGCCGACGCTGTCGATCCAGATGATCCCGATATCGGCCTCCGGGGTCGAGGCGGGAACGATGACCGCGCCGAACAGGTCGTTATGGCCCCGCGGTTCGCGAATGATGGCGCCGCGGATCCAGTCGTAGTGTTCCTTAAAGTATTCCCGCTTGCCCAGCAGGTCCAGCCCGGCGGGAAAGTGGAACTGCCCATTGATGATGCAGGTCGTCTCACCCTCGGTCTGCGTGTATGTCGCGTCTATGTAGGCTGCGCGTTTCATCGGTAAACTCCATGATTGACAGTACTGGTTTCAGGCCCTTCAGATCAGGCCGAATTTTTGCGGAAGCCACATGACCGTCCAGGACGGGAACACCATGACCAGGGCCAGAACGAGGATCATCACCAGGATGAACCACAGGTTCGCACGGGTGATCGTGATGACGTCGACACGTGCCATCAGGCTTGTCAGGAACAGCGCCGATGCCATGGGCGGTGTCTGCTGACCGATGCCCCAGCAGACGATCAGCACCATAGCGAAGTGCAGCGGCTCGATCCCGGCCGCGACTGCAGTCGGCAGGAACAGCGGCACGACAATGAACATCATCGCGAAACCGTCAAGAAAGATGCCAAGCAGGATCATCACCAGCGACAGCGCCAGCAGAACGGTAAGACCGCCCATGTCGGCGTCACTGAAAAAGCTCATCACCGTGGCGCTGTACTGCTGAAACGTGAACGTGAAGCCGAGCAGATGCGCCGTGGCTGTCACGAACATTGTCGCGCCGGTCAGGATTGCGGCATCGCGCACGGCCAGATACAGTTTCTTCAACGTCAGCGTGCGCAGGATGAACATACCCGCGACGATGCCGTAGACACAGGCGACACCCGCAGCCTCGGTGGCAGTGAACACCCCGCCCAGGATGCCGCCAAGGATGATTGCGGGCATCAGCAGCGGCGGGATGGCTTGAAAGAGGGCGATCAGGAACCTGCGCAGCTCGAACTTGTCTTCGACCGGATACTGACGCTTGACCGAAATGATCCACGAGGCGGTGATCAGGCCAAGCCCCACCAGCAATCCCGGGATCAGCCCCGCGATGAACAACCCGCCGGTCGAGATGCCCATGTAGGACGCCAGAACAACCATTGGCAGGCTGGGCGGCAGGAGAATACCTATGGTCGAGGACGACGCCGTGACAGCCGCGGTGAAGGCGCGATCGTACCCGCGGCGGATCATGTTCGGGATCATGATGCCGCCGACCGCCGCGGTATCGGACATCGACGTGCCACTCATGCCCGCGAACAGCATGCTCGTGATGATGTTGACCGAGGCCAGACCACCGCGCATGCGCCCCACGATGGTGGCCGCGAAATCGACCAGCCGCCGCGAGATATCCGCGTGGTTCATCAGCGATCCGGCAAAGATGAAAAGGGGAACGGCCAGAAGCGGAAACTTGTTGGTGCCCTGATAGATGCGTTGCACCGGGATCAGCATGCTTATGTCGCTGTGCCACAGGATCAGGATCGAGATGGTCGACAGGGCAAAGGCGATCGGCATTCCGATCCCGATTGCGACCAGGAGGCCGGCAAAGGCAGCGAACATCATGGCCGTGCTCCGGCTGGATCCTTGACGTCGTCAAACCCCGGCAAGGTGGCATCGAACGTCTCCGGTTCGGCGCCCGAAATGAAGTTTCTAAGCCCGATCACGACATCGCACACCACCTGACAGGTCATCGCAAACCCGCAAAGCGGAACGATGATGTAAAGATAGACGACCGGAATGCGCAGCATGTCAGTCGTCGTGTCGGGAAAACGAAAGGCATATTCCCACCCCCACACGGTCATCACCACCGTCGTGATCGCGATGCCGGACTGCGCCAGCAGGAAACAGACCAGGTGCAAATGTCTCGGCAGCTTTTCCACCAGGACCGTCACACGCAGATGCCCCCTTTTGCGAGAGGCCAGGAACCCGCCGACGAAGGTGATGTAGACCAGGATGATCTGCAGGAACTCGAACGACCAGCCCATGGACGACCCCAGCAGATAACGGCAGATCACCTCTGCAAATCCGACCGCGGTGGCGGCGACAATCAGCGCCGCCACCGCAATTTCAAGTATGATATCCAGCACCCGCATGACGAATCCGACCACAGTCCTGACGTTGAGAATGAAGTTACTGCGTGTCCTCGATGGCCTTCAGAAGGTCTTTGGCCTTCTGAACGTCATCGCCTTTCAGGGTCTTCTCGATCATCTCCGCGTGCATCGGACGGGCCGCGGCCATGAACGCGGGTATATCGGCCTCGTTGACCTCCATGCCGCGCTCCGTGGCCTTGTCCGCAGCCTCGGCGTCAGCCTTCGTGCCGTACTCGACCGTCGCGTCGGCTGATACGCGGCCACATTCGAATGCAACCTTCTGCAGGTCCTCGGGAAGTTTGCCAAAAGCTCCTTTCGACATCAGCAGGTAGCTGACACCGTAGACATGCGATGTGAACGAAAGGTATTTCTGCACCTCGTAGAAACTCGCATCCTCGACATAGAGGGCCGGGTTTTCCTGGCCGTCGAACACGCCTGTCTGCAAGGCGCTGTAGACTTCGGACCAAGGCAGCGCCGCCGCGCTGGCCCCCATGGCATCGAACATCATGATCCGGGTCGGGTCGCTGGGAGTGCGGATCTTGATGCCTTCCAGATCGTCCGGCACGTTGATCGGCCTGACGTTATTCGTGATCTGGCGAAAGCCGCCTTCCCAATACCCCAGGACGACAAGATCGCGGTCCTGCAGACGTTGCGACACCAGGTCACCGACCTCGCCCTTCAGAACGTTGGCAACATGGTCGCGGTCGCGAAAGACATAGGGAAGCGTGAACACCGACAGCAGCGGGTCCACCGTCACGATGGGGGATACGACATTGGTCAGGTCCAGCAAGTCGGTCCGCACCGATTCCAGGTTGTCCGACTGACCGCCCAGTGCGCCCGAGGGGAAAATCTGGATCTCCACACGGCCGCCGCTTTGCTCCGCCATGCAGTCTGCAAAAACCTGTGTGCCATGGCCGCCGATGCTTTGCGGCGCGTCGACATTGGCGAATTTGAACTTGAAATCAGGCTCGGCCAGTGCCGTACCGGCCATAAGGCCAGCGCATACAGCAATTGCGGTCCCTGAGCGAAAGTGGGTCATGAAAATCCTCCTTGTTGTGGAGCGGACCGTTTCTCCGATCCTGCTTCGGAGACGCTAGGAAGCAAACAGCGTTGAGTCAAACATTATATCAAATTGGTATTGTCTAATTTTTTCAAACTGCGAAAAATTGAGCAGGAAAGATCAAAGAATAGGCAGCAAACAATTGATTTCATGTATATTTCCTGCGGCGCTGCGAACGGGCAAAAGACATTGTCGATTTCATGACCTCTGCGGATTCGCCGATAAGTGGACCATCTGGGGTGCGCGCTTAAATCGCGCGTGGTTCTTCGAACCTTGGCCCTGGTCGGCTCTGATATCTCCGCAAGCCTTGTGCGAAGTTCTCGGGCGCTTTTTTGCTCGGCAATGTCGCCGCAAGGTTCGGTCGCGCTATCTCTCACATGTCATACCAAGGAGGATAAGACATGACAAACACCACACACCCGGTGACCGAAGTGTTCGGAACATCCGAAAAGTCCATGGAAGACGCTATTCGCGGCGCCCTGAAAACCACGAGTGAGACCATCCGGAATCTGGAATGGTTTGAGGTCACGCAGATCCGCGGCAAGGTCAAGGACGACGGCGAGATCGATCATTTCCAGGTCGGCGTGAAACTGGGTTTCAAGCTGGACCGCTAGATTCGCGCAGTTAGTCAATCATCGCAGAGCAGCCGCCGTTCGACACCGGCGGCTGCCGTGAAACATAGCAATAATCCTTCAGTGGCGGGCGGTTTTTCTACGAGTTCTCACTTGGGCAGGAGTTGTCACGTTAACTTCCAGTCCGGGAAGAAATCCTAATGCTTGGATTTCAACAACGTCTGAACGTCCTGTTGGTAGTCACTACCGCTCTCGGCACGGGCGGCTGGCACCGCGCGGCCGCAGCGGCCAAGTCGAGGCCCTAATCCTGTCGCCTCAGGATCATTCCGCCGTGATGCAGCGTGTTATCATCGACAAAGGTGCCATCGGCGGTGAAGCCGGTGTCATCCCAGTACTGGATATAGTTCCCGTCAACTTCGTAGCGCCCCTGATAGGCGCTCTCGCGGGTTCCGCGCGCTTCGTCGTAGCGACCGTTCGGCAGGAGCTCATGGCGAACCCTGTCGTCATCGGTATGCCACTTGCCGACATAGGGGTGATCAGCCCCTGCGCTGTCAGCGACTGCACCGGACGGTTCCCCCAGAAGGGCCAGAGCAACGGCGGAGGCAAGTGTTTTCTGCATGGTGGTCTCTTTCAACAAGGGGGTTGGGAAGCGGCGCGGTATTCACATGCGCCACGTTGTCAGGTCATTCCGTGACCGGCTCGTTGTTCTCGACGACCTCCTGATAGGCCGCCAGATCGAGGTAGGCTTCGGCTTCCACGACATGCCCGTCTTCGATCCGGAAAATCCAGACGAACTGGTTTTCATATGACGCGCCGGAGGTGGTGGTCGCGGCGCCGTCGAAACGGACGATCACCCGGTCCTCCACCGCCCAGATGCCGTGGACGTCGGGTATGACCGGCGAGGACAGGCGGCTGACCAGCGGTAACGATGCATCCTTCACAAAGCTGTCGCGGCTTTCATAGGTGCCCGCCACCGGGCCTGAACCGTGAATCTTCCATCGCACGTCTGGCGCGAGCAGAGGATCGAAAACGCTGCCGCCTGCCTTCCATTTGTCAAAGGCTTCACGCACCAGGGTCTCGTTTCGTGCGGATGTGTCGGACATTTCGGCCAGCGCCGGTCCGGCCATGATGGCACAGGCTACCAGCATGGATCGAAAGGCGCTCCTGCGGATGGATTGTCTCAAGGTACTTCTCCCATCTGCGCCGCGTTTTCAGAAGGCCGGTCAGGATCGAGGAACTGGCCGATGTTGCCTGCATCAGCGCCTCGTCCTTCCATCAGCACTTCAAGACGCTGACGTCGATGACGCCGCTGCAGTATCAAAAGCAGTTGCGCCTGATCGAGGCCCGGCGCCTGATGGTGATGGAAGCGGCGAATGTCACGAAGGCCGCCCTTGACGTGGGATACGAAAGTCCGTCGCAATTCAGTCGCGAATATTCGCGGCTGTTCGGAACCCCTCCGAAACAGGATGCCATGACCTTGCGCCCGCATCGCGCACAGTTGGGGCTCTGACCGCCGTGCCGCTTCTGCGTCCTGAAGCGTCTCGCGACAGACCTGATGTACAGATTTTCGCGAAACGCGGTGAACGCTCCGATGGTATATGCCCTTCGCCTTCATCTGGTGCCTCAGGTTAAAGACGAACGGCCTTAGCGGGCGGCCTTCATGAAGAAATCGATGAAGGCTCGAAGCGCCGGAGGCATGTGCCGGCGACTTGGATAGTAGAGGTGCCAGGCCGGAAGCCGAGGCGAGAACCTGTCGAGAACCCGGACCAGACGCCCCTCATCCAGTTCGGTCTGTGCGTAGGGCAGCGCCACACGGGCCAGACCGATTCCGGCGACGGCAGCCTCGACCGCGTGGCGGGCATTGGTGACCGTCAAGCGGCCCCGCGGCACGATTGCCATGTCCTCCGTGCCCACCCGAAACCGCCACGGAAATATAGTGCCGCTCGGAAAGCGATGCCGGATGCACTCTGAATGCGTCAGGTCTTGCGGCGTGTCGGGCCGCCCTTCGCGCTCCAGGTAATCGGGGGATCCGATAACCGCATAATCCTGCTCCGGTCCAAGTGGCAGCGCGATCATGTCCTGCGCCATCTCGAGCCCCAGCCGGATGCCGACATCGTAGCCCCCGGCGACGATATCGACATTGCTTGCATCCTCGACAATCTCCACAGCGATGTCCGAGTACGTTTGGAGGAACACCGGCAGATGCGGCACGATCAGCCAGTCGAGTGCAGGCGCGGGTGCGTTCAACCGCACGCGACCCGAGGGACGCCCCCCGAGCGACCGGACTTCATCGAGCGAGGCCCGGATGTCGGCAAGTGCCGGCGTCAGACGACGGGCGAGCAGGTCGCCCGCCTCAGTCGGCACCACGCTGCGCGTGGTCCGGTTGAAGAGACGGATCTGAAGGTCCTCCTCCAGCGTCCGGATGGTCTGGCTGAGCGCTGAACCGGTCAGTCCCCGCTCTCGCGCGGCCGCACGAAAGCTGCCGTGACGAACAACGGCGAGAAAAGACTCGAGATCACTTTGGCGCATGGCATCAATTAATTAGATTTACTTTACAGTCATGGTAGCGGAAGCGATCTAATCTTTTCAATGGAAATGCCCCATTCTTGTCTGGCATCGGCAGAAACCCGGTCAGCGACAGGAAGGAAGAGCCTCTCCAAATGCGACGCCATCGCGCCACCAACGGTTTTCACGCCCGGCCCTCCGGCGGGCCGGCCACGCGCCTCGGGCCCTCACACCTCTGCGTGCCAGAGGTCTTGGCGCTTAAGGCCGATCTGAATGGCGTCACCGGAACGGGTCCCGTCAGGAACGTAGGTTTGGGCAGGTTTTCAGGAGGATCAGGCGTGCCAACC
Organism: Roseovarius sp.; assembly: GCA_046290265.1. Classification (GTDB taxonomy): domain Bacteria; phylum Pseudomonadota; class Alphaproteobacteria; order Rhodobacterales; family Rhodobacteraceae; genus Roseovarius. The sequence goes on along the minus strand of JBKAGF010000016.1, from coordinate 32,997 downwards.
GGCCCTGTCGCACGCATGTTTCCGGGCAACAGGATCCAGTTCAGGCAAGCAGATGCCCACGCTGCCCCGCCCCGACGCGACAGTCCCTGACGTTCCATACCCGATCTGTCCCGATGCGGTCAGCTTGCGGGCCATCTCCTCATCCCGAAAGGACAATTCAATGCTCCGATCCAAGACCATGCCCGGCTCAGAACACTCTGTCTGGCCCGGCGGCGCGCTTTTCCTTCTGACTGCTCTCGCCGCCCTCCCCGCCGCGGCCCAGAGCACAGACGGAGAGCGTCTGTTCCGGCAGCGTTGCGCGGCCTGCCACGCCCTCGAGGTCGGCGGTCGAGGGAGCGCTCCGTCCCTTGCGGGGGTCTTCGGACGCGAGGCCGGAACGTTGGATGGTGCCCGATATTCGCAGGCCATGCAGGAGGCCGGACTGACCTGGGATGCGGAGACGTTGGACGCCTTCATTGAAAACCCGCAAGCCATCGTCCCCGGCACCACCATGTCCGTACGCATTTCCGACCCCGGGCAACGCGCAGCGATTGTGGCCTTTCTTCAACAAAATTCCGCCGGCGGCTGAACGTCCCGGCCGCCAAAAATCACAAACATATGCAAGGAGCCAAGATGATCGATCTCAATGTGAACGGCCGGACAGTCCAGGTAAATGCTGCCCCGGATACACCCCTTCTCTGGGCACTGAGGGACGAGTTGAAGCTGAAGGGCACGCGCTACGGGTGCGGCGCCGGCATGTGCGGCGCCTGCACAGTGCATATCGACGGGCAGGCGACATTCTCCTGCCAGATGACCATCGGCGACGCCGAGGGCAGCCGGATCACCACCATCGAGGGACTGTCCGAGGCGGGCGATCACAGCTTGCAGCAGGCCTGGATCGCAGAACAGGTTCCGCAGTGCGGATATTGCCAGTCGGGCCAGATCATGCGGGCTGCCGCCCTGCTGGCACGCAATCCCCAGCCCAGCCGGCAAGAGATCGTCGACGAGATGTCCGCCAACCTGTGCCGCTGCGGCACCTATCCCAGAATCATCCGCGCCGTCGAGCGCGCCGCTCAGGAGGGCTGATCGATGACGGTTCACACTACGCATCCCACGCGTCGCGGTTTCCTCAAGGGATCCGGTGCCTTGTCCTTTGCCCTTCTGGCCACAGGGGGCGCCGCAGTTCTTCCATCGGCAACAGAGGCCCAGCCGCGGGCAATGGCTCAGGTAACGGCCTGGGTGACAATCACCTCCGACAACCGAATAACGATCATGTTCGGTTCCGCAGAGATGGGCCAGGGCGTCAGCACCTCGCTGCCGATGATCGTCGCCGAAGAGTTGGACGCCGACTGGGCCACCGTCACGTCAGAGCAGGTCAGCACCGATCCGGAAGGCGTCTTTGGCAACCCGATGATGGGCGGCGTCCTCTTTGCGGCGGGCAGTTCCTCGGTGGAGGGGTATTTCACCCATTTGCGTCACGCCGGAGCGCAGGCCCGCCGGATCCTGATCCAGATCGCCGCCGCACATTGGGACGTGCCCGCAGAAGAGGTCACCACCAGCGCGAGCATGGTCCGGCATGATCCGACCGGCGCGTCCATGACCTACGGCGAGGTCGCCGTCCTGCCGGACCCGGCCTGGCCAACCGGCGAAACGCCGGAAGCGGAACTGAAGCCGCGGGAGGACTGGACCATCATGGGCACCGATGTCGAGCGCCTCGACATTCCCGGAAAGACAACCGGGGCGCCGCTCTATTCGATGGATGTGGATCTGCCCGGAATGCTTCACGCGGCACTTCTGCTTCCGCCCGTCGAAGGCGAAACGCCTACCCTGACCTCCGACGCGGCCACGCGCGAGGTCGACGGCGTGGAGGAGGTTGTCGTATTGGACCATGCCGTTGCCGTCCTGGCACGCAGCTTTCCCGCGGCCCTTGCCGGACGCGATGCGCTGGACGTCAGCTGGACCGAGACCTCGCCGTTCCGCAACGCCAACAGCGCCGACGAACTGGTCGCCCTCAGGCGCTCTGCCGACGACATGACCGCGGATGCCGTCGTCTGGGAAAGCCGTGGAGAGGCGGGGGCCGATTTCACCTCTGCAGACACACTCACCGGAACCTATACGACCGAACATGTCTACCACGCGCAGATGGAGCCGCTGAACGCCGTCGCCTCGGTCGATCCCGACGGGATGGGCGCGGAAATCTGGCTCGGCACCCAGAGCCAGACCGTGTCGGTCATGGTCGCGGCCGCCACGCTCGGCACCACCCCGGACCGCATCCGGTTCCACGCCATGCAGATGGGCGGCGCGTTCGGCCGACGGACGGTCTTTGCCCGCGAACAGATGCGCGACGCGCTGCTGCTGTCCCGCACCTCAGGGCGGCCGGTCAAGGTAATCTGGACCCGCGAGGACGACGTGAAGAACGGCTGGCTTCGCCCGGCGACCGTGCAGCGTCTCGATGTCGTGCTCGACTCCGAGGGCTATCCGACCGCGCTGCGCCACCGGATCGCCTCGCCTTCGATCTTCCAGTTCGCCATGCCGGACCGCTGGAACCCGGAGACCCGCCGCGACCTCCTCGTAATGGAGGGCGCCGAGAGCAGCGACTACGACTTCGGCACATTCCAGGCCGAACACGTGCTGGTACCGCGACAATCGCGGCTCTCGGCCTGGCGCGGCATCGGCTGGGCGCCCAACTGCTTCGCCCGCGAGTGTTTCCTGGACGAACTCGCCGCACGCGCCGGCACCGATCCGGTGAGCTACCGGCGCAGGCTCTTGGCCGGATCGCCGAGGGCGCTGGCCGTTCTGAACGCAGCGGTTGAGATGTCCGGCTTCGGCAACGCCCCCGAGGGGCGGGCACACGGTCTCGCCTTCGCAGGCTACAAGAAGACCTTGGCGACAGGTGTGGCGGAGGTCTCCTACGAGGGCGAGCAGCTGCGGGTACACCGCTTCTGGGCTGCGATAGATCCCGGCATTGTCGTTCACCCGCAGGCCTATCGCGCCCAGGTCGAGGGCGGCATCATGTTTGGCCTGTCGAGCGTCCTGCGCGAACGCTCGACCTTCACCAACGGGCAGATCGACCAGAGCAACTTTTACGACTACGAGCCGATCCGGATGACAGACATCCCGGAAATCGAGATTGCTTTCGTCGAATCCGGAGAGCCTCCGTCCGGCGGCGGCGAGATCGGCGTGCCGATGACGGCACCTGCCATCTCGAACGCCCTGCGACAGCTGACCGGGCACGGGCAGACCCGACTACCGTTCGCAACCAGAAGCTGAACGGTGCGGCCTTCGACGCGGTGTCGGTCCGGATCAAGCGGCCAACACTGCGTTGAGGCTTTCTGTGGTCTGTCTTGCCTTGTGCCGAGCCTCCAATTGCAGGTTGCGGAACCGGAGCCATCGCACAGCCCAAACAGGATGTTGTATCAATGACAGGGGTGCTGGTATTCCCCGACGCGGAATGGGCCTGGATTCATTCGGTGAATTCGAGCCGCCCCGAGATGATGAGGCGATTGCCTTACACCTCTAGGTGACGCCGCGCAGGAACGAGTAGAACCGGCTGTCGTTCACACGGCTCCAGTTGACGCGCATCCCCGGTGGGTCCGCGTCGCCGCCGGGGCGAAACAGCGATCCCGGCGCGAGGAAGATACCTTTGGCAGAGGCCCGCCGGGCGATCTCGATATCGTTCAGTCCAGAGGGCAACACGACCCAGCCATAAAGACCGCCACTTGGTGGCGCAAACAGGGACACTCCAAGCGCGCTCAATCGCGACAGGCTCTCGTTGCGGCTTGCTTCGAGGCGTCTGGCCATGTGAAGGCGCAATTTTTCATAGCGCCGGGTGCGGATGAGTTCCGCGATCACGCGTTCCGTATAGCTGGAACTGCTGACATTGAGGATCATCTTCAGTTCGGCGAGGCTGGAGGCGATTTCGGGCCTGGCGATCACGAATCCCGATCGAAGCGATGGGGACAATGTCTTGGAATAACTGCCGATCTGGATAACGCGCCTGAACAGGTCAAGTTGCGTCAGACGCGTGCCGGTCACACCGGGCAGATCGAGGAACGGATCGTCATCGACCACGAACATGTCCTGACGCTCTGCAACTTGCAGGATGGCGTGGGCGATGGGCAAATCGATCGAGCACCCTGTGGGATTCTGTGCCAGCGATTGCGTGAAGAACAGCCGCGCACCGTGCCGCAGGGCGAGCGCCTCGAATGCGTCAGGGTCGGGTCCCGATGGTCTGCGCGGAACGCCGATGATCTCCGCCCCCGCCAGCCTCAGCTTGGCGAACAGCGGATAATACCCGGGATCATCGACAAGAACCGGGTCCCCTGCCCTTACAAAGCGGCGGATCACGAGATCAAGCGCATTGTTCGCGCCGAACGTGGTAATGATCTGGGACGGGCTGACCTCGATGCCCTGCCGCAGATGCGCGGCCGCGATGTATTCGCGCAGCAGCAGCAGGCCGTGCGGCGTGCCATAGCCCCCCTCGCCGGCTGACAGCTTCAAACCGGGCACAGCATTGAGCAGCCAGCTTTCGGGCGGGCGGCCGTCGCCGACAAGCACGGTATGCGGACGGTCCAGCTGTGCATGCAGGAGCGAGACACTGTCGCTTGCTTCCCGCAGGTTCTTGGGTTCCGCGCCCATCAGAGCGGTGTGCGATACATAGAACCCGGCCCCCTGACGCGAGGTTGCCAGGCCACGGGCCACGAGCCTGTCGTAAACCGTCACCATGGTGTTCTTCGAGACGCCGTATTGCTGGCAGGCTTGCCGAAGCGATGCCAGGCGCGTGCCTTTCGGCAACTCGCCATGCATTATCCGGTTTTCTATCGCTGCGAAAATGCGGTCCGTGTTCGTCTGCGCCATGCGATCTCTTTACCCATTTCCTGGCCTGTACAGTATAGGCTCAATTTTACCAACTGTACCAATACGAATGAGATTGGTCGCACTAGGATCGGCGGCAAGAGAGGGAGGACACCGTATGACCACCACCGCAGGCACGCCCGCATCAAGCGCCGCGCCCGGCCCCGTGTCGCGCGTCGAGGGAATGCGCGACATGGAGCCTGCAAGCCGGCTGCGCGCCGTCTCGGAGGCCGTCCATCTCGATGCGTCGGCGCAGGCCGCGCTTTCGGGCGAGGATGTCCTTCCGCTCGCGGTCGCCAACGGGATGATCGAGAATGTCGTCGGCAAGTTCGAGCTTCCGCTCGGGGTGGCCACGAACTTCGTCGTCAACGGGAAAGAGCATCTTGTCCCGATGGCGGTGGAAGAGCCATCGGTCGTGGCGGCGGCCTCGTACATGGCCAAGATCGCGCGGACCAGCGGCGGCTTTACCGCGTCCTGCACCACGCCGATCATGCGGGCGCAGGTGCAGGTGCTCGGCCTGACCGGTCCGCATGGTGCCCGGGCACGGGTTCTGGCCGAGCGCGACGCTCTGATCGAGATGGCCAATTCCCGCGACACCGTTCTTGTCGAGCTTGGAGGCGGCTGCAAGGATATCGAGGTGCACGTCTTCGAAGACACGCCGATCGGCCCGATGATCGTGGTGCATCTGCTTGTCGACGTGCGGGACGCGATGGGGGCGAACACGGTCAACACGATGGCCGAAATGCTGGCACCCCGGATCGAGCAAATCGCCGGCGGGAAGGTGCGCCTGCGCATCCTGTCGAACCTTGCAGACCGCCGGCTGGTCACAACCAGCGTTCGCATTCCGACCGATGCACTGGCGACCGGTGCGCTGGACGGCGCGGATGTCGCGCAAGGCATCGTCGAGGCCTGCACGCTGGCGATCATCGATCCCTACAGGGCGGCCACCCACAACAAGGGCATCATGAACGGCATCGACCCGGTCGTGGTGGCCACCGGCAACGACTGGCGCGCGATCGAGGCCGGCGCACATGCCTATGCGGCACGGTCCGGGCGCTATCGCTCGTTGACCGCGTGGGAGATCGACCGTGACGGCGCCTTGGTGGGCACGTTGGAGATGCCGATGGCGCTGGGGATTGTCGGCGGTGCCACGCGCACCCATCCCGCGGCGCAGGCCGCCCTGAAACTGATGGATGTGCATTCGGCGCGGGAACTGGCCGAAGTCACCGCGGCCGTCGGTCTGGCCCAGAACATGGCCGCTTTGCGGGCGCTTGCGACCGAGGGTATCCAGCGTGGACACATGACGCTTCATGCGCGCAACATCGCCATAACCGCCGGTGCGACCGGTGCCGAGATCGACAGGGTTGCGAAAGCCATTGTCGCCGCGGGTGACATCAGCGTCGCCCGTGCCAAACAGGCGCTGGAGGGTGCCTGAATTTCATCTAGGGAGGATCACAATGTCCAATTCCACGAGGCGCCACTTGTTGCGTCTGGGTGCCGCTGCGATTGCCGCACCCGCCATCGTCTCCGCCACCTCGGTCCGCGCCCAGAGCGCGACCAAGTGGCGTATGCAGGCCCTTTGGGGCGGCGGCACCACGCCCATGGACTATGAAGAGAAGTTCTGCGCGCGCGTTGCCGAACTGACCGGCGGATCGCTGGAGATCACGCCGTTCGCGGGCGGTCAGATCGTGCCCGCCGCCCAGGCATTCGATGCCGTCCGGGGCGGCGCATTCGAGATGATGAAGACGTTCGACGGTTACACGGCGGGCAAGATCCCGGCGCATGGCTTTTCGTCCACCGTCCCATTCGGTTTTCCCGAGGCAGACCAGTACGAAGCCTGGTTCTATGAACGCGACGGGCTTGACCTCGCCCGGGAAAGCTATGCATCGGCGGGCCTCACCTATGTCGCGCCTACGGTCTACGGGGAAGAGCCGATTCACTCGCGGGTTCCGATCACCTCTATTGCCGACCTGAACGGCAAGAAGGGCCGGTTCGTGGGGCTTGCCTCTGCGGTGATGGCGGATTTCGGCGTGTCGGTCTCGCCGTTGCCGACCTCCGAGGTATATTCCGCGCTGGACAAGGGATTGGTCGACCTCGCCGACCGCGGCGACATCAAGGCAAATTACGAAGAGGGTCTTCACGAGGTCGCGAAGTTCCTGGTGCTCCCGGGTATCCATCAGCCTTCGACCGCCACGTCCTATGTGGCGAACACACGCGCTTATGACGCTCTGGACGATCAGCAACGCGCCGCGCTTGCCGTTGCGGCGCGCGAGATCTCCGGTGCCCTGCGCCAGAACATCATTGTTGCGAACGGAGAGTATATCGCCAAGTTCCAGGAGGCCGGCGTCGAGATCGTCGACCTTGATCCGCAGGACATTGCGGACAATCGCGCCAAGGCGGTGGAAAGCTGGAAGAAGGCCGCGAGTGACGATCTGTCCAAGCGGATGATGGAGTCGCAGGTCTCGCTTATGGAAGAGCTGCGCCTGCTCTGACATAGAAAACATGGACCGGTCCGGATACGTCCGGCCGGTCCTGCCCCTGTCCGGAGTACGCGATGCTGTATCTCTCCCGTGCGATTACCGCCGTGAACCGCGGCCTGTTCTCGATGTCGAAATGGCTGGTCTACGCGATCGTGCTTCTGATGCTGTGGGAAGTACTGTCACGGTACCTGATGGCATCGCCCACCTCGTGGGCGCCGGAACTTGCGACACTCATCTTCGGGCCCTTCTTTCTGCTTGGCGGACCGTATCTGTTGCACACGGGCGGACATGTGGCAGTAGATCTGCTGTCGGCAAAGGCCACTGGACGTGCGGCAAAGGTGCTGGCACTCGTGGGGCTGGTGCTTGCCGCGGCCTTCGGTGCGATCCTGCTGTGGTTTGCCCTGCCGCTCGCATGGCAAAGCTACAGCTACGGCGAAACGAGTTATTCCGCGTGGAACCCGCCGATCTGGCCCGCAAAGGTTTTCCTGCCGCTCGCGGCGCTGCTGCTGGTGCTTCAGGCCCTTGCCGACGCAATCGTCCTGCTTGGCGATGAAAAGGCGGCGTGATGGAAAGCTCTCTTATCCTGACATTCATGTTCTCCGCGCTTGTCGTCTTCATGCTCAGCGGTGCGGGACTCGCCTTTGTACTTGGGGCGATTGCCTTTATTTCGACGATCGCCCTGTGGGGGCCGGCGGCCTTGATCGTCGCCGTGCTCAACACGTTCGAGACGATGACGTCCGAAAGCCTTATGGCAATCCCGCTTTATGTTCTCATGGCCTCGATCCTGCAGAAATCTGCGATCATCGAGGCGCTCTATGACGCGATGGAGACCTGGTTTGCGCGTGTGAATGGCGGGCTGGCCGTGGGCACCATCGCGATCTGCACCATCCTGGCGGCGATGACCGGTGTCGTCGGCGCCGCGGTGGCCGCCATGGGCATTCTGGCACTGCCGTCGATGCTGGCGCGCGGGTATCATCCGCCGCTTGCACTGGGGGCAATCTGTGCCGGCGGCACGCTGGGCATCCTGATTCCGCCCTCGGTGATCACGATCGTCTACGCAATAACGGCGCAGATATCGATCGGGCAGATGTTCGCGGCGGGCATCGTGCCGGGGCTTATCCTGGCGGGAAGTTACATCGCCTACATCGTCGTGCGCACCTGGATCAATCCTGAACTTGCGCCGACACCGCCAGACATTCAGGAGGTGCCTCTGCGCGAGAAACTCTTGAAATTGAAGAGCCTGATCCTGCCGGGATTTGTGGTCGTCGGTGTCCTGGGGTCGATCTACGCTGGTATCGCGACCCCCACGGAGGCGGCTGCAGTGGGTGTGCTCGGGGCGGCACTGTCCTCGCTCGTTGCCCGGCGGTTCACCTTTTCGATGCTATCGGACAGCGCCACCGACACCCTCAGGGTCACTGCCATGATCCTCTGGATCACGATCGGCGCGCGCGCCTTCATCTCGACCTTCGTTGCCACTGGCGGCGCAGACACCATGTTGAACTTCGTCGAAACGCTGGAAGCCTCGCGATGGCTGGTTCTCGCCGCCATGATGCTGATCCTGATCTTTCTCGGGCTGTTTCTGGACGAGATCGGAATCATCCTGCTCTGCGTGCCGGTTTTCCTGCCGATCATAACCGCGCTGGAATTCGATCCGCTCTGGTTCGGTGTCCTGTTCATGATCACGGCGCAGATGGCCTATATCACGCCGCCGTTCGGATATACGCTGTTCTATCTCAAGGGTGTACTTCCCGAGGGCATAGGCATCGGGCAGGTCTATCGCGGCGTGGTGCCTTTTTTCCTGATCCAGGTTGCGGTCCTAATCCTCTTCGCACTGGTACCGGGCCTTGTGACATGGCTCCCCGAGGCGCTGACTGTGAGATCCCAGTAGGAGCGTTACCGGTTCGGGTTGGGCCGGAATTGCCAAACGCAGGCCGCGGAACGCGGACTGTTGCATTGATCCGAAGACGTCTGGGGTCCTTTGTAGGAGTAACCACGTAGGCTCAGCCTTAGAAGACTGAGCTTGGTAAAACCCTTCAAGCTTCGACCGGCTTACCAACGGTTGGAAGAGGCCCGAAACCTGAACAGAGCGAACTAATAATCGTGGTCTCCGAAGGACGCAGGTCAAGAGACCTGCGTTCGGCGAAGAACCGAAGATTTAATCCGCGCGGCTGGTTCAGAAGCCTGGCGCTGCCATATGCAAGGCCTCTGATAAGCGACGTGGCAAGCTCTATCTTGCCATGGTATAGAACTCCGCATTCGGGCGCATCGACGTGAAATTCGCCATCCGGTTGGACAGGCCGAAGAATGCCGTCACGCCCGCGATGTCCCAAATATCCTCGTCGGTGAACCCATGCGTGCGCAGGTGTTCGAAATCCGCATCGCAAATCGCCTGTGCGTCCTTCGATACCTTCATGGCGAAATCCAGCATCGCCCTCTGGCGCGGCGTGATGTCGGCCTTGCGGTAATTCACGGCCACCTGGTCGGCGATCAGCGGATCCTTGGCGCGGACGCGCAGGATCGCACCATGTGCCACCACGCAATACTGACATCCATTGTCGTTGGAGGTGGCTACGATGATCATCTCGCGGTCGGCCTTGGTCAGCCCGCTGTCCTTTTCCATCAGCGTGTCGTGATAGGCCATGAAAGCGCGGAACTCGTCCGGGCGATGCGCCAGCGTCAGGAACACGTTCGGGATGAACCCCGCCTTTTCCTGCACGCCGAGGATCGTCTCGCGGATATCCTCGGGCATGTCCTCCAGCGCCGGGGTCGGAAACCTGCTGATGGGTTTGTCTGTCATGTCGTGTCCTTTCGCATATAGAATTGAGTGGGTGTCGATACCGCGCATGGCTCCGTGTCACCGGGCCTGCGGGAAGCTCAGCCGCCGTCCCGGCGGATCAGGGCGTCGATCTCTCGCTGATAGATGTCGATGCTGTCGCGGTCGTTCGCCGCGACGGGCTCCAGCCGGACCATGCAGGTCTGCGCCGACGTCCCCTGCCCATAGGCCGAGGTCGGGATATCGAGCGTCAGCACATTCGGATTGCCCGACAGGTCAAGCCCGCTGTCGCGGTCCTGCGTCAGCCAGGCCCCCACCGGCAGGACCAGGACGCCCTGGCGCACGGTCTCGGTCAGATGCGCCGTCGCGAGGCACTGACCCCGCGCGTTCCACAGCCGCACCGTATCGCCGTCGCCGATCTGCCGCGCCCGCGCGTCGTCGGGGTGCACCCGCACCTGTTCGCGCCCCTTGCGCTTCTGCTCCCGGCTGGCGGGGCCGGTTTCCAACTGGCTGTGCAGGCGGCCCGTGGGCTGGCTCGATATCAGGTGAAGCCTGTCGCCCGCCTCGGCCATTCCCAGCCACTCTGCCGGCTCCTGCCAGGACGGGTGACTGGGGAACCCCGGCATATCCAGCTCCGCGATCCGGTTGCTGCCCAGCACGATCTTCCCGCTTTCCGTCGGCAGGGGGTTGGCCTCCGGGTCGTCCCTGAACGCCGCCAGGTAGGTGTTGCCCCGCGTCATCGGGATCTGCGCCCACCCCTCGCTCCAGAAGTCATCGAAGGCGGGCAATCTTGTGTTCGTGGCGGAGGAGACGTAATCCGCGCTTAGCTGATAGAGATGGCGGATCCAGTCCATCTCGTCCCGGCCTTCGGTAAACTCCGCCTCGACCCCCAGATGGCGTGCCAGGTCGCTGAAGATGTCGTAGTCGGACTTCGCCTCGCCCATCGGCTCGATCACCTTGTGCATCGCGACGTAATGTTCGGCACGCCGGGTCCCGGCGATATCGTTGCGCTCCAGCGACGTGGTGGCGGGCAACAGGATATCGGCCCGCCGCGCAGTAGCCGTCATCATCGGGTCCTGCACGATAATGGTTTCGGGCCGCTGCCACGCCTCTTGCAGGCGGTTGAGGTCCTGGTGGTGATGATAGGGGTTACCGCCCGCCCAGTAGACCAGCCGCACGTCAGGATAGCTCCGGGTCTCGCCCTGGTAGGTGAACGCCGCCCCCGGCGACAACAACATGTCGCTTATGCGGGCCACGGGGATGAAACTGTCGATGGGCTTCGGCCCTTGCGACATCCCCGGCGACACACCCTCGCCGAACGGCCCGCCGACCCCGTTCAGCGATCCGAACCCGTAGGCGACACCGCCGCCCTTCAGGCCGATCTGCCCAATCAGCGCGGCAAGGCCCAGCGCCGACCAGTAGACATGCTCGCCGTGATGCGCCCGCTGCAGGGCCCAGCTCAGCGTCAGGAAACTGCGTGTCGCGGTCAGGGTCCGCGACAGCTCCCGGATCTGCGCCGCGGGAATGCCGGTGATCGCCTCGGCCCAGTCCGCGGTCTTCGGGGTGCCGTCCGGTTTGCCCGCCAGGTAGTCGAGGAATTGCGCCGCCCCGCTGGTAAACCGATCCAGAAAGTCCCGGTCATGCCGGCCATCGCGCAGGATCTCGCCCGCCATCCCCAGCAGCAGCGCCGCATCGGTGTTCGGCCGGATCGGCCACCATTCGGCCTCCATCCAGTCCGGCAGATCGTCCTTGCAAGGCGAGACGTGAACCACCCGCACCCCGGCCTTGCGCAGCTTTCTCAGCATCTCCGGCAGCAGGTGCACCGCCATGCCGCCCGCTTCGGTCTGTGCCGTCCGGGGGGCCAGGGCCCCGAACACCACCAGCGTCTCGGTATGCCCGGCAAGCGTGTCCATGGTCGTCGCCCGGCCCGTGCAGGCGTCGGCGCTGCCCAGCACATGCCGCAGGATCGCGGGACCGGCGGCAATCGAATACGTATCGACATGCCCGGTATAGCCCCCAACAAGGTTCAGCATCCGCTTCAGCAGGGTCGGCGCATGGTGGAACCGTCCGCAGCTTGTCCAGCCATAGGACCCCGCAAAGATCGAGGCGTTGCCGTGATCCCGACCGACCCGGGTGATTTCCCCGGCCACAAGCGACAGCGCCTCGTCCCAACTGACCGGGATGAACCTGTCATTCCCGTCACGGGGCCGCGTGCCGGGGGCGCCGCTGGGTTTCCAGCCCTCGCGCACCATCGGTTGCAGGATACGCCGGTCCGGCCTAGCCCATTCCGCAATCGACGGGATGATCGACGACGGGTCCGGGTCGTCCTTGAACGGCTCCGTGCCGACGATGCGGCCGTCTTCCACCAAGCAGGTGAATGCGCCCCAGTGCGTGCTATGCGGAATCCGTCGTGGCATCGTTGTGTTCCTTGGTGTGGTGTCGCGGGCCCGGGTCAACCAGCGGCCCGCGAAATCCTTATCAGGACAGGGTGACGATATTCGAGTGCTTGGCCATGAACTCTTCGTTCAACTCCACTCCCAGGCCGGGTCCGTCGGGAACGGCAAAGCGCCCCTTCTCGGGCTGAAGATCCTGCAAGCAGATGTTCCGGTTGCCGTCCAGCGTGGAATAAATGTGATGCTCGTGGATCTCGAAATTCGGAATCGCGGCCTCCACATGCAGCGCCGCCGCCGTGGAAATCGGCGTGCCGCAGACATGCCCCTGCACCGTGACCTCGTAGATATGCGCCATGTCGCAGACCTTCTTGCCCTCGGTGATGCCCCCCACCAGGCAGAAATCCGGCTGCACCATGTCGAACGCGCCGTTTTCCAGGTAGTCCCGGAACTGCCAGCGGGTGAAGATCCGCTCGCCCCCGGTCATGCGGGTCGACGGCATTCGTTGCTTCAGGATCTTGGCGGGAACCGCACTGTTATAGTTCACCGCCTCCTCGACCATGAAGAGATCGAGATGCTCCAGCGCCTCCACCAGCCGCTGCCCCCCGGTGATCGAGGTCAGCGAGTGCAGTTCCAGGATAATGTCGATATCCGGCCCGATCGCCTCGCGGATGGCGGTCATCCGGTCCACGGTGCGGTCCACGATCTCGCGGGTCAGCGCGCCTTTCAGGGTCATCGGCGGCTGGATCTTCTTCTCCTCGTCGATCATCACCGGATCGACCTTGATCGCGTCATAGCCCTCATCGACCGCGCGCACCGCCGCCGCCGCGTATTCCTCGACAGACCCGCACGGGTCCATCCCGTCGTTCCAGCCGAACTGCGTCTGGCTGGCATAGGTTCTCAGGTTGTCGTTGACCTTCCCGCCCAGCAGCTTCCAGACCGGCATGTCCAGTGCCTTGCCCATGATGTCCCAGCAGGCGATGTCGATCGCGCTCATCGCGCCGTTGACCACCGGCCCGCAGGCGCCGCCCCAGAAGGTCTGCCGCGTCAGCGCGTCAAAGATCTGCTCCCTGTCGAACGGGTCCGCACCGATGACGAAGCCTTCGACGAAATCGCGCAGCGCGCCGAACCCGCCGTGATGCGCCGCGCCATAGGCCAGCCCCACCTCGCCGATGCCGGTCAGACCCTCGTCGGTCGTCAGCTTCAGGATGATCGGCCGCCAGCCGGTCTTTGTGTTGTGACGCTCCGAAAGGCGGATCGTTGCGCTGAATAACTCTGCCGATACAATCTTCAAAACTGATCTCCCAACTTGATTGTGTCTGTCCGTGCCACCTGCCGGGCGCGCTTCGGCGCCGTGGCCTCTCCGCGTGCCGCGCGCGCGGTTGATCTGCCGTCTGCCGTGCCGCGCCGTGTCATGCCCGGCGGTCCGCGGTGGTATTTGCCGAGGCCCCGAACACCTCCGGGTTCAGGCAGCGCTCGGGGCGCCCGCCGGCAAGAAACGTCTCGATATCGTCCATGACGAAGCCGCCGACGCGGGTGATCGATTCCTCGGTCTCCGCACCGATATGCGGGGTGAAAAGCGTGTTCTTCGCAGCATAGATCGGCCGCGACAGGTCCGGCGGCTCGACCACGTGGGCGTCAATCGCCGCACCGCCCAGCCGCCCGCTGTCCAGCGCCTCGGCCAGCGCGATGTCATCCACCACCTCGCCGCGTGCGGCGTTGATCAGCAGCGCGCCCGGCTTCATCGCCGCAATCGCCGCCCTGTCGATCAGCTGCGCGTTCGACGGCCCCCCGGAGACATGCAGCGACAGGATATCGGCCCGCGCCAGAACGTCCGCCAACGTGGTGAACTCATACTGCGGAAACCTGTCCCGGAACGTATCGGCATTAAGGTCGGTGACGATCACGTTCATGCCCAGCGCCCGCGATTTTTCGGCGGTCAGCCGCCCGATATCCCCGAACCCCACGATACCCAGCGTCCGGCCCGACAACTCGCGCCCCGTAACACGCTCCCAGCCGCCGTCAACGATGGCGGCGTGCTGGCTTTGCAGGTGCCGCGACAGGTTCAACGCCATGCCGATGGCCAGTTCCGCGACCGAGTTCGCGTTGGCGCCGGGCGCGTTCGTCACCGGAATGCCCCGCGCGGTACAGGCCGCGATGTCGATATTGTCCACGCCCACACCATGCTTCAGCACCGCGCGAAGATTCGGCGCCGCGTCCAGCGTCTCCTCGGTCACCGGGTGGATGCCCGATACCAGGTACTCCACCTCGCCAAGGACCGGCCCGATGCCGCCATCGGCAAGGCGCATGTCGTCATACCGCTCGAACCGCCAGCCGGTGGCCTGCATCCGGTCCGGTATCACGCTGCCACGGCGCGCGAAGGAGGGCGAAGTTGTTGCAACGAAGGTCATGGTCATCTCTTTCCTGAAAACGGGGGGTTAGGCACAAATGGCAGGGCAGGCGCGGCGCCGGGCCCGGCCTGCACCCGAACACGGAAACTCACGCATTGGCCTTCGCCCTGTCCTTCATCGACCGGCGCGCGATAAAGACCACCGAGGCCGCCGTCAGAACCAGGAACAGGATCGAAATCGGCGTCGACGCGAAAATCGTCCAGTCCCCCGACGAGATCGTCAGCGCCTGCCGCACCGATTGCTCGCCGATCGGCTCCAGCACGAAGCCGATCATCATCGGCGCCAGCGGAAACGCCAGCTTGCGCATCCCGTACCCGAGAAAGCCGAAGCCCAGCATCACCCACATGTCCGTCGGGCTGGAGTTGAAGCCATAGACCCCCAGCAGGCACAGGATGGCGATCACCGGGTACAGCACGTATCGCGGGATCATGGCGATCCGGGAAAACAGGCGGATGGCCGCAAGCCCGATCACCGGCAGCATCAGCGCGGCGATCAGCAGCGCGATGAATATCGCGTAGACCAGGTCGAGGTTCTCGGCGAACAGTTGCGGCCCCGGCGCCAGCCCGTGGATCAGGAACGCTCCCAGCAGAACTGCCGTCACCACGTCACCGGGCACGCCCAGCGCCATCAGCGGAATAAGCGCGCCACCCGCGGTGGCGTTATTGGCCGATTCCACCGCCGCCACGCCTTCCAGCGATCCCTTGCCGAACTTCTCGGGGGTCTTCGACGCCCGGATCGCCTCGGAATAGGACAGGAAGGCCGCCGGAGTCGCGCCCAGCCCGGGGATCGACCCCAGCACGATCCCGATGGTCGAGCCGCGCAGGATCGTCTTCATGTTCTCACGGATCTTGTCCCAGCCGATCTTTGCCTTCGGCACCAGCACGTTTTTGATGGATCCTGCCGCGGCTTCGGACTGAATGAACAGCTCCGACACCGCGAACAGCCCGATCAGCATCGCCATCAGCGAGATCCCGTTCAGCATTGTCAGCTCGCCGAAGGTGAACCGCGGCGTGGCCATCATCGGGTCCAGCCCGACCGTGCCGAAAATGAACCCCACCGCCGCCGCCGCGATGCCCTTGATCATCGACGTGCCGGACACCCCGGCCACGATGGTCAGCGAAAACAGAACCAGCGTGGCAAATTCCGGCGGTCCGAACTTTGTCGAAAGCTGCGCCAGCAACACCGCCCCGAATATCAGCGCGATGGTCGAGATCGTGTCGCCGATGACCGACGCCCAAAGCGCCATGCCCATGGCCTCGCCGCCGCGCCCCTTCTGGGTCAGCGGATACCCGTCCAGCACCGTCGCCGCCGCCGCGGGCGTGCCCGGTGTGTTGATCAGGATGGCCGGGATACAGCCGCTGAACAGGGCGCCCTTGTAGGTGCCAAGCAGCAGCGCGAACGCGGTGATCGGCTCGATGGAATAAGTCAGCGGGATGATCAGCGCGATGCCCATCGTCCCGGTCAGCCCCGGAACCGCGCCCATGAATACGCCGAAGGCGACGCCGACGAAGATGGCGATCATGTTCTGGACGGACAGCAGCATGTCCAGGGCGGATGCGATATCGGCTAACATGATGTTTCCCTTACGAAAGCGGAAGGTTCAGCGCGTAGTTGAACAAGGCGTACAGCACCGCCGTCGTCACGATCGCCACCGCGGCGACCGCCACCGGGTGACGCCCCCCGAAGAGCACGGTCATGGCCACCAGAAGGAACGGCGCCGCCGCGGCATAGCCCACCTGCTGGAACAGGATGATGAACCCGGACATCGCAAGGGCGACCAGCATGGCGCTCAGCGGTCTGGCGACCCGCTTCCCGGTCTCGCCGTCAGCGACTGCCGACCGCACCGTCCGAAGCGATCTCAGGAACAGCACCAGCCCGCTGCCGAAGATCAGGATCGCCCCCAACCGGGGAAAGAAACGCGGCGACATCTCGGCCTGGAACTCGACCTCGGTGACGAAGGTCGGGATCAGGTAGAACCACAGGACCAGCGCAAACCCCACCAGGGCCGCGCCCGCGACCGTATCACTCAAACCGTCCTTCATGCCTCTCCTCCCAAAGAAACGGCCCGCCGTAACCGGTCGGCGGGCCGGCATGAGCTACGTCATTTGCCGAGACCGGCCTCGCGAATGATCTCGCCCTGAACCTCGTAGTTCTCTCGGACATTCTGCTCGAAGGCTTCGCTGTCGCGATAGGTCAGCTTCATGGCGATCTTGTCGAAAATCGCCTTCAGCTCTTCGCTTTCGGCCGCTTTTGCGATGGCGTCGTCCAGACGGTCGCGCACGTCGTCCGGAATGCCCTTGGGCCCGGCGATCCCCAGGATCGAAGGCGCTTCCATGTCATAGCCGAGGTCCTTCAGCGTCGGCACGTCGGGGAATTCCTCCATCGGCTCGCCCGTCAGCATCGCGATCAGCTTGAACTCTCCGGATCTCACCTGCGGCAGCCACTCGGTGGCGCCAGCCATGATATCCACGTGGTCCCCCATCAGCGCCGTGACGGCAGCCGCACCGCCCTTGAAAGCAACCGGCTTCCAGTTGATATCCAGTTCCTTGCCAAGCCGCACCATCGTCAGGTGCTGAGGCGTTCCCGTACCGGAAATCGAATAGCTGATCTCGCCGGGGTTCTCCTTGGCGTAGGCCAGAAGCTCTTCGAAGGTCTGGTACGGCGCGTCACTCGGCACCACGATCCCAAGGTTCCACGCGCCGTATTGCGACACGAAGGTGAAATCTTCCAGCGGATCATAGGGCAGATCCTGGCGGTGCGGTGAAATCACCGCCGCGCCGGTCACGTAGGTGAACAGGTTGTATCCGTCGGCCCGTTGGGCCGAGGCCAGACCTGCCGCCACCGACCCACCGCCGCCAGGCTTGTTGATGACGGTCACGGATGTGTCCAGTTCCCGCTCCAGCAACGACGCAAGAACCCGCGCGGTGGAATCGGTGGTGCCTCCCGCACCATAGGCCACGGTCAGGTTGATCCCCTTCTTAGGCCAGTCGTCGGCAGCCGCAGGGCTGGCCAAGAGCGCCAAGCCGACAAGGGCCGTTTTCAACATATCTTTCACAACTTCCTCCCTTTTTATCGCATAGCGATTTTCTATGCCATATGCCAACTTACTACCCTCAAAACTATTCGGTCAATAATATTTTTTGACCTCAAACTGTCGTTCGGCTTTAATGCTGTTCAACTTTTGAAGAAAACGGAGCACCGGGCGATGGGGTCGAACGCGCTTCTCAAGGCGCTGCAAGTGCTTGAGACATTCCAGAACGACACCGGCGCGCTTTCGGTTCAGGCCATGGCTGACCAGACCCGGCAAACCAAGAGCTCTGCGCAACGCAGTGTCTACACGCTTGAAAAGCTGGGCTATCTTGAACGGCATGATGATTCTGTCCGCTACGTGCCGGGGCGCTCCTGCCTGTGTCCGGCCTATGGCTTTCTTCAGAACAACAGGTTGTTGGAGGCCGCGACACCTTTCTTGCTGGACCTTTCCGAAAAGGTTGGCCTCCGCGCTCACCTTTCCGTTCTGGAAGGCACCGACGTCATCTACCTGTCGCGCATACCCTCGCAGGAAGAACGCCTCACCTTGTCACCCATTGGAAAGCGCTGGCCCGCAATCAGTGCAAGTTCCGGCCGTGCGATTCTGGCCGCGCTACCCACTGATGAACGAGGCAGAATTATCGCGGCTTCAGAATGGAGAAAGATCACCCCCCATACGCTCGTCGATTCGGCCTCGATCTCGCAAGCCATCCATCAAGCGCAGATCGACGGATACGCTTATCAGCGAGAGGAGGTCCTGCCCGGCGTCGCCTCAGTCAGTTCGGCGGTTGTTGGCGCAAATGGCCAAGTGCACGGAGCCGTAATCCTCAGCGGGCCTGTGGCTGTGTTCGATGCCTTCGAGGACAGGCATAGGTTGGGTGAGGCGGTCATGCAGGCAACACGTGCAATCGGAGCCTGCAACCTGTCATGAATAGTATCGAAGTTCTGGACGCAATACACAGGGACGAAGAAAAGCAGGATCCGAGGTTCCTCACCTCGGTGGAACGCGGGCTGTCGGTGCTGGAAGCCCTGTCGGCGCAATACGGTGCAATGTCCCTGACCGAGCTGTCGCGCAAGACCGATCTTACGGTACCCACGCTGCAACGACTGACGTCCACACTCGTGGACGCCGGCTATCTTGACAAGGAGCCGAGTTCCAAGCGCTACCGCCTGACGGTCAAGACCGTCGACCTTTTGTTCAGCTATCTCTCCCGCAACCAGTTTGCCGAACGTGCATGGCCGCACCTCGTTCACCTCAGGGAAACTCTGGGCGTCAGCATTTCAATGTCGATCCCGCTTCAGAATTCCATGATCTACGTTCACCGTCTTCCAGCCTATGCGGGCAATTTCGAAAACACGCTGCCGGGCAAAAAGATCCCGCTATGCCTGTCCGCCGCCGGTCGCTGTGTCTTGGCACAACAGCCACGTCATACCGTGGAAAGTTACCTCTTTCGGATCGACATACCGGCGCTGACACCATTCTCGCTCACCGATCCGCAGGAGATTCTGGCCGAGATCGACCTGTGCCGCACGCGGGGCTACGCGCTCGTCCAACAGGAAACCTCTCCTGGCCTGATGACCCTCGCCTGCCCTGTGATGCAGGGAAAAACCGCCCGCGCCGGGATATCTGCCCATGTCCCCCTGGCAGGCAATGACGAGGAGACCTTCGTCGCCAAGGTGCTGCAACCCGTCGTCTCGGTCTCACAGGCAATGAGTGGCGTTTGAAGCCAGTCGGCGCTGGCAGATATTCAGGATGAACGCCTTTCGCGCTTCCCTGAACTTCGACGCCTTCATGCGTCTGCGCTCCTCTTCCGGCCAGCAAAGATAAGCCGGAAACTCCAGCTGCAAGCGGTCCAGTTTTCCGGGGGGCAGAGCAAGCGATTAATTTTGTCTCACATCCGGCCAATTCCGGCAAAAGATCAGTCATCCTGATCCATACATATTGATTATAACTTTTAAATCCCGTAGAATGTGAAGGCTATCGAACAATAAAACAGAATGGCCCCACGCCGTGGTAAAGGCCATTTCGAACATGGGAGAAAACACTATGAAGCGCCGTCAGTTCATCAGGAATGTGGGCCTTTCAGTGGCTGGGGTCACGACAATTGCATCGCCGGCAATTGCACAAGACGTGCGAAAATGGCGGCTTTTGCATGCTTATCCAAAGGGCTATCCGATCTACGGCACAGCTCCCGAACGATTTGCCGAATTCGTAACCAGGGCATCCGGCGGGCGCCTGGTCGTCGATGTCTTCGGAGCGGGCGAAGTGGTTCCCGCGTTCGAAACGATGGATGCCGTGCGCGGCGGCACCGCTCAGGCCGGTTTTGGTACCTCCTATTTCTGGAAAGGCAAGGTGCCTGCACTGCAGTTCATTACCGGCCTGCCCTTCGGTATGACCGCGCAGGAACAGAACGCCTGGTTCGCCTCCGGAGGACTGGAACTGGCGCAAAAGGCATATTACGAGCTAAACGTGAAATTCTTCGTTGCCGGCAACAGCGGCCCGCAGATGGGCGGCTGGTTCAACAAGGAGATCAACTCCGCCACGGATCTTGCGGGCATCAAGATGCGCATGCCCGGTCTGGGCGGCGAAACGCTCAGCGCACTCGGCACCACGATCGTCAACCTGCCCGGCGGAGAGCTCTTGCCGTCCATGCAATCGGGCGCCATTGACGCGGTCGAGTGGATCGGCCCGTATCTCGACCTGGCCTTCGGGTTCCACAAGGTGGCCGAATACTACTACTATCCCGGCTGGCAGGAACCTTCGGGGATCAACGATCTTTTTGTGAACCAGGACGAATGGAATGCGCTTCCCGAAGATCTACAGGAGATCGTCGCGGCAGGGGCCAGCATGGCCAATTCCTATGTGCTGGACCAGCTTACCGCCAACAATCCCGAGGCCCTGCGCGTGCTTGTCGAGGATAACGGCGTGAAGCTAAAACGGTTCAGCGATGAGACCCTGATCGAACTGGGCAAGGCGGCAGGCACTTTGCTGAACGATAAGGCCTCGGGCGATCCGCTGAGCCGCGAGATCCTGGACAGCATCCTCAAGTTCCGCACCACCGCGCTCAAACAGACGGATATCAGCACCCGTGCTGTTCTGGATGCACGCGCCCTGGACTTCCAATATGCGCAATTGGCGGCCGAATAGACCTTGATTGATCGCCGACAATGCAAAAGCTCCGTCGCATAGCGGATGGAATAGACCGTTTTACCGACAGGTTGGGAAATGTCGTTTCCTGGCTTGTCGGTGTCATGGTCGTCGTCTGTGCCGCCGTCGCCTTGTTGAGGTACATTCTGGGCGTAGGTTGGGTATGGATGCAGGATATCTATATCTGGTCGAACGCGATCGTTTTCATGCTTGGCGCGGCACCCACGCTGTTGCACGACAAGCATGTAAGGGTCGATTTCATCTACGGCGCGCGCAGCCGCAAATACAGAGCCTGGGTCGATATTCTGGGCTCGATCTTCCTGCTCGCGCCATCGCTGGCGGTGATCGCAGTGCTTTCCGCACCTTACGTGTCGGACAGCTGGGCAAGGTTCGAGGGCACCTTGGACGTCGGGGGATTGCCCGGCGTCTTCGTGTTGAAATCAGTCCTGCTTCTATTCTGTCTGCCGCTGGCCGCCCAGGGCGTTTCAAAGGCAATCAGATCCTATTTCGTCTTGACCGGCCATGACAGTGAAGGACTTTGCCGATGATGTCCGCCCCGGAATTGATCGGACTCATGATGTTCCCGGCCGTTATCGGCATTCTGCTTCTGGGATATCCCGTTGCCTTTACCCTGTCCGGCGTTGCAATCGCTTTCGCGGGCCTTGGATGGTTGTTCGATCTCATCGACCTTGGCCTGCTCAACAGCGTTCCCTCGCGCATCTTCGGAATCATGACGAACCTGGTGTTTGTGGCAATTCCGCTCTTCGTTTTCATGGGTGTCGTGCTTGAGCGCTCCCGCATCGCGGAAAACCTGTTGCTGTCTCTCGGCGCTCTTTTCGGACGAGTCCGGGGCGGGTTGGGCGTGTCGGTCATCTTCGTCGGCGCGCTCTTGGCGGCCTCGACGGGCGTGGTAGGTGCGACCGTGGTAACCATGGGTCTGCTCAGCCTGCCGGCCATGCTGCGCGCCGGGTACGACAGCCGTCTGGCTTGTGGCGTCATCTGTTCGTCCGGCACGCTGGGCCAGATCATTCCGCCATCCACCGTGCTTATCCTTCTTGCGGATATTCTGCAGGGTGCCAATGCCCAGGCGCAAAGGGCCCTGGGCAATTTCGCGCCAGAACCCGTATCCGTGGTGGAGCTGTTCGCAGGGGCATTCTTCCCCGGTCTGATGCTGATGGGCCTCTACATCTCTTGGGTGCTGTTGATGGCGCTGTTTCGTGGTCACAAGTGCCCTGCACTGGAAGCTGTGCCCGGCGACGCGCCGCTGGGCGCGCAGGTGATAAAGTCGCTGATCGCGCCTTTGTTGCTGATCGGCGCCGTACTGGGCTCTATCGTTCTTGGCCTCGCCACGGCAACCGAAGCCGCAGCGATAGGTGCGATCGGCTCGGTCCTCCTCGCCGGTGTTCAGCGCAAACTCAGCCTCGAAGTCCTGAAATCTGCGATGTACTCCACGCTAATCATCTCCTCCATGATTTTCCTCATCCTGATTGGCGCATCGCTCTTTTCGCTGGTATTCCGGATGTTCGAGGGCGACCTCCTGGTAGAGAATTTCTTGCACAACATGCCGGGCGGCATGGTGTCCGCGATGTTGTTCGTTATGCTGGTGATATTCGTACTGGGGTTCGTTCTCGACTTCATCGAGATCATGTTCCTTGTCCTGCCCATCGTGGCACCGATCATGTTGATGTTCGACATTTCGCCGATCTGGTTCGGAGTGATGATCGCGGTCAACCTTCAAACCAGCTTTCTGACCCCTCCCTTCGGATTCTCGCTGTTCTACCTGCGCAGCGTGGCGCCACCCGAAGTCCGCACGATAGATATCTATCGCGGGATCATCCCATTCGTTCTGATGCAACTTGTCGGGCTGTCGCTTCTGTGGACGTTCCCCGCATTGGCGACATGGCTCCCCCACGTTCTCTTCTGAACGTCGGTCACGAAGGTTCTGCACAGCAAACGAAGACACAGCCCCGTGGGAGGGCTGTGCGTTCTGCCTCGTTTGGATGCGTTGCCCCAGTCAGCCGGGCCTGCTGCCGGCACGCGTTCCGGGAAACTGTGCTTCAAGGGCTTTCATCATTGCTTCGCCTTCCGGGTCCGAAAGTGCCAGCGCCCGCAGGTTGCGCAGGGTTCCGGCTTCCGAGCGCCCCTCGGCCACGGCCGGCGCGACGACACGGTCCATAAGCGCCTCGAAGTTTTCGGTACCCCTGCGATGCGTGGATCCATAGCCCTTGCGTATACGCGCGCATTCGCACACCTCGGCGCCGAACGCCGCGTCGATGCGGGTCGCATCGACCACAAGATCGATCCATTCGCCGATCGCGACGCGTTCCAGAGCGTAACGATAAGTGAAGGGGCGATAGAACCGCATCGACGCAAGGCCACGCAATAGCAGGAACCCGAATACCGAGGTCGTTCGTACCCCCATTCCGACATTGTAGGCATCTAGCTTGCCGCGCCGCTTGGCCCAGCCAACCAGCCGGCGACCGAACCATGGCGGCAGCATCGAAGCTACCTCCTCCACGCCCGGCTTGAGGAACTCGGTGACCCTCAGGACGTCTCCCTTGCCAAGCGGCGCACCTTCGTAGAGCGACGTCCAGCGGGCCCGCCCGGTTTTCAGCGCAGCGACACGGATTATGTCTTCGTAACACATCATCAATGCGAGGTAGCGAGCTGTTTCTCGCGTCACGCCAAACCCTTGCGCGGATGTCCCTGTTTCCTTCTCGGCCGCAAGCACGCGGCGCAGCATCGCCAGGTACCGTGCGGCATAGCGTTTGCCTTGATAGACTTTCAGCCTGGGCAGCGCGTGTGCGACGACAGCCTGAACTTCTGCTGGAAAATCCTGCACCGCATCGGGAACCGGCATTGTTTTGGCCGCGGGGGGCATATCGGCAGGCAGGTCGGTGCCCGCGCCTGTGACGGCATCATATCCTGCCGCGAACCCGCGCAGATTGGCATCGACGGCAATTCCGCTGGCACGCAAGGCGGCCTCGAACTCCGCCCGAGGCACGGGCAGGACGCCAGCCCCGGCAATGGCGCCGAGCACCACGCTGCTGGAAATCGCGTTCGATTCTTCCGCAAGGCGGGCAAAGTCGACGGGGATCGATCGGCGCGGCAGCTCTTCAATCGCCCTCAGAATACGTTCGGGGTCAATCCGGCCGTCGCCCATGTCGGATTTCTCCTCGATGGTAAAGGACCGGTACGGCGAGGCGATCAATGTCGTCCGATCGGGTGACACCATTCCCTGCTCGATGGAGCGGGCGGCTTCCAGAAGCTCTGTGGCGACAACGACGTCGACAAAACCCGGTGTAGGTGTCAGCGCCAGTACGGGCCTTCGCGGCGAGTCCCATTTTTGCGGCACGATCTCGACGTAATAGGTCGTCGCCCCGGTGCGCTGTGCCACACCCGGCACTGAACTGCTCTGAACCGGCCAGCCCTGCGACTGTGCCACCGATACGATCCAGGATGTCAGGACGCCCCCGCCCTCGCCGCCCAGTGCGGCGATGCTCATGCGGATCGGCTGGACCACATCCGAACTGCGCGCCACGGGTGCAGGGATATCTGAGGGCATGTTGAATGTGTTCATGCGTCAAGCCCGGCCTTGCAGGCGGGAAATCATCCAGCGGTTGACTTTGAAACGCGTCCGCTCGAACCACCCTGCATTGTATACGGTCTCTGTTTTGTAGAAGGACGGGCAGAGAATGGCCTCATGCGCGACCTCGCCGCAATGCCCGCAGCCCACGCAGGTGTTCAGAACCGTCGCAACCGGATCCCGCTTGAGCGGATCGGAGGACTGCTTGATCGACAGCGATGGACAGCCCGACAGCCGGATACAGGAATGGTCGCCCGTGCAGACATTCTCGTCCACGTCGAAACGTGCCTCAACGACGCGCTTGCCGGCCTTGAGACGCTCGCGCCGCTCCGGTTTGATCCGGCGCTGACGGGCCAACTGGCATTCGCCATCGGCAATGATCACCTTCAAGCCCTTCTTCCGTGTCGTCAGCGCCGATTTCAACGCGCCCACCATGGAATGCACGTCGTACGAACGAAGTGTCTTAACCCATTCCACGTTGAAAGCACGCAATGTCTTGGCGATGTCCATGCCGGGTCCGCCCGGACTTTGTTCGCTGGTCGTAGATGGCAGGGTCTGGTGTCCGGTCGCGGCGCTGTAGCCGTTCTTGAGAATGACCAGAACGCCGTCGTTGCCGTTGGCGACATGGTTGACCACGCCGTTCGACAGCCCGCTGTGCCAGAACCCTCCGTCACCCATCAGCGTAACGACGGGCTTGTCCATGATCGGCCCCACCGCAGAACTGGCGGCAAGTCCAAGACCGTACCCCAGCACCGTGCTGCCCATATTGAACGGCTTGAGTGTCGACATGGTATGACAGCCGATATCCGATGAAACGTGGAACTTGCCCACCTCCCGCTCGGTCAGCTTCAGCGCCGTCATCACGGGCCGCTCCGGGCACCCGGTGCAGAAGGTCGGCAAACGTGTCGGCACCGAGCGGCCAAGCAGGTCCGCGGCCCGGGCCTTCAGGTCCTTCACCTCCCGGCTGGGATTGGTCACCGGGGCAATCTCGAGTATCGCCGGGCAACTGCCTTCGATGAACTGTGTGATCGCATTCAGCAGGACATCGCCACGATACTCGCCGGAGTCCGGGAACACCGTTTTGCCGACTACAGTCGTCTGCATGTCCGCCCGGCGCAGAATTCCCCCGATCGCATCTTCCAGATAAGCCGGCTGGCCTTCTTCCACCACCAGCACGGCGGACTTGCCCACGCAGAATTCCTGCACCTCCTTTTCGCAAAGCGGATAAGCCACGTTCAGGCAGTAAATCGGCACGCGGGACTGCCCATCCAGCCCGGCCAGCCCCTGCAGCTGAAGGGCCCGCATCACACCGTTGTAGTGACCTCCAAGGGTGATGATGCCGATCTTGTCCTGATCGCCCTCGAAAATCTCGTTCAACCGGTTCTCGACGATGAACTCCTTCGCCGCGGGCAGCCTGTTGCGCATCTTGTCTTCTTCCTGCCGGTAAACGGCCGGCGGAAGGCATACGTTGGTGAAGTCAAAGATCGGGTCCAGCTTCTCCCGGCCGGCCATGGTGCTTGCGGGCTTGTTGTTCCGGGTCTCGAACTTTCCGGTGACATGGCAGGCGCGGATACGCAATTGCAGCATGACAGGGGTACGGCTGGCCTCGGACAGCTCGAACCCCCGCTCGATCGTGTCGACGATACAGGTCAGCTCCGGCCGTGGGTCCAGCAGCCAGGCCTGCGATTTCATCGCGAAGGCATAGGTGCGTTCCTGTATGATGGCCGAGCCGTCACCGTAATCCTCCCCCAGTATCATCATGGCACCGCCCTTGACCCCGGCAGAGCACAGGTTCGAAATGGCGTCCGAGGCCACGTTGGTACCGACGGTCGACTTGAAAAGAACCGCGCCGCGCACCGGGTAATTGATCGAGGCACCCAGCATTGCCGCGGCGATCGCCTCGTTGCCGCTGAATTCCACCTGAACGCCAAGTTCTTCCAGGATTGCGTCCGCATCCTTCAGAACGTCGATACCGTGCGATACCGGCGCGCCCTGGTAGCCGCCAATATAGCTGACGCCGGATTGCAGCAGCCCCTTGACCACGGCAAGTATCCCTTCCGTATCCAGCACGTCACCCGCGCCCATGCGCAGTGTTTCGGCTTCCTTTGCGAATGAGCGTTCTGCCATGGGTCCTTTACCCCTCCAGTTTTGTCTTGCGACCGGCATTGTACACTGCGGCCGGTCCAGGGATGGTGATGAGTTAATCGATGTCCGGCACCGGAATTGTCAGCCGCGATCACGCGGATCTTCCCGATCGTGCTGCGGCATTCGGATACAGGCTTTATTGTATTGATTTATTTGTCAATACAAATTTTGAACCCTCTTCACTCCCTGTGCCTCAAGGTCGACACCTGCCTAAAGCTTGACCACTCCTTGCAGGTCATTACCCTTTTGGCTCATACAATGCGGCTCAACAGCGCGGTCACGCTGTCCTTTGCGTCGCCATAGAACATGCGCGTGTTGTCCTTGTAGAAGAGCGGGTTCTCGATCCCCGAATAGCCCGTGCCCTGGCCGCGTTTCGACACGAACACGTTCTTGGCCTTCCACACCTCCAGCACCGGCATCCCGGCGATGGGGCTGTTGGGGTCGTCCTGTGCCGCCGGGTTCACGATGTCGTTCGAGCCGATCACGATCACCACGTCGGTGTCGGGGAAATCCTCGTTGATCTCGTCCATCTCCAGCACGATGTCATAGGGCACCCTGGCCTCGGCCAGAAGCACGTTCATGTGCCCCGGCAGACGCCCCGCCACGGGGTGGATGGCGAACCGCACCTCCTTGCCCTGCGCCCGCAGCTTGTTGGTCAGCTCGCTGACCGCCTGCTGCGCCTGCGCCACCGCCATGCCGTATCCCGGCACGATGATCACGCTGTCGGCCTCGTTCAGCGCATTGGCCACGCCGTCGGCGTCGATCGGCACCTGTTCGCCCTCGACTTCCGCCGCCGGACCGCTGGACCCGCCGAAGCCGCCCAGGATCACGCTGACGAAGGACCGGTTCATCGCCTTGCACATGATGTAGCTCAGGATCGCACCCGACGAGCCCACCAGCGCGCCCACAACGATCAGAAGGTCGTTGCCCAGGCTGAAGCCGATCGCCGCCGCCGCCCAGCCGGAATAGCTGTTCAGCATCGAGACCACCACGGGCATGTCCGCCCCGCCGATCCCCATGATCAGGTGATACCCGATGAAGAGCGCCAGCAGCGTCAGAACGACCAGCGTCCAGCTGCCCGAGCCGCCCAGATACATGATCGCCAGCACCAGCGACAGGCCCGCCGCCGCGGCGTTCAGGATATGCCCGCCCGGCAGCTTCCTGGCCGCGGAATCGACCTTGCCCGCCAGCTTGCCATAGGCGATCACCGACCCGGTGAAGGTCACCGCGCCGATCCAGATGCCCAGCACCAGCTCGACCTTCAGGATCGACACCTCGACCGCCGTCTTCTTGGCGACGATGGCGGCGAACCCGCTGAACTGCTTGGCGAATGCCGCGCCTTCCGCCGTCACCTCCTCGGGGCGCGGATAGGGCAGGCCCGCATTCACGAACTCCGCCGCCACGCGGCCCAGCTCGATATCCGCGTTGAAGCCCACGAACACCGCCGCCAGGCCCACGAGGCTGTGCATGATCGCCACCAGCTCGGGCATCTGCGTCATCTGCACGCGCGTGGCCAGCTGATAGCCCACCAGCGCGCCGCCCGCGATCATGATCAGCGACACCAGCCACAGCCCCGCACCGGGGCCGATCAGCGTCGCCAGAACCGCGATCGCCATGCCGGCGATGCCGTACCACACCGCGCGCTTGGCGCTTTCCTGCCCCGACAGACCGCCCAGGCTGAGGATGAAGAGAACTGCCGCGACCGCGTAGGCCGCAATGGTAAATCCGAAATCCATTGTCCCTTGCCCCCCTTACGACTTCTGGAACATGGCGAGCATGCGCCGTGTCACCAGGAAGCCGCCGAAAATGTTGATCGCCGCCATGAAGATGCCAAGACCGGCCAGCAGCGTGATGAGGAAGGACGACGACCCGATCTGCATCAGGGCGCCCAGGATGATGATCGACGAGATCGCGTTCGTCACCGCCATCAGCGGCGTGTGCAGGCTGTGCGCCACCCCCCAGATCACCTGGAAGCCGATGAACACGGACAGCACGAAGACGATGAAATGCTGCATGAAACTCGCCGGCGCCACGGTGCCGACCAGCAGCAGAAGAAACGCCCCCGCGGCCAGCAGGCCGACCTGCTGCTGCGTCTGCTTCTTGAAGGCCGCCACCTCCTGCGCCCGCTTCTCTTCCGGCGTCAGCTCCCTGGGCTTCTCCTTCTTCGGCGCCGCCGCGATGGCGGCCACCTTGGGCGGCGGCGGCGGATAGGTGATCTCGCCGCCATGGGTCACCGTCGCGCCCCGGATCACGTCGTCTTCCATGTTGTGGTCGACCTTGCCGTCCTTCTCGGGCGTCAGGTCGGTCATCATGTGACGGATGTTGGTGGCATAAAGCGTCGAGGATTGCGTCGCCATCCGGCTGGGAAAGTCGGTATAGCCCACGATCGTCACCTTGTTGTCGGTGACGATCTTCTCGTCCTTGACGGTCAGCTCGCAGTTGCCGCCCCGCTCGGCGGCCAGGTCCACGATCACCGAGCCCGGCTTCATCATCTCGACCATGTCCTTGGTCCACAGGACCGGCGCGGGCCGGTTCGGGATCAGGGCCGTGGTGATGACGATGTCCATGTCGGGCGCCATCTCGCGGAACTTCTCAAGCTGCTTTTCCTGGAACTCAGGCGAGGACGGCGCGGCATAGCCGCCGGTCGACGACCCGTCCGTCTGCTCCTCCTCGAAATCCAGGAACACGAACTCCGCCCCCATCGATTCGATCTGCTCGGCCACTTCGGGCCGCACGTCGAACGCATAGGTGATCGCCCCCAGGCTGGTCGAGGTGCCGATCGCGGCAAGCCCCGCAACGCCCGCGCCCACCACCAGGACCTTGGCCGGGGGCACCTTGCCCGCCGCCGTGACCTGGCCGGTGAAGAAACGGCCGAAATTGTTGCCCGCCTCGATCACCGCGCGATAGCCGGCGATATTGGCCATCGACGACAGCGCGTCCATCTTCTGCGCGCGGGAAATCCGCGGAACCGATTCCATCGCGATGACCGTCGCGCCCTTCTCGGCCGCGATCTTCATCTGCGCCTCGTTGCCGCCCGGGTTGAAGAAGGAAATAAGCGTCTGGCCCTTGGTCAGGCGCTTGACCTCCGTATCCGTCGGCACGCGCACCTTGACGACGATGTCGCTCGCCTTCCAAAGCGCCGCCGCCGACTTGATGATCTCCACGCCCGCCGCCTTGTAATCGGCATCGGAGAACCCCGCGGCCTCTCCCGCGCCGGACTCGATCGCACATTCATGGCCCAGCTTCTGAAGCTGCAGCGCAGAATCCGGCGTCATCGCCACACGCGCCTCGCCTTCCATCACCTCTTTTGGTGTTCCGATCTTCAACTTTAACTCCCCCCGTTTCTGACGGTCTCGTGTCGCGGCCCGCGAGCCCATGTCGCTTTGCGCAGCATATTGGTCGGTCGCGGCTTATCCCACAATTTTCCTCGACTTGGAATGAAGCGATTGTCGCAGGGTGTCAAACCCGACGACCTGTCTTATGGCAGGTTTGCGCAAAATTCATTCGAAACTTTCGTCGCAAACGGCCCGGTGGGACAATGCCCGGAGGTTTTTCCCGCCTCGCGGCGCGACCCGCACCCGTGACTCGTTTCCTGCATTCCGGCCTCGCCCTCCTCCGCACATGCCCGCCGCCTCGAATCTGGTATAGGGTATACCAGTTGATCTTGCCAACCCCTCTCCCCGCCATTCCGTCCCGCCATTCCGCCCCTTGGCAAGCCCGTCGCCCTGCGGCACAGTCGGCCCATGACGCTGACAGGAAAACACGCGATCGTCACCGGCGGCGGCACCGGTATCGGGCTGGCCATCGCCCGCGCCCTGCACGGGGCCGGGGCCGAGGTCACGATCACCGGCCGGCGCCCCGAGGTCCTGCAGCAGGCCGCCGCCCACGGCCTGCACCCCCAGGTCATGGACGTGCGCGACGAGGCCAGCGTGGTCGAGGGCATCGCCGCCGCCGTGGCCGCCCGCGGCCCGGTCCAGGTCTGCGTGCCCAATGCCGGCATCGCCGAGGGCCGCAGCCTGGCAAAGACCGATACGGATTTCTGGCACCGCACCATGTCCACCAATCTCGACGGCGCCTTCTGGACGATCCGAAGCGCGCTCGCGTCGATGAAGACCACCGACTGGGGCCGCGTCGTGGCGATCTCCTCCATCGCGGGGCTCAGGGGCCTCAAGGGCGCCGCCGCCTATTCCGCGTCCAAGCACGGGCTGATCGGCCTCATCCGGGCGCTCTCCGAGGATTACATGGGCAGCCCCTTCACCTTCAACGCCGTCTGCCCGGGCTATGTCGATACCGACATCGTCACCCGTAACATCGCATCCATCACCGAACGCGCCGGGGTCGACGCCGACACCGCCCGCGCGATGATGGTGGACGCCAACCGCCACAAGCGCCTGATCGCCCCCGAAGAGGTCGCCGCCGCCGTCACCTGGCTCTGCGGTCCGGGCTCGGAAAGCGTGAACGGCCAGACCATAGAGATCGCCGGCGGACAGGTCTGATGCTGCCCCGCGACGCATTCATGGCCTTTTGCGCGGCGCTGCCCGCCACCAGCCACGTGGTGCAATGGGGCAATGCGGATGTCTGGAAGGTCGGCGGCAAGGTCTTTGCCATCGCCGGCTGGAACGACGGGCACGACGCCTACACGTTCAAGGCCTCCGACATCGCCTTTGACGTGCTCCGGGACCAGCCCGGCATCCGCCCGGCCCCCTATCTTGCCTCGCGCGGCATGAAATGGCTCCAGGTGCACGCCGACCCGGGCCTCTCCGACGACAGCCTGAGGGACCACATCAAGGCCTCCTACGACATGGTCGTGGCGGGCCTGACCAAGAAGAAGCGGGCCGAGCTGGATCTCTGACGCCCGAAGGCCACGCCCGCAAATTGCCTCAATTCACCTAAAATTCGCCTGAAACTTCCCGTCTTCCGGCCATGGACCCTGTGTACCCGTTTTGGAAACAGCGGGCGCAACAGCAGGGGCGACGCGCCCCGGATCACGCGGCCAAAGACCTCGGATCCACCAGGCAAAGAGGCAGGACGTCATGGCCACGTACACGGTCAATTTCTACAATTTCAACCCGTCGGGAAACATCCCCACGGGCACGGGCAGCACCTTTACCTGGGGCGGGCCCGGCACCGCCGCGGGCCGCGCCACCATCACCGACAACGAAACCGGCATCCAGGAATACACCCTTGACGACGACAGCGCCGGCGGCGAGACCGCGACCGCGACCGTCACGCTCGGCAACAACACCTCGGTGAACACCACCGTCGACGCCGAACTCGTCTGGACCCTGCGCGACACCGTCACCGGGCAGACCTTCCAGGTCATCCAATTCGATGTCGAGAACGGCGCGGCGGCCGGCCTCTATACCCTCTCCGAGGTGCCGCTCGTGGCCGGCCGCAGCTACCAGGTGCAGGCCTACGACTCCAACCCCAACGCCGCCGCGGGCGACATCGCCTTCAGCGCGCAGGACTACACCGACCAGATCGTCGACGGCACCGATGGCGACGACACCATCGACGGCAGCTATACCGGCGACCCCCAGGGCGACGTGGCCGATGGCGGCGACGGCACCGGCACGGGCCTCAACGCCGACCTCATCCATGCCGGCGCGGGCAATGACAGCATCGACGCCGGGCTGGCCAACGACACCGTCTATGGCGGCTCGGGCAACGACACCATCCTCGGCGGCGCGGGCAATGACCTGATCTACGGCGACAGCGACCCGCGCGAGACCGGCTCGATCGGCGGCACCAACACCGTGGGCAGCACCTTCAGCGTGTTCCGCCTCGGCAACGCGGCGGACGTGGACCCGACCGAAACCAACACCGCCAGCGAGAACGCGGCCGCGCTGAGCGGTACATATGGCAGCAGCGACGACCCGCTCTACCAGCAGCTTCAGTCGGCCCAGACCTTCGACAGCAACAGCGACGGCACGCTGCAATCCGACGACAACGGCCAGACGCCCGAGAACATCGTGATCGACGGCGTCACCTACCAGATCGATTCCGGCCTGGTCTACAACGCCACCGTCACCTTCACCGACGGCACCTCCGAGCCCTTCACCGCCGTGGTCATCCAGACCACGACCGGCGAAACCTTCATGCTGCCCGAGCTGACGAACAACGCCGACAACGCGATCCTGACCAGCCAGCCGATCCAGTCGATCACGCTCGGCACGCTCAGCAACGACAGCGCGACCATCGGCG